>JAZLGC010000084.1:0-63929 GCA_045616125.1 Treponemataceae bacterium | reverse complement strand
GAAGAAATATTACGATTCAGTGTTCTGGTTCCCCACATTTCTTTCGAGGCTTCCATTGCATACCATTCTCTTGCTTTTGGATCTGCAACGGAGAGAAGGCTCCTAAAATGAGTCCATGTAAGATTGTGAACGCATGCGTTCACAATTTGGATATCGTTAAACCAAATATAAAATTTTTTGTAATAGTCCAGATTACGTTTACTATAGGCAGTTCCATATTCAACAGAAAGTTGCTCTGCTAAATTTTGAATAAGTTTTGTGCCATATTTTGCGCGTTCTTTTCCATTCTGTTCTTCTTCTACGATTCTGCGACCAACATTCCAATTCGTAAATATTTGAATCGTATCTACTGATTTGAATGCAAAACTTTTACCCGACTCGATTATTTTTTTACATCATTGAGCAGATTATCAGACTTTTTATATTCTAGAATCTCATATATATTCTTAACTTGCTTTGTATTCATTTTTGTTCCCAGTTTTTATTATCAATTTTCCAATCCGCAAATGAACTTTGTAAGATCTTTTTTTTCAGAAACAATCTTTGAGATTATAGCATAAATTTCGTTTTTCTCTATTAATTTCTCGACTTGTCGGCAAATCAGAAACTGAATTATAAAGCAGAGTGTTAGTGTGATTTTCCAGATTTGCAGGAGAAAGGGCGTTCCCGTCTGCTTCCGCAGCCGGTCGGGCGTTCCACCATTCTACTTCGTTTCAGCCTCCTCACCCCGAGGTGGCTCCGGTTTCAGGTGCAAAATAATAGCGTAGCATTTCTCAGAAGTCAAAAACTGTAGTGAAGAAATTTACAAGACCTTGAATTTGTTGTTCATAATAAGTTACATAACGACAGAAAATTATAAAAGTTTTATTAAAGTAATTGCATGAACTTGTCACCTGTATTTGACATAGGTTTCACTGGCAGACTTCAAAAACTATGTCAGTCGATGAACCTTCCGCTGCTAGGCGACCTGGTTTCTTTCGGCAGCCCCCGTAACCTATGTCACTGTGAGAAAATGACTTTAACGTGGAGTTACTATTGTTTACCGACGAAGCTGGTCGGGCGTCATTACAGCCCGTACACGTCTTTTATGATGCTCAGGATCTGGCTGTGGATTTCCTCCGGCGTTTTCGTAGCATCAATCCGGATAACCTGCATACCTTCGCCCAACTTAGTGCCGTCGTACATCGTCATCACTTCTTCATACTTAGCCCGGGTTTTCTGCTGGTATTCCATCTTTTCAAAAATCTCCAGCTGTTCACCGCGGCCGGTAACCCGTTTCAAACTGATTTCCGGATCAATATCAAAGAAAAATAAAAGACGGGGCAGGGGAAACCGGTTGTTTAAAAGCAACGGTAATTCCATGCCGCAGGCTGCACTCTGGTATGCAAGACTTGAGAAAAAATAACGGTCAGAAAAACACAAAGTTCCTGCCTGACAAAGACTTTCTATGCCGCCGTTTCCAAAAATGTGTTCGTTGCGGTCGGCTGCAAAAAGATAGGCCTGTGTCTCAGCAGTTGCCGGAACTTCTCCTTTAAGCACCCGGCGAAGGAAACGGCCTGTTTCACCGGTAGTTGGTTCAGCATCAAAATGTACCAGACGGGTTCCCAAATTATCAAACCAGGATTCCAGCATTTTCAGCTGGGTAGTAGTTCCAGCTCCGTCAATTCCTTCAAATACGATAAAATTCTGCAGTATGCTCATTTCTATATCCTTTTTTTATTCCGATAGTGATACTGGAGGACTCTTTTCACACTCCCCACTCAGCATGTTTTTTGATAAAATTGAGTGGGTAATTATATAACAAAAGATGAAGTCGCGGATAGCAAAAATCAGTATTACCACAGCTACTATTCTCCTCATGATGGCATTGGTTCTCACCACGGTAAGACCCATTATGTCTGCTATCCAGAACCGTCTTCAGGCTTTTAAAGATACGGTGCTGACGTACGTAGAAGATACAACGGCTCTCCATATCTCCTATGACACCATATCGCCTAATCTTCTGGGCGGCGTTCGCATGAACGGTGTTACCATCAGCGACAGCCTTTCCGGGGCAGACATTCTGTCCGTTGACCGTATCGAAGTCAGCTGGAGTCTCAGAGGTATCGATTTTTCCGATGTTAACGATATTCTTTCACACATAAAATCGGTTACGGTCGATGGCGTATCCTTAGATTGGGATAACGAACTGCAAAGTGCCCTGGTGCAGAAACTACTCGCTCTCACTTCTGGAAATGATGATGAATCTTCGCTGGAAAAAACGGAATCTTCGTCATCGGGTTTCAATCTCCGGCTGCCGTTTGGTATAACATTCCGCTCGTTATCACTTTCATACCGTCAACAGGGATTCAATGCTTCCCTGAATATTCCACAAATAAAACTGACTCCTAAAAAGAATGGCAGTACGGTCATAACCCTTAACGGGGAAGCCGGTATTTCTTTTGATGAAAAAATTGCAGACCTGGTAGATTCCGTAAATCTGTCGTTCAAGGCAAAAGGAACTCTGACTGATGTTCTTGATGGATCTGTTGCACAACTGGAAGTTACCTCAAGCGAAGGAGATACGGTACGTCTTGGCACATCAACTCTTTCTGCTTCCCTTAACGATAATCTGGTTGAAGCAGTTTTTATTTCGGTAAAAAGTCCCTACAGTCTGACGGTAACCTATGGCCTTGATGATCAGCAATTATCCGTAAGACTTGCCGCAGACAACTTTAAACCTATTTCACTTGTAACAGTAGCAGAATCCAGTGTTCCTTCCTGGATGACACAAGTACGTGACCTTACTCTGACCGGAACGTACCGGGCATCGGCAAACCTGTCGGACATCCTCGGATCAGTGTCATATGCGGCAGAAGGTTTTGTTTCTGTTCCTGATGTTGTGTGGTCGGGCGGAATGAGGGTTACCCTTGATGTAACCGGCGACAGCAGAAAACTTGCTGCAAACAGAGTTTCTGTTGTTTCAAGGGAAATGGATATTGATTTCAGTGGAGCTTTTTCTTTTGCTGAATTGATGCCGGAAGGCGAATTGAGCATAAACTCCTATGTGCTGCCTTCCGGACAGACTGTTGAAACCCTTTTCTATATTGACCGCCTGCCACAGGGATTCATGCTGTTTGCACCACAGGTATACGCCGGAGACACAACCCTGACAGCAGTGCAGATTGACTGTCTGCTCCATGCATCCAGTGTGGATTTTTCCCTTGAAGCATCTGATTACTCTCATTATGAAAATGAGATTCCCGGTGTAGTTACCATATCAGGGTTTGTTTCCTGGGAATCAGGTATTGATGTTCAGGCTGCGGTTTCCTTGAACAGTTTCTTTGGAGATTCCATCGTTGCTCTGGTAAACAATGTTTTGCCGCCGGATATGGCACCGGGTAAAAGTCTTGAGGAAATGGTTGCCCAGTACATTATTTCCCTTGATATATATGCAACCACAGACTTATCGTCAGTTACCTATAACGTTCCCTATGCAGTTGTGGCAAATACCGATGATGCAGACCAGATGCTGCTTCTTTCCCTCGGTGGCAACGAAACAACTATTTCCGTTACGCAGCTGAACCTGCTGTATGACGGTCTGAACATTGATGCCAACCTTAGTGCCGATGCTGACTCATCGTATGATCAGGTATTTTTCGGCACAAGCCTGCTTGTTAATGGAATGCCCTATTCAGTGTCCGGGGCTGTCATGGATAAGCAGTACATTACTTTTCAGGGCGATTACAATCTGAATGGATCGGTAAGTCTGGGAGGAACTGCAGGTATTTCAGGGTCTCTTCTTTTTGACAGTCTGCCGGTCAGTCTTGATCCATACATGCTGTATGCCTCCGCTGATGCGTTTTTCGAGTACCGGTCATTACATGATTTTTCACTTGCATTCAACCGTCTTGCAGTGTCTGAAACGTCCGGCACCATTAGAATCCAGCCTTCTATTGATATGGCCGTTAATCTTGACCAGTGGGGAATGACTATAAACCGCCTGACATTCTCTGATACAGCAGATACCGTAACGGGAAACGGATACCTGTCATGGACCTTGGAATCCGATGAAGCAACAGGAGAAACCATAGTAACTGATGGCTCTTTAGGTCTTGAAGCGGCCGGTATCAACGGTACTGACGGCATATCCCTGTCTGCCACCTTCTCAAACCCGTTAAAGGCTCCTTTCAGTTCATCCATGCTGCTTTCTGACAGTTACCTGGTAGCGCAGCTCAATCTTGATCATTTTCAGGCAGCTCACCTTCTTGAAGGACAGTCTTCCGATGATACCATTACCGGCTCCTTTACCCTTCAGGGAGCGCTGGAAAATCCCAGTGTGTACGTGCTTTTACCGTCGGCACATGCAAAAATCGGTGGTTCCCAGCTTTCTGCTTCTTTCGAAGCTGCCCTTGAAGACCGCATCGCATCCGTGTTCAACGGGTCCTTTGCGTATTCAGTGTTTACCCTTGATCAGACTGACGTTTTCTTTGACCTGACGTCCATGCAGGGGTCACTTTCAGCTATTGCCGGAATGGATGCTTTTATTCAGGCAACAACCCCATTATCCCTTGACGTTTCCCTGGGAAAAGATTCCCAGTCGGCCCAGCTTTTGATAGAACGGCTTGAAACAAACATTGCAGACCCGGTAGAAAACTATCCGGTAAGTCTGAACCGGGGTGGGGGACTTACAACACTTACCGCCGGCTGGACTGAAAAAGTGCAGGCGGTTCTGCTTGATTCCGGAGAGTTTTTTGCTTCTACAGCAGGAGAATTTCCCGTGCTGTTCAATGCCTCCGGTTCAATTGGTGGTAGTGATCTTGCCATTGGCGTTTCTGATGTTTCCATGGATCTGTCTCTTCTGTCACGGATGGTTGATTACAGTTATTTTGCCCTTCAAGAAGGTATTGTTACCGGTTCTCTTTCCATTACTGGCCGCACCTCTGATCCTGAGTTTGGCGGTGAACTCCACGTAAAAGACATGAAGTTTACTGTTTCCGAATATCTTAAGGAACCCATCTTCTCGCCGGAGGTATTAATCACGGCAGAAGACAACACCATATATCTAACCAGCGATTCCTTTACCTGCGGCGGGATTCCCGTGGGAGTTGATCTTGGCGTCTATTTTGACCGTTGGGCCTTTGACTATATTTCCATTGCGCTCCGTATGGCAGAAAATACGTATGTTGCAGGACGCGTTAATCAGGCATTCCTCGATATTACCGGAGACCTGAATGCAAATCTTGATCTGACGGTGGCTTCCGATTCCATGTCATTAACCGGCGATGTCTATGTTATTCATCCTGAATGTGTCATCAATAACAACTTTATGGATGATGGGTCTGGGGATGAAGAAGGAGACTTCTTCTCCGTATACGTTGATGTCCGCGTATTTATAGAATCTAAAGCTCAAGCCTATTATCCTTCCCGCAACAATCCCATTGTACGGGGCCTGGTAACTGCTGATGGACCTATACATGTTCTGTTTGACAGTGTTGCCGGTACTTATGGAGTAGTAGGAAACCTGATGATGCGTGGTGGAGAGGTTCTGTACCTGAACCGGAATTTCTATCTGCGCGAAGGTGCCATTTACCTTAATGAATCAGAATCTGGCTTTAACCCGCTCATCAATATCAGGGCGGAAACACGTGAACGTACTAATGATGGTAAGTTGGTCCGCATTATCCTGTCGATTCCCAATCAACGGGTTAATGCCATCAGTCCTGAGCTGTCCAGTGATTCTGCATTATCAGAACTTGAAATTCGTACGCTTTTAGGCGAAGCAATCCTTGTTGAATCCGGCACCAGTACCGGTGCAATGTTCAGCCAGCTGGCCGCTTCCGGCGTGGACTATCTTATCCAGAACAGCCTGATTCGTGGGTTGGAAAACCGGTTGAGAGATTCACTTCATTTTGATATATTCTCCCTAAGAACGCCATTTTTCCAGCAGGCTGTAGAGTCTGCGCTGGCAGGTGGTGATAATGATGATTCGTCAAGAATCGGTAACTTTTTTGACAATACAACTGTTTATATAGGCAAGTACATCGGTACTTCCGTGTATATGGACGCCATGTTCAGCATAAGATATGACGATAATCGGGATGATCTGCAGTTTTCTGATTTTGTAATTCAGCCCGAAATCGGTCTGGAATTCCCGGCACCCTTCGCCAACATCCGCTGGAGTATAGCTCCTGATATTACACAATCAGTACAAAATTTGTGGGTTCCTTATACCTCATTAAGTTTGTCCTGGAAACTCTCTCTGTAAAAGAGGAATTCTAAAAAAGAGGAATTCTATGCGCACAAAAAAAGTTTTAGTTCTGTTTACCCTTATGCTTCTGCTTTGCAGCGCCCTGTTTGCTCAGGCAGATGACTGGTATTACGGAAAACCAATTAAAAAAGTAACATTCAGTGGATTAAAAACCATTACCCTTACAGATGTTGATGGTATTGCAACACCGTTCAAAGGTCTCCTGTTTACTGATGAAATCTGGATGGATATGCTGAACCGTATCTATTCGCTGGATTATTTTGATGAAATTGATGTATCAATTGACCCAAGTGATTCAAGTTACAGCCAGATTGTGATTAAATTCACGGTCGTAGAAAAACCGGTGGTAAACAGTATCAGTTTTAAGGGCAACAGCCAGATTCATTCTTCAGAGCTTCGTGAAGCCATAACCCTTAAAAAAGGTGATATCTTTGTAGGTACCAAAGTTGTTGTAGATGAGCGGAAAATCCGAGATGCCTACCTGGAGAAGGGCTTTACCAACGTAAAGATTGCTTCTGAATACAAAACAGGCACCAAAGGTATTGATCTTACCTATACCATTACTGAAGGAACTGCCACAGTTGTTACTGATATCTGCTTTGAAGGAAACGTTCTTTTTACCGATAAGACACTGAAAGGTCAGCTTTCAATGAAAGAAAGCGGTATTTTCAACAAAGGTGCCTTTAAGGAATCAACACTTGAACAGGACCGGCAGAAACTTGCCCTATATTATCTTGACCGTGGTTTTGTTGATTCTGAAATTACCGATGTACGTCGTGATATTACCCACAACGACAGCAAAAATCAGGATGAGATGGTTCTGACCTATGTTATCCGAGAAGGTTCCCAGTATACATTCGGGGGACTCACCATTTCAGGAAACACCATTTTCTCTGAAAAGGAACTCATGTCCCTGGTAACATTAAAATCAGGTGCAGATTTCAACGTAACAAAATATCAGGCAAGCTTGGAAGCCATTTCAGATCTGTATTATGAAAACGGGTATACTTCAAACCGTTTCTTCCCCCAGCAGGAGCGGAACCAGGAAAACCGTACCATAACCTGTTCCCTGCAGATTGTTGAACTTCCCAGAAGTCATATTGAAAACATCATTATCCGGGGAAACGGTAAAACAAAAGATTATGTAATTACCCGCGAAATTCCTCTGGAAGCAGGTGATATTTTTAATAGGACCAAGCTGATTAACGGACTTCGTAATCTGTACAATACCCAGTATTTCTCTGCTATCAACCCTGATGTCGTGCAGGGGTCAGAAGAAAATCTGGTTGATCTTATCATTGATGTAGAAGAGGGACAGACACATACCATGGAATTTGGTGTTACCTTTACCGGCGTAACATCTGTCAATGAATTCCCTATTTCCGTATACATCAAGAACAATAATACCAATGTTGGTGGGGAAGGTAAGACTATTTCAGAAAGTCTTACCATATCAAATACCCAGCAGTCTGTGGGATTTGGTTTTGGTAATTCATGGGCATTTAATAAGCCGGTAACCTTTTCAGCCAGTCTTGATATTTCACATTCTCAGGAAACAGCCCTGCAGTCCATGTATTTTGGTGACGGTCTGAATACTACTGATACGTATATGGATTATGAAAAGTACTCAGTAGAAGGTTCTCTTGCCTTGGGTCGCCGCTGGAATCCGTCTTTCGGTATCCTTTCTGTTACCGGCGGTATTTCAACCGATATTGTGTATAACAAGTTCGATTCAATGCTGTATCATCCGGTAGATACCACCATTCTTGATAACAATGGCCGTGTCGGTATGTTCAATACCGTTTGGGCTTCTGTCAGCGCTGATGATCGGGATATTTACTATGATCCTTCAAAAGGCTGGTTTGCAAATCAGAGACTTTCCTACACCGGTCTACTACCGGAAATTGAATCTGATTATTACCTGCGCAGCGATACCAAGCTGGAAGGATACCTGCATCTGATGGAACTTCCGGTAACTGACAGTTTTACCTTTAACATGACCTTGGCTGGCTTTACCACATTATCTACTGTTACCCCGTTCTTCGGTGATGAACTGAGCCACAGTAACAAGTTGTATATCGACGGGATGTTCAATGGTCGTGGTTGGAATACTATTCAGGGAAATCGCGGACATGCACTGTGGACTAATTCGCTGGAACTTCGTGTTCCCATTGTTACCGGTATTGTTGCTGCGGACCTGTGGGCTGATGCTGCAGTTCTTAAGGATTCTCCAAAAGATCTGTTTACCACCACTTCCCTCAGTGACTTCTACTTCAGTTTTGGCCCGGGAATCCGGTTCAGTATTCAGCAGTTTCCTATCCGGTTGCTGTTTGCCAATACATTCCGCATTACTGATGACATGAAATTCGATTGGAAAGACACAGGTGCATTTACCTTGTCATTCAATATTGCAAACCGCTAATATATAGCCGATTACATCGAGGTACTATGAAACATACTTTTTCAGGAATGATAAAAAAGCTGCTGGTTCTCAGTGTTCTTATGCTGATTCCGGTATTCTCTGTTTTTGCACAGCAGGATTTGACACGGTTCGGTGTTATTGATACGGCACGGGTATATACCACCTATTTCCGCTCATCTACCGGTGTCCGCAACTACGAATCAAAACTGACTGAATTCCAGACGGAAGTTAAGAAAAAGACTGAAGAACTGGAAGCCCTGCAGCAGAAAATTGTGGATGCAAAACGCAGCGGTAATGAAGTGCAGGAACAGAAACTGCAGGCAGAATATCAGAAAAAATATGATTTCCTGACAGAATATTCACGGACTAAACGGGTTGAGCTTGATTCCTTAAAGAAGAAGCTTGAAACCTCTGATGATTTCTATGAAAAACTGTATAACGCCATTGAGCGCATTGCAGAATCAGAAGGATACAGTATCATTCTCAGTCTGCAGGATGCCAGTTCAATTTTGTGGTACAGTCCCACAGTAGATATTACTGATAAAGTAATCAGTCAGCTCAGTTCAATCCTCTAATGGCAGAAACAACTCCTTTAATGGCTCAATATGCAGCCATTAAAGCGCAATACCAGAACGAAATCCTGTTTTTCCGGTTGGGGGACTTTTATGAAATGTTCAACGAGGACGCCATTCTTGTTTCCCGCCTGCTTAACCTTACACTGACTCATCGCGTTGATTCCCCTATGTGTGGAATTCCGTATCATGCAAGGAAAGTTTATATTGCCAGGCTTCTGCGTCTGGGTAAGCGTATTGCCATCTGTGAACAGATAACAGCACCTTCTGCAAAAGGTATTGTTGAACGAAAGGTTATCGAAGTTATCTCACCCGGTACTGTCTGTGAAGAGGAGTACCTTGAAAGTGGTGCCAGTAACTATCTTGCATCCCTGTGTTTTACAAAGGATTCCGGTGTAAGCCGCACACCTTCAGTTTCTCTCAGTTACTGTGATGTATCTACCGGTGCCTGTTACGCAGTTTCATTTCCTGTATCGCAGTTAAAAGAAGATCTTTCAAAAGAACTGGGACGGGCAAATCCCCGGGAAATGCTGATTGCCGCCAGCCTTGAGTCGAATGAGGATCTTTCGTCAGTACTTGAACAGTTCCCCGGTATGCAGATTAACTGGGAACAGGACTGGCATTTTGAACGGGAATTATCGTATAAACGGCTGCTTGCTCAGTTTAATATGGCCAATTTAAGTGCATTTTCTCTTTCTGAAAAATCCCCGGAAGTATCATCTTTAGGGTATCTCCTGGAATATCTGGCACGTACGGCCAACACGGCAAATCCTTCAGAAGTGCTTCCTCAGATAACAAATATCACTGTTCTTACGGATTCCCGTTTTGTTACCATTGATGAATCTTCCCGCCGTAACCTTGAAATAACCGCCAACCTGCGTGATGGTTCCCGGGAATACAGTCTTCTTGAAACCCTGCTGTTTACCTGTACTGCCATGGGTGCCCGCATGCTGCGGAACCGCCTTTCTTATCCGCTTACTGATGCAGCTGCCATTAAACAGCGTCAGGATCAGGTGACCTATTTCGTAACGAATACCTCGCTGCTTTCTCAGTGTCGCGCAGCTCTTGATACCATTCTTGATATTGAACGCCTTTCTGCAAAAATCGGCATGCTCAAGGCCCATCCAAAAGATATTCAGGCTCTGAAAAACAGTCTTGAAGGATGGCTTTCCGTACGGAATACCGTGGGTAATGCAATTTGTACAGGTGGCCCGGATACCGGTCTTGCCCGTACCATGATTGATACCATTGGCCGTGCGCTCCTTGATGATCCGTCTACCAGCCTGACCGATGGTGGCATTATCCGTGAAGGCTGGTCTCAAGAACTTGACCATTACCGGCAGGTTCAGACAAATTTCTCACAGATTCTTGAAGAATATCTGGAAGAAGAAAAACGCAATACGGGTATTCAAACCCTGAAAATCAAATACAACAAAAATGTGGGATACTTTATGGAAGTATCCAAGGGCAAGCTGGATGCTGTCCCTGATCATTTCATCAGAACCCGGGCCCTTACCAATGGCGACCGGTATACCAGTGCCCGGTTAAAGGAACTGGAAACTGAACTGGTAAACGCTTCTGAAAGCATCACCAGTCTTGAAAAACAGCTTTTTGAACAGCTTCGGCAGAGTATCATACCACATCTTTCGTATCTGCTTTCCGTGGCCTCAGAAATTGCTGTTACTGATGTTGCCCAGGCTTTGGCTCAGGCTGCCATTGAACAGCATTGGTCCTGCCCGGTAGTAGATGATTCACAGGCGCTGGAAATTATCAAGGGACGCCATCCGGTGGTTGAGTATCACCTTTCTGCAGGAGAGTTTGTTCCAAACGACACCGGCTTAACTGAAAATCCTTTTGCCCTGATTACCGGTCCAAACATGGCAGGTAAAAGTACCTACCTGCGGCAGAACGCCCTCATTGTTCTGCTTGCACAGATCGGTAGTTATGTTCCTGCGCAAAAGGCACATATCGGCATTACGGATAAAATCTTCTGCCGTGTCGGTGCTTCTGATAACCTTGCCCGTGGTGAATCAACTTTCCTTGTAGAAATGTCGGAAACTGCACGAATTCTCCGTTCAGCCACGGAACGTTCTCTGGTTCTTATGGATGAAGTAGGGCGGGGTACCTCTACAGAGGATGGGCTTTCCATTGCATGGGCTGTTTCTGAATATCTGCTGGAAAAAATCAGGGCAAAAACATTCTTTGCTACTCATTACCACGAACTGACCAGGTTGAACCATAATTCACTGCAGCTTCTCTGTATGGACGTTCTTGAAAGTGAAGGTCAGACTGTGTTCCTGAAGAAAATCAAACCGGGAGCGTCTGCCAACAGTTATGGTATTCATGTTGCACGTCTGGCTGGTGTTCCGGATCCGGTTATTGCCCGGGCTCAGCAGGTTCTGGAAAGTCTTCATCCGGAAGAAAATGTTCATGGTGGTCTTGATGCACTTGCTGCAGGATCACCACCGGTATTCGAAGAACCGGCACAGAATGGAAAAGCAGCAGGTCCTGGTCCCAACGGTCTTTTCTCGGATGAAGAACTGATTCTCGACGAGATTCTCAGCACTGATGTGAACAATATGACGCCACTTCAGGCTCTGGAACTGGTTTCCCGCTGGAAAAAAGCACTTTCTACCTGAATTTTTTTCTGAAACCGGCAGAAATTTTCTCTTTCGGGACAATATACTATGTATGAAGTATTTGTTGTATCTCAAGAGAGCTGCCGGCGTTTTTGTTTCCTGGCTCTGTTTTCCAAAAACATGTGTAATCTGTGGTAAATCCAGTGTGTACCAGCCCTTATGCAGTAGCTGTACTGATCATTTTACCAGTGAACTGCGTTTGTCATTTACTGAACGTCGGTGTTCTCAGTGTGGCCGGCTGTTACTTTCAGAATCATCGGTCTGCACGGAATGCAGAAAAGAAGATGCGTTGTTTCCTGCAATGAAAATAACAGGATATGAAAGGCCCTTTCCAGTATTTCCGTATCTTGGTAAAAAGAAGCGTCTTCTTACAACCTGGAAAATTGCTGGAGACCGGTCTCTTTCTGCTTTGTATGCCAATTGGTTAAATCAGCTGCTTATATCCCGATATTCCGGCATCCCGGTTGTACCTGTACCGCCCCGAAAGAACAAGATAAAGGAAAAAGGCTGGGATCAGATGGAGGAACTGTGCAGAATTCTTCACGTTCTATATAAGGTTCCTGTATATCATCTGATACAAAGAACATCACTGGTTCAGCAGAAAAAACTGAACAGACAGCAGCGGCTTTCAAAAACAGATTCTGAATATCTGCCTTTGCCGGGCATAACGCAGGTTCCTGAAGAAGTTGTTCTTCTTGATGATGTAATTACTACAGGGTCAACGGTATATCATGCATCTCAGGCTCTTCATGCTGCCGGAGTGAAAACAGTGCATGTTGTCGCTCTATTTTACGTTCCTTAATTTATTCATGGGGAACATTGACGTTTTTTGCCATATTGTGATAGTATAGGGTGAACATTATAGTACCCTATAAATAGAGTCGTTCGAACGGCTCTTTTTTTATATCCGGACAGCAAACTGAAGGATTGGGTACCGTGTAACAAATTACGGAGATATTTTGGAATACACGTCATTACACACAATTCAGTATTACGATGATCTTGCCTCTCTGGTAGAAAGCATTGGATACTATCTGGTGGAACTGAAAGTAGTTCCCCTTAAAACCGAAAAACGGGTAACCGTTATCATCGCCTGTAAAGCCAATGATGATGGTCCTAAGGGTATCGGTACACAGGATTGCGTGAAAGTAACTCACCTTATCGAACCAAAACTTGATCAGCTTTTTGGTCCGGAATCCTATTCAATGGAAGTCAGTTCCCCCGGAATGGAGAGGAACATTCGAAACGCTGCAGAATTTGTCTTTTTCAAAGGTCAGATGGCACGCGTATGGGATAGAGACGTTTCAGACTGGGTAAGCGGTATTATCGCTGACAGTAATGAAACATCGGTTACACTCGAAGTTAAATCTGAAAACGCAGAAACAGTGCAGAAAGTTTTCAACTACGAGGGTATCGCCAAAGCAAAATTACTTAACTCGTAAACAGTTCAATTCAACAGGAGGTATCCGTTCATGACACAGAATCAGGATCTTGCTGAGGCAGCTCAGCAGCTCATTAATGATAAAAATTATTCACCTGAAGCAGTTCGTAATATCATCGAAAACTCAATTAAGGCAGCATATAAACGGAAGTTTGGAACTGCAGAAAACTGTATCGTTACTATAAATGACGATTTTTCAGATGTTTCAGTATATTCACGCAGAGTTGTAGTTGATGGTGTATACGATCCGGTTACAGAAATAGAACTTGAAGAAGCTAAGGAAATGAGTGAAGAGGTTGAAGAAGGTGACGAAGTAGACATTCTTCTTGATCCTAAAACCGAATTCGAACGCTCTGCTGTTCAGACCGGTAAACAGACTGCTCATCAGGAACTGGCTGAAATTCATAAAGACAGCCTTTTTGCAGAGTACAAAGGAAAGAAAGGCGAAGTTATCATCGGTTATTACCAGCGCCAGCAGCCAAACGGTACTATCTATGTGGATCTTGGCAAGGTAGAAGGTATTCTTCCAGCAAAATTCCAGAGCGAACGTGAAGTTTACCACAAAAATGACCGTATCAAGGCTCTTATCGTAGATGTTAAAAAGCCTGCTTCAGGTTCAGGCGTTCAGATCGTTCTGTCTCGCACTGATCCAGACTTCGTACGCAATATTCTGGAACTTGAAGTTCCTGAAATCTACGACAAAACCGTAGAAATTCATAAGATTGTTCGTGAAGCCGGTTACCGTACCAAGCTGGCTGTATACTCGCACCGTGAAGATGTAGATCCAGTAGGTGCCTGTGTAGGTCTGAAAGGTGTTCGTATTAAGTCTGTAATCACCGAACTTGAAGGTGAAAAAATTGATGTTCTGAAATATGACCCGGATCCACGCGTATTCATCAGAAATGCACTTTCTCCGGCAGAAGTTACC
Source organism: Treponemataceae bacterium (assembly GCA_045616125.1). Classification (GTDB taxonomy): domain Bacteria; phylum Spirochaetota; class Spirochaetia; order Treponematales; family Treponemataceae; genus Treponema_I. The sequence goes on along the minus strand of JAZLGC010000084.1, from coordinate 49,677 downwards.
GGTGTTGTTATTCTTGATGAAGAAAAGCGTCAGGCTCTTGCTGTAGTACCAGAAAGCCAGCTGTCACTTGCTATCGGTCACAACGGTCTTAACGTTCGTCTTGCCAACCGTCTTACTGACTGGAGCATTGACGTAAAAACTGAAGAACAGTACGAAGATTCTGATGCACTGCTGGCAGAAAGCCGTCGTCAGGCTCAGGAACTGTTCAATGATGACTATACCGAAGACTACAACGAAGGTTACGATGAAATTGCAACTGTTGCAGAACTTCCTGGTGTTGATCAGCGTATTGCAGCTATTCTGCAGGAAAACGGCATTTCAGAAATTGAAGCCTTTGTACAGGCAGAGAAAAACGGTGAACTTGCAAATATCGAAGGACTTTCATCTGATGATGTTGCAGGTGTTATGGCACTGATTAATGATTCTGTTCAGTTTGTAGATGAAGAATCTGCAGCAGCAGAAGATAACAGTGCAGAAGAAAATTCTTCAGAAGAAGCTGAAGTAGAATATTTTGAGTGCCCTGAATGTGGTGCCCGTATTACTGCTGATATGACTGAATGTCCAAATTGTCATATCGGGCTCAGCTTTGAATATGAAGATGCTGAATAAAAGCATAGTAATCGGAGAAAGCGATTTTTAAGGATTCGATTATATATTTATACGGACCCCAAAACTATAAGGAAAACAAATGGCAGAAGATTCAGAGAACAAACCAAAACTGATCATCAACAAGAAAAAAAGCGATGCTCCTCAGGAATCAGCTCCCGCAGCTGCACCTGAGAAGAAAAAGGTTGTTGTGGTAAAGAAAAAGCCACAGGCCGCTCCTTCTGAAAACAAGAGTGAAGCCTCACCGCGCCCGGTTGTGAGGGTTGTGTCTGAATCTTCTCAGAATAAAGCTGCACCTGCCAGTGATTCGGCTCCTGCAGTTGCGCCAAAAGCGGCTGAGCCAAAGGCTGCTCCAAAAACAGAGTCAGAAACTCCTGCTGCAGAACGTAAACCTGCTGCAGAACGTCGAGGTGTTTCTTCCATTGAATTAAGCCCACAGCGGCCTAATGTAAAAATGGGAAATCTGGCTGACAAAGGTCGTGGTCAGAACCGTGGATACGGTGACCGTGGTGGTCAGGGCGGCTATAATTACAACCGCGATAACCGCGGTGGTCAGAATAGCAGCTTTGATGGAGAACGCAGACCACGTGATCCTAACCGTCAGTACAATAACAATTTTAACCGGGACAATAACCGTGGTGGTGGCTTTACCGGTGCTCAGGCACGTGAAGGTTTCCAGAATCGCGGCTACGGTGACCGTAATGGCCAAGGTGGTTTTAACCGCGGTGGCCAGAATGGTGAACGTTCTTTCAACAGAAATGGTCAGGGTGGCGGTTTTAACCGTGGCCAGGGTGGTCAGGGTGGATTTAATCGTGGTCAGGGTGGGCAGCGTCCTTTTGGAAACCGTCCAGCCGGTGGTCCTGGCGGTCGCCCCATGGGTAACCGTCCTGCAGGTTTAGGCGGACGACCGGGCTTTACTCCGGCTGCTCCAATGCCTGATCCAAAAAAGGTTCCTGCAAAGAAAACCTTCACCAAGAAAAAGACTCAGTATTCCCGCAAAGACCGCGAAGAAGATCTTGACGACAAACTGTATTATCAGAAGAAAAAGGCTCAGGCTCAGCTTGATGCTGTTCCAGAGAAAATTGAAATCATGGAAACCGTATCAGTTCAGGATCTGGCAAAGAAGATGAACCTGAAGGCTTCAGATATCATCGCAAAGCTGTTCTCCATGGGTATGATGGTTTCCATTAATCAGTCAATTGATGCAGATACTGCAACATTACTGGCTTCTGAATACAATTGTGAAGTTCACATCGTTTCTCTGTATGATGAAACTGTAATTGAAAGTGAAGCTGATACCGATGATGCCATTGCCCCACGTCCTCCAGTTGTAACGGTAATGGGACATGTTGACCATGGTAAGACTAAAACTCTTGATGCTATCCGTTCTGCCAACGTAGTTGCGACTGAGTTTGGTGGTATTACCCAGCACATCGGTGCATATCAGGTTGATACTCCACGTGGTCAGATTACGTTCCTGGATACTCCTGGACATGAAGCATTCACTATGATGCGTGCCCGCGGTGCTTCTATTACTGATATTGTTATTCTGGTTGTAGCAGCTGATGATGGTGTAATGCCTCAGACTGTAGAAGCTATTAACCACGCAAAAGATGCCAAGGTTCCAATCGTTGTTGCCGTAAACAAATGTGATAAACCAGAAGCAAATATCGACCGCGTTATGACTCAGCTTTCTGAATATGGTCTTACTCCGGAAGAGTGGGGTGGTGAAACTCAGTTCGTACGCATCAGTGCACTCAAAAAAGAAGGTATTGATGATCTTCTTGAAGCTGTTCTGCTTCAGGCTGAAATGCTTGAACTGAAAGCCAACAACCAGTGCCGTGCTGAAGGTAAAATCATTGAAACCCGTATTGACCATGGTCGTGGTGTTGTATCTACTATCATCGTACAGCGCGGTTGTCTTGAAATCGGTGACCCCTATGTTGCCGGTATTTATTCAGGACGAGTTCGTGCTATTTTCAATGACCGCGGTGAAAAACTGCAGAAAGCATATCCTTCTATGCCAGTTGAAATTCTTGGTCTTGAAGCAATGCCTAACGCCGGTGATCCTTTCCAGGTTACTGAAGATGAAAAAGAAGCACGTGCAATTTCACAGAAACGTCAGGAACTGAAACGTGTAGAAGCTGCTCAGGCTGTTAAGAAAGTTACTCTTGATAACCTGTATGCCAATATTGACGATGGTAAGATGACTGAACTGAAAGTCATCATCAAGGCCGACGTTCAGGGTTCTGCTGAAGCTCTGAAACAGAGCCTTGAAAAGCTGTCTACCAAAGAAATCCGCCTGAGAGTAATCCACTCTTCTGCCGGTGCCATCAACGAAAGCGATGTTATGCTTGCTTCTGCTGATGGTAACGCAATCATCGTCGGATTCAACGTACGTCCTACTCCAAAAGCAAAAGTACTGGCAGATCAGGAAAAGGTAGATATCCGCAAGTACAACGTTATCTACAAGTGTGTTGAAGAAATTACCCAGGCTATGGAAGGTATGCTGCAGCCTGATGTTAAAGAAGAAGTTATCGGTCAGGTTGAAGTTCGTGATACCTTCCGTGTACCGAAAGTTGGCGTTATTGCCGGATGTTACGTACTTGAAGGTACCGTTAAACGTACTTCTACCGTTAATATCATCCGTGACGGTATTGTAATTCACAACGGTAAGATTTCTTCTCTGAAACGATTCAAGGATGATGCAAAAGAAGTTACCTACGGCTACGAATGTGGTATCGGTATTGAAGACTGGCACGATATTCAGGTTGGTGATACCTTCGAAGTTATCGAATTTGTTGAAGTTGCACGCAAACTGGGTGCTACCTTAGCAGAAGAAGCTGCCAAAGCTGCCAAAGAATCAGGCAAGGCTGAATAAGGAGTACGCTTAGTAATGTCAGAATTCCGTCTTGTACGTCTTGGTGAACAGATTCGTGACGAAATATCAACAATGATTATGCGTGGACAGATTAAAGATCCACGTGTATCAACTTTTTTAAGCATTAACCGGGTAGAAGTTACCCGGGATCTTGCTTATGCAAAAGTATATGTTTCCAGCTTTATGAGTGATAAACAAACAAAGCTGGGAGTAAAGGGACTTGAAAGTGCAGCCGGTTTTATTCAGTCAACCCTGAGTAAAAAACTGCGTCTGCGTCAGTTTCCTAAATTACAGTTTATTGCAGACTCAAGTATCAAAGAAGGCATCAACATGGTTCATAAAATTGATGCTATTGTCGCACATGATCAGGAAATTGCGGCTGCTAACGGTACTACAGAGTCTGCTGAAAGCGATACTACTGAGGCGTAATGCACAGCAGCATCGTTCTTCTTGCAAAACCTGCCGGTATAACAAGCTTTACTTCGTTATTCGGGGTAAAGCGTGCCTTAGCAACAAAGAAAGTTGGACATACCGGCACACTTGATTCCTTTGCTGACGGGCTTCTTGTAGTTCTTACAGGATCAATGACACGTCTCGTTCCTCACATTACTGCACTTTCCAAAACATATCAGGCCGTTATTGCATTTGGTCAGGAAACGGATACTCTGGAACTTACCGGTCATGTGATTAAAACAACCGGTCTGCCAGAAAAAGATGCTTTTCTTGAAGCTGTTAAACAGTGGACAGGTTCGGTAATGCAAGAACCGCCAGTATTTTCTGCTTTGCATGTTGATGGTGCCCGTGCCAGTGATCTTGCCCGACGTGGTCGTGATGTAACTATGGAAAAACGGCCGGTTACTATTCATTCCAGTAAGATTCTTGATATGCAGACCATTATGGAAAATGGTGTTGAAAAAGTGCAGTATGCTGTTCTTGAATGTGAAGTTTCCAAAGGAACATATATTCGCTCTCTTGCTCGCGATATAGCGTGTTCTGCCGGTAGTTGTGCTCATTTAATTGCATTACGGCGCACCGGTGTTGGCATTTTTAAGCTGGAAAATGCTGCAGGGGCCGGAAAACTGCCAGAATTTACTATCAGTCATGCTCTTTCTCAGAAAGAAATTCTTGAAGATGATCCGTATATAAAGTCAGTTCTGGATAGTCTTTTTACCCCTGAGTCCTTATCTGAAATTACAGAAATGGCTGTTTCCCTTGACCGACAGACAGCTTTTCTTTGCGGGCTGAAAGGTATTACGCTGAAAAAAGACAAACATGAGTTGTATAACAATGGCATAAAGATTACCCCCGGTTTTTTTCTTGAAGGACGGCAGTTTCTTGATGAGTGGAAACAGTATCAGGTGAATGGTGGAACCGGTGACTCTCCCAAATATGCTGTTTTTCTTGAAGAAACCGATGATTTCTGCGGTTTGGTTTCCATCAAAAACAATCATTTTTACTATGAATTTGTGAACAAGGATTAAGATTCATGAAGTTTTTTACCTGGCAGGATATTCAGAATGCTTCTTCAGAATCTGTATCCCTAACAGAAAAGAGCGTTTTATGCATTGGAGGGTTTGATGGTCCTCATCGTGGTCATAAATCACTTTTCAATGCAGTTCTTGAGTATGCCCAAGACCGGCATATTTCAGCCGGCGCCATTACTTTTTCCGTACCGCCAAAAGCAGTAAATGATCCATCTCATTTTTCAGGGTGCATATCTACTCTGGAACAGAAAAAAGAGTATTTTGCGTCGCTGGGGTTTGATTTCCTTACAGTCATCGATTTTACTGATGCAATTAAGACAATGGATGGTATTGCATTTCTGGATATGATCTGCAAGGTGTTTTCTATTCAGTGTCTTGTTAGTGGCAAAGATTTCCGCTGTGGCTATAAAGCTGCCACCGGTATAGAACAGATTCAGCAGTTCTGTATTGAAAAACATATGGACTATCAGATTATTAAGGATACAACTGCCACTGGAGATTCAGAGAAAATCAGTTCTACTATGATACGGCAATGCATTACAGCAGGGAATTTTAACCTTGCCAGAGAACTTCTCGGGTATGAATGGACGTTGGATATGCGGAATATTACGGTATCACCTGACGGATGTTTTTCTGCAGCTGATGTACATCAAATTCTGCCTGCACCGGGAAATTATCCGTGCAGAATCAATGGAACAGAACCTGCTTTCATGACCATTTCAGAGGATGGAAAGATTGCTCTGCAGGGAAACAGTCCATTGACTTTTATGCAGAATTTTGCAAATATAGTATTTGTATAAAGATGTCGTTAGGGGGACAACTGGCACATCTTTCTTTAGGAAAACAATCGGGCTGTTTTTTCATGGGTAGCACCAGTTGCTCATACTGAATGGTTGCAGAACGTTTTTCGGGTGATACGCCTAATTATTTTAACAGGAGGCATAAAAATGCTGTCAAAAGAAGAAACCACTTCAATCGTTTCTCAGTTCGGTGCTAATGATAAAGACACCGGTAACACCAAAGTTCAGGTAGCTCTGCTTACCGCTCGTATCAAACAGCTTACCGAACACTGCAAAATGTACAAAAAAGATGCAGGTGCTAAACGTGCTCTTACCAAACTGGTAGGTCAGCGCCGTTCAATGCTGAAATACCTGGAACGCAAAGATCTTGACCTGTACCGCGCTCTGATTAAAGAACTCGGTCTTCGTCACTAAGATTTGCGAGGAAAAAGCCGGCTGTTCATGTGATTTTTCATACTGAATAACCGGCTTTTTTTTACCCTGTTTTTGAAAACTGGCAGCATTGCTGCTGAAAAGATGGCGTTGCCATCTGATAAAAGAATAAACTGCCGTAGCGGACACAGAATTTTCTGGAACAAACCGACACCCTGATTTGTTGCAGTAAATTCTGTTCCACGGCAGAAAAAGGAAGTACCCATGGTACAGAGAGTTACTTACAAAATTGGTGATGATGAACTGATTCTTGAAACTGGTCGTCTTGCCAAACAGGCAAACGGTGCTGTATATGCACAGTTCGGCGGATCTGCTGTTATTGCTACCGCTTGTGCTTCAGGAACTGCACAGGAAGGTCTGGACTTTGTTCCAGTTACCGTTGATTACAACGAAAAATATTATGCAGCAGGTAAAATCCCCGGCGGTTTCGTAAAACGAGAAGGCCGTCCAAAGGATAAGGAAATTCTGGTTTCCCGTCTTATTGACCGCCCTATGCGTCCTCTGTTTGAAGTTGCATTTGGCCGCGAAATCCAGATCGTTCCAACCTGTGTTTCTGCAGACGGTGTTAACCCACCAGACATTCTTGCTGTAATTGCAGCTTCTGCAGCTGTTACCGTTTCTGATATTCCTTTCAATGGTCCTATCGCTGCTGTACGCGTTGGCTATGTTAACGGAGATTACGTACTGAACCCAACCTATGAGCAGATTGAAAAGGGTGACCTTGAAATCGTAGTAGCCGGTACTAAAGACGGCTTTACCATGGTTGAAGGTGGTGCCAACGAAGTATCAGAAGAATTGATGCTGGGTGCTCTGGCTAAAGCAGAAGAATTCATCCGTGAAATGTGTAAACTGCAGGAAGAACTGCGTGCACTGGCCGGAAAAGAAAAACTGCCTCTGGCTCCTTCAAGTGCAGTTCTTGAAAACGCTGAAGCAATCCGTGCAGAAGCTATGCCTCTGCTGCAGGTTGCCTGCTATGAACCAACCAAATTTGCCCGTCACGATGCTATTGCAAAAGTACAGGCTGATATTGCTGCAAAATATGCTGAACAGCTTGCTGATGACATGCAGAAAAAACTGTTCAACACTCTGTTTGATGACATGCAGTACGAAATCCTGCGTTCAGGTATCCTGAATAACGGTAAACGTGTTGACGGCCGTGGTCTTGAAGACATTCGTCCTATTACCTGTGAAGTTAACGTTCTGCCTCGTCCACACGGATCAGCTATTTTCACCCGTGGTGAAACCCAGTCTCTGGCTGTTGCAACCCTGGGAACCGCTCTTGATGAACAGGTATACGACGACATTGACGGCGACCGCCGCGAACACTTTATCCTGCACTACAATTTCCCTCCATACTCAGTAGGTGAAGTAGGTCGTATGGGTACCGGACGCCGCGAAATCGGTCACGGTAACCTGGCACGCCGCTCACTGGAACCAATGGTTCCAAGCCGTGAAGAATTCCCTTACACCGTACGTGTAGTATCAGAAATTATGGAATCAAACGGTTCTTCTTCAATGGCATCAGTATGTGGTGGTACTCTGTGTATGCTGGCAGCTGGTGTTCCAATGAAAAAACCGGTAGCTGGTATTGCTATGGGTCTGATTACCGAAGGTGACCACTACGAACGCTATGCAATCCTGTCTGATATTCTGGGTGAAGAAGATCATCTGGGTGATATGGACTTTAAGGTAGCCGGTACTGAAGACGGTATTACCGGTTTCCAGATGGATATCAAGATTGCCGGTGTAACAACTGAAATCATGCAGAAAGCACTGGCTCAGGCTAAACGCGGACGTCTGCATATTCTGGGCATCATGAAACAGACCATCGCTGGTCCTGCTGAAAAAATCAGTGAATATGCTCCTAAAATTGAAACCATGAAGATTGCCGTTGATAAGATTGGAGCTCTTATTGGTCCTGGTGGAAAAACCGTTAAAGCTATTTCTGCTCAGTATGGTGTTACCATCAATACTGATGATGACGGAACCGTTACCATTTACGGTAAAAACGGAAAATCTGCTGACGGAGCAAAAGCTGCAATTAAAGGTATCGTAGAAGATCCTGAAGTTGGAACTATCTACACCGGTACTGTAAAACGCATTATGGACTTTGGTGCATTCGTTGAAATTCTTCCTGGTAAAGACGGTCTGTGTCATATCTCAAAACTGTCACGCACCCGTGTTGCTAAGGTTACCGACGTAGTAAAAGAAGGTGATGTAATTCCTGTTAAAGTTATCGAAATTGATAAACAGGGGCGCATTAACCTGAGCTACATTGATGCCCTTGAAGCACAGAATAAATAACAGCAAGCAGTATTACTGCTGACTGTTGCAGAACGGCAGAGTGCATCAGGATGGCTGCTTTCGTAGAGAGGAAGTATCCTGAACTTCTGCCATAACAGAAAACGGTTGTTACTTTTATGGTAACAGCCGTTTTTTTTTGATATACTGTACATATGTTTGCAAACGTTGAAATCAAAGTTCGTGCCCTTCCGGGTGCAAAACTTCCCCAATATCAAACTGCTGGAGCCGCTGGAGCCGATGTATGTGCCCTTTTGGAAGAACCGGTTACATTGCAGCCTGGAGAACGCCGGATGATTCCGACAGGTCTCTTTTTTGAGATACCTGAAGGCTATGAAATTCAGATGCGTCCCAGAAGCGGATTGGCTTTTAAATATGGTGTTACCTGTGTTAATTCACCTGGAACCATAGATTGCGACTATCGGGGAGAATCTAAAGTAATTCTTATCAATCTGGGGCAAGAACCCTTTGTCATCAATAATGGGGATCGAATCGGTCAGATTGTTGTTGCTCCTGTTACACGTGGAATTTTTGTGCAGACCGAAGAGCTTTCTGAAACAGAACGTGGAGCCGGAGGGTTTGGTTCTACAGGTGGTTTCAGTGCCCAGTGACGCAACCCGGCGGCAGAAGCGTCATGTCATTTTCTGGTATGTAACCCGGGAATTGACTCTTTATTTTACAATAGCATTTCTCTTTTTCTTTCTCATTTTTTTTGTTAATCAGATTCTGCTTATGGCAGAAGATCTGCTTAAAAAAAGAGTGCCTTTGCTGCAGGTTATTGAATTAATCACCTATTCATTGCCGTTTATTATCGCCCAGTCGGCACCCTTTGCCACCCTGGTCGGCTTTCTTATGTGCCTGGGACGCATGATGAGTGATAACGAAGTTCTGGTGTTCCGTGCAACTGGTAATCATTACCGTGTTATTTTATGGCCGGTACTTATTCTTTCTCTGGTAATTTCCAGTATTTCGTTTTTTGTTAATGACTATCTGCTTCCCCTTGGAACAGTAAAATACAATACTCTGTATCAGGAAATTCTGTATTCCAATCCCTCAGTTGAACTGGAATCAAACTCAATAAAACGTACAAAATCTGCAACCATGGTAATTGGTCAGGTAAATGACAGAAATGTTTCTGATATCGTTCTCTTTGATGTAGATGAAAATAATAAACAGCGGATAATTGTTGCGGGGAATTCATACATTGCAAGTCCTCAGGATTCTGGTGTCATCATGCAGCTTGAAATGGATGAAGCTACTGCGCTGTTTCTTGATAGGAAAGATTCGCTGTCTTATGACTATCTTTTGAGTAATAAACTTGTCATGAATATTTTTGCCGATACAATTTTTTCTTCAACTTCCAGTAGAAAAAATCCCCGGGAAATGACAGCAGTTGATTTGTACAGGGAACTGAAGAAGATGCGGGAAGAACAAAAAACTTCAGCAAGAACACTGAATGTATGGGACCTTGAATTCAATAAAAAATTTTCCCTGCCTTTCGGCTCTCTTTTTTTTGCCATGCTCTCCCTCCCATTGGCATTTCTTTTCGGAAAACACAACGGACAGACTATCGGTCTTATAATCGGCATCGTTATCTGTGTAGCCTATTGGGCAATGATGATTATGGGCCAGACATTCAGTTTCAGAAATGGATTTAATGGATTTGTTACCATGTGGTTGCCAAATATACTGGTTGGAATTGCTGCTCTTATATTCTATTGGAGACTTATCAAAAAATGACATTGGTCCGCTATCTTTTTAAGAAATTCATTCCAAGTTTCCTGACAGCACTAATCTTTTTTTCAATATTGCTTGTTCTGGTAGATTTATTCATAAATCTCTGGTCCTATATCCAGATGGAAGCATCGGTTATCAGCATTCTGAAAATTATGGCTTTGTATATTCCAAAAACATTGTGGTATGCAGCACCGCTTGCGGTCCTTTTTGCAGTTTCTTTTACCTTAAGCGGAATGTATGCTGATAATGAACTTACCGTGATTTTTGCATCAGGTGTTTCCCTTTTAAAATTTACTGCGCCGCTTCTTTTTCTGGGAGCCGTGCTATCGGTAACTTTTTTCTGGTTTGAGAATAAACTGGTGGTTCCTTGTTATAGGGAAAAGGTTGCCTTACAGAACGAAGTGTTAGGTGAAGAGCGTAGTAATAATAACGACCGTGTTGTTGTTCTCTCGGATCAGGGGAGGGCAGTGTATAAGGCTGATTATTACGACGATGTAAATAAACGGCTGTATGATTTGTATATTGTCTTACGGAATGATGACATGACGCTTGATATGATTATACAGGCCGATTCTGCATGGTGGGATGAAGACCGGTGGATGCTGTCAAATGGTATTGTTTATCGCTGGAATGGTAGTGAATTAACCGTTTCAACAGGAGCCTATTCTGTGACAGAGCGTCTTACTGAGGTTCCTGAAACCTTCAGAAACTTTGAAATATCTGTAGATGAAGTAAATACGGAAGATGCCCGTGCGTATATTGAACTGCTGCAGCGTACCGGTCTACCTTCTGCAGAAGCCAGAAGTGTATACTACAAAAAATTTGCATTTCCATCGGTTATCTTCATTGTAGTATTTCTTTCCATTGGTCTTTCTGGAAAATCACGCCGGAATGTTCTTTTGATAAGTCTTATTTCTTGTGTAAGTGCTGCAGTGTTATTTTATGTAACTCAGATGGTAACCATGTATCTGGCAAAATTCGGATACATATCTCCTTTTGCCGGAGCATGGGCTCCGGTTATTATCTTTATAGGAATCAGTATTGCCCTTGTCCGTTATGCACGGACTTAGTTATGACGGGAATATATATAGTTAAGGAATGAATATGGAAAAGATCTTTACCCTTACGCATCAGGATGCAAATGGAAAGGCTCGCACTGGTGTTATGCAGTTACCTCATGGACCTGTGCAGACTCCTGTTTTTATGCCTGTTGGAACCAATGCCACTGTTAAGGCCATGACAAAAGATGATCTTGAGGAAATCGGTTTTGAAATAATTCTGGCTAATACCTATCATCTGTATCTTCGGCCAGGTGGAGATATTCTGGAAGAGGCTGGTGGCCTGCATGGTTTTTCAAAGTGGAACAGAAACTTTCTTACTGATTCCGGCGGATTTCAAGTTTTCTCACTTTCCAAACTTAGGAAAATAAAGGAAGAAGGTGTAACTTTTCAGAGTCATATCGATGGTTCCCGTCATCTTTTTACTCCCGAAAGTGTTGTTCATGTACAGCGTCAGTTTAACAGCGATATTCAGATGCAACTGGATGTTTGTACTGGCTATGGTACTGAATACCGTGAGGCTAAAGAGGCACTTCGTATTACTTCGGACTGGGCCAACAGGGCAAAAAAACAGTGGCTTACAGAACGTGATAAAGGATATCTTGGTAATCTTTTTGCCATTGTGCAGGGAAACTTTTATAAGGATCTGCGTGAACAGTCTGCAGACTTTGTTTCGAATCTGGATACACCAGGTATTGCAATCGGTGGTTTGAGCGTTGGAGAGCCCGCAGACGTATATGGAGAATTCTTAACTTATACCACTGATTTACTGCCAAAAGATAAACCACGATACGTTATGGGTATCGGTACACCAGATTATATCCTGGATGCAATTGCTGCCGGTATTGATATGTTTGATTGCGTTCTTCCAACGCGCAATGCAAGAAATGGTTCTTTTTTTACCCATGATGGGCCTATTTCTATTAAACGTGCTGAATATGAACGTGATTTTTCTCCAATTGACTCTGAGTGCAACTGCCCTGTATGCCGGCAATACAGCAAGGCATATATGCGTCACCTGTTTAAGGAAAACGAGATTCTCTGTTCCATGCTTGCTTCGTACCATAATCTGTATTTTCTTCATCACCTTGTGCTTGATGCACGGAAGGCAATTGAAGAAGATCGGTTTGAATCATTCAGAACTGATTTTATGAGCCGATATTTTAAAGGAAAACGGTAATAGTACAGAGGTTGTATGAAGAAGCATCTGTTTGCTTTACTCTGCTGTTTATTAACGGGCATTACACTTTTTGCCGCTGATACTGCAGATAAAAATGAAAAATCTGAACTTGAGAAACGTCGTGATACCTTGCAGTACGGTCTTGAATCAGAAATTTCTGAAATGATTAATACTTTGATTAAAGAAGAAGACTATTCATTCAGCAAGGAGCTTTTTGCAACCTTTGAAGCAACAAAAAACGTTACCATACGGGAATCCTGCATTTCATATTTTACCAATGCAAAGGATGACAGACTGAAAGAATATGCTCTTGAAATTCTTGAAGACCCGTATGACACCAAAACATCTACAGTCAATAAGCTGATAAATTATTGTTCTGAATGCAAAATAGTAGAAGCTAGTCCGTTTATTCAGAAACTTCTTGATGATGAAGCCGATGACTATCTTGATGCTTCAATAAAGGCTCTGGGGGAAATTGGCGGTAAAGATGATGCTGCATTTCTTGCTGATTATCTGGACCGCGATTTAACTACAGCGCGCCGGCAGAATCTGATGAAAGCCCTTGGTTCCATTAAGGCTGTTGAAACCTGGGATACCTTATGCGAAGTTGCCCGGGATGAAGATGAAAATATGTATGTGCGAATGTATGCAACAGAAGCCATAGGTGCCATGGAACTTGAAAAATCAATTCCAGTTCTCATGGAACTTTTTGAATCAACGGATCCCAGTGTTCGTGAATATGCCATAAAAGGGTTGTCTTACTATAACAAACACGATGTATGCCAGGTTATCATTGAAGCGTTTCGAGACAATAACTACAAGGTTCGTATTGCTGCAGCAAAAGCTGTTGAAAAGTGGGGTTTCCGTGATGCTACCGAAGTTTTAATGTACCGCATTGATAATGACAGTGAAACGGCAGTAAAAAACGCCTGTATTGATGCCTTGGGTGCGGTAAATGTAGCAAAAGGGAATGAATTTCTTGTAAATATCGTTAAGAATTCGAAAAAAGGTGACAGTATCCGTGCAAAGTCTGCAGAGGTACTTCTAAAAAATGGCGACAGTGAATCTGTTAAGGCGGTATGTGAAATTACCAAAGAAATTGCAGTTGATAAGCAGCGGAAAAATCTCAGGTATGCCATCGCCAAGGAAATGGCAAAGCATACCTGTGAATATTATGAAGAATGCTGTCAGTTGTTCCTTGAAAGTGATGATTCTTCTACAGTTGGGTTAGGTCTTGATATCTGGAAAATCAACCGCTTTGCCTCCTGTCGCAGTAAAGTAAAGGAAATTGCTGAGCGTGAAAAGAAAAATAATATAACCAGAAAGGCTGCGTTACTGCTTGAAACCGAATAAGGTCAGACTGAGGTTTTATTGAGAGCAAAAAAAAGGCTATGTTCTTTTGGAACATAGCCTTTTTTATGTCAGTTCAGCAATTCTTAGAATTTAGCAGCTTTAATCTGTTTAACGGTGAAAGAGTAGTTACGTTCGTTGATAACGAAGTTCAGTTTTTCACCTTTTTTCTTGTTAAGAATAGCCATACCCATTGGAGACATGTAGGAAATGATTCCGTTGTCAGGATCAGATTCGCGTGGTCCAAGAAGGGTAAAGATTTCGTCTTTGTCTTCAATCTCATTGTGCAGGGTAACAATGGTACCGAATGAAATGTGAGCAGTGGTGATGGTAGAAGGATCGAATACCTGTGCACGGTTGATATCTTCCTGCAGGCGGGTAGCCTGACTGTTAAGCTGAGTCTGGCGTTCACGTGCTGCTTTGTATTCGGCATTTTCACGTAAGTCACCTTTTTCAATGGCTTCACCAATTTCTTTGGCGTTGGCAGGAATTTCAACTGTTGCAATGTGCTCAAGGTCAGCTTTCATCTTATCGAACATTGCCTGAGTTACAATCAGTCCCTTAGGAGTAACAGACTTTTCTTCCTTAACGTGGAACTGGAAGTCTGGGTAACTTTCCAGAATCTTATTACGCATAGAAGATTTAACAGCTGGGTCAAAATCTGCAACGTCATCGATGAGAGTGTACAGACGGTTAATAGTTTCTTCACCATTTTCCAGCATGTAGTTCAGGTAAGGGTTAACAGATTTGGTATCTTTTCCAAAAAGCAGCAGCTGAATCTGACGGATCAGTTTGCGGTTTTCTGTAGTATCGTAGTGGTTTGCTATTTCACGGAAACCAAGATCCATGATATTAACCAGGGTAATCATCTGTTTTTCGTATGTAATACCAATTTCCTTGAACCAGTCTTCTTCACGGCATTCCTTGAAGAAGTAAATGGCAGCTGCACGGTAATCGCGGAAATATTCAAATGAATCTGCGGCAAGTTTCTTTACTTTGTCAGTATGTCCCTTGTTAATCAGCTTAATCAGCATTTCGTTTGAAAGAACGGTAGGGAACAGTTTGATGTAAATGTCGGACCAGTTAGGAAGCATTTCAATACAGGTAAGGAAGTCCTTGCGCAGTGAAGTATTTTTTGTATCTTTCAGTGCAAGGTACATTTCGCTTGGATCTTCAATTTCATCAAAGAGTTTACCGAACATATCCAGCTGAATACCAGGGTTAAGATGTGGATAGCGGGTAATAATGCTGCGAACAACCAGGTAAGAAGCAATAGTCTGTTCGGTAACGTTGCTGGTTGAATGCAGGTAACCGGTGAAGTAACTGAACATGTCATTGAAAAGATCGGTTTCTACAGCCGGGTCGCCATCTTTAGTATCGGTATCTGCAAATTTCATCAGAATATCAATACGGGCAAAGAACTGTTTCTGTGCCTTAAACTCAGTTGCCAGTTTTTCAACTCTGGTAATGGCGTGGTCGCGAACAGTGTACTGGGTAATATCCTCAGAATTTACACCAAAGGTCGGGTCAGAATCAATCAATTTGCGTGCAGCAGTGCTCCAGCCTGTCCATTCTGCAGCAGTAAGGATACTTGGTACCAGTTCTGCTTTGATGCGTTTGAAATCACAGCTGTTGCCAAAACTTCTGATAATGGTTTTCAAAGTCCATTCTTTGTCATCTTTAACTTTTGCACGGAGAACGTCCTTTGATTTAGTAGCTTTCCAAACCCAGATATGATTCTTTGGCAGTGGCTGCAGTGCATTAACGGCCATTTTCAGGGTCATGGTATGAACTCCCTGTTTTTTACCGAAATTGATGGTGATATTTTCGTCTTCTACTTTTGTGATGACACCTACACCCCAGGTGCGGTGGAATACGTAGTTCTTGATGTCAAATGAGATGTGTTTTTCAAAGTCTGCAATGGCTTCGAAAACATTTCTTGGACCGCCGGTAAGACTGGAAACGGTGATGTAATCTTCAAGGTGGCTGTGTTTCTTGTATTTTCCTCTGAAACATTCAACCAGTTCACTGCGGGCGCCTTTGTCTGTTTCATCAATGCTCAGCATTAATTTCAGGATATCAATGGCTACATCCCAGTTTTCAATGTTTTTGTAGTGTTTATATAGATCGTTCATCATGACTGACGATTTGTCTGCGCTGATAGTCTTTGCAATCTTGCGCTGAGTCATGTAGAAGTATTCAATGTCTTCTGGAACCAGATCAACCAGTTTAGTCCACATTTCCTTAAGCTGGTTTCCTGGAGTAGGGGTAATGGAGCGGTTTAAAGCTTTCTTGTAGTATTCTACAGCTTCTTCTTTTTTCTTGTCTTTCTGGCTTTTTTCGGTGGCTTCGTCATATTCTTCCAGACATTTGTCACCAAGACGAATGGCAATTTCAACTTCATCGCGGTCAATACGAACAATGCGTTCATAAATGTCCCAGCGTTTTTCGTTGTCTTCGTCTGTATAGCAGTCTGCTAATGTATGAAGCGCAAATTTGTTGTTTTCATCTTCAGCAAGAATGCTTTCACAAAGATAGGTAACAATGTTGTTGCGGCGCTGGTCAAGAAAAAGGTTAACCAGTGTAATCAGTGAAGAGTTATCAAGGCTGCGTTTTTTCAGCCCAAGCATACCTGAAATGAAAAGTGCGATAACACTGTTCTTGTTATGAACAAGGTGTTCATCGGTAACGCTTTTGAGTTCATCGATACAGTTTTCAGCCTGTGCTTTTTCTACAAGTTCTGACAACTTGATGAAATTGTTTGTTGAATACTGTGAAAGGGATGCACGAGTAAAGGTTTCTTCCTTCAGTAAATCCTGAACACTCTTTACCAATTCTTCAGACATAAAGTTTCTCCTGTGTTTGTTGACTGTTGAACAACCCGGTACTGTTTAACACCATGTGTTTCAGACCACATATTTTTCGTGTACTGCGGGATCAAGCAGTTTAATTTTAAGCAAAATCTCGTTAATTCTGGCGTGGTCATCGTTGGTGTTAACGTAGTAATCCACAAGCCAGAAATAGTGGTTTATGAGCCGGGGTTTCAATAGGCTTGTATTGCCCCTGACTTCTTTCAGTTCATTTTCCAGGGAGAAAACGGACTGCTTGAGTTTACCGGCTTCTAAGGCCCGTAACTCTCTTTTGATGTTGAATACCCCGTATAAAACGCCGTATACCGGTATCCATTCCTTCAGTTCAGACCCGGTAAACCCCATCTTTTCAACATATGAAATCAATGTTGTTATGAGCTCTGATTCCAGAAGGGTAATGTCAACTTTTTCTGCATCAACAAAAAAAGCTTCCCTGAAAAGTACCTTTGCAATGCGTTCCTCTCCACACAGGGCGTAACAGTCAGCCATTTCGGCCAGTACCGGAGCGCTGTTCGGCGAAAGGGTGTTGGCTTCGTTAAGAAAGTTCAGTGCTTTTTCATAGTCACCGAGCGTTTTGTAGCACAAACCTGTTTTACGGAGTATCTCCGCCCTTTGATCCTGACTACTCAGGTTGAACAGTGTCTGGTAGTTTTCCAGTGCAAGCTGAAAAACGCCCTGACGTAATGCATCAATACTTTGTTCATAGGATGAATCTCCATACAGCGCCATAAACTGTTTCCAGCGCTGAATCAACGATTCTCCGCGTTCAAAAGGTGAATCAACCAGTGATAACCGCTGAATGAATTCTTCCCAATAATGTACATAGGTGAGGGTCTGTCGTAACTCATCATTTTGCAAATCAAAGGGTAGTGTTTCTTCCAGAACTTTGTGGGCCTTTTCAAGCTGTGCGTTTTTCAGTGACTCACGTGCCTGGGCTAAACTGGTTTCTGAACGCTTTTCCATAATGAACAAAGGTAATTATGTCAGAAGTAATGGGAAAAGTCAAGAATTGTACAAAATTTGTCAAAAAGAGGGCAAAGTTTATACTGTATATTTAATATGTACGTCAAGTACTTTTTGAAAGAAAAAATTATTTTTCTAGTAAAAAATTTCCGAAAGGTGTCATATCTTCTGTTTCTATATATAAAAACGAAAGGTGTCATGATATAGACAATCACATCTGCCTTTGCTACTATTTTTTATATGAAAAAGATACTTCTGTCTCCTTCGTTGCTTTCTGCTGACTTTTCCCGTTTAGGCGAGGGAGTAACAACCATAAATGAGAAGGGTGGTGACTGGGTTCATATCGATGTTATGGATGGAACGTTTGTACCGCCAATTACCATCGGGCAGCAGGTTGTAAAGTCCCTGCGTCCTCTCTCTGAACTTCCTTTTGATGTTCATCTCATGACTGAACATCCTGAAACAATGGTCGATTCCTTTGCAGAATCCGGTGCGAATTACATTACGTTCCATCATGAAGCCTGCATTCATTCACATCGACTTATTTCCCACATTCATGATCTTGGTAAAAAGGCTGGTATCAGTATCGTTCCGTCTACACCGGTAACTGCCATTACGGAATTGCTGCCATTTGTTGATCTTGTTCTTGTCATGACTGTAAATCCCGGTTTTGGAGGTCAGAAACTGATTCCTCAATGTGTGGATAAAATCAGTCAGCTTGATGCTCTTCGTGCAGAAAAAGGGTATGAATATCTGATTTCTGTAGATGGCGGGATTAACCAAAATACTGTACAATCAGTAATTACAGCAGGTGTTGATGTTGTGGTATCCGGCAGCGCTTTTTTTGCCGGAAAATTTACCAAAGATATGTGCTGCTGAATCCATACAATCGCAGTCTGTGTATCCGGACATTTGTAAGTAGGATTAAAATACTTCGGAGATAATATGATTTCAAAAAAGTTTCAGAAACTGGTGATGATATGTTTGCTTTGTATTTTTCTGCTGCCGGTTTCTGCTCAGAATTCGCAGGACAATCTTCTTGTTCAGGGGCTTGAAGCGTATCGAAACGGTGACTGGAATACAGCACTGTTTTTTCTTCGTAAAGCCGCTACCATGCCTGAAAATATTACTCAGGAAACCTGGTATGTACTGATTATGTCCGAAGTTTTCTCCGGCGATTACCAGTCAGTACTTACTGATGGAAACTACTATACCCAGAAGTTCCCGGAATCCGGATATCTGCCTCAGGTGCGGTATCAGATGGCGCGGTCTGAATATCTTCTGAATAACTACACAGATGCTGTACGGGATTTTACTAGTTTCTGTAATACCTGGCCTGATCATGAACTGGTGCCGTCTGCACTTTTCTGGATGGCCGAATGTCTGTATCAGACTTTTAACTTTGACCAGGCAGAGCGTCTTTTTGAGCGTATTGTTACTGAATATCCCCAGTCTGCAAAAGTGGTGGAATCTGCTTTTCGCCTTGAACTTCTGAATCAGCGTGAACGGGAAGAGAAACTTCTGTATCTGCTACGCGTTACCGGTGAAGAGTACCTTGCTTCAAAAGAAGAGTATGAGCGCCTTTTGAAACAGTATCAGTCAGAAGAAGCGCTCTCGTTACGGTCAAAAGTCCGCGATATGGAAGCTCAGATTCAGGATCTTGAACTGGCTCTTGCTGCCTCTCAGGAAGAAAATGCTTTTTTAACGGCCCGTATTGTTGACATGAGTGCCATGAATGAGCAGCTTCGTCATGCAGCAGAGGACACGCTTTCTGCTGTAGCGTATGCAGCCGAATTATCGCGTATCATGGATCTGGAAAATGAAGAAATGCAGGGAAACAGCCGCATCGATGAAGATACTCGGGATGCAAAGCGTGAAGCAGATGATCTGGAGCGGCAGCATGAATACCAGGAATTGATGTTGAAGGCAAGAAAACTGCAGACTTTTCTTGATGAACAGCAGGATGGAGGAGCTCAATAATGACCGCTGCAAAACGTTACGCAAAGTATGCCATAAAACTGTCAGTTCTTATCCTTTCTGCTGTATATGCCATTGGTTCTGTCAGTGCGGAGCGAAAGACGCTGCTGCTTGAACCGATTCGAATTACACTCGATGATTCAACCGGTGCTTTTTTTCTGCACATTCGTGATGAAGACAGTGGAAATTGGATATCACTTCTTGAATCAGCTGAGCATGGCACCACATCGGGATTTTATGTTAAGAACGGTAACTCTGTACGGAAGCTTGCTTCTGGAACGGGAGTTCAGGTTTCGGCCAATGTCGATGAATCTACTGCAGTGCTTTCCTATACCGTGTCCGACAACTTTGTTGTTGACGTTCGGTTTGAACCGTTCCGGCTTTCTGATAAAAAGGGCACTGACGGGAAAAAGACAGATAACAAAGGATATGAGAGTATCCGTGTAGATATTGCAATTAAGAACATTTCACCAAGAGCGCAGGTTATTTCCGTCAAGGGTGTTTTTGATACCTGGCTTGGTGAACAGACTGCATCACATTTTGTTACAGCTAATGAAAATGTCATCAATACTGAACGCCGGTACGACACTATGGAAAAGGTAAAATACATCCGTTCTTCCGGCCGTGGTAATGCTGTGCAGCTTCTTTTGAATGGCGCTGACATTTCTGTTCCTGATGGAGTATACATTGCCAATCGTGATGCTCTTCTTCAGGATTCCTGGGTACCTACAGTACGTGATAACCGTACTTTCGATTCCATAGAAACCTATAACAATTCTGCCATTGGCGTTAACTGGCATCAGGTTTCGCTGTCACCCCAGACAAAAAGCAATCTGTGCTTTTATATTACCGTAGCAACCGGTGATAAAACCCCGGGGACCGTAAAGACTCTTGGGCTTGAGGAAAGCATCAAAACTGCTGCTGCAGATTCTGATGTCCCCACATATACCGATTCATACGGAACTACGTATACCATGGGAGCTATTACTCAGGAACAGCTTGATCCTGCTTATATCAGTGATCTTCTTGAGCGTATCAGTGAGCTTGAAAATGATTCAGATAATGCAACCCGCGATGAAATACGAAAACTGAATGCTGAACTTGATGCAATCTTTGTAAAGATGGGACGGTCAGCTGACTGATGTCTAAAAAAACACCTCTACAGCAGGCTGAACGGCTTCTCAGAGCCCGTAAATATTCTCAATGTATCTCTCTTCTGGAACCCCGTATCCTGGAATATAAGGATACGTTCCGCTTTTTCTATCTTTTGGGATCTGCCTGTATGTATGTTGGTGATATAGGGGGCGCAGAACTGTATTTCAGTAAGGCCCGGCGATTTACCGCAACCAATACGGATTTACTTCTTGCTCAGGCTGCTGTTTTTCTGCAGAAGGGCGAAATCCGGACCGCAGTTTCCTATTATCTTGATGTAAAGGATGCTGAACCCGGTAACAGAACCGCAAAAAAAGCCCTTGCTTTTATTCACCAGTACTGTCGTGAAAACGATGTCATGCGTGAGGGAATTCCCGCAACGCTGGTTCGTCGCTTCTTTCCCCGTTTCGGTATCCATCCGGCCATTGTGCCTTGTATTGCCTCACTTCTTATTGTGGGTGCCGCAAGTTTCCTTCTATACCGGAATTCAGCATCAATGCTGGGTCTCAATGGTGCCCGTGCTGACCTTTCGGCTTTAGAACTTACCACGGATGAACGACGAACTGCCATTGAAACTGATATTTCCGGCGGTGTCTACCGCTATCTTCTGTCACAGTCACAGGTAACCTCTGCATACGAAAAAGCTCAGCGGTATTTTCAGTTGAATAAGGATAATGCAGCTCAGGTTGAGATTAACCGTATTCTGAATTCCAATGCTTCTTCCGGTGTAAAATTTAAAGCACATCGTTTGATGGAATATTTAGAGGTGCCATCTTTTGACACTCTGAGTGTTCTATACTCATATTCAGATGTTGCAGCAGACCCTTATCTGTATAAAGACTGTTGGGTCATCTGGCAGGGGTTCATTGCCAATGCCAAATCGGGAGATGACTACTATAACTGTGATCTTTTTGTCGGTGATGATGACTTTAAACACATGGAAGGTTTTGTACCTGTATCAATTCCCCAACCGGTGAATGTGGAAACAGGACGAACCGTGCAGATTCTGGCACAGGTGGATATTCTTGATGGACGGGTAATTTTGAAAGGAAAATCAATTTACCAGCCTGTTTTGAAGTAAATTAATAAATTTTTGGTATAAATATCACTTTTTTTTGCAGAAAATGGCGCAAAACGGTGAGTAGACATATATATACATATGTGTGGGAGGAAAAAAAGGTGGCAAAAATGTCTACAGAATTAGAAACTCAGGCTGAAATGTCTGAAAAAATGAAAGCACTGGAAGCAGCCCGCTTACAGATTGAAAAACAGTATGGCCAGGGTGCCATTATGAAACTTGGTACCCACGCAGATGCTGCCGGTATGGATGTTGTTCCTTCCGGTTCCATTATGCTTGATGAAGCCTTGGGCGTTGGTGGATATCCCCGCGGACGTATTATTGAAATGTACGGACCTGAATCATCAGGTAAAACCACTCTTGCGCTGCATGCAATTGCCGAGTGTCAGAAACTGGGTGGTATTGCTGCATTTATCGATGCAGAACATGCCCTTGATCCAGTATATGCCAAGAATCTTGGTGTAAACATTGATGATTTATGGGTTACCCAGCCGGATAGCGGAGAACAGGCTCTGGATATTGCAGAAAGTCTTGTCCGTTCAGGTGCCGTTGATATCATTGTAGTTGACTCAGTTGCGGCCCTGACTCCACAGGCAGAAATTGAAGGTGATATGGGTGACAGCCACATGGGGCTGCAGGCACGTCTTATGAGCCAGGCTCTCCGTAAGCTTACTGCCATCATTGGTAAGTCAAACTGTATCATCATTTTTATTAACCAGATTCGTATGAAAATCGGTGTAATGTTTGGAAATCCTGAAACTACCACCGGTGGTAACGCCCTGAAATTTTACTCATCAATGCGCCTTGAAATCCGCCGCATTGAATCAATTGATGCAAAAGGCGAGGATGATGTTGTAGGTAACCGTGTCCGCGTAAAGGTTGTTAAAAACAAGGTTGCTCCACCATTCAGAAAAACCGAGCTTGATATTATGTTCGGTAAAGGTATCTCAAGTATTTCAAGTCTTCTTGATGCAGCCGTAAAGCATGGATTCATTGATAAACGCGGTGCATGGTTCACTGCTGGTGATGACAAAATCGGTCAGGGACGTGAAAATGCCATTGCTTTCCTTACCCAGAACGATGAATACCGTATGGAACTGGAACGCAAAGTCCGCGAAAAAATGTTCCCCGGTCAGGCACTGAAAACAAAAGAAGGACCAGCAAAATCAGATGCTGCAAAAGAGCCGGCTGTTAAGAAAGCAGCCGCAAAACCTGCTGCAGCTCCGGCAGAACCAGCTGAAGCAAAAAAACTGCCTGACGAACTCTTTTAATGGAATCTGGTGCAACGATGTCTGAAGTTTCTGCTGAAAAAAATAGGGTTCAGGTTGTTCTGGGGCTTGGTTCAAACAGGTCCCTGCAGCTTGAAGACGGCAGTGTTCTTTCTCCGGTTCAGGTACTTACTGCTGCCTGTAAAAAACTGAAGAACCTGCTGTCAGATTTTCAGATGTCGTCTGTCTACCAGACAAAAGCCATGTATGTAACTGATCAGGATGATTTTTTCAACATGGCCGTAAGGGGAACATGGTCAGGTACTCCAGAAATGCTTTTGGACGAAACTCAGTCCATAGAAGCAGTTCTGGGACGTGACCGCTCAAAGGAATTCCGGAATGGCCCGAGATCTCTGGACATCGATATCGAGTTGTTCGGTGCCCAGACCATCGATACAGAGCGGCTGCAGGTTCCCCATCCACGTCTTTCTGAAAGACGGTTTATTCTTGAACCTATGCTTGAGATTCTCAATCAATCTTCCGATAAACCAAAAAGAGATCAGTTTGCACTTTTTCTTGAGAAGCTGCCTGATCAAGGAGTAAGGTTGTATGGAAGAATTGAACACTGTTAAACGTGAGTTTTCCCTGGGGACTTTTCAGGGACCGCTTGATCTGCTGTTATTCCTTATAAAGAAAAACGAACTGAATATTTATGACATCCCCATTGCTGAAGTAACAGAACAATTCCTTGAATACTTGGACTATGCTGTCACTACAGATTTGGACAGTCTGACCGAGTTTTATGCCATGGCATCAGACCTCCTCTACATAAAATCTCGTATGCTGCTGCCGGTTGAAACCACTTTTGACGGCGAAGAACTTGAAGACCCCCGTCAGGAACTGGTAGATAAACTCATTGAATATCAGAAGTTCAAGAAACTTTCCTCGCTGATGGAAGAACGTGAAGACGAAAACGAATGGTCTTTGGAACGCAAGAAAGGCCAGCGGGTTCTTCCTTTTGAAGAAGAAGAAATGTGGGAAAAGGTTGATACCTGGGAACTGATGAAAACTTTCTCAAAAATTGTTTCTTCGTATGGAACCGAAAAAATTCTTGATATGTACGAAGAGATAAGTGTGGCAGAAAAAATCACCCTGATGGATGAACTTCTGGAAAACCGGGGAGAGTGCTATTTTACTGATCTTGTCATCCGGAAGGACAACCTGATGGACATTGTCTGTGCTTTTATGGCTATTCTGGAAGCAGTAAAATTTAAGATGGCCTGCATCTACCAAAACCGCATGTTTGGTGATATAAAGATACGTCCATTTATGGCAGCATAAAAAAACACTGATGAAGAGACATTATGGAGTATCATTTGGAAACAGAAATTGCCATTGTTG
The DNA here is from genome assembly GCA_045616125.1 of Treponemataceae bacterium. Taxonomy (GTDB): domain Bacteria; phylum Spirochaetota; class Spirochaetia; order Treponematales; family Treponemataceae; genus Treponema_I. The sequence goes on along the minus strand of JAZLGC010000084.1, from coordinate 25,199 downwards.
AGGCTGTTCTTTTTTTAGAGAACGAGCCGGTAACTATGGAAAACCTGATAACTATTACCCAGCTTTCAGAGGATGTAGTAGAAACAGCCCTTGAAAGCCTGAAAGAACGGTATGCGGTTCCCAGCTGCGGGTTGGAACTGGTTCAGATTACCGGCGGTTGGGCATTGTCGCCAAAGAAAGAACTGTGGAGTGTGCTTAAAGAACGGTATGGAAAACAGAATGGCGGAAAGCTTTCAAAATCTGCCATGGAAACCCTTTCCATCATTGCCTATCAGCAGCCCATTACCCGTGCAGAAATAGAAGCAATCCGCGGCGTGTCGGCGGATAACATGGTCCGTCTTCTTATGGAACGTAACCTGATTTGCGAAAAAGGCCGCAAGGATATTCCCGGTAAGCCGATTCAGTACGGTACAACCAAGGAATTCCTGAAATTCTTTGGACTCAGCAGTATTGCCGATCTTCCAAAACTTGATGAATCTGAGAGCGAACGTTTTGAACTTGCCCGCTAACGAAAACAACGAAATAAATGAAAATCAGCCGGAGACCATGCGTCTGCAGGTATATCTGGCTCATAGTGGCGTTGCCAGCCGCCGTGCCAGCGAAGAAATTATTGCTGCCGGCCGGGTTACGGTAAACGGTCAGGTAGTAACTACTACCGGCGAAAAAGTAAAAGCAACGGATGTTATCTGTGTAGACGGAAGCCTGGTTTCTCTTGAAGAAACAAAACGGTATGTTCTTCTGAACAAACCTACCGGATACGTGTGTACCCAGTCCGATGAAAAGGGCAGACAGACTGCAACGGAACTGCTGAAACCCCATTTTACAGAGCGATTGTATAACGTTGGCCGCCTTGATATGTTCTCACAAGGTCTGGTCATTTATACCAATGACGGAGAATTTGCCCGTCATGTATCCCATCCTTCATCGCAGATTGAAAAAGAATACATAGTAGAAACCTCAACGCCAATGCCCCGTGATCTTGCCCAGAAATTCATGAAGGGAATCCGTATTGAAGGGGTGTTTTACAAGGCAAAAGTTGCTGAAGAACTGAATCCACGTCGCATGCGGGTTGTTCTTATTGAAGGAAAGAATCGTGAAATCCGCCGGGTGTTTACGGAGTTTGAGATGGGAATCAAAAGCCTGAAGCGTGTTCGTATTGGAACCATTCAGATTGGCGATATGAAACCTGGCGAGTTCCGTGAACTGACTGCAGCAGAAGTGCAGTCTCTGGTGGAAGTTGAATATTAGTACAAGCGATATCGCACATCCATGTGCGACGGCGCCGCAGAGGCTTTTAAGGAGAAAAATATGGTAATTGCTATAGATGGACCTGCAGGTACCGGAAAAAGTACGGTTGCAAAACGTGTTGCCGGCGAATTAGGCATTGTTTTTCTGAATTCGGGAAGTTTTTACCGTGCCATAACACTGGCCTTGATTCAGTCGGGAAAGATTGACGGTGCAAAGAAATTAACGCCAGAAGAGGCTCATGCAAAAGAAGCAGAAATTGTAGATTTTGCAAAACAGCAGAAACTTGATTATGACGAAAACGCCGGACACTTCATCTTGAACGGTGTTGATGTAGAGACTCAACTCCACAGTGACAAAGTTGACGGCAGTGTTGCGTCAGTTTCTGCAATTGTTCCGGTTCGTCATCTGGTTAATGACCGTATGAGGGAACTGACTTCTAAGATGAGTATTGTATGCGAAGGTCGGGATATGACAACGGTTGTATTCCCCAATGCAGAACATAAATTTTACCTGGACGCCAGTATCGATGTTCAGGCTCAGCGACGTTTTGATCAGGGATGCAGTAATCTGACTCTGGAACAGATTAAGGCTGATATTATCCGTCGTGATGAAATAGACAGAAATAAGGCTGAAGGTTCGTTGAAAGTAGCCGAAGACGCAGTCTATATCGATACTTCAGACTTGACCATAGAAGAAGTTTGTGGGATAATAGTCTCCAAAATTCACTTATAAGGGAATAAAATATGGCACAGATGGAAGTGGCAATGAATGATGCTCCAAACTCCAAGGGGATCAGTCAGACACAATTAGAAGAGTATCTCAATAATAGTTTTGCAGCCCCTGAAGAAGGTGAGCTCGTAGACGCAACCGTTATTCTGGTTTCTCAGGATACCGTTTTCGTTGACGTTGGTTACAAATCAGAGGGAAAAATTCCGACATCGGAGTTTTCGGAATTGCCAAATGTTGGCGATGTAGTAAGTGTTGTTCTCATTCAGAAAGAAAACAAACGTGGTGAAGTTATCGTTTCTAAGCAGAAAGCAGATCTGAAGGTAATTTGGAAGAACCTTCGTCAGGCTGCTACTGACAAGACCCCTGTTGAAGGAACAATCGTAAAGGTTGTTAAAGGTGGTTACGATGTTTCCCTCGGTGCAGATATCCACGCGTTCCTGCCTATCAGCCGCGCTGACAGTCAGAAAGTAGAAAAAGCAGAAAAACTGATTGGTACAAAATCAATGTTCTACATTGAAAGACTGTACTCAGATAATAAAGCAAACGTAGTTGTAGACCGCAGAAAGTATCTCGAAGAATCAATCGAGAAAAACCGTGAAGAGTTCTTTAACAACGTTCAGGTTGGTGACACTGTTAAAGGTGCCGTTAAGAGCTTCACTTCTTTCGGTGCATTCATCGATCTGGGAGGCTTTGATGGTCTTCTCCACATCAATGATATGAGCTGGGGTCACGTAACCCGTCCAAAAGACTTCGTTAAAAAAGGTCAGGAAATTGAACTGAAAGTTATCCGTCTTGACCCTGAAGAAAAACGTATCAACCTGTCTCTGAAACATTTCTCAGAAGATCCATGGCTGCACTTTGAAGATAAGTACAACGTAAATCAGGTTGTTAAAGGTAAAGTTACCAAACTGACCGATTTCGGTGCATTCATTGAACTGGAAGAAGGAATTGAAGGTCTGGCTCACATCAGTGAATTCAGCTGGACCAAAAAAATCAACAAGCCTTCAGACATGGTTGCCATTGGTGACGAAGTAGAATGCATGGTTCTGGGATATGATATCCAGAACGGTCGTGTATCACTCGGTCTGAAACAGGTTCAGGACAATCCTTGGGATTCTCTTGCAGATAAATACCCCGTAGGAACCAAACTGACCCGTAAAGTTGTAAAACTTACCAATGCCGGAGCATTTGTAGAGCTGGAAGAAGGCATTGACGGATTCCTGCATGCAGATGATTTGTCATGGACAAAAAAAGTTCGTCATCCAGGTAGTGAACTGGAAGTTGGACAGGAAATTGAAACTGTTGTTATTGAATGTGATGTTGAAAAACACCGCATCCGTCTTGGTGTAAAGCAGCTTACCGATGACCCATGGGCACAGTTCATGGATCAGTACAAAACCGGTTCTACTCTGGAAGGTGAAGTTGTTTCTATTACCGATTTCGGTATCTTCGTACGTGCACCATTTGGAATCGAAGGTCTTGTTAACAAAGCAAACCTGAGCGATAACCGTGATGAACCATTCGAAGAAGCTGTTAAGAAATATGCAGTTGGTGACAAAATCAACGTATTTGTTGTTGATGTTAACCCAGAAAAACAGAAAGCTGCATTCTCTGTAAAAGAATTCAAACGCAAACAGCAGCGTGATGAAATTTCACAGTATATGTCTTCTAACAGTGATTCAGAAAGCGACGCATATAACCCATTTGCTGACCTTCTGAAAAACAAATAAGTATGTGTCCCGGTGAGTGTTGAAATGACTCCTACATCTTTAGATGCTGAAACGATAAATACACTCATCGAGATTAATACTCTGATTAATTCAGAGTATTGTGATGTAAATGCATTGCTGGTCCGGATTCTCGAATCAGCAATGCGTCTTGTTGCCTGCGAATCTTCTTCAATTCTTCTGGTTAATAAAGCCGATAATCTGTTACATTTTGAAGTTGCACTTGGTCCTAAAGGTACTGAGGCTAAATCCGTTCCTGTTGCAAAAGGCAGTATCGCTGGATGGGTATATGAACATAAGGAAAGTCTTGTTGTAAATGACGTTCCCAATGATCCACGTTTCTTTTCCGGAGTACAGGATAAAACAGGATATGCAACACGTAACATGATTGCTGTTCCACTGTGCATTAAAAGCAAATGTATCGGTGTTATCGAACTTTTGAATAAACAGGAAGATTTTACCCGTCGTGATCTTGAAACCATTGAAAGTTTAGGTGTTCAGGCTAGTATTGCTTATCAGAATGCTCAGACATACCGCACTGCACGCAATGAAATTGCTGCACTGCAGAGTACCATTGAGCAGGGTAGTGAATTCCATTCTTTCATAGCAAACAGTTCTGCAGTTCTTGATCTTGTTAATGTGGTAAATCAGGTTGCACGCACAAATTCTTCGGTATTGATTCTTGGTGAAAGTGGCGTTGGTAAAGAGTTATTTGCCGAGCAGCTTCATATTAAGAGTAACCGTTCAAAAAAGCCCTTCATCAGAGTTAACTGCGCTGCATTGTCACCGCTTCTTCTTGAAAGTGAACTGTTCGGTCACGTAAAAGGCGCATTCACTGATGCTGTTTCTAACCGTAAAGGTCGCTTTGAAATGGCAGACGGTGGAACCATATTCCTTGATGAAATTGGTGAATTACCCTTAGATCTTCAGGTTAAACTTCTGCGTGTCATTCAGTCACGTCAGTTTGAAAAAGTAGGATCAAGCGAAACCCAGATGGTTGATGTACGCATCATTGCTGCTACCAACCGGGATATTGAAGCAATGGTTCAGGAAGGAACATTCCGCAGTGATTTGTATTACCGCCTGAATGTACTTCCTTTGTATATTCCACCGCTAAGACAGCGCAAGGAAGATATTGAACCACTTGCAACTTTCTTTATGAATAAATTCAGTGCAGAAACAAAGAAAAACTTTATCGGTTTTTCTGTTGAAGCAATGGATGCATTATATAATTATTTCTGGCCAGGTAATGTTCGTGAACTTGAAAATACCATTGAACGTGCCTGTGTGCTGGGAAATCCGCCTTATATTCAGTTTTCCGATTTACGCTTACATGTAAAACCGTTAAACTATGAAAAAGGTGCAGATGCCATGTCCAGTGAGATTATGTCTGACGAGGATAAGTCATTGAAATCTGCTGTGAACCGTTTTAAGAAGGCTTATGTTACAAAGGTTCTGGAAGAAACCTCCTGGAACCAGACTGAGGCTGGAAAAATTCTTGGTATTCAGCGAACATATGTTTCACGTTTGATGAATGAATTAAATATCAGATAAAAAACAGACAATTGATTCAGGAGAATTAGAAATGAGTAATTTCGTTAACGAAAAAGAAGAAAAAAAGACAGCATCAGGTGTTCTGGCTGATTTTATTGCAAAAAACAGATTCATTCTTATTGCTGTTGTAGCAGTTGTTATCATTGTTGCAGTTGTTTTAGGAGTAACTTCAACTGTGAAAACAAGCAATGCAACAAAAGGTTTTGGTGAATTGGACAGCCTGTATTATCAGCTTTCTACTTTCCAGACTAATGCTGATGCTTCAGACGATGAAATTGCTGCCAAGGAAGCTGCAACTATTGAAGCTGTTTATGAAATTGCTTCAAAAAACAGTAAAAATGCCGTTGGTTCACGTGCATATCTCCTTGCTGCTGAACTTGAGTTCAAAAATGAAAACTGGGATAAAGCACGTACTGCTTATGAAAACGCTGCAGCTGCCAATGAAAAAGCATATACAGCTCCACTTGCATGGTACAATGCTGCAATCTGCTGCGAAGAGCTTGGTGATATTGATGGTGCAGTAGCTCTTATTGCTAAAGCCTGTGAACGCAAAGATTTTGTTACTGCTCCACGTGCTATGTTCAATGCTGGCCGTATGGAAGAACAGCGTGGCAATTATTCTGCAGCAAAAGAATGGTATAATAAAGTTAATGATTCTTTTGTGAATGATAACTGGGCAAATCTTGCAAAATCACGCTTGATTTCTTTGTCAGCAGAAGGTAAAAACTAATTTTTACTTGCAAAAGATATACCTATGAAAAGACAGCCTTTCAGAAAAGTAACCCGAATATTGTTCACTTTCCTGACTGCAGGCTGTCTTTTTTTATCTTCATGCGGTCTTGAACAGTTCTATGAAATAACACCGCCTGTTCTTGGTTCAAAAGTTCCCGAAACTACCAGTGACCCTTCTGCACGAATTTGTGTATTTAAGACCTCTGATTATAAAAACAGTTTAGAAACCTCACTTCGGATTGACGGCACTTCCTTGTATTACCGGATTTACGGGGATTTAAGAACAATGGAATCTCATAGAACCGCCATACAAGAAAGCAATATTGAGCACACAGAGAATGGTTATAATAAACTGATCAGTTATCAGTTTAAATCGATACAGCAGAGTGTACCGTCTGGAGAGAAAGATAAAACCGTTACACTCAGGCTTTATGATGAATCTGGTTTTCCAGCTGAATTATCGTATAGAGAAGATGGGGCCGATTCAGAAATTCCTTTAAAAGCGCCGTTACGCTATAACGACGGAACCTTTACATTTACAGAATTATATAAACCATCTGCGTCAAACGATTCAGATACGTATGGAGTTTCAAGTACAACAACTACCTGGTATGTACCGGTATATGCAGTTACTACTGGTGTGGCTGCTGACCTTGGCCAACATTTCAGTCAGATTGTAGATTTAGGATATTTTACCATAGAACTAAAACAGTTTTAATGAGATTTTTTGATAAATCTAGGACATAAAAGGAATACAGATATGAGTTCAGAAAATAAAAAAACTGCCATTGATGGTGGAAATCATGCAGCACTCTGGCATGGCCGTTTTCAGGAAGGTCCTGATGCTGCAGCCGTAGAATTTGAAACTTCGATATACGCAGATATGCGTCTTGCGCAAGATGATATTAAGGGAAGTATTGCCCATGCCGGCATGCTGGGAAAAACCGGCATTATTCCTGCTGATGAATCTGCGGCCATTGCAGCAGAACTTGCAAAAATTGCTGAAGAAATTGCCAGTGGAAAACTGGAAATAGATACCAGTGCTGAGGATATCCATTCTTTTGTAGAAGGTGTTCTGACAGACCGGTTAGGCAATGCCGGAAAAAAAGTACATACTGGACGCAGCCGTAACGACCAGATTGCTTTGGACGAACGTCTGTATCTGCAGCACGCAGTGCCCGAACTGCAGGTGCAGATTCTTTTACTGATTGAAACCCTTTCTTCCATTGCAGAAAAACATACAGAAACCCTGCTTTCCGGGTATACTCACATGCAGCGCGCTCAGCCAATAACTCTGGCACAACATATGCTCAGCTGGAGCTGGATGTTGAAACGTGACTATGAACGTCTTTCTGATATGGTTGAACGTATTAACCTTAGTCCTTTAGGAAGCGGAGCTCTTGCAGGAAGCGGCCTTCCACTGAATCGGGAAATGGTTGCAGAAAGCCTTGGCTTTGCAGGAGTAACCCAGAACTCTTTGGACAGCGTTGCTGACCGTGACTACTGCATTGAACTTGCTTCTGATTTATCAATACTCATGATGCATCTGTCCCGTTTCTGTGAAGAAATTGTTATTTGGTCTACTGAAGAGTTCAAATTCATCGATCTTTCTGAAAAATGGTCCACTGGATCAAGCATTATGCCTCAGAAAAAGAATCCTGATTTTGCTGAGTTGATTCGTGGAAAAACCGGTCGTGTATATGGTGATTTAATGGCACTGCTTACTATTATGAAAGGTTTACCTTTAAGTTATGACCGTGACCTGCAGGAAGACCGGGAAAGTCTTTTTGATGCATATGATACAGTGTTTAATTCTCTGCAGATTTTCAATGCCATGGTTGGAACAGCACGTTGGAACACTGAACGCATGGCAGCCAGTTGTACCGGTGGCCATGCCAATGCTACCGATCTTGCAGATTATCTTGTCCGGAAAGGTCTGCCGTTCCGTGTTGCTCATGAAGTTTCTGCAAAATCAGTGCGGTATTGTATTGAACACGGCTGCAATCTGGAAGACATGCCATTGGATGAATATCGAAAAATCAGTGATTTAATAGACGAGGATGTGTACGGAGTTCTTCCGGCAGACTGTTGTGTAAAGGCCAGATTGACCACCGGCGGTCCTGCTCCAGAGCGCACAAAAGAGCAGATTGCTATGCTTAAAGATTTTATTGCACAGCAGCGCTCATAAAAAAACTGCAGCCCCTGCTGAAAAAGCAGACCTGCTGCAGTTTTTATAGAATCCTTGGTAAATCAGCCAAGGATTTTTTTTGTGATGGCAATCAGTTTTTCGGTAGTAAATGGTTTTACAATCCAACCGGTTGCACCTGCAGCTTTACCCTCCTGCATTTTGTCTTCCTGACTTTCTGTTGTCAGTGCAATAATCGGGGTAAACTTATAAGCTGAATTTGAACGTAATGCTTTAATCAGTTCAATACCATTCATATTGGGCATGTTGATATCGGTGATAATCAGGTTAAAGGCGTCAACTTCAGCTTTCTTCAGACCATCAAGGCCATCTTCTGCTTCAATTACTTCATATCCTTCCTGTCCAAGAACGAAAGAAACACTCTTTCTGATACTTACTGAATCGTCAACGATTAAGATTTTTTTTGCCATAGGAAAAATCTCCTCATGTGTAAATAAAGTATTTTATCTGTTCGCATGGCTGATAACATCAGCGCTAATTGCATCCAAAGGTAAAACGGAATCAACACCGCCATGTTCAATGGCTACGGCTGGCATTCCGAAAACAACGCAGGTTTTTTCATCCTGCGCTATGGTATAGGCTCCAGTATCGTGAAGTTCTTTCATTCCTCTGGCTCCATCATCTCCCATACCTGTCAGTATAACACCAATTGTATTCTTTCCGGCATATCTGGCAGCAGATCTGAACAGGACATCAACTGATGGGCGGTGCCGTGTTACAAGTGGACCATCGCGTACTTCAACAAAATATCGGGCTCCACTTCGTTTTAAGAGGGTATGCTTGTTTCCTGGAGCAATAAGAACCTGTCCACGAAGTACACTGTCTCCATCCTGAGCTTCTTTTACATGTACTTTACACAGTGAATCAAGCCGTTCTGCAAAAGATCTGGTGAAGTTTTCCGGCATATGTTGTACAACGACCATACCGGGTGCATCTACAGGCATTTTTTCAAGAAGAACTTTCAAGGCCTCTGTGCCCCCGGTACTGGCACCGATAGCAACGACACGTTCTGTAGTTTCAAGTACGGGAACGGTTCCTTTTTCAAGAATGGCATCAGCGGTCAGTTTCGGTTCAATGGTCATTTTGTGTTCAGCTCTAGAAGCCAGTGATTTTCTTGTTGCATAGGCTGCATGTACTGCATCATATAGGGTAATGCGGGATTCTTCCAGAAATTGCCGTGTACCTACCCGTGGTTTCTGGATAATATCCACAGCCCCTAACTCAAGGGCTTTTACGGCGTTGGTTGATCCGTCTTCAGCCATGCTGGAACAGATAATTACAGGGATAGGATTGGTTTCCATAACTTTCTGCAGGAAACTGAGTCCATCCATACGAGGCATTTCGATATCTGTGAGAAGAACATCCGGTAATGATGTCTCCATTTTCTTCATGGCAATAACAGGATCCTGTGCAGTTTCAATGGTGCCGATTTCTGGATCTTCAGAAAGAATGGTCTTTAAGGTTTCCCGAACTACTGCAGAATCATCAACTATAAGAATATGAATCATAATGAAACCACCGTTCCAATCTTTTTATATACTGTAGGTGCAACTGTTTTTAATGGCAAATCCATGGCAAAAATTGTTTCTGAATGGCCTAAAAAAAGATATCCACCAACTTCAAGATGCTGCATGAATTTGTTGATGATGGCTTCCTGTGTAGGTTTGTCAAAGTAAATCAGCACATTACGGCAGAAAATGATATTGAATGTATCATTGATAGGGTAGGATGAATCCATGAAGTTCAGCCGCTTAAAGTGAACCTTGCTCCGTAAGTCCTGTTTTACCCGAACCTGCTTTTTTGACGGATCCTTGCTTTTAAGGAAATACCGCTGTTTTAAGTCGTACGAAAGATCTGCTATTTCTGCTTCGTCATATATAGCATTGGCAGCTAAATCAAGAACTTTTGTGGAAATATCAGTTGCAAGAATGGCGTATTCACTGATTTCCCCTGGATGTTGCCGCATATACTCTTTCATGACAATGGACATGGTATATGGTTCTTCGCCACTGGAACAACCTGCAGACCAGATTTTTATTGACCGCTTTCCTTCCTGAACTTTCTGGGGAAGTACCGTGCCGGTCATGTAGGCAAAGTGGTCGGCTTCCCTGAAAAATTCTGTTTTATTGGTGGTCAGGTTATCAATCATGTAAATCAGTTCTTCTCCGGTACGGTCCTGATTGAACACGTAATCCAGATACTGAGAAAAATTGGTAAACTGAAGTTTCCGTAGTCTGCTCATCAACCGCGATTGAACCATAATACGTTTTGATGGCGGCATTTTTATACCAACGTTGGCTTCCATGAAATGAGAAATTGTTTCAAATTCTTTGTCAGTAAGACTTCGGATGTTTGTCAGTGTATCAATCATAGAAATCAGCTGTTTACATCAAGTTCCCGGACAATGTCAGACAGTTTGAATACATCAATGATGAGTCCAACAGATCCATCTCCAAGGATAGTTGCACCGGAAATACCTTCAACATTCTGGTACAGGCGACCCAATGGTTTGATTACGGTCTGGTAATTTCCGATTACCTTATCAACAACGAGACCGATTTTTGAATTCTGGTCTGATACAATAACCATCTGCCGCACCGGTGGTACTTCACCTTCTACTTCAAAGAAGGTTCTCAGGTCAATGTACGGTACCATGTCATCACGGATTTTCATGGCTGAACAGAATTTACCCTTTCTGATGTTCAGGGTTTCAAATTCAAGACATTCACTTACGTTGGAAAGTGGAATGACATAATGATTGTTTCCAAGCTGGATGAGAATACCTTCGATAATGGCAAGGGTAAGAGGCAGCTTCAGGGTGAATTTGGTGCCCTGTCCTGGTACACTGGTGGTGGTAACGGTTCCGCCGAGGGAAATAATGTCTCGTTTAACAACATCCATTCCGACACCACGGCCCGAAACATTTGTTACTTTATCTGCTGTAGAGAATCCCGGCTGGAAAATAAGATCTGCAATTTCTGTATCAGTAAGTTCATCGGAAGCCTGAATCAAACCTTTTTCTACTGCTTTTGCCTTGATTTTTTCAAAGTTCAGTCCCGCACCATCATCCTGAATGGTAATCAGAACAAAGGCACCTGCATGTTGTGCACTCAGGGTTACTGTTCCTTTCCGCGGTTTTCCCATGGCTTCTCGATCAACAGGAAGTTCAATACCGTGATCAACGGAGTTACGGATAAGGTGAACAAGAGGGTCATTCAGTTTTTCAATAACGGTTTTGTCCAGTTCTGTTTCTGCACCTTCGGTAATCAGATCAATATCTTTGTGCATTTCGCCGGAAAGATCACGGACAAGTCGTCTGAAACGGCTGAAAATGGTACCGATAGGAAGCATACGCATATCCATGGTGGTATCCCGCAGTTCCAGAATAAGACGTTCGCCCTGTTCACCCAATGTACTGAGAACCGATGAATCAATCTGGCTTGAAAGCTGAGTAAGACGAGCATTAAAGGTAACCAATTCTCCAACCAGGTCAATAAGCTTATCAAGTTTTTCTGAATTTACTTTAATGGTCTGCTGATTGGATTCCTGATTATGTTTTTCTGATACCGCCTTTAAATGCTTTTGCTCTGTAAGGGCTGCATTAACTGCATCTTTACTTACAATTTTGTTTTCTGTAAGGATTGCGCCAAGATGTTTTTGCCCTTTAATTGCTTCTTCAATATCTGCCTGGGTAACAAGATTTTTTTCAAGAAGAATTTCACCCAGTTTTTTTCCGGAAGGCAAAGAAGAGTCTGCGTCAGCCAGTTTTGTTATCTTTATGTTGCTTGTGTCATCAAGGAAGATGAAAACATCTTTAATGTCGTTCTGGCTTCTGTCCGTTGTAAGAATGATTTCCCAAGATAAGTAACACTTGCATGGATCCATCTCCAGCAGGGGAGGAAAGTCTTCAAAGAACGGCGTTATAGAAACAGTACCCATATCTGCCAGTTCAGAAAGCAATCCTAATGGATTAGTTCCATTGAGGAAAACGTCGACACTGGGTTCAAAAGTAATACGCCAGGTAATTTCAAAACCCTCATCTCCTCCTGAAACGGCAAGATCCGGAGCAGGTTCATTTTCAACAGGACTTTCCGAAACCTGTGGAGCTGCTTCTGGAACAGCCGTTTTTTCACTTTCGTTTTTCAGAAGATAAACCTGGAATTGTTTAATCAGTTCTTCTGATTCTGCAGCAATTTCATGGGTTTCTGAGTTTTCAAGCATTGCTCTGATATGGTCACGGGCTTTTAAGGTCAGGGTAATCAGGTCTGGGGTTACGGCTACTCTGCCATTTCGGACTTCATCAAAGGTGGTCTCTGCTTCGTGGGTAAAGTGGCTGACTGCAGTAAAACCAAACATGGCTGCAGAACCTTTGATGGTGTGCATACAGCGGAAAACGGCAGATATGGTTTCTTTATCGTTTGGGTTCTGCTCCAGTTCAAGCAGATGATCTTCAAGATTATCAAGCAGGTCGTTGGCTTCTTCCAGGAAGACTCCGGCCATTTTTTCAAGTCCGTCACTCATTTTAAATCCCCCATTTTTTCGCTGATATGTTTCAGTATTTCAGAATCACTTAAATCCGGTGAAGGTATAATTCCGCATATGTACAGGCGTTTCCGTACCTGATTTGAAACAGGACCGGTTACGGTAATGGTTCTGTCTTTTGCTGCGTGGTACAGAGCATAGATAAGCTGAATGATTGTAGTATCAACATCTTCAAGCTGACTTACATCAAGTTCAATATCAACTTTTTTTTCACTGGCAGAAATAAATACTTTCTGCAGTTCTTCAGCATCGTTGATTGATAAGTCGCCCTTTAACGAAATCTTAGTCATTTTTTTTCTATCTCCTGTAGGTTTCAAGCAAAATTGACATTTTTTATCAGTACCTTTATCGTTATGTATGTATTTAAAACTCCCGGGGAGATACATTCATGAACGAAACTGAAAAAAATACGTCACCGTACTTTACCTTTAAATTCGGCGATGTTTCATACGCCGTTGAGGTAACGTCCGTAAAAGAAGTTCTGGGTTACGAACAGATTACCCATGTGCCACGTACCGTAGAATACATGAAAGGTGTCATGAATATTCGTGGTACCGTTATTTCTGTAATCGACTTTCGTGTTCTCTTTGGCCTTCCGGTCACAGAACCTACAAAAGCTACATCCATAATCGTTACAGAAGCTGCTCTTGAAGGAGAAGCTCCTATTACCTTTGGTTTTATTGCTGATGTGGTTACCGGTGTAGGACCACTGGTTAATGAACCAACCAGCAATAAATCTAAGACTCAGTATGTTAAAAAACTGGGTCGTTCGGGCCAGGATCTTGTTCTTATCCTTGACCTGAGTGAAATTCTCTCACGCATTGAAAAAGATCTGGAAACTGAATAATCAGTTAAACCAGGTAATGTCTCCTGCAGCGGCTTTTGACTGCTGCAGTTTTCTTTCATACTCTTCTTCACGTTTCTTTATCTGTTCAACAGATACTCCTCCGTTTTGTATACGTTTCAAGTACACTTTCGATGTAAGGGGGTGGAAGAATATTTTTCTTGGAAATATTCCACCAGTATCATTTACCAGTATGGGAATCTTTTCAGTTTCCAGATACTGATGGGCAAAGTTTGCGTTATTGATGCCGGTCATGTTCAAAGCGCCGGCACCGGTATCCAGTACATTACTTCCGCCGAACACCTTTGCCCGTAAGTCCTCATGTCGGGACCCCATCTTCATCATTTCATTTATCAAAAGCTCAATGGCATAATCGCCAAACCGGCCTTCGTCTCCTGCAACAATCGTTCTGTTAGCCCCTACCTTAGGCAGCATAAAATGATTCAAACCGCCAAAATGCAGTCTCTGATCAAATAATGCTATGCTGACACAGGAACCAAGAACGGTTGCTATATACACATCTTCAGCAGTACTGAAATATTCACCGGGGTGAATGGTAACTATTTCTTTCTGAAAATGTACGTCAAAATGTCTGTTCACCTCGTGCTCTCTTTTTACCTGTTATTTCGTTTTACTTAGAAGAACGTAATATCTCCTGCCGCAGCTCCACCTGAAACACTGATACCTTCGATATTTCCTGCTTCCAGTTTATTTTCTGTAATGGTGAATTTCTTCAGAAATTGCTCCATATCGGCATTATGAATTTCTGTTTCTTCCAGACCATACTTTGTCATAACGTCAAACTTTGCTTTCTGATTTTCACGGTGAATTTCATCCATGTCAATTTTAGCCTGTTCAAGTCTGGTGGACAGAACCTTTAAGTGATCAAGATGATTTCCAATATCATCGTACACTTCAAAGAAAACCGGTGAGAATACATTGAAGTTTTCGACAGCATCCGTAAGCTTATCTTTCAGTGCATACAATTCAGTAGAAAAACTGCTTTTTTTACGGGCAAGAGACGTAAAATTCAAGCGGTCTTTATCAGCATTTTCCATGAATTTCTTAACCTGACTGTTACAAACTTCCGTAAATTCTTCCAGCTGGTTCTGGGCGGTATCAACATTTTCCTTTGTATTGGCAATAAGGTTTGCCATGTGCTCTACCGTGTCCTTGATTGAACTGATGGCAGCATTACGTGCTACTTCAATGCGCTGTGCAATGGCTACATACTGAAGGTTTGAAATAATGGGAAGGAATCCGTTGAAACAGGTATACATGTAGTGTACGGTTTCCTGAATGTCCTGAACGGCATCAAAAACACTGGTCTGTACACTTTGATATGACTGGATTACTTCGCTGAAAGTATTGAACTGAGCAATTGATTCTTTCATGCTCTGTTCCAGTTCTTCCAGTTCTGACTGGTCGCTGGTGTATGCATACATAACACTCTGCCGGCTTTCATCAATCTGATTCAAAAGAACATTTGCTTCGTCACGGTTGGTTTCAAAAACAGCAATACTCTGATCCAGTTTACTTTTGATTTTATCAAGACACCGGACTGCCAGAAGTGAAAGACGGGTGTTTGCCGTATACTGTTCAAGAATTTCCTGAGGTTCAGCCTGGTTGGCAGGTTCCTGAATCTTTGTAATGGCAATCAGGACATCATCAAGAGACTGTCTGATGATATCCTGCATCTGAATACCTTCCATAGCCTTTAGAATTGGATGGGTGACTTCTTTTGCCTCAACAAGAATTGCGTTGAGTTTTTCTGAAATGGCTTCTACAGCCTGCAGCATATGCTCGTTGGTTGCAGTTCCCAGATCATCAGATGAATTATCAATGTCTGATTCATGCAGAACCTGCTGACGGAGTGTTTCCAGTGAGCGCTGTACGTTATCTCCATGCTGGATTAATTCTTCAGACTGTTTAATCAGACGCAGTGACATGGATTTCAGGTTACTGGTAATGTAACTGAATGCCTGACCTTCGCGACCTGATTTAATTGAGACAACCATGGCATTCAGTGAGATAACTTCCATTTCCTCACTTCCGTCCTTGATGCCGACGATAATGTCGTGGGTAGTATCAAGCAGGTGCATTTTATCTGAGAATGTCTGCAGAAGGTCTGCGTTCTTTTTCCGGATTGATTTCAGGAATTTTTTGTTACCGGAAAGCAGCGTATTCTGATCGGCGATAGTCTTCTCCAGTTCATTCTTGATTTTGGAGAATTCTCCGGCTTTGTTGCTTCGCTTTCCGTGAACATCAAGTTCTTCAATAAGGACTGGAAAACTGTCGCTTAATGCCAGAAAGTCTGTGCCGCTTTCTTTGCTGATCTGTAAAAGGTTCTGTCGTATTTTTTCAGTCTTTGTCATTCTGTTATGTCTCTCTGTCTGTCATAAAATTCACGGATAAAGTCTTCCAGACCTTCCTGGGCATCCTGCAGAAATATATCCTGGTCAGAGGCCTCTATAATGCGTCGTCCTATGGCCGGTAAAACACTGCAGAACGGGCATTGGGGGTTCATTACAGTTATCGGCGTTCTACGCGCTATTGAAAGCGATATATTTTCATCGTAGGGTACAAATCCTATATACTCAACTTCAATAGAAAGTTTATTCCGAGCTAGATTATACAGCCGGTTTCCTAATTCCAGATCGGAATTGCTTCTTCCCATGTTCATGATGATTCGGGGCCGGAATTTTTCCAGTTCACTCCGGGCTTTTTCTGCACTTTCAGGAAACTGTGTCGCCATAACGTCCAGAATCTGTCCGAAAGAGTAATCATGCCCTTCCATGCGCTGCAGCACACTGTTTTGAAGAATGGTGCGCTCCGGACTTTTATTGGGAAACAGCCGGTATAAAAAACGGAATACGGTTGATTTAAGGAATGAATAGGCATTGAGAATTGATGTCAGTTCCGGAGTAGCCACTATGATACCGTTGTATGAAGTAATAAAGAAATCGGTAATGTTGTGGGTAGATCCGGCTCCTAAATCAAGAATGATGTAATCTGCATCAATCTTCTGAAGACATGTGATGATTTTCTTTTTGGTAAAGAAATCCATGTTGGCAACGCCAGGGTAAAGACAGTCGCCAGCAATAAACTGAAGATTTGGAATACCGGTTGCCTGCAGCAGGTTTGAAAACTCAGTTTCCTGCCTGGTAATGAATGTACCCAGTCCTGCCTGATTATTTTTTAATCCCAGAAGGGTATGAAGGTTTGCTCCTCCCAGATCAAGATCAACAAGAACCGTTCTCTTACACTGACTGGCCAGAGTTACCGCCAGATTGAGAGATAAAATACTTTTTCCTACACCGCCTTTTCCACCGGCGATTGGTAACAGAGTGGCCATACTTAAATGATAGGGCAGTATTTTTGGGGTCGCAAGAAAAATATTACTTCTTTAAGAAGTTATTTATTCTGGTTTAAGGAATTTCATTTTTTTTGTTGACGGGTTCTGATTTCGGGGTAGGATAAAATCATCAGATGTCAAAACGGAGTTACTATGCGTTTAAGAAAACGGTTGATTGGCAGTTTTTTTGTGGTTGCGGTTCTGATGGTTCTTACCATTTCCCTTTGTCTTATTAGTTCCCGTCATATTCAGGTCTTGTATAGGGATGCCCTGACAGATATTGCAACCTCGGGCTTGCTGGAAGAATCTGTAAGTAATCAGATAACAGAATGGGCCCTGCAGATGCGAAAGGGTGCATTCAGTCAGGATATGGTTCTTCTGGCATTGGGATATGTTCTTGTTACTTTTGCTGTTGTGATTGGTTATCTTACGGCCAAGTTTATTGTTGATCCTATTGTTGTTTTTGAAAAAGAGTTACGGAAAGTAGCTGACGGAGACTTATCTCAAAGTGGTCGTGATGAAAAAATGCACGAAAGAAATCTTAAGCGGAATGATGAAATTCACGATTTGTGTGTGTCCGTTGATTCTCTTACTGAGAATTTACGGCAGGTTCTTTCTACGGTTCATCAGGCCGGCGATAATGTTGCTTCCGGTGCAAGCCAGATAAGTACGGGAAGTCAGGCAATTTCAGCTGACAGTGCTGCTCAGGCTTCGTTTGCCGAGGAGATTTCTTCAACAGTGGAAGAAATGGTCAGCAATATTACCCGGAACAGTGATAATGCAAGCCAGACAGACAGTATTGCACAGCGCGTATTGGAAGAAAGCCGAAAGGGTAGTGTTGCGGTAAATCAGACTGTAGATGCCATGCATTCCATTGCTGAAAAAATTCAGATTATTGAGGATATTTCTAACCAGACTAACCGTCTTGCATTGAATGCTGCCATTGAAGCTGCACGTGCAGGGGATGCCGGCCGTGGTTTTGCCGTTGTTGCCAGTGAAGTTCGTAAACTTGCTGAACGCAGTCAGGTTTCTGCTGCAGAAATTGCAGAACTTTCTGTTAAGAGTGTTGCCGTTGCAGAAGAAACCGGCGAAATTTTTGAGGGACTTGTTCCCGATATTGAAAAAACTGCTGAGTTGATTCAGGAAATTGCTGCTGCAGCCCGTGAAGAAGATATCGGTGCAAAACAGATTAATAAAGCAGTTATCGAACTTGATACCACTATCCAGAAATCTGCAACTTCTTCTGAGGAATTTGCTTCTCTGTCTGAAGAAATGGCCAGTCAGGCTCAATCTCTGCTTGATGCACTGTCCTATTTCAAACTGGATGAGGAAAACGAAAAAGAAGTACGTAAAACAGTTCGGCCAGTAGCCAAGGCAACACCCCGTAAACCAGTGGAACCACCCAAACGGTTATCTTCAAAACCTGCTGCAGCATCTAACAGGGGCGGAAGCGGAAGTTTTACCAGTTTTGTAACTTCAGGCGAAGCTAAAGCTCAGGGGATTAACACTGACCGGCCATTGAAGCGGGCTGTACCCGTACCTGAAGAAACGGCAACGCCAGTTGATTCTTCAGATGATGATCTTTTTTATGATACCGAAACTGCGGCTCAGCAGCCGGCAAAAGAAGAGTCTTCCGCAAAAAAACGTTCCTCAGTGTTCACTGATACTGTCTATGTACCGTCACAGGTGGTGTCGGACAACGATTTTGAGGAATTCTGACGGTCGGGCCTTCTGGCTGTCAGCTGCGTTCCTTTGTCACTGCGCGTCTTGCTGAAAGCCAGAAACATCCCGACTGAGTTCGATATTCTTTAAGCCGCCGTCCATGGCGGCTGTTTTTTTTGTCAATCTGGCAGATTTGTGGACATCGCCAGTTATTTTTGCAGTTGATAATGAGCATTTCCGCGTTATACTGACAGTATGACAGAAATATTAATGAGTTCTTTACCCTGGTTCTGGGTAGCAGTACTGATTCTTTCCCTCATCATCGAGGCTGCTACCATGGCCCTTACGACCATTTGGGCAGCTGTTGCTGCATTACCGCTGATTTTCATTGCTATGCTGCCAGTGTCATTCAAGTGGCAGCTGCTACTGTTTTTCGTACTGACGCTGGCACTTGCCCTGTTTACCCGTCCCTTTGCCGTAAAGAAACTGAAAGTAGGCACCCACGACAGTACCAATGTGAATGCACTTGTGGGACAGAAAGTTCTTCTGACAAAAGGGATATCAACTTTTGAAAAGGGTGAAGTAAAGGCTAAGAACGGTGTAATCTGGTCAGCTGTTTCAGAAACTGCAGCGGTAATTCCAGAAAATACCGTTTGTATTGTAAAACGCGTTGAAGGTAACAACCTGGTTGTTGAACCTGAAAACGTCTGAAACTCGGTTTACTAAAAAAAGTAAAGCAATAAAAGTTTATTGGAGGACAACATGTTTATTTTGATTACCCTTATCGTAATCATTCTGGTTCTGCTTGTTACCAACATCAGAATTATTCCACAGTCTCATGCCGCTGTTATTGAGCGGCTTGGTGGCTATCATTCCACCTGGCAGGTTGGTATTCATGTAAAACTGCCATTCATTGATCGCATTGCAAACCGTGTAAGCCTTAAGGAACGGGTTCTTGATTTCCAGCCGCAGCCGGTAATTACCAAAGACAACGTTACCATGATGATTGATACGGTTGTGTACTTTCAGATTACTGATCCAAAACTGTATACATACGGTGTAGAAGCTCCGGTAAGTGCTTTGGAGAATCTGAGTGCAACTACTCTGCGTAATATTATTGGTGAGCTTGAACTTGACCAGACTCTTACCAGCCGCGATGTAATTAATACCAAAATGCGCAGTATTCTTGACGAAGCTACTGACCCATGGGGTATCAAAGTAAATCGTGTAGAAGTAAAGAACATTATTCCACCGGAAGCAATCAAAGATGCCATGGAAAAACAGATGCGCGCTGAACGTGAACGCCGTGAACAGATTCTGATTGCAGAAGGACAGAAACAGAGTGCCATTCTGGTTGCAGAAGGTAAAAAACAGTCCATGATCCTTGAAGCCGAGGCAGAAAAAGAAGCTGCCATTCAGAAAGCAAAAGGTGAGGCTGAGGCTATTCTGGAAGTACAGCGGGCTAAGGCAGAAGGTCTCAGAATGATCAAGGATGCAGCCATTGATGAAGCAGTAATTAAACTGAGAAGTCTTGAGGCTTTTGAAAAGGCTGCAGACGGTCAGGCAACAAAGATTATTATTCCATCAGAACTGCAGGGACTTGCCGGTCTGGCAACAGCAGTTGCAGAAACTGTAAAAAAATAAAATCTTGTAATAAAAAAAGGGGCTGTAATGAAGCCCCTTTTTTTATCAGACCTATTCTACCGGCAGTCCGAATGCTGAGTAGGAAATCTGCTTTTTCAGGTTACCATACTGATCAGTAATGGCTGTAATGCTACCGGTACTGTTATTCCCATAATACAACCGTGAATTTCCACGAGATTCTGCAACCGGTGCATTCCCCAGAAAAATCCTTGATGTGCAGAAACCCTCAATAGCAGTTTCTCCCAGCCACCGGTACCGGTATTGCGGTTCATCTGGCGTTTCTGACGTTTCAATAATACAGTTAAATGATATGCCGTCGTAGACATATCGTACGTTCCCTTCAGCCCCCGATTCACAGGTATATCGTCTTCCCAGGGCATCGTAAGTGTACCGTTTACTGATGCCTGCGATTTCCCCGCCTTTATCAGTAAAAACAAAAGACTGACTTTCAATCATTCGGTTACGGGTATCGTAGGAATACAGCTGTTTCTCTTTTATTGATGCAACGCTCATAAGATTGCCGGATGTATCCCAGGAGTATGAAATAAAATCGGGACAGAATGACATGCCGCTTGAAACCAGATGGTTGCTGTCATCATATCGGTATACGATGGTTCCAAATTCGTTGCTGCACCGTATTCTGTTACCCTTGTTATCGTATTCATAAGTTTCTCCGGTCATAAGACACGTTGCCGGAACCAGGTTTCCCAATGAAGGCTGAATTTCGTTCATGAGTTCCTTCAGCGAAGCTGCCGCATCCCGGGAAATGCTTCTCATCTGGCCTTTTACGGAAGTTCGTTCATCATTACTTCCGTTTTTCAGGGCCAGGCTTTTCATGCTTTCTGCCATGCCGCTGTTAACAGAATACCAGACACTCTGCAGTCTTCCATCGGCATTGTAGTCATATACGGTCAGTACACCGCTTAAAGTGATGGCTGCCGATTTCCATCCGGTTTCTTTGTCAAAATACGAGCATTCAGCCTGCATGATTCTGCCAGAACGGTCAGTAATCCATGTTGCACAGACTCTGCCTTCACGGTCATATCGGGTATGGCAGACTGTACCGTTTTCTGCAGTGCGGCTGATTTCACGATTCAGAGAATCATAGGATGCAGTAATACTGGTGTGCTGTATCAAGTCTTTTACCGAAACCACGTTTCCCCGGCAATCATAGTCAAAGCGGAAATCGCTGATTGCTGCTCCGTTCCTGGTATAGCGTTCTCCCGTTTTCTGACCTGCTGTATCGTACGTCCAGCTGATGGTTTCACCGGTTCTGGTTTCCTTCTGGCTTGTTAACAATCCGGCTTTGTTCCAGGTAAATAATAATGTACAGGAACTGTTTTTTACGGCGGTAATATGGCCTGCGGTATCTACTGTAATACCGTTACCATCACCTCCCGGGATTGAAGCGTAATCAGGCTGGCTGTTCTGTTCAGGATATTCCTGTGGGACTGGAATATCAGAATACCGTACCCCATCAGCATTGATGATATCAGTCAGGTTTCCAAAGTTGTCATATTCATAGCGGGTACAGAACCCTGCAGGATCGGTCACTGAGTTTTTATGGCCAGCAGCAGTGTAGGTGTACACGGTAGTATTACCATTACCGTCAGTAACGGCCGTAATTTCGCCAAAAGCGTTCAGAGTAAAAGTGGTTGTAACTAAACCTCCCTGAATACGAGTAATAACTCTGCCCCCCTGGGTATACGTAAATTCTTCATAGTAATCACTGGCTGCTGGAGAATCACTTTTCCCTATACAAACTCTGGTAATACGGCCGTGATCATCATACTGTGTCCACATATTTTGGGGAGTAGTGTCTGTTTCTGTTGCAGGTACAAGCAGCTCTCCTCCCGGAGTCCAGGTTTGTGTGGAGGAACGGCCCTGATTATCCGTTACTGAAATAATACGGTTCCATGGATCATAGACCACTGCTGCTTTGTGGCCTTTCGTATCTTCCACGGTTCTGGTATATGAACCGTCGGCATGAAAAACTTTTCCATAGGTATACCGGATGAAATCACCTTTTTGAGCTGCCCGCTGCACCTCCTGTGCCCATGGAATCTGTTCCGGGGTACTGGTTCCCTGCCATAAAGCGGTATTCTGCTGTCCTGTCAGGCTGAAATGGGTTCTGGTTTCTTCCTGACCGTTTTTCCACGTCCAGAATGTTATGTTACTTGCGGTGGCGTCGTACTCTATGCGGAGGACCGGATTTCCTGCTGCACTATATCGGCATTCAGAAAGCGGAATGTCATTGAGGGTTTCTTTTACCGGCAGGTGACGTTCATCGTAGGTGTACCGGTAGATGCGTGACTCACCGGTTATGGTATCTGTATAGATAACAGATGTGATGTCCTTTCTGTCGTCAAATAGGTATTCAGTTTTCAGTCCGGTTTCTTCGATACGGATGGTGGAACGGGGAGTGTATGTCCATCTGTCAGTACAGGTTGTTCCGATGGAACGGCTTGTTATGCGGTTTCGTTCGTCATAGGTGTAACTGGTAGTGATGCCATTGGTCGTTGATGATGTCAGGTTTCCCCATGTATCCCAGGTATAGAATGTCTTTACGGGATCAGGATGGTATTCAGTTTTTTCCATGAGCTGGCTTTTTGCATCATAGGTATAGGTTGCAGATATTTTCCCGTCAGTTTTTTTCTGTATGATGTTGCCTTTAGGGTCACGGATGTATTCGGTTACATGGTTGTCACGATCTGTGTACCGAACTGTTTCTCCATAGGAATTCTGATACCAGAGTTCCATGCTCCGGTCACTGTAGGAGGTTTTTGTCAGGTCTCCGCTGCTATTATAGGAATATGAGGTGGTATTACCGTTTGCTTTTTTGCTCATAAGCAGCCCATTTTCTGACCATGAGTTCTGAATAGTGCCTTCCGGTCCGTTGGTGCTGCTGATAATACGGCCGGCAGTATCAAGCTGGAATAAGCTGATAGCCCCATCATGATCTGTGTAGGTAACTTTCCCGGTAGAAAAGTCATAATCAAAAGATTCTGAGTAGCCTGCTTCGTTGGTAGTCCCATACACAATGCAGTTTCCTTCAGAAGTATAGCCGTGTTTCTGGGTAATTCTGCTTCCGTCAGATTTTATCAAAGCAGAAAGAACTTTTCTGCCGTCATATTCATAGCCGGTGGAATAGTGATCCTGATCGGTGAATCTGGTAAGAAGAATGCCCGAATAGTTCCAGATAATGGTATTTGTACGGTCACGGCTGCTGGTACACTCAGAAAGAAATCCCTGATTATTCCAGGAAAGGGTAAATGATTCCCCTGTGATGGTTTTGATTGCAGTGACCCGGTGTGAGTCTGATTCTCGGGTAAATGCCAGCCAGTTGCCTTTCCGGTCTGTTATCCGGACAAGATATCCTGCTGTATCGTACACTTTTACTGTTCCGTTCCGTAATTGCAGGTTCCAGCTGCCATCAGCCGCCTGAGCGAGCACTGTGTATGCTTTTGCAGTAACGGTATCTGCAACGGGATACCACACATTGACTGCAGCTTCAGTAAACTGGATGGTTGAGCCGTCTTCGTTCACTATAATCAGGGTGTGGTCGCCTGTTGCAAACCAGTAGTCCGGGGTTCCGGGAAAACGGGTGCTCAGGTTCGGATTCAGTTTTGCCTGTCTGCTTTTCTGGGTAGTCTCCAGGTTACTCAGTTCCTGACGTGCGGCGTTCAGCTGTCCGTAATAGTTGTTCAGTGTTGCAGTATCGCTGGTAACCTGGGAAATGGCGGCATCGTACTGGCTGATGCGTGCAGACATTGAGGCCTGTATAGTGCTGATACTGGAAAGCTTCTGTTGGATTCTGGACCGCTGCTGACTGTTGGCGGTAGTAAGGGCTTTTTGTAATGTGTTTTGTGCCTGAAGTATTTCATTTCTAGCAGCTGAGAGCTTCTGTTTTTTTGTTTCCAGTTCGCTTTTTGCCGTTGAGGGAGAAGAGCATCCATAACTGGCTTTAAATTGCTGTTCAAGGCGGGAAACTGTCCTTTCAAGGGTGGTTACCAGTGTCTGCTGCTCTTTCAGAATTTCTTCTGCGCCAGGCACCTCACCAAGAATAAGCCGTTGGTCTAAGGTGCTTATCCAGCCATAGCCCAGGGAACCGGTGATTCTGTTATTGGACCGATAACTGCGGAGAAGGGGAAACTGAAGGGTATAAGCAGAAATGGTAAAATCACAATCTGATTCAGTGTATTCGCCGGTGGCAAGCATTACCGGGTCTCCTGCTGCCTCTGTCAATTGTTTTAAACGAGCTTCCGACTGGGCGATGGTACCGCGTCCTATCTCAATGTCAGCAGTATTCTTTGCGTTTTGCAAAAGCGCTTTTCCCCTTTCAAGATCCTGCTGGGCCTGCAATACCTGCTCCTTGTAGCTCGGCGTGTTTGGAACGGGGATATCCTCAACCGATGATTCGCTTTCTTCTACCAGTTCATCCGATTCAGTAATCAGTGATTCTGTTAATTCACGTTTTCTTTCGGCTTCTCTTTGAGCTTCAAGCTCAGCCTGTTTTTGTGCCTCAATTTCGTCATTTGTATTGCTGCCGGAATTACCGTTCTTGTTAGTATTGTCATCATCTTCATCATCACTATTGTTACCTGAAGGCGGATTTTTTGGTGGAGGAGGATTATCAGGTGTGGTGGGTGTAGTTTGCGGCGGTGGATCAGAGACAATAAAGCTTTCATCCAATACATAAGCTGCAAAAATTCTCTGGCACAATAAGGCCAGAAAGAGGAGTGCTGCGACATGTTTTGTTTTTTTGTGTTTCATATACATTCCTTGAAAAAAGTCTATGAAACTGTTATTCGCAATTTTCAGAAAAAAAATTTGAGTTTTCGAAAAAAAAATTGAAAAAATATTCAGAAGAAAATACCTGATTACAGTAGAGAAAAGGCTGAAAGGATAAAAAAATGCTATGTCCGTAAAAAGTGTTGCTTATTGTCACCCTGAACT
>JAZLGC010000083.1:0-14554 GCA_045616125.1 Treponemataceae bacterium | reverse complement strand
TGATGAATACTCCGAAGAAGGTATAAAAATCGTTGATATTGCCAGGTGGCTCATTAACGCAGAATAACGGCAAATAAACTTATGGTTTTGCGTATGCAAAACCATGTAAGCGAAATTTTCATGGATGAAAATTTCGCGTCGTGTTCGAGCACGGTGTCATTTTGACAAATTGTACAAAAATGTTAAATGCAGTATTCTGTGCCACATGGTAACACTTATTGCCCTTTGCGCTATCGGCGCAGAAAAAATTCTCGCCAATGAGCTGAAACAGCTTGGCTACAAAACCACCGGTAAAGCACCCGGTCGTGTCAGTTTTCTCTCTGACGAAGACGGAATGTTCCGTGCAAATCTCTGTCTTCGTACTGCTGACCGCGTATATCTGCAGGTAGCCAGCTTTTACGCAGATAATTTTGATTCACTTTTTGACGGCATTGAACAGGTAGCCTGGCAGGATTACCTGAAAAAAGACACTCGGGTTGTCATTGATAAAGTACGCAGCCACAAAAGTAAGCTGAACTCTGAGCATACTGTTCAGGGTATGGTACACAAAGCCATCTACAAAAAACTGGGAAAGGTCTGGCGCATGGAAGTACTGCCGGAAACCGGCAACCAGGTAGATATCCGCGTATACATTGAAGAAAATACCGTTCTTGTCCTTCTTGACCTTTCAGGCTCTCCGCTGAACAAACGCGGCTACCGCACCGAAGGCGGAATTGCACCACTCCGCGAAACCACCGCAGCCGCCCTGCTGCAGATGATGTTGTGGCGCCGTAAAACCCCGCTGCACGACCCCTTCTGCGGATCCGGTACCATTGCCATTGAAGCAGCCCTGTATGCCTACAACGTTGCACCCGGTTTTGGCCGCCGCTTTGCCATTGAAACCATGCCATTTTTCGATGCAAGCCGCATTATGGACATCAAGCGTTCAGAAGCTGAGAAAATCCGTCCTGATGCCCAGGCCCGCATTACCGGCACCGATATCGATCCTGCAGCCGTAGAACGTTCCCGCATCAATGCTGAACATGCCTGCGTAACCGCCGGACGTGCACTGCAGCTCATCGGATCCGATGCCCGTATCCAACGCCCTGACTTTGAAGTGTGCGACTTCCATGATCTGGCAGCGCCGTACGAATCAGGTCTACTTCTGGGTAACCCACCTTACGGCGAACGCATCGGTGATCAGGCAGAAGCCTATGAACTGTACCAGGATATGGCAGGTCTTTTTGAGGAATTCCCCGGCTGGCAGATGGGATTCATCACCAGCCATCCCCAGTTTGAACAAGCCATCGGAAAACAGGCATCAAGCGTAAAAAAACTGAAGTTCGGTAATCTTGATACCAGCTTTTACATATTTTAATCATTCAGGTTAGGACACACCATGGCTATTGTTGTTGAGCACGATAAACGGAAAAAAGAAATTCTCGTCCGGGCACTTCAGGTTTTTAAAGATGAAGGTTACGACGATGTAACCCTGCAGAAAATTGCAGACAGCTGCGGCATTACCCGCACTACTTTGTACATCTACTTTAAAAACAAAAGTGAAATTTTCGTCTGGAGCATCAAACAGCTGACTCAGGAAATTGAGGACAGTCTTAAAGACATTATGGCTGATACAACAATCTCCTGTGCCGAAAAACTCACCTGCATGATGAACATCGCACTGGAAAAATGTCTCGAAAACCGGGATCTTTTTGACGTTCTTCTTGCCTATCTCCTGAAACTGCAGCGTTCCGGTAAAGATCCGGCAGAACGGGTGCGCCGCCGCATTCTCCGCCTTCGTCACCTGTCATCTCAGGTCATTATCGAAGGCATCAAATCCGGTGAATTCAAGGAAATCAACATTCGTGCCGCAAACAATCTGCTGTACGGAATGCTTGAATCCTGCGTATTCCGTATGTCCGTCATGGATGAACCTGATATTGCCTCCCTTAAGGAATCAATCAATCTGGCAATAGCAGGAATAAAGGCATAATTCATCTCTTTTCTCATAAAACTACTTGAGTAGCATTAAAGAACTTTAGTATTATTAAAGCTCTTAAGATATCATTTTTAGGAAGGTCAAATGTTTACCATTCTTGAAAAACGGCAGCTTTCTGCCGACGTTTACTACTTTCGCGTTACTGCCCCAGACATTGCCCGCAACAGAAAAGCAGGACAGTTCGTACTGGTTCAGCTGGATACTGAATACGCAGAACGCGTTCCACTGACCATTGCAGATGCCAATGCTGAAGAAGGCTGGATTGCTCTGGTATTCCAGGCTGTTGGTGCTACCACCATGCGTCTTTCACGTCTGAATGTCGGTGACAAAATCGGTGCTATCCTGGGACCACTGGGAAATCCTACCCATATTGAAAAAAAAGACGGTACTGTTGTCGTAGTAGGCGGTGGTATCGGTGTTGCTCCCTGTTATCCAATTGTTAAAGCTCACAAAGCAATTGGCAACAAGGTTGTCATGATTATTGCAGCACGCACCAAAGACCTGCTGATTTTTGTTGATGAAATGAAAGCTGTAGCTGACGAAGTAATCATCATGACTGACGACGGTTCTGCAGGACGTCAGGGTGTTTCTACCCTGCCACTGAAGGAAATGTGTGAATCACAGTGTCCTCCAGCTGAATGTGTAGCCATCGGACCTCCTATCATGATGAAATTCTGTGCCCTGACCACAAAACCATTCAATGTGCCTACCACTGTTTCCCTGAACACCATCATGATTGATGGAACCGGTATGTGCGGTGGATGCCGTGTATCAATCGGTGGCGAAACCAAATTCGTATGTGTAGATGGTCCTGAATTCGATGGTCACCAGGTAGACTGGGACAACATGATGATGCGTATGAAGTCTTTCAAGGAACGTGAACAGGAAGATGCTCACAAATGCCGTATGGAAGCTCAGGCAGAAGCTCTTGCCAACGGAGGCAACAACTAATGGAACAGTTCATTTGTAAAGAAGATCTGGCTAAAGCTGCCTGTGAAGAACTGGCAAAAATTGAAGGCAAAACCCTTTCTCCTAAAGACCGCATGGCAATTCCCCAGCAGGAAATGCCGGTACAGGAACCAAAAGCCCGTGCCCGTGTTATGACAGAAGTTGCTCTGGGTTACACCAAAGAACAGGCTGTTGTAGAAGCACAGCGCTGTCTGCAGTGTAAAACTGCTCCCTGCATGCAGGGATGCCCCGTAAGCGTACCGATTCCATCATTTATTGCAAAAGTTGCACAGGGTGATTTCAAAGGTGCTGTAGACACCATTAAAACTGCCAACCTGCTGCCTGCTATCTGTGGACGCGTTTGTCCTCAGGAAAAACAGTGTCAGGGTCAGTGTACTGTAGGTAAAACCTACAAAAACGCTGAAAAATCAGTTTCCATCGGACGTCTGGAACGCTTTGTTGCCGACTACGAACGTGAAAACAACTTGCAGACTGTACCTGAAGTAGCACCAGCTACCGGCAAAAAAGTTGCCATCATCGGTTCAGGTCCTGCCGGTCTTACCGTTGCAGCTGATGTTCGCCGCGCCGGACACGACGTTACTGTATTTGAAGCATTCCACAAATGTGGTGGTGTAATGGTTTACGGTATTCCTGAATTCCGTCTGCCAAAAGCCATCGTTGCAAAAGAAATTGAAAACCTGAAAGCTATGGGCGTTGAATTCCGCAACAACTTCCTGGTAGGACGTACCGGAACTCTGCCACAGCTCCTGAAAGAACAGGGATACGATGCCGCATTCATCGGAACCGGCGCCGGGCTCCCAAAATTCATGAACATTGAAGGTGAAAACCTGATTGGTGTATTCAGTGCCAACGAATACCTGACCCGTGCAAACCTGATGAAAGCCTATGACCGCGAAAAGGCTGCTACCCCACTGTATGAAGCAAAACACGTTGTAGTATGTGGTGCCGGTAACGTAGCCATGGACGCTGCACGTATGGCTTACCGTCTAGGTGCTGAACAGGTAGACATTGTATACCGCCGCACCAGAAACGAAATGCCAGCCCGCCGCGAAGAAGTTGCCCATGCTGAAGAAGAAGGCGTAAACTTCCGCTTCCTGGAAAACCCTGTAAAAATCAATGGAGATGAAACCGGCCACGTAACCGGCATCACCTGTCTGAAATACGAACTGGGTGAACCAGATGCTTCAGGACGCCGCAGCCCTGTTGCTATTCCGGGCAGCGAATTCGACATTGCCTGTGATGCTGTAATCGTAGCTCTGGGTAACGGTTCTAACCCTCTGATGGCTAAAACCACTCCTGGTCTTGATATCGATAAGAAAGGTCACATCACTGTTGATGAAACCGGAAAAACTTCCATCGATGGCGTATGGGCCGGTGGTGACATCGTACTGGGGGCTGCAACCGTAATCCTTGCCATGGGTGAAGGTCGCCGCGCCGCAAAAGGTATTAACGAATATCTGGCAAAATAAACCAGTCAGGGCGGCAGAGCCTGTCGAAGCCCCCTGATACACAAAAAAGGGTCTGCTCCATTGGCAGGCCCTTTTTTATTGACCATCTAGCCCCCATCACATAAGATAAAATCATATGAAATTATGGATTAAGTATCTTTTAGGCTGCATTCTTGGTATTGCAGCTGCATATCTTGTACCCGGCACCCTACTTCAGGATGCTGATGTATTGCCTGTATTAACTGAACTTGCCCTTCGCAGCGGACGCTATATTCTTGTTCCAATGCTGTTCTTCAGCGTTACCGTTGGTGTCTGCTACCTTAGAGAATCAAAAATGCTGGCAAAGACTACCCTTTACGTGGTTCTCATCACCGTTATTTCAACAGTGCTGTTTACTGTTCTTGGGCTTGCATCAGTTTTGACTGTACGTATGCCCCGTATTCCTATTTCAGTAGACCGTGTTTCCCAGACTGCTACACTGGGCATTCCTGACATGCTGCTGAAACTGTTCCCCTGGTCCGGCTTTTCTTCATTAATGGACGGTGTGTATCTGCTGCCTCTTATGGTATTTGCCTGTTTTGCCGGTGTGGGCTGTTCTGCAGACCGCAATGCCAGCAAACCTACAGTAACCCTCTTTGACTCCCTTGCAACCGTCTGCTCAATCGTTATGGGCTTCTTTATCGATATCCTTTCTGTAGGTCTTATAGCCATTTCCTGTACCTGGGCATTAACCTGGTTCCAGGTAATCAACAGCGGTCTGTACAACAACCTGATTATCCTGCTTGCCGTTAACATCGGTATTATCGGTCTGATCTTCTATCCACTGCTGGTTCGCCTTATCTGCAAAGAAAAGAACCCGTACCGTGTCCTGTATGCCAGTATCGCTCCCATTATTGCTGCATTTTTCAGCGGCGACACAAACCTGACACTGGCAGTTGCAACCCGTCCTACTAAAGAAAGTCTTGGTGTCCGCCGTCGCTGTGGTAACTATACACTGCCGTTCTTCAGCATTTTTGCCCGTGGCGGTACTGCTTTAGTTACGTCTGTTGCTTTTATTATTATTCTTCGGTCGTATTCATCACTGGGTATTGCCTTCAGCGATATTCTGTGGATTGGCGGTATTTCCTGTCTGTGCAGTCTTTTCTTGGGTGGATTGCCAACCGGCGGAGCCTATACTGCACTTATGGTAATGTGTATGCTGTACGGACGAGGATTTGAGGCAGGCTATCTGCTGATTCGTCCAATTGCTCCGATCCTTGGATCTTTCGCCTGCGCCATTGATGCTCTGACCATGATGTTCGGTACCTTTATTACCGCCAACAAACTTGGCATGGCCGAACGCAGGGACATCCACTTCTTCATATAAAAAAAGGCTGCCACTCCATTTTGGAACGGCAGCCGTTTCAGACAACGCTGCGCCAGCTCGCGTTGGTGTGCTTGGCGCTTTTTTTTTTTAAGCTTTCGTCAGCAGACGGTTCATGCGCTGTACAAAGTCGGCAGGATCTTTGATTTCGCCGCCATCTACCAGCAGAGCCTGATACAGCAGAACGTTGGCTACGTCTTCTACGTAAGAATCGTCAGTGCAATCCTTGATGCCGGCTACCAGAGCGTGGTCACCGTTAACTTCAAGAATCGGCTTGAATTCCTGACCCATATCCTGTCCCATGGCTTTCATCATGCGGATCATCTGGAAGCTTGGATCGTTTTCATCAACTACGATACAAGAAGGAGAATCGGTCAGACGTTTTGAAAGTACAACGTCTTTTACTTTTTCTCCCAGAGCAGTCTTCAGTTTTTCTACAACCGGTTTAAAAGCTTCTTCTTTCTTTTCTGCTTCTGCCTTGTCTACACCCAGTTCTTCATCACTGTTAGCGCTCTTTACGTCTTTCAGGTCAAAGTCTTTGTATTTGCCTACACCACCGATAACAATGTCATCAATGTCATCTGCCATAATCAGCACTTCGAAGCCCTTGTTTTTATACGCTTCAAGCAGTGGAGAACGGCGGAGCTGAGCTTCGTCGCTGCCGGTAATGTAGTAAATGGCTTTCTGTTCCGGCTTCATGCGCTGAACATAGTCAGCAAAACTGGTCCATTTATCATCGCCCATACCGCTTTCATCAGTACTCTTGAAACGTACAATTTCCATGATGGTTTCGCGGTTTTCGTAGTCTGAGTACAGACCTTCCTTCATGGGACGGTTGAACTGGCTTACAAAGCGTGCCCATTTTTCTACTTTCTTCTTGTTGTCTTCGCTCAGTTCATCAGTGCCGGCGTCTTTTGCAGCTTTTACAGCCTTATCTGCAGCTTCTGCCATTTTCTTGAATTCAGACAGCAGTTTCTTTACAGAAGAAGACTTGATGCTTGAAAGAATGCGGTTCTGCTGCAGAATTTCGCGGGAAACGTTCAGTGGCAGATCTTCTGAGTCAATGATACCGCGAACAAAACGCAGGTATGAAGGCAGCAGTTCACGGTCGTCATCAGTAATGAACACGCGTTTTACGTACAGTTTTACGCCTGATTTATAGTCAGCATTGTACATGTCAAAAGGAGCAGTTTCAGGAACATAGAACAGGGTGGTGTATTCCTGAGTACCTTCTGCATGAGTGTGTACGTACATCAGAGGGTCAGTACCGTCATGGCTCATGGTCTTGTAGAAGTCGTTGTAGTCTTCTGCCTTCAGTTCGCTCTTGCTGCGTTTCCACAGGGCAGAAGCACTGTTGATTTTATCGCACTTGTTTTCGGTGCCGGTTACTTCGCCTTTGTCGTCGTAGCTTTTCTGTTCATAGTGCAGATAAATAGGGAATGCAATGTGGTCGCTGTAGCGTTTGATCAGTTCTTCCAGCTTCCAGCGTGATGCATAGGCTTTGTCATCATCGTTCAGGTACATTATGATGGCAGAACCGTGGGTTTCAGGTTTATCAAAGCCATATTTTACGGCCTGAGCGTCGGCAGCAGTCAGTTCATCAACATCGTAGCTGCTGGTGCCTTCTGATGACCAGCGGTACAGTTTTTCTTCGCCGGCTTTACGGGTAATAACATCAATTTTTTTGGCAGCCATGAAAGCTGAATAGAAACCAACACCAAACTGACCGATCAATGCGCTGTCTTTTTTTGCTTCAGTTTCCAGTTTTTCAAGGAATGCTTTGGTTCCTGAACGAGCGATAGTACCCAGGTTATTGTCCAGGTCTTCGGCGTTCATACCGATACCGCTATCCTGAATGGTCAGGGTTTTCTCGTTTTCATCGAACATGATGTCAATTCTGGGGTCAAACGCAACTGATTTGTAGTTGTCATCAGAAACGGTCAGATATTTCAGTTTGTCCAGAGCATCTGATGCGTTGGAAACGATTTCGCGAACGAAGATGTCTTTGTTTGAATACAGAGAGTGGATAATGAGTTTCAGAAGCTGCGATACTTCTGTCTGAAACTGTCTTGTTGCCATATGCAAACACCTCGAAGTAATAAGTAAGTTTCCATTAAATTACTAAGATTTTTGCAAAACGGCAACGAGAAAAAAACGAAAGACGACGCAGAGAGCGCCAGAGAGCGCGGAAAAGTACACCTCACCACGTAAATTCTGCATCAAAACACGTTTCACCGCTTTCGTGACGTGCACTGATCCAGAACTT
This sequence comes from Treponemataceae bacterium, assembly GCA_045616125.1. Lineage (GTDB taxonomy): Bacteria > Spirochaetota > Spirochaetia > Treponematales > Treponemataceae > Treponema_I. Next base: position 6,530 of record JAZLGC010000083.1, on the reverse strand, counting down.
CTGCTGCTGGTCATCAAAGGCACCAAAAATCTTGATGGTATCGCCTAATTTTGCTTCTTTACTGTAGTTGATACGGAAACCGGTAAATGCTTTTTTACGGTATTCTGCAGGAATATGGTCCAGGGCAAAAGCGGCATAGCGGCTGTTATTGGCATGACCGTTGGCATCAAGATCACTGGCATAGATGGTACGCTCTGCAAGAAAAGCTGCGTTGTCAGGAATGCTGAATTTTCCGGGAGCAACACCATCAAAAGGTTCGCTGTAGGTTGGTGCTGGCCGCAGGGTAAACTGGGACGGTTTTAGAATACGACGGCTTTCAGGACTTACCACAAGCCAGAGACTGTCTGCGGCCATAAGGCGTTCGCCGGTGCTGGCGGCACTGATTTCAAAACGGCGTGAAAGCTGCAGACCTTTGGGCGGCTCTTCCCAAGTGCGTACCAGAATTTCTTCGTTATCTTTGGGAAGACGATTGATTTTAAATGAAAGACGCGACAGAAGAAGACCAAAGCCGTTCTTAAGCAGTACTTCAAAGCCAAGTCCCCGCACATCATAATCTTCTACGGCAAGCTGGCTGGTAAGAAGCAGCAGATGATGCAGATGCATAGCCTGATCAGCATCACTCTGTCCAAAATATACCTTCGTTTCTGCGTTAAATACATTATTATCTGAATGCCACTGTTTATATTCTTTCATACAATCCATTGTACCAAACCGCCCCCCGTTACTCAATTCATAACAAATATTTCATTCCAAAGCCGTCAAAATAACAGCCGTTTTATTGTTTGCCCATCTATTCGCACCTATACTGTGGTCACTAGCCTAGTAATACACCCTCAAATTCGACCGCCATGCGGTTTAAGGAGAAGAGAATGAAACTTTCAAAACTTTTTTGTTCGGCTGTAGCATCAGCCCTCATTTTCACCACAGGTGCCAGCTGCACACTTTTTGCTTCCGGCAAAAAAGATTCCGGTACATCAACTGAAACACAAAACAACTGGAACGGCCCCAACGGTATGATGCCTCCGGATGGATTTGAACCACCTGCTGACTGGACTCCCCCGGAAGGCATGCCTGGTGCCATGTCATCAATTACCGAATCACATTACATCATCAATCCTACAACCCGAAACATTGCAGAACTGGACAATGCTGCAGCCCCCTCCTGTAAAGCTTCTGCAACCATTAATCTGTCTGCCGGCACTGCAACTTCATCCAGTGATGACATCACCGTCACCTGCGATTCTTCTACCGGCCTTATCACCATCGATTCCAGCAACATGACCGATAACATAAACATCATGGTTTCTGGAAATGCTACTGCACCCACCGGTCTGTATATCAAACCGAACAAGAAATCTACCGTAGTCATCACCCTGAATAACGCAACCTTTACCTCCGGCGATTACCCCTGTATCAATGTTGACGGCAAATCAACCGTATATCTGACATCAACTGCAGGGTCAACAAACACCCTTACTGACAGCCGCCAGTACGGCACTTCCTACACTACCACCACTAAAGGTTCTGTATATGCCAAAGGTGCCATGGTTCTTACCGGAAGTGGCTCTGTAACCTTGAATGAAAGTTACAAACACGGATTTTATGCAAAAGATTATATCCACGTATTCAACGGCAGCTGGACAGTTAACTCCACCGGCCGCAATGGATTCCAGAGTGTCAACGCATTCATCATGGACGGAGGCAACGTAACCGTTAACGGTACCGGTACCCACACCAACAACGAAAGCCGGGGCATTATTGTAGAGGGAGCCGAAAGCACCAGCACCCCAGGGGAAGGTTTTATTGAAATCAATGGTGGAACTGTTGTCATCGATACCTACAGTAAAGGCATCAGTGCAAAATGGGACATTGATGAAGACAGAGAAACAGAAGATACCAGCGACGATCCCTTCCCAATTGTCAGGATTAACGGAGGAAATGTCAGTGTAACTACCCACGGACGTCCTATGGATGAAACAGCACAGAGTTACGATATTCTGAATGCTGATGGCGGTTATGACAACGAACCGAAAAAACTGAGTCCCGAAGGTATTGAAGGAAAACAGGCTGTAGAAATTAACGGCGGAACCTTAGTGCTTACAACAACCGATGACTGTATCAACGCCAGCACTGCAGATACCGATGCCGCTTCATGGGTAACCATTACCGGTGGCCGCATTTACTGTAATTCAAGTTCCAATGATGCCATTGACTCCAACGGATTCATCTCAATCAGCGGCGGTGTCATTGTTGCACAGGGACTTGCCATGCCGGAATGTGCCTTTGACTGTGACCAGAACAAATTTGAAATCACCGGTGGCCTGGTTGTAGGTCTTGGAACCGGCAATTTCAGCTCTCCAACTGCCACATACTGCAAAAATCAAGGTTCACTGGTATTGAATGGAAGTGACCTTGGCAGGGATGGATCAACTATGGCAATTAAAAACAGCAATGGTAATGTAGTTTTTGCATTCACCCTGCCAGCCGGAATTAACACCAATTCCATGACCGCAGTTATTTCCAGTCCTGATCTGCTATTAGGTGATACATACACCGTATACACCGGTGTTACCGCAAAGAACGGCGAAAACTGGAACGGACTGTACACTACCCTGCCAAAAGTTTCCGGCGGGTCTAAAAGTGCCACGGCTGCAAATATGAGCGTTACAGAAGAATCACCTGTCGGCGGAACTATTACTGGTGGCTTTGGTTTCGGTGGCGGTATGCGTGGCGGATTTGACGGCGGCCGGGGTCGTTTTGATGGAAACAGACCGGAAGATTTCAACGGCAAGCCAGATAACCGTAAGGGGCGGTAAAAAAAACTGCCCGGTTCCCCAAAAACCGGGCAGTTTAAAACCCTCATAAGGTTTTCATATGCTAATAAGGTTTAGGAGGCCCTTATTATTCAGAAAGAAGTTCGAACAGTTCTCCTGAGAGATCCCATCCGTATTCCCATACCATATAACCGGCAAGACCTTTTTCTTCAACAAAGTCGCGGATAGCAGCAATTGCTTCTGCATCAGTGTAAGAAACAAAGGTATCACCATTGTACAGGTACGGAGCTTTTGCAACATCATCCCAGTAACGGGTATATTCGCCAGATTCCAGCATGGCTTTTACTTCTGGCCATGAGTTATTGGTTCCGGCAGCCCCTGGAGTCATGAACAGACCATTGTTTTCTCCGGCTGGAACACCAGTCCATGAGAAGCTGTAGAATGCCAGACCAACTACCATTTTTTCTGCAGGAACACCAGCAGTCAGGTACATGTCTACGGTCTGAGCAGTTGACCAGCCACCCCATGCAGGATCAGCAGGGTTAACATAGATATTGGCAATATGACCGGTTGTTGAACTCCATGCACCATAGTAGTCATAGGTCATCAGTTTCATAATGTCTACCAGCTGGCTGATGGCAACTACGTCCAGTTTTGCTGGATACCAGGTAGACGCTGGAATTGCGCAGGAAAGACTGTAATGAGCACCGGTTTCGCGTTCCAGCATATCAAATGCAACGCGGATTTGAGCCAGCAGCTTCAGGAAGTTTTTGGCATCATCAGGGCTGGAAGTAATTTCCTGACCCCAATCCGGACCAACCGGGTATTCCCAGTCAATATCAATACCGTTCAGGTTTTTAGCTTTAACCAGATCAACAATGTTGGCAACAAACTGTGCGCGCAGTGCATCATCAGCAGAGATTTTGCTGAAACCGTCAGCTCCCCAACCACCAATTGAAACAACGCAGTTCAGTTCAGGATATTTTGCCTGTAGTTTTGCAACTTCAGTCCACAGACCAATAAATGGGGTTTCTGCATTGTCTGCATCGGGGAAATAGATATCAGCAGTGTTTCCATCAACGTGTGCAAAAGAAACGATGAGCTGAGTAAGAAGTTCTCCCTTGATGTCATCTGCAGTCCAGAATGACTGTCCTTCAGCGGTAGAGATAGGCCAGGTGCGGATATAACTTTCAACAACTTTACCAGTTGCAGCAGCTTTACTTGTAATAGTTTCTACTTTTGCGGTAGAAGCACAAGATGCAAATACGGCACATGCAAGCAGCAGTGCAACTGCCCATGCCATTCTAGTTACTTTCATGAATTCTCCTTTAAAGCCACCGCGGTAGCGGCAGCATCTCCTTGAGGTCGCTACAGCAATGAACGCTTTTTTACGACGCTCCATGTACTATCAGACACACTGCATAGACGGCTACAGTGTGACAATCCCAGTCCTGTGCATGAGACTGAGTGATAGCAACATGTTTTGGTTAGTTTACATCTTCAACCAACAAAGAGAAAAGGAGAAAGATTTCGGTTTAGTCTTTTTCTTTCGGTTAGAATTTCAGAATTTCTTTTCGGTGCAGTACGCCGGTAGCAGTTACGTTCTGTTCCAGAGACTGGCCAGGTTCCGAATTGGCTTCTACATCGATGAAAAAACGGTTCATGGAAAAATGCTGGAATACGCCCACCTGATCTGCCCATTGAATTCCATCAGGCGAGGAAGTATAAAACGCCGATAGTGCATCGGCATAGGTCGCAAAGACACCTTTCTGTGATAACTCTCCATAGCCCACCAGCCACAGTTTTGGAATACAACCGTTACTTCCGGCAGCTTTGCATAAATCTGCGTGGAGCTGACAGGTTTTTTCTGCCATCCATGCAGTACTTTCAGAAATGAGGGCGGCCACTGCAGCATCCTGTTTTGCAATAGTCTTCAATTCTTTGGTTTTTGCTGTATGAACCGGTGTTTTATTCAGAATAATGGTATTGGCCCGAAAATCGATACCCAGTTCCGGGTGCCTGCTGAACCAGGTATTGGCAACCTTACCGCTAAGCCCCACCAGATACTTGTTGTTTACAAGAAGCTGCTCATCTTTGCCGGGATTATCACCTACGATAATCGCCTTCAGTTCTGTTTCCGGCATTACCAGATCCAGATTCCGGTTGTACACCACCGGTGTTTCCATAGGATAATCAGGAACCTTGTCTGCATCGGCTGCTTCTTTCTGCAGTTTCTGAAGCCGTACCATAAGTTCTTTATCCTGCTGCCACAGCCCTATCTGCTGTTTAAACGATTCTCTGAAATCTGAAAATAACTTCCATTGTGCCTGATTCATTTTGTACCTCAAAATAACTGGTTTAAAAACCTGGTCTACAGCAGCTTTATCAGCCAATCCGGCCCCTGGGAATGAACTTTTACCAGGTCGCGCTTTTCTGCTTCCAGTGCCAGCTTTTTAAAGTGGCGGTAGCCGTAGGACCGGCAGTTTACCCGGGGAGCCACCTGAGAAAAGTTTACGTAGCCTTCAGGATCCCAGTCCTTTTTACAAGCCCGAATTTCGTCACACAGAACCTGGAATACCTTTGGAGTTCCCGTAGCGCTCACATCAACTGTCAGCCGGGAATTGTTATCCGGTGCCGTCCGTACCCCAGACTGCTGCTGGGCAGCCTTGATGAATGACGACCAGGAACCAAACCCCAGTTTCTGCTCGTCAAATCCGGAATTCAGCAGCTTCATCTTTGTTTTGGCACCGCCAGAATTTACATACGTAGATTTGTTTTCTTTCATCAGACTGCTGATGGCTTCTTCCAGCAGGCTGAATGCTGCCTGTCGGGTCAAATCTTCGTCGGGCTCATCAACATCATCTCCGCCGGTGGATTCATCTTTTTCTACTGGAATACTGCTTTCGATAATATCGCGGTAATCAATGAATTCATCGGCCATGGCAACCAGATCGGTGGCCGCATTCTTGGCGTCACAAATAATGCTGATGGTTTTGCCTTCACGCTTCAATTCCAGCAGCAGCGGGCGGAAATCTGCATCTCCGGTAATGATGATGAAATTGGTGATATGGGGATAATTCCGCATGATGCCAAGACCATGGGCAACCATACTGATATCTGCACTGTTCTTAAGCCCCTTGATGTGAGGCGTATGGATCATCTCAAAATTATGGCGCGCCAGATCGCCCGCCTTCCGCCCCGTTTTGGGAAGCGACCAGTCAGCAAAGGCCTGGGCATAGGTAATGCGGTAATCTTCTTCAATTTTATCGATAATGCCCCCGATTTCTTTTGGGGCTACGTTTTCTACATCCCACAGGATGGCGGTTAACGGTCGTGAACTCTGCATAGTCATATGATAGCACCATCATTCATGAATTTGGGCATTGATATGATATAATTATTGCATCGGGTTTTATCATGAAAAAGCGTATATTTCTGCTTCTTTGCCTTTTTCCCTGGATATTGGTTGCTGCCCTTATCGCTGGAATTGCCATTGAATCTCAACGTCCTGATCTATATGTTCCTTCTGCCGCCACCGGTTCTGTTCCCCATGACAAAAATACCCTTTCTTTTGATCCTGATTATTACTGGGTAGATTAGTCTTCCGTAATGGAGTGAAAGAATACAATAAAAGTGCAGTCGAAAAATACCTAAAATTATACGAAAATAAAGAGAGGTATTTCGAATGCAAAGGTACAGCAGAGAATTCAGGGAAGAAGCCATTTCGCTTTCAGATGAGATTGGACCAAAGAAGGC
>JAZLGC010000082.1:0-8309 GCA_045616125.1 Treponemataceae bacterium | reverse complement strand
CGACGATGCATCAGGACTTGCAGTATCTGAAAAGATGCGCAGTCAGATTCGTGGATTAAACATGGCATCTAAAAATGCCCAGAACGGTATCAGCTTCATTCAGACAACCGAAGGTTATCTGCAGGAAACCACCGATATCGTTCAGCGTGTACGCGAACTTGCTGTACAGGCATCCAACGGTATCTACACTGATGAAGACCGCATGCAGATTCAGGTTGAAGTATCTCAGTTAGTAGCTGAAGTAGACCGCATTGCTTCACAGGCACAGTTCAACGGTTTGAATATGCTTACCGGACGTTTTGCTGCTGACGATGGCAATGGCAACGCTACTGCTTCTATGTGGTTCCATATCGGAGCTAACATGGATCAGCGTGTTCAGATGTACGTAGGAACAATGACTGCATCTGCACTGGGACTGAGAACTGTAGGCAACGAAGAAATCATGTCACTGTCTAGCCCGGACGAGGCCAACCGTTCAATCGGTACACTCGATGAAGCACTGAAAAAGATCAACAAACAGCGTGCTGATCTTGGTGCATACCAGAACCGTCTTGAAATGACTGTTAATGGTGTAAACGTAGCAGCTGAAAACCTGCAGGCATCTGAAAGCCGTATCCGCGATACTGACATGGCATCTCAGATGGTTGAATTTACCAAGAACTCTGTTCTTGCTCAGGCTGGAACTGCAATGCTGGCTCAGGCAAATACCTCTTCACAGAATGTATTGTCTTTGCTTAGATAGTGTATTATAATTTAGTGAGCTGGAAGTTTATCTTTCAGCTCACTAAATGAACGGTGCATTTCTTTTCTCACAGAAAATCCTGTTCAAATAGTACAATTGTCTTACACTACGCACTTATTCAGTGGTGCTTCGTAATGTACCGGCTTTTCCCCTACATTACAATGGTCTTTGAAAACTATACCTTTCGGTACGTAACAACAGAAGCGGAAGCTTTCTTGGAATCGGACTCCCCTTTTCAAGCGCATCTGCTCCTGTTGTAGAGACTGAACCTGATACAGGCTGGCGCATAAACCTGTATCAGCTCGTACGTACGGCAGGAAACAGGAACAATGGATTGTTCCTGGCCTTACAACGGAGGGTATAATTATGGTAATTAATCACAACATGAGCGCCATGTATGCAAATCGTTCACTGGGAGTTACTGGTGGTGATCTGCAGGTTAACATGGAAAAGCTCAGTTCAGGTCAGAAAATCAACCGCGCTGGTGATGACGCTTCAGGACTTGCAGTTTCTGAAAAAATGCGCAGCCAGATTCGTGGTCTGAATCAGGCACAGAAGAATATTAACAACGGCGTTTCTTTTATCCAGACAACCGAAGGTTATCTGCAGGAAACCACCGATATTTTACAGCGTATTCGCGAACTTGCTGTTCAGTCTTCAAACGGTATCTACTCAGATGAAGACCGCATGCAGATTCAGGTTGAGGTATCTCAGCTTGTAGCAGAAGTTGACCGCATTGCCTCACAGGCACAGTTCAACGGAATGAATATGCTTACCGGTGCATTCGGAAAAGAAGCTGATCGTGTTATGCAGTTCCAGATTGGTGCTAATGTTGACCAGAACGAACGCGTATACATTGAATCAATGAGCGCTACTGCTCTTGGACTTTCAGGTTCACAGGGTGATGCAGATGAACGTATTTCAATTGCAGATCCTGAATCAGCTAACCTGGCTATTTCTACCATCGATGAAGCACTGAAAACTGTATCTCAGCAGCGTGCTAATCTGGGTGCTTACCAGAATCGTTTTGAAATGGCTTCTAATGGTATTGCTATTGCAGCAGAAAACCTTCAGGCAGCTGAATCTACAATTCGTGATACTGATATGGCAGCTGAAATGGTAGAGTTCACTAAGAACCAGATTCTTGAACAGTCTGGTACTGCAATGCTGGCACAGGCAAATACTCAGTCACAGAACGTACTGAGTCTGCTTCGCTAATACGCGTAAAACGTAACTAAAGAGATTTCTGGATGTCATCTTTTTAGTAACAAGTTTTTGGATTTCGAAAGGGGTGCGCCCCCCTTTCGATTTCTCTTTTTTCTCAATTTGGAAACGGATATTCCAAGGAGGAGCCCATGATCACTATCAGTAACATAGGGCAGACAGTGGCCACGGAAGGCCAGAAAGTATCTTCATCTCCTCGCAACAAAACTGAAACAAAAACTTCAGCCGCCATAGCTATGTCTCAGTCTGCACCTGTCAATCAGGAACTTAACACAACTGCTGCTGATATTTCTCAGGAAACACAGAAAGTTAAGGCTCAAATCAAAGAAATTCAGGATTTAACGGATAATCTTGGAACCAAAGTACAGTTTAACGTAAATGAACAGTTGGGAAAGGTTATCGTCAAGGTGGTTGATCCTTCTACCGATAAGGTAATTAAGGAAATTCCATCTGAAGAGATTCAGACAATGCAAATCCGCATTAAAGAAGCAATTGGCCTGATTTTTGATCAGCAGATATAAATTGCCCTGCTCTTCCGGAATTTTAGGATTTCCCGAAACTAAGGAACTGTAGCACATATGGCAGATATAAGTATTCCCGGAGTTAACAGCAAATACGGCACCAACGAAACTATAGAAAAGTTGATGCAGGCAGAAAGAATACCTCTAACCCGGGAAGAGTCTAACCTTGAAACATTGCATGACCAGCAGGATTCCTGGCGGACCGTCAACCGTATCATGTCAACCCTGCGGGAAAGTTGCCGTAGTCTCTATTCTTTTGACAATCCCTTTAATAACAAACTTGCCGATTCCTCTGACGAAGACGCCATAACAGCTTCACCTGGAAGAAATGCAGCAATAGAAAGCTTTAATATTAAAGTTGACAAAATAGCAACTGCTGACCGTTTTTTATCAGCTGAAATTGATAAAGATTATGAAGTTCCTAACGGTACCTACACCTATACCGTCAGCGACAAAACAGTATCCTTCAAATGGAAAGGCGGAAAGGTAGCAGACTTTGTGGCCGCATTGAACCGACGTGGAGGAGAAACTGTAAAAGCAACTCTTATCGGGGTTTCAAGCACAGAAAAAGCACTGCTCATTGAATCATTAAAAACAGGAGAAGAAAACCGTCTCATTTTTTCCGATGATGCCCTGAATCTGGCACTTGATACCAGGATGCTACAGAAAACCAAGACAACAGAAACATCTTTTGGAAAAAATTCCAGTGATTACAGCAAAACTGACGGCTATGCATTCAAGCAGGTAAAAGTACAAAATGGAACAGTAACAGTACCTGCTAAAAGTGGTTTTACCCTTTCAATACCTTCGAAAGCAGATAATCAAAGTGTCATCTCATTTACCCTGAATGTTGATAACCCACAGGCATATGCCTATGAAGAACCAGATGAACCAGCTGATGCAAACTCACTTTCTAACACTGAATCTGTAGAAAATGAACCGGTTATGCCTGATTCAGGAAAAATTCAGTACCGTGGCATTATCATTTACAATGAATCACCTGATTACACCTTAGCTTCCCGTCAACCCGTATCTACCCCTGCAGAACCTGCAGTAGAAGTTACCGAAGACAATGTTATAGCTTTCATCCAGACAAAGAATGGTCTTATACCACTGGATGCTGTAAGTCAGGATAATACTGACCAGACATATTCGGTAAACCTGAAAAACTATCCTGATGCAACCGGCATTGTCATCAGAAACAACAACTCACTGAAAACGGTCACTTTCAGTTCAGCTTCTTATCAGGAAAGTGGTTCCGGTGACCAGGGATATGAGCCGGTTAATGCTATTACAAGAGCCGGAGATGCAAAAGTTAAATACGAAGGCATTACCATGAGCCGCAGTGAAAACAAAATTGATGACATTGTACCGGATGTTACCCTGAATCTGTATCAGCCTTCTGACAAGCAGGTAAAGATTACCATAAAACCTGATGTTGAAACTTCTAAAGATGCCCTTATCAAAATGGTTGCAAATTACAATCAGGTGCTTACTGAAATAAACATTCTTACCCAGAATAAGCCGGAAATTATTTCTGAACTGGATTACCTTTCCTCTGACGAAATTGACGATGCACAGGCTCGTCTCGGCATGTTCATGGCTGACCAGACATTAACCACCAGTAAATCGAGTTTACAGCGGATTGTTTCTAATACGTATCCGGTGGAAGGTACTGAAATCACCATGCTCAGCCAGATAGGCATCAGTACCAACGCTTCATCTGGAAGCACCGGCTACTCTGCTGCACGTCTTCGGGGATACCTGGAAATTGATGAAAAAAAACTTGATGAAATGCTGGAATCAAATATCGATGATATCAAAAATCTGATGGGGTACGATTCAGATGGCGATTTAATTATTGACAGCGGAATTGCCTATCAGATGCAACAGACCCTTCAGGCATATGTTCAGACAGGCGGGATAATCTCCAACCGCATTTCCAGCCTTGATACTAAAATCAAAAACAGTGAAGCAAAAATTGAAAAACTGGAAGCACAATTGGAAACCAAAGAGGCCCAGTACAAGAAACAGTTTGGAACCATGGAATCAACCTTGAACAATTTGAGTAATCAATCTGATACTATTTCCAACTGGACACGATCAAACAATAATAATTAAGGAATACTAAAACAGCCTGCTATGTGGGCTTTTATTTTATGGATTTTACGGTAATATATGGATAATACAAAAAGGAGCAGTTCCATTATGAAAATCTTATTGAATGGTAATAATCTGGATTTTAATCTTGAAGAAGAAAAAAATGCAGGCCAGATTCTTGAGGCCCTGGAAACACTGGCAGAAGAGAATCATGCTACTATTATCAGCATCTCAATTGACGGGAAAAATGTAAACGCCGGTGAAATTGAAGAATGTTATTCTTTGCCCATTGATTCAATTAATGAAATTGCTGTAGTTACTGTTCAGGAAGATGATGTGACGGAAGCACTGAAACACCTTGTATCTCCCTGCGAAAATCTTGCCCAGCAGCTGGAGCAGGTTCCTGTCTTGTTACAAACCCATAAAGACGGAGTTGTCGCAGAAATTCTGAAAACATTTGCAGATACCTTCGATGCCATGTGCCATTTATCAGCCCTTATCTGCCTCTTTCCTGCCCGTTTTGAATCCCTGAAAATTACCAGTATGACCATGCAGGATTTTCTGAAAGATTTTTCACCGGTTCTGACTGATTTTGAAAATGCATTAAAGGCGGGAGATACTGTTCTTACCGGTGACCTGGCAGAATGGGAATTAAAACCCCGTCTTGAACAGTTTGCTGCTTCGTTAAAGGAATTCAACTGATGTACTGGCTTTTTGTCACTCCTCTGGAAGCACGCCAGGATGTATCGAACTATACATTTGTCTTTATCGCAGCGATTATCAGCGTTGTCGTTGTTATTCTCAACTTTATAATCCGTGCAATCCTTAAAAACAAGACAAACACAGAACGTCTTGCCAGCAAAATTACCACGTCAGCAACTATCGCTCATCTTGAACAGATTTACGGTCTGACCAATCCTGAAAAAGCATTTCTCTGGCAGCTGTGTAAAGGACAGCGTATTCCGAACCTTGAGTATCATCTGCGTTTTGACCAGTTTTCCGATGATTTTTTCAACTCACGGTACTATGACATTCAGTCGCAGGTTGCACCAGACAATACCATTCAGGAACAGCTGAGCCTTCTTTTTTCCATTCGTCAGAAATGCGAAAATGTCAGAAAAAACCAGTATAACATTACAACTACAACTTCAATTCCCGATGAATCTGTTTTAATTTACATCGATGAAACAAAAGAACAGTATCAGATTACCCTTATCAGTCAAACCAAAGACGAGATGGTTCTTTCAATTCCCCGGGACATATTCAATAACCAGATCCGACCAAAGGAACTGTCTAAAATTACCATTATGTATCAGACCAAGATGAATACTGCATACATAGGATATGTCCGTGTCATACGCTATCAGAATATTACAGGAGCCGGAGAAATGGTTGTATCCCATTGCAACAACCTTACCCGGTATCAGCGGCGGCAGTTTAAACGGGTGCCCATGAACAACAACTGCCATTTTTCTGCAGTTAAGGTTTCTGCCAGCGGACCTGGGAAAACAGCCAACATTACCTATACCCCCATGGAGCGTAAGTACCCGGCACAATTAATGGAACTTTCTGCCGGTGGATGCAGTATTCAAACACCCATGAATATTAAACAGCAGCAGTATATTCATCTTTCCCTTAAGATTGATTCACTGGAAGAAGACGAAGTAACAGGTCTTATTGTTGCCACCGATCCCATGAAGGATAATCGGGCATTTACACTGCATATTGTATTCCTGAAAGTAAGCAGAAAAACCCGGAACAAGATTTTCTCAAAGGTGTACGGCTTCTTAAGTTAGCAAAATCCTCTGTAATGTTACGACTTTTAAGAAAAATTAACGGTCTTCAACACAAAAAATGTGATTTATTGACGTACCGCTGAGCAAAGGATACAGTTTTATCTATGAAAGTATTAGGTCTGAAGAACGTCATGCGTGACGAAACATTTATATATTACCGTAAGACGTTCCTGGGCGATGTTGTTATAGAACTTCCTCTTGTTACACAAACCGTACCTATTGAGTTCGTTATAGAGATGTCTCCCTTGGGAACTAAAACTATTGATATTGAATTTAAAGATTCCTTCGATTATCCTTTGTTACCGGTTCTTAAACAATTAAAAGAACTGATTCTTAACGAAGATTACGAAGGAAGACTTCCTTAATTGATTACACTGCATACTGCCACACGCGAAGAAACTATTGAACTGGGAACTATTCTCGGAAAATATCTGAAACCCGGTGATATTATTGCCATGCAGGGAACGCTTGCAGCCGGCAAAACAACCATTACAAAAGGTATCGCACTTTCCCTTGGTGTCGAAGAAGATGTCACCAGCCCTACTTTTACCTTGATCAGCGAATACGAAGGCTCACTGCCGCTGTACCATATGGATGTCTACCGTCTAGACGGACCGGAAGATTTCATTAATCTGGGAACTGAAGACATGCTTTATGGTAAAGGCGTTTCCATCATCGAATGGAGCGAAAAGATTATGGAAGAGCTGCCTAAGAAAACCATTATCTTGAAACTGGAAGCTCAACCCGATAACAGCAGAATAATTACCCTTGCCAATTTTGAAGACGAAAAGCGGGCAGGCTTTGCTGAAGAAGCTGCCCGTTTTATTACGAAATAATTTTTCCGGAGTACAAAAATGAAAGCACTGGCCATTGATTCAAGCACCCCATGCATTACTTTTACCGCCCGTAACGATGATAAACTTGCCCAGTTCAAGTTGGATATCGGCATGCATCAAAGCGAACAGATGCTGCCTAGCATAGAACAGGTTTTGAAGCTGGTTGAACTGGAACCAAAAGATCTGCAGTTTATGGCTCTTGCCCTGGGGCCGGGAACCTTTACCGGGTTACGGTTAAGTTTTGCTGCTTTGAAAGCCCTGGAACTGGCATTTGATATTCCCTTATACGGCATTCCAACGCTTGAAGCTCTGGCCTACCCTTTTGCCAGCTGGAAAGGCGCCGTAATTCCCGTTATAGACGCAAAAAAAGACCGCTGGTACGGCGCAATCTATAGAAGTGGAGAATTATGCCAGGAACCGCAGGATGGCCCCTTAGAAGCCGTTCTGAGCGGTGTAGACAAAGAAGAACATGCGCTGGCTGTAGGAATTGATGCTGAATACTTTGTAGAACTGGTACGTGAAAATCATCCAGAATATGACATTTCATATCTGCCGGCTGTTACTGTTGATTGCGGAACCCAGCTTCTGGAGCTTGCAGAGAAAAAGTTTGCCGCAGGTGAAAAAGGTCTTGAAGACTACGACGGCCCGGTATACATCCGCCCCAGTGAAGCAGAGGAGATGCTGATTAAAAAGAATACTGCGGAGCAGTAATCATAAAAAAGAGGATGTCGTTGATCAGTCATCCTCTTTTTTTATTGATTAGTTCTTATTTTGCGTTATTATTTGGCAAAACTTTTGATCAAATCATGTAAGCGTGTCTTTTCTTTTGTGGTTTTAAATCTTATTGATTTCCAGTCAGCTTCTGTGCCATTAAAAATAACTTCGGTGATGTTTCTTGTAAAACAAAATGCATTAGTTTCAACCGTTTTCAGACTGGTAGGAATGGTGATTGTAGTAAGACTTGTACAAGTATCAAAACAACTAGGGCCAATCGATGTTACGCCTTCTGATAATACAACTGAGGTAAGGTTTTCACAGTGACTGAAAGCGCAAGGGCCAATTGTTGTTACACTGCCAGGGATTACTAAGC
>JAZLGC010000081.1:0-15999 GCA_045616125.1 Treponemataceae bacterium | reverse complement strand
TTCGTTGTTGGTACCGTAGGTAATGTCACAGGTGTACGCTTTTTTACGTGCTTCGTTATCCATGTTGGCAACGATGATGCCGCAGGAAACCCCTAAGTATTCGTACACAGGGCCCATCCATTCTGCGTTACGTTCTGCCAGGTAATCGTTTACGGTAACTACGTGTACCCCTTTGCCAGACAGTGCATTCAGGTATGCGGCGGGAACGGTCATCAGTGTTTTACCTTCACCGGTTTTTAATTCGGCAAGTTTACCCTGATGCAGGATAATGGCACCCATAATCTGTGTGTCGTAGGGACGCTGTTCAATGACACGGAATGAAGCTTCACGGGCCATTGCAAATGCAAATGGCAGAATATCGTCTAAGGTTTTATGCCCTTCTGCAATTTCTTTTTTGAATATGGCAGTCTGCATTTTGAACTGCTCTGCGGTAAGGTTTTTTGCCCATTCTTCCTGTTCATTTACTTTATTAAGAATTGGCAGTAATGCTTTTCGGTCACGGTCATGTTTTGAGCCGAACAATGCGGTAAAAATTGAATTTGACATATGCTAAGTGTAATAATTTCAGGCCAATGGGGCAAGAAAAATCAACGCGTGAATGAACAAATCTTTACCGAATATTGTAGACTATTCTGTGCGGAAATTCCTATATGCAGTTATAATACAATCAGCTTCTGCTAATTTTTGAGATTTTCCGGAGAAAATGTGAAAATAACATTTGTAATTTTATTATATATTCAGTCTGTTTTACTTACAGCAATAAATTTCAACCTTCATAAAATTAAATCAGAACTCTCAAAACGAATGAGACTGGTAAATCTTTCCGGTATTTTTACCTGCCTGTCTTATTCAATGGTGTGTTATCCCCTTCCTGAGTATTTTTCTTACCTTGCATACGGATTGTATTATTCAAGCGTAACATTGCTCTTAATAACCTTGACCTATTTTGTTACTCTTTTTACGGGAGTTCTTGCAGATTCAAATAATCTTAAACGAATAGAATTTATTACTGCTATTGCCGACGCTTCAATAATCATTGTACTGTCGTTATTTAAAAAGATTATTGTCCCAAAACAGATATCAGTTGGCAGTTCAACGATGTGGATTGCTGCAGAAAACCACTGGTATTTTAATATTCATCTTGCCATCAGTTATATTTTCAGCCTCGTTGTAATTTGCCTTTTTACCATAAAATTAAGTCTTACTTCCAGACTTCAGCGTGCAAAATACAGCCCAATCATTTGGGGGCTTCTTACTGTTCTTATTTTTAATGCGGTGTATCTTATTTTTTCCCTGAACTACGATGTTTCATTATTTGGATATGGCATTCTTTCAATTATTATCTACTTCTGCTGTTTTATTTATGTACCAAAAAATCTTGTAAATGTCGCTTTGACCAATGCCATTTCAGATATGAAAGGGATTATTGTTTGCTTTGATATGGACGATAACTGTGTGTATTACAATGAGGTTGCAAAAAATTACCTTACAAAAATGCATGATATCCATACTGATTACAAGCAGTTCTGTAAAAACTATTATGACCATTGGGTTCAGGAACATCCGGCATTCTTTTCTACCGAAAATGAAGTTATAGAAAGAACCATAAATATTTCTATTAATGGAGATGACCGGAAATTTGACGTTAAAGCAAAACGCAACTTTGATGAAAAAGGGTTATACCTTGGCTGCTATTTCAATATTATTGATAAAACAGAAGAATTCAGGGCTCAGTTGGAACGTGAATTGAGTAAACGTACTGATCCATTATCAGGTTTCTTGAACCGTGAATATTTCTTTGACCAGGTAAAGGATATCATTCTGAAAAATCCTGATACCGAATATTATCTTACCTGTTCAAATATTATTGATTTTAAAGTATTTAACAGTATCTACGGCGAAGAGCAGGGAAACCAACTTCTGGTAAAGTGTGCTAAAGCAATAGAAAATGCCGGTACAAAAATGACTTTATATGGCCGTATTTCCGGTGATATTTTTGGATTCTTACTGGAAAAAGATCGGTTCAATGAACGTCAGTTCCATGATTTTGTCAGTAATCTGCAGGATGATTTCAGTAATACGTTTTACAAACTTCGGATTCAATACGGTTTGTATCTGATAACAAACCGCAATGAGCCTGTTTCCAGCATGTGTGAAAAAGTGACTCTTTCCATGAAGAATCACAAGAATGAGCATGATAAAATCATTTATTATTATAACGAAGATGATTTAGGTGTTACCTTACAGGAGAAAAATCTTCTGGGACGCTTTGATCATGCGCTGGCCAACGATGAAATTACCCTGTTTCTGCAGCCTCTGGTAGATCACGAAGGAACCCTTATTGGGGCAGAAGCCTTGGTTCGGTGGATTGAAAGCGATGGTACCATAATTTCTCCTGATTCTTTTGTGCCGCTTTTGGAGCGTAACGGCTTGATTTCTAAAGTGGATTTGGCCGTATGGAATCTGGCAGCACAGTTGTTATCACGGTGGGCATTCATGGGTAGGGAAGACCTGTCGGTTTCTATTAATATTTCAATGAAAGATTTCTATTATCTTGATTTGTATCAGGAGCTTACTTCTCTGGTTGATACGTACCAAATTTCGCCTTCAAATCTGAGAATAGAAATAACTGAAACTACTATTATTTATGATCCTGTGCACATTAATGAAGTTCTGCAGCGCCTGAGGGAATTTGGATTTCCCGTTGAAATAGACGATTTTGGCAGTGGATATTCGTCACTGGGTATGCTGAAAGATATAGCGGTTGACGTTATTAAACTGGATATGGGCTTTTTGAAAGCACTTGATAATTTAACTGATCCATCACATGAGGAACGAATTTGGATAGTCATTGAAGAAATAATACGGCTAGCCAACAGGCTTTCCATGAAAACAATTGTTGAAGGAATTGAGAGAAAAGAACAGGTTGAACGGTTGTATGCATTGGGCTGTAATTTGTTTCAGGGATATTATTATGCTCAACCGGAACCGGTAGAATTATTTGAACGGAGACTGCAAGATTGAAAAAAACAAACTCATCACCTTTTGGTGCTAATTATCAGCATGTCAAATACAAGATGGCATTAGGTTTTTCTCTGGCTTTTATAGTGGTTTCAACAGTTCTGACAGTAACGTTTCTGCTTCATACCAATGCACTTATGACAAAAAAGGTGCTTTCTCTGGCAGACAACATAGCCGGCCAGATAGTTATTTCCATGAATTCAATTATTGGAAACCAGGAAAATATGATGAATGTTCTGTTTCTTCCTGAAGGAGAACCTGTACCCGGTGCAGTTTCTAATGACAATGAACTTTCTGTAGTATTTATGTCAAGATTCCGATCTCTGCAGAATTTCAGGAATTTTGCATTGGTATATAGTGATGGAACGATATCCGGTAATTTGGATGATGCCAGTATTGCCGCATTAGGGAAGCCGCTTTTTGCTGTGTTGTCATCGTTTTTGAAATCACAGAATGAAGACTGGGGATGGATTACAGATGATGATTTGTCTTCAGGGCAGGTTTTTTTTCTCCGCCGTCTTTCACCTTCTATTATTGTACTCAGTTCTTTAGCAGTATCCGAATTTGATAGAAATATTACAGGAAATCAGGTTGTTTCAAATCCTTTTATATTCCGGGTTATTTCACCCAACGGTATGGTTCTGTATTCCACAAATAAAAATGAATCAGGAAATTGTCTGGATGTTGGTGAAGTTGGATTATTGTATTCCAGATTGAACAAGCCGCAAATACAAAATAAGCAGGTTTCTGTTGTTCAGAAATGTGATAACGGATGGATTGTAACGTTAACAGCAGAAACTTCTGAGATTCTGAAAGAACAGGCAACTATGCTGCGGTTTTTTGTTATAACGTTATTTATTGTTTGCAGTTTTATCATCATTTTCTGTATTGCCTTTTCCATGAACCTGACAATGCCTATTGATACGCTGGTACGCCGTTTGTATGAACAGAGTATCCGTGATTCTGATACTAAGCTGTTCCTGAAAGATCATTTCGGTGAGTGTGTAAAATCACGGTTGGAAAATCAAAGCAGTGAAAAATATGCCATGATTCAGATTGACATTGACAACTACAAACAGATGCATGATATGCGCGGAAACACCTTCTGTACCCGAATAATCAGCGAGCTAGCAGATGCAATGCTTGCAACATTCCCGGAAGATTCAATTTTTGGACGTATTGGTCATGACCGGTTTATGGTGTTTGCGCGCCTTCCGGGGGACAGTTTTCAGTCAATTCATCACTGGTGTCTGGCAATTAACGACAGTTTTCGGGAACGGGTGGAGAAGACAGAAAATGCAACTGGCGTAAGTGTCAGCTGTGGCGTAGTGCTTGTTCCTGAACATGGAACTGATTTTGATATGATTTGCGAATTGAGTGATCGTGCCGTTTTTGCCATAAAACGTGACGGTAAAAACGGATATCATATTTACAATGATGATGATATGAATCTGTGGAAATAAAAAAAAATCGGTCAGATGTTCTGACCGATCTTTTTTTTACGGACATCGACTTTTTTTATATCAGTTGTTTGATTTCTGTAGCAGACTACAGCTGAATACGGAAGTTGGTATTCACACCCATGGCTTTATTAGTCAGGTCGTAACTTACACCAACTGAAGTGTCAAGAATGAACAGTTTGAAACCTGCGCCGGCAAATACCTGGAAATCAAGTCCGGCATCTTTTCCTGGTTTTACATCAATTTTGTTTGAATTATGATGTTCTGCGGTAACAGATTCTCCTGCAGCCTCTGCAGTTGCTTTAAAATCTGTGGTCCAGCCGTAGGTTCCTTTTACCAGACTGCCGCGTGCTCCGACATAAGGAGTAAACAGTCCCAGCAAGTTCTTTGAAACCTGTACGGTTCCGGTAAATACATCAGTGTCAAAGGTGTTTGTGATGCTTCCTGTAATTGATGCTTCACCTTCTTGTGCATTTACATCAATCCCAATTGAGCCTTGTGATTTTGTGTATCCAAGGCCTACTGAAACATTTGGCAGGATTACACCCTGTTCCACAAGCGCATAGCGAACATCAATGCCCATGGTTTTGTATTCAATACCAAACTGCATGTCACCCATGTTTTCATCAAGATTAAGAGCCATATAGCTAACGCCGACATCAAAAGGAAGAATGATACCTCCGATACGGGCATTTCCAACTATAGCAGGAAGTGGGAATCCGCCGATTGATTCAAGTGATTCAGTAAGTTCTTCAAGTTCCATAAATTCCAGTAAACCAGTAACATCTTTAACAGGAACCATTGTCATTGCAGTAGTTCCACCGAGTCCGAAATGTGGAATAATAGATGGAAATACCTTTCCAATAAATGCATCGTCCCAAACGTTATGCTGAACGGCATTTGCTCCTGAATAGGTTGCAAGTACAGTACTTAATGCTGTCATGGTGCTTTCAATTGGGGCTGCCATGTCTTTCATTTCGTTTTCAATTCTAGCTTTTACTTCTTCTTCTGTCTCTGCAGTTACAGCAGCAGTTACCAGACAAAGACACAGAAGAATCGAAATAAGTTTTTTCATGAGTATCCTCCTATAGTGATATTCAAAAATCATTAAACATATTTTAATACAAAAAAAAGGATTTACAACAGTAGCAGGCAAAAAAAAAAGCAACTCTGAACGAGTTGCTGTAAGTGCCGTCGGACAGAATCGAACTGTCGACATATGGATTTTCAGTCCAGCGCTCTACCAACTGAGCTACAACGGCATCTGATGTATGTAATTTATCGGTTTACAGAAGTTTGGTCAATGGGGTTGCATAACTTTTGTATAAAAATGCGAAATTATTTTGAGTTGTTTCCAGGCGGTATGTGTTCTATACTATTACTATGAATTGGCTATTACTTTGTTCGAATCTTGAAGAAACTGATGAAATTAAACGGTTCCTGAAACAAAAAGGGTCTAAACCGGTAGTCAGTGTACTTACGTCAGATTTGTCTGTTAAAAAACTGAAAAAACAGGCAGAAAATGCTACCCACTGTGTTGCAGTACTCTCATCAAAAGAAGCTGTTCTGCCACAGATGCTCCATGCTGCAGGCTATTTTGCTGGAAAAGAATTACCGGTTTTTGTAATTATCACTGATACTCCTTCTCAGGAAATTAAAGATTATATTGATCTGTATAAAACTTTTTCGCTTTTCAAGAACATTGAAAAACTCATAGAATCTCTGGATACAAATTATCCGGCGTTTCTTGCAGAAGAAGACCGGCAGCATGCCCACAAGAAATTGTTTGAAGATGGCATTCCCTTTACTCCTGACTGTTTTTCTACCTATGTTGCCAAAGCAAATGAAGAAGTATGCCAGCTGTTTCTGGATGCCGGAATGGACATCAACTGCCGTGATTCAGCAGGAACACCAATGCTTTCTATTGCTGCCCGTGCAGGCCGTGAAAACATGATTCAGTGGCTTGTTGAAAACGGCGCGTCGATTGATGAAGTATCAATGGACCGGGGATATTCTGCTGTTATGGATGCAGTTTGGAAGGGTAGTGTTCCAATTGTCGAAAAATTGATATCGTTAGGTGCAAATCTGAACTTTGTCGGCAATGATGGTCAGACTGCGCTTATTATTGCTACCGGTTCTAATAACCAGAAAATCTGCCGGCTTCTTGCTGAAAATGGTGCAGATCCATCAGTGGAAGACCGTATGGGTATGTCTTCCATGAAGTATGCAGAATTGTTCAAGAAAACTGAACTGGTAGAATTATATAAAAAATATATGAAATGAAGACTAATCCATCAGAAGGAATATACTGAGCCTGTTTCAGCATTCCTTTGTGGATAGTTCTGAATTAAAAGAGATATAAAAATGAAATACATAGCATTTACCGGCGGCGGCACTGGGGGGCACATTTACCCCGGATTAGCCGTTGCTGATTCATTACGCCCCCTTATCGGAGATGAATACCAAATTCTTTGGATTGGATCAAACAAAGGGGTTGATAAAGACATTGTAACTAAAAGTGGCAGTGCCGAAATATTCAAAGGTATTCCCAGTGGAAAACTCCGCCGTTATTTTTCCCTTCAGAATATAGCCGATTTTTTCAAGATTATCGGTGGATTTTTTTCTGCATTCTTTATACTTGCAAAATACCGGCCCGCTGTTCTTTTTTCAAAAGGCGGTTTTGTAAGTGTTCCACCTTGTTATGCGGCAAAACTGCTCCACATACCGGTTTACACCCATGAATGTGATGTTTCTCCCGGTCTTGCAACCCGATTAAACAGTAGGTGTGCCGATAAGATTTTTGTTTCCTTTGAAAAAACAAAACAGTACTTTTCGGAAGAAAAGCAGAAAAAAGTTATACTGACCGGAGACCCGGTACGGCCTGTATTTTATACAGCGAACCCTGCAATTGGCAGAAGTTTTCTCAAACTGGATGAAAAACCTGCTAAACCGGTTCTTCTTATCCTTGGCGGCAGTCTGGGAGCACGGCAGATTAACCAGCTGGTAACCGACAATATTCAGTGGCTTACTGAACGTTTTACTGTCATTCACCAGACCGGTAAAACATGGGCTGACGAGCACCCTGAACTGTTTGTTAATCCGGTTCCAGGTTATCAGCCTTATAGTTTCATATACAATGAAATGCCACACGTAATGGCCGCTGCAGATGTGGTATTATCCCGTGCCGGCAGTAACTTTCTCTGGGAATGCGCAGTTACCGGAAAACCGTTGGTTCTCATTCCTCTCAGTGGCAGTGGAACCCGTGGTGATCAGGTTGAAAATGCTGCTTTTTTCATGAGTCAGAAAGCTGCAGTGGTTCTTGGTGGAAGAGACCCTGAAGGTAATGAAACTCCAGCTGCAGATACACCAAACCTGCAAGCCGCGTTATCACAATTTCTTGATGAGACAATCAGAGCTGAATATGCTGCAGCGTGTCATAAGTTGACAGAAGGACAGATGCCTGCTGAGTGTATTGCCAATATTATCTGCGAGGTAACAAAAAAATGAGCATTCAATTCATTGATGCAGTATTTGCCATAATAATCCTTGGAACTGCTGTAACTGCTACACTTAAAGGTTTTATATACGAATTGTTTTCAAAACTTGCCTTTATTCTGGGGCTTTTTCTTTCAATTCTTTTCTACGGGAAACTGGCTCCATACATGCTGCCCTATATCACCGTTCCCGTTATCTGCAACATCCTTTCTTTTGTCATCATCTTTATCCTTGTGTACCTTATCATGAGACTGGTACAACAGCTGGTAAAAAGCGTGTTTGATGGAGAAGTGATGAATGGTCTTGATCATTCTCTGGGATTTCTCTTTGGTGTATTTGAAGGTCTGGTCATCGTATGTTTCATCCTCCTGGTTTTCTACACTCAGCCCTGGTTTCCCCTTACATTTCTGGAAAAAAGTTTCTTCAGCAATCTGCTGGACAGTTTCATCATGAGTTCTACTGAATATGTAAAAGGAATAAGCACCTATGTTTGATAATCTGTTGTATCAAAATGCAGCAGAACTTCTTGCAAAAGACCTTATGGCAGGTGAACTTCCCCAGTCGCTGCTGTTTTCCGGACCTGTTTCATCAGGAAAGTTAACGGCAGCATTGGAGCTTTCCCGTATTACCAGTTGCAAGGCATCACCAAAAGGCGTGTGGACCTGTACCTGTTCATCGTGTCTGCGGCACAAATCTCTTACCAGTACCGTTGTTCTTTTAGCAGGTCCCCGGGATTGTTCTCTGGAAATCAGCGCTGCAAAAGACACTCTTTTAAAAGGTGTTTCCGAAAATGCCACCTGGACAACAGCCGCCAGATACCTTTTTGTCCGCAGTGTCCGGAAATTGACGGCACGGTTTTCGCCGTTAATGTGGGAAAACGATAAAAATGCCTCAAAGGTCTCAACTATTGTTTCTGATATCGATGAAGTGCTTGAAGAAATAGATCCATTGCATCCACTGATGGAATTTTCAAAGCTGGAAAAATATCTTAACAGCCTTGAAAAAGACAGCCGCAAGCTTGAAAGTGAATACATGTATGATTCTGTTCCCATTAATCATATACGTTCCGCTTCAGAATGGCTCAGACTATCAGTTCCAGATGGAAAAAAGATGCTTATCATTGAAAATGCAGACCGCATGCAGGACAGTGTCCGGAACGCACTGCTTAAAATTATTGAAGAACCTCCTGAAGATGTATATTTTGTTCTGACCACAGCGGCAAGAGGGGCTGTCATGCCTACTATTTTATCCCGCGTCAGAACCTATAACTTTGTTGAGCGGTCAACTGCACAGCAGCAGCAGGTTATTCAGCGTGTTTTCCACAATGATGATTATGTTTCCCGTACTTCCGTAAGCGGCTTTCTTTCTGAATATCTTCCCGTTCCATCTCCCGTCATTCAGGAAGCGGCAAGAAAATATCTTTCTGAGATTCAGGCCGGTCACCATCCTGACACCGCTTCACTCTTAAAGGACATGGGTAATTTTGAACCACGTCTTGCTCTTTCTGTTTTCTATCGGGAACTCATAACTCAGGCCGGAAGCGCTCTTCGTATTCCCCAGAATCAGATTCAGCTTGCTGCTACAACCGAAAAATCTTCACGGATTCTCAATGCAATCAGATCATCCTATGAAGATATTACCATTTACAATCAAAAACCGGCTCAAGCCCTTGAAGTTTTATACGAAAGGATTCGTCAGGCATGAAGGAATTTGCAAAAAAAGCCTTAACCCGTTTGACCCGAATGCCCCGGGAACAGCTTGAAAAGCTGACCATGGATATCGCTGCAGAAAATGAAACGCTCATTGCAGTAATAGATTCACTTAATTCCGGGCTGATAATCTGCGACAGTTCCTGGAATATCCTTAAGGCTAATAAGGCTGCCAGCAGATATCTGCCGTTTATTTCACATCCCACTGATAATTATCGTGGAGAAGACAAGGAGCCGGTCTGGTCTATCATCGATGACCTTGAGATTTCAGGCTTTCTGAAAGAATGCAGTGTTAACAACAAATCTCTGGTAACAGATGAATTTACCGTAGCTACTCAGGGCGGTAGTGCCCGGATAATCACCATAACAGTTCAACCCTATGTTCAACGCAAGAAAATTGCAGGTTTTATCATCCGTATTGATGACATTACTGAACAGCGGAATCAGGAAGTAAAACTGCGTCGCATGGAATCTTTAGCATCCCTTACAAATCTTGCTGCCAGCGTTGCCCATGAAATTAAAAATCCACTGGGATCAATCAGTATCCATATTCAGTTAATTCAAAAAACTTTGAAAAAGGCCAGAAGCACCGATGGCAAATTACCTGATGAAAAATTTGTAGAAAATTACCTTGGTATAGTTACCGAGGAGATTGAACGTCTGAACCAGATTATCGTAGATTTTCTTTTTGCCGTTCGCCCCATTCAGGCATCTTTAGAGCTGGTAGACATTTCTGCGTTACTGGAAAACTTCTGCAGTTTTATACAGCCGGAACTTGATAACAAGATAATTTCTCTGGAAAAAGATTTGCTTATTTCGCCTCCGCATGTGTATCTTGATACTAAGTTATTTAAGCAGGTTCTTATTAATCTGGCCCAGAACGCCATAGCGGCCATGAAAAACGGTGGCAAGCTGCTGGTTTCATCAAAATTGAAAAACGACCGTATTCTTGTTGCTATTGCTGATTCAGGTTGTGGTATGGACAGCGAAACCTTAAGCCGCATTTTCGAGCCGTACTTTACCACCAAGGCTAACGGCACCGGTTTGGGACTTACCATGGTATACAAGATTATCAAGGAATTGGGCGGCGATATTGATGTTAAATCTTTCCCCGGCGAAGGTACTGTTTTTACCATTTCGCTGCCGGTTCCCCAAAAGGAACTGAGAGCTCTGGAATATAAGGAATATTGATGCTGCAGTCTACCATACTGATTATAGATGATGAAAAAAATATACGCGAAGGTTTATCCGCTGCTCTGTCAATGGAATTTGATGACAGAATTAAAGTTGAGCTGGCAGAGAACGGTAAAGTTGGATTAGAGCGTTTTGCAAAAGGCGATATTGATCTTGTCATAACAGACCTTCGTATGCCTGAAGTTACCGGTGAACAGGTTCTGGCAAAAATTACTGCAGAAAATCCCGGGGTGCCGGTAATAGTACTTACAGGTCATGGCAGCATTGACTCTGCCGTTGATGCCATGCGGTCCGGTGCCTATGACTTTCTGACAAAACCACCGAATCTTGATGAACTCACTGCCATTGTTCAGCGGGCGCTGAAAAACCGGGAACTGGTTATCAGGAACCAGCGGCTTGAATCAGATCTTGAAAGCAAACAGAGTTTTGAATCGATTATCGGAAAAAGTGCAGAAATGCAGAAGATTTTTGATATGGTACGGCGTGTTGCAGACTCTAAAGCAAACGTGCTTATTACCGGCGAAAGTGGTGTAGGTAAGGAGCTTATAGCAAATGCCATTCACAAATTGTCTTCCCGTCGTGATAATTCACTGGTAAAGGTCAACTGTGCGGCATTGTCAGAATCACTGCTGGAAAGCGAACTGTTCGGTCATGAAAAAGGTGCCTTTACCGGTGCCATAGCCCAGAAAAAAGGCCGTTTTGAACTGGCTGACAAAGGTACTATTTTCCTGGATGAAATTGGTGAAATAAACCAGACCGTTCAGATTAAGATTCTCCGTGTTCTGCAGGAACGTCAGTTTGAGCGGGTTGGTGGTGAAGATACATTGAATGTTGATGTTCGGGTAGTGGCCGCAACCAATAAGGATCTGGAAAAAGAAGTGGCAGAAGGCCGGTTTCGGGAAGATTTGTTCTACCGGCTTAACGTAGTTCATATCCATGTTCCCCCGTTACGTGAACGAAAAGATGATATTCCATTGATGATTCAGGCTTTCGTTAAGGAATTTGCCGAAGAAAACGGAAAGCAGATTGATGATATTGATAACCGGGCAAGATCAGCCCTGTACAACTACAGCTGGCCGGGAAATATACGTCAGTTGAAAAACTTTATTGAAAGCGCTGTAGTTATGTGTCAGGGGTCAAAAATTACTTTGGATGACCTTCCGCCTACCATCAGTCAGGCAGACGTTGATGAATCAATTCACGTTCCAACCGGCATCAGTCTTGATGAAGCAGAAAAAATCGTCATTTTACAGAACCTGGCAAGATATAACGGCAATAAGTCAAAAACAGCTGAAGTCCTGCAGATTGGGCGGAAAACACTGCATAGAAAGCTTTCAGAATGGGGAATTGAGGACGAAACTGAATAAATTCCGTTAATATTCCACAATTATTGTAGAATAATACCCCTAGATATTAATTAATCGTGTATAATAATTGCAAATCGTTTTATTCTCGAGAGGAAAATGTATGAATATTAAGAAACAGTCTTTTGGTGTTCTTTCTGATGGAACTCCACTTTCTCTTTACACCGTAGATAATGGTGCAATGTGTTTTTCTTGTACCGATTACGGTGCAACCGTTACCAGCGTAATGATTCCTGACAGCAAAGGCCGCCGTGATGATATTACTCTCGGATTCCCGACTATCGAAGGATATATGCAGCGCCACGACTGCTATTTTGGCGTTTGTGTAGGACGTTTCTGTAACCGTATCGGAAATGCCCAGTTTACCCTTGATGGAACTACCTATAATCTGGATAAAAATGATAACGGTGCCAACACTCTTCATGGTGGTTTCATGGGATACAACCGTATGGTATGGAATTCCGAAATCGTTGAAACTGCAGAAGGCTCAGGTGTTACTTTCTACCGTACATCCCCTGATGGTGAACAGGGATTCCCCGGTAATCTGACACTGCAGGTTACATACCTGCTGACCCACCACAACGAATTGATTCTGAAATACTCAGGTATGACTGACAAACCTACTCCTATCAGCCTGACCAACCACTCATTCTGGAATCTGAAGGGCAGTGGAAAAGGAAATATCCGTGACAACATCGTATGTATCGATGCTGACTCAATTCTTGAAGTAAACGACAAACTGATTCCTACCGGTAAAAAAATTGATGTAACCGGTACTCCATTTGATTTCCGTCAGCCAAAAGCTGTTGGAAAAGAAATTGATGATGTTCCAGGTGGATACGACCATAACTTCTGCATTAACAAGCAGCCTGGAGAAATCAAACTGTGTGCCACTGTTCTTGAACCCGTAACCGGCCGTTCAATGGCAATTTACACAAACCAGCCAGGTGTTCAGTTCTACACCGGCAACTTCCTTAAGGACACTTCCGGCAAAAACGGAGATGTATATAACAAACATGATGCTCTGTGTCTGGAAACTCAGGCATTCCCTGATGCTCCAAACCAGAAGGATTTCCCTTCATGCATCCTGTACCCCGGTTCAACCTATGAATCGGTAACAATTCATAAGTTCGCATGGTAATTCCCCTGGAATTATCTGCATATTGTACACAGTGAGGTTATATGGACGTTCAATTACAGGAACTGATCGATAAGATCAAGAAAGACGGCGTAGCTTCTGCTGAAAGCGCTGCTGCAGATATTATTGCTGCTGCAGAGAAAAAAGCACAGGCTATCGTTGCAGAAGCTGAAGAAAAAGCAGCTGCCGCAAAAAAAGCTGCTAAGACAGAGACTGAACGCATGGAAAAAGCCAGTAAAGATGCTATTGCTCAGGCTGGCCGTAACCTGCTCATTCAGTTCCGCGAAGGTGTGAATGCACAGCTTAACGCAATCATCAATGCTGAATGTGCTAAAGCTTACGATGCAGATCTTCTTAAAAAACTGATTCCCGAAACAGTAAAAGCATGGGCATCAAAAAATGATGCTGATAATGTTGCTGTTCTTCTGTCAGAATCAGACCTTAAATCACTTGAAGACGGACTGAAAAGTGCTCTGAAAGCAGAAATTTCAAAAGGCTGCGAAATCAAAGCTGACCCAACCCTGTCAAATGGATTCCGTATCAGCACTGATAATGGCGCCGCCTTCTATGATTTCTCTGCCGAAGCTGTAGCTGATCTTTTCGCTGCATATCTTAATCCTGTTACTGCTGCAATCCTTAAGGAAGCAGCAGCAGGAGTAAAAGAGGGTAACTAATTGGCTGACTGGTATTATCTCGTTTCGCAGCTCCCCGCATTACCACAGGATGTTACTGCGCCGCTGCCTGTTACGGAAGAATACTTTATGGATCTGTGCTCACGGTTTTTAGATGGCAAAGCCCTTAAAACCATGCAGAGCCTTTCCCTTGAGCCACCCCGTTCCAAAAAAAGTACCGGTTCTGCATCTGTAGATGCCTGGTACGATTGGGAACGTAATCTGCGTTATGCGTTAGGAACAATCCGAGCACAACGCATGAAGAAAGAATTTTCCGTAGAAGATGCTTCTTTCCCGGCTGACATTCTTCAGACAGCACGCACTGCCTGCGGTTTTGACAGTCCTCTTGAAGCAGAACTCTTCTTAAACGGAGAACGCCTGAAACTGCTGGAATCTATCAGTCCATCTGACAGTTTTTCAACAGACGCACTTTTTGCTTATGGCCTTAAATTAAAGCTGGCAAATCGTATGCGTAAGTTCGATGCAGAACTGGGTATGTCTTCGTATAAGAAGATTTATGAAAAGATATTGGAGGGTGGGTTGTCCTGACCGTATTGAGTCCGGACAAGCCATTTTCGTTGGAGATTAGCTATGAAAGATACAAAAGGAACCGTAGTTGCAGTTAACGGAAACATGATTTCTGTTGCATTCGACGGTAACGTTGCATTGAACGAAGTAGGATACGTACTCGTAGGTGGCAAACGCCTGAAGAGTGAGGTAATCCGTATTCGTAACGGTCAGGCTCAGATGCAGGTATTTGAAATCACCAAAGGTATTGAAACCGGAAATCAGGTTGAATTTACCGGTGACCTGCTGTCTGTAGAACTTGGCCCGGGTCTGTTGGGACAGGTTTATGATGGTCTGCAGAACCCACTGCCTCAGTTGGCTGAACAGGCTGGTTACTTCCTGGAGCGCGGTATTTACCTTGACGCTCTTGATACTGAAAAGAAATGGGAATTTACTCCTATTGCTAAAGCTGGCGATACTGTCCGCCGCGGTGATGTTCTCGGTTCAGTACCAGAAGGACCTTTTACCCATAAAATTCTTGTTCCATTCGGTATGTATGGTACCTACACCGTAAAATCAGTAAAAGAAGGCGGTGAATACAAAGTTCACGATACTGTAGCCGTTCTTACTGATGAAAAGGGAAAAGACCATGACGTATGCATGAGCTTCAACTGGCCGGTAAAACGTGCTGTTGACTGTTATGCAGAACGCTTAAAGCCAGAAGATACCATGGTTACTCAGATTCGTCTGATTGATACCTTCTTCCCGGTTGCAAAAGGTGGTACCTACTGTATTCCTGGACCTTTCGGTGCAGGTAAAACCGTACTGCAGCATACTACCAGCCGTAACGCCGACGTTGATATCGTAATCGTTGCAGCTTGTGGTGAACGTGCCGGTGAAGTAGTAGAAATCCTTAAGGAATTCCCTGAGCTGATTGACCCTCGTACAGGAAAATCACTGATTGAACGAACCATCATCATCTGTAATACATCTTCTATGCCAGTAGCAGCCCGTGAAGCTTCTGTTTACACCGGTGTTACTCTTGCTGAATATTACCGTCAGATGGGTCTTCATGTACTGCTTCTTGCTGACTCAACGTCACGCTGGGCTCAGGCACTCCGTGAAATGTCAGGCCGTCTGGAAGAAATCCCTGGTGAAGAAGCATTCCCAGCATACCTTGAATCATATATCGCAGCATTCTATGAACGCGCAGGTATCGTTAAACTGAATGACGGTTCAACCGGTTCAGTAACAATTGGTGGTACCGTTTCTCCTGCCGGTGGTAACTTTGAAGAACCTGTTACCCAGGCAACACTGAAAGTAGTTGGTTCATTCCACGGTCTTTCTCGTGAACGTTCAGATGCACGCAAATATCCTGCCATTGACCCACTGGATTCATGGTCAAAATACAAGTCTGTTATCCGTGAAGACTGGGTTTCT
>JAZLGC010000080.1:0-12194 GCA_045616125.1 Treponemataceae bacterium | reverse complement strand
TCGAGCCACATCCAGGATCGATGGGTGTGGCAAATCCTTTGAAGGTACCGTCACCGTATTTTTCATCCAGCTGCTGGAACTTTTCTTCCATATCACTGATCTGCTTTAAGGCTTGCCGAAGCGCTTCCTTTACCACCAGTTTTGCTTTTTGGGCAGTTTTTGTTTCATCAAACTTCATGCTCTTTGCAGTCCGCTTCCTGGAACTTACGTCTGCAATAAGCCGGTCATATTCAGCTACTTTTTCTGCCAGGGAATTTTCAATGTCACAACGCCGCTTTTCGCTTTCTTCTGCCCGGGAGAACATTTCATCAGCTGCAGCCTTTTCACTTTCTGCGGCGGCATTCAGTTCTTTTGCCTGAGCGTTGAGATAGGCTGTTTCATCAGCCTGGGCCTGAATGGTTTCCATCCGTGATTCATACTCAGTTTTGATGGCAGCAGCTTCTGCTTCCCGCTTTTTCATTTCATTCCACGCCGCTTCCAGCTCCTTGTCTTTCTTTGATAAATCGCTTTTACGGGCTTCAATAAAAATTTCATTTCTTCTGATTTCTGCCAGCCGGTCATCGGCTTCCTGCAGTTTTTCCGATGCCAGCCGTTCTTTCCGGCTTGCCTCAATTTCCTGCTTTTTCAGAAGTGCATGAATCTTCTCCTGCTCACTGACAATGACTTTCAGTTCCTGATTCAGCTGGTGGTTTTCAAGCCCCAACTGCAGGGACGATTGCTGCACGGCAAGGGTGCCCGTCTGAACTTCCAGGCTGTCTGCCTGTACCTGCCGGCTGTTTTCCAGCACCGCATCCAACTGTTGTTTCCGTTTCTTTCCAAAAATGTCCATACATCCTCCTTAATATCCTGCCAGGATCACTGGGCCTGTCGAAGTGTCCTGTTCACACACTCTCAATATCCTGCCAGGGTTTTAATCACATCGCTGACCCAGTTCAACCTGCCGCAGTTTCCATCGCTGCCGGAGCCTGGTATAGGGAACGTGTATTTTCGGTTATTGCAGTGGTATACCAGTTTGGGATGGGTTTTCCCTTTTTTAGGTATGTAGCTGAACCCCAATGCAGCCAGTTGCGAAATCTGTGCTGCGGTAAGATGTTTGCTTGTTGTTCTGAGGATCTGTTTCAGTTGTCCTCGTAAATCCTGAAATTCTGCCATATATGTCACCTCCAGAATGGTGCCCTTAAGGTAGCAATTTCTCAGAAAATGATATGTGGATAAATCAGGACATTTTTTTTACGGGTATAGTAAGGAAAAATCTTAAAAGTACGTAAAAATATTGTTAATGGATATTAAATGAGATATGATAAGTCGCAAATCGATAATGACAATGGAGAAAATCATGAAGCTCAAAAAGTATGCTGCGCTCATTGGTGCGCTGGCATTGGTTCTGCTGCTTACCGGCTGCCCCGGAATGTTCGGTGGGAACAAATGTACCATTACGTTCCTTGATAGTGACGGCGTAACAGTCCTTGAAACCATTTCCTGCATAAAGGGAGATATAATTCCATTTCCAAATCCTGAAAAAGAGGGTTGGCATTTTTTCGGTTGGTACGATGAATCAGGTAGTTTCTATTATAGTAAAAAAGCAACCGGAGATGCAGTTTTTATTGCTAAATGGTGGTTGATAGTAAGCTTTAATGCTATGGGAGGAAAAATTTCTTCTGTAGTGGATTACGAGTATGTCACCCCGGGGGAGACCATCAGCCGGTTTCCTATTCCTGAAAAACCAACGTGTTCTTTCAAGGGTTGGACAAAAGATCCCTATGGCGAAGTTATAGAATTCGTTGATGAAACTTCAATCTTTACAGAACCCACTACGCTCTATGCTATCTGGCATGATGGATTTGAGAATGGTGGAAAACGTTCATCTGAATATCTTGTACTGATGTATCTTGATGGTGATAACAACCTTACAGAGCCAATTTTCCATGATTTGAATGAGGTTGAAAGCGGGTTAGAAAATATTTCTTCCAAAAATATCCGTGTAGTAGCCTTATGGGATGGTTATGCAGATTTAAAATCTACATATAAAATTCCCGGAAATACTGTTCTTTTTGAGTTAGGACCTGACTCAATGAGAAATGAAATGTCTTTAAGTGCCAAGTCCGTTAATTTTACTGATATCGCACCATTTATCCGTAATCAGAATTATGAAGTTGATATGGGCGATAAACAGACGTTGATTGATTTTCTGAATTGGGCAATGCAGCATTATGAAGCAAATCATATCATCCTTACCTTTAGTGACCATGGTGGTGGTCCCCGTTCCAGACCAACTGGATGGATAACACTTGATGATGGCCGTCTTGTAAAAGTTTCTGATGATTCTTCACGGCGCAGTATGTGTTGGGATGATTCTGCAAAAGGTGAAAAATTTCTTTCGACAAAGGACGTTGCCGAAGCTCTTGATGCATGTGGATTCGGTGAAGATGAAGGCAAAATCAAACTGGACATGATAGTTGAAGATGTCTGTCTGGGAGGCTCGATTGAAGAAGCCTATGAACTTCGTAATTTTGCAGACTATTATGTGGGCTCACCCAATAATGTACCGGGTACCGGCTTGTATTATTACGAATTTATTCAAATGCTGTCTGTATGCCAAGGGAATATAAAGAATTTTGGAAGCAGATTGGTAAAGGATTATTCATCGCGCAATGCTCTTGGGTATAATTATTGGAAACAGTGTGCTGATTATGTTGTAGATTACTACACAAAGACTGGTTATTTGAAACCATCTGATAACGACTACCAGGATAAAATGGTAAAGCTTTGGATAGAATTACTTACAACAAACCAGGATGCCTGTACGCTTACCTGTGTCGATTTATCAAAAGTTGAAGCGGTAAAAGATGCTGTCAGGTCTTTGTCTAATGTCCTTATTGCTGGCGCAAATAAGAAATATCCCGGTTTGTATGTGACTGTTGATGGAAAAATTACTGATACTGAAACCTCTCGACCATTACTGTATAACGAACTCCTTCAATTATGTTATCTGGAAAATTACGGAGCTCTTTGTTATACCGGTACTTTCAGCCATCTGTTTGATTTGGGATATGTAGCATTAGGCATGAAGAATGAATCTGTTTACAGTGATGCCGCTTGGCCAGAATTAAATACTGCCAGTGAAAGTGTTCTTAGTTCCTTGAAATCTGCCATTGTAAGCAGCTGGCGTGATGGATTCAAGATAGATAAATATCAGTCTTCTACACAAGGATATTACTATTCAATGCCATATGGCATTTATTCATTGTATGATTCTTATTCTGGTTCCAGTGCTAATGATTCAAGATGGTTTGGTTCTGACTCAGCCTACATGGGACTAACCATCTGTGGTGGATGGAACTATTTAAGAGATACTGAAACCGGTAATCTGTATATGTATAATGAACCATTAATTGATTGGTATGACTCGAAACTTTCCTTCGGTAGAGATTCCAGATGGGGAGACGTTCTTGAACTGTTCTTTGGTAACTAAATTTCTTCCGGCAGTTGCAGCGGTGCTGATTCTGGTGCCGCTGGCCGGCTGCTGTTCAAAAGAACCGGTCTCTACTGCTGTTCCGGCAGGAACCGGCTCAAAATCCATGGTTGAAGTTGTAGCCCGGCCGGTATCGGTAAACTATTCGGCACTGGGCTCTGCAAACCAAGGTGAAGAACTGACCATAACCGGCGAGCTTCGCCAGTCTGGCAGCAGCTTCTATATTGAAATGAATGGTCAAA
The DNA here is from genome assembly GCA_045616125.1 of Treponemataceae bacterium. Classification (GTDB taxonomy): domain Bacteria; phylum Spirochaetota; class Spirochaetia; order Treponematales; family Treponemataceae; genus Treponema_I. The sequence goes on along the minus strand of JAZLGC010000080.1, from coordinate 8,480 downwards.
GCCGGAGTAAGGTAACCTTTGTTATTGATTCGCCGGCAGAATCTGATCAGGCAGCCGGTCTTGTGGCATGGAAAAAGCTTACTCAGCTGACCGGTAAAACAGTAACCGTTACCGGCCTTTTAACCGATTGCTCAGCAACCTGGACAAAGCATATGGCACTGGTCAGTGTTGCTGCAGAATAACGTCTGTTATTTTTCCACCGCCTGTACGGTCAGCACATCGCCAGCAACAGTGAACTTAATGTTCATGCCGGCAAATGCAAGACCGTACTCCCGGTCAGGTGCCTGAAAGTAGGTCTGCCGCGGATCCTGTTCCAGCACGCCGCAAAGTGCAGACCGTTTATTTTCCGGCACTTGCAGAAGCAGTTCCTCCGGGAACACCACCTGCAGCCGGTGCTCTTTTGTCACCGCCGTAAACCCTTCTGTTGCTTCAGGAATGCTGTCACTGAGCGGAACATAGGGTTTAATATCGTAAATAGGGGTGCCGTCCAGCATGTCGGCGCCGGAAACCACCAGTCGCACGCCACCGCTTCCGTTATCTTCCATTCGTTCCAGTTTTACCGCAGACATGCCGATGCCATTGGGCCTGAAAGGAGATCGGGTGGCAAAAACTCCCATCCGGGTTTTTCCGCCTAAACGGGGAGGGCGTACTGTAGCATTGTACCCGGCTCCTTCGTTTTCAGAAAAACCCCATAACAGCCAGATATGACTGTACCCGTCTAATCCCCGCACGGTTTCCGGCTGCTGAAAGGCCGGCAGAAATTCAATGGTGGCGGTAAGATCCTTTACCAGACGCGGCTGTCGTGGAATGCCGAATTTCTCAGAAAAGTCAGTATGTATTATGGCAATGGGTTCTATCTGTTTCATCACTTGTACAATAGTGATATGATGAGATGTATGGCAAGTACAAAAACCCATACCATCGATATGGTCCACGGACCACTTCTTGGAAAGATTCTTTTATTTTCCCTGCCCCTTATTGCACAAAGCTGGCTGCAGGTCCTTTTCAATGCCGCTGATGTTATTGTTGTAGGCCGTTTTGTGGGGCCCACTGCTCTGGCTGCTGTTGGCTGTACCGCTTCTCTGGTAAATCTTATCCTCAACGTATTTATGGGGCTTTCTGTTGGTGCCAACGTTGTGGTTGCCCGCTATCTGGGAGCCAAAAACGACGTGGCTATTGAACAGTCAGTTCATACCACCATCGGTCTTTCAGTCCTTTCGGGCATCATCCTTACCGTCATCGGTTTTTTCGGATCTCCCGTATTCCTTATCTGGATGTCCACACCTGCCGAAGTTCTTCCTCAGGCAACCTTATATCTCCGCGTATACTTTCTGGGCATCATCAGTTCCATGCTGTACAACTTTGGCGCCGCTATCCTTCGCGCCATCGGTGATACTCAACGTCCACTGATTTTTCTGCTTATTTCCGGCGTATTGAATGTTATCCTCAACGTTATCTTTGTTACCGTTATCCGTCTTGATGTGGCCGGCGTTGCTCTTGCTACCATTATCAGCCAGACTCTGGCAGCCTATCTGGTTCTTCGCTGTCTGACCCGTGAAAAATCCAGTATCCGGCTGAACTTCAAAAAAATTCAGATTAATGTTGAACGTACCAAGGAAATCGTAAAAATCGGTATGCCTGCCGGTGTACAGGGCATGCTCTTCAGTTTTTCCAATACGGTTATTCAAAGTTCCATCAACGGGTTTGGAGCCGTAGTGGTGGCCGGTAACAGTGCTGCCAGTAACGTAGAAGGTTTTGTCTGGAACGCCATGAATGCTTTCCATCAGGCATCAACCAGCTTTACCAGTCAGAACTACGGCGCCGGCGAAATGAAGCGCATCAACATCATTGCCGTTCAGTGCCAGCTGTGTGCCATTGTCATTTCACTCATCAGCAGTATGGCGTTCCTGTGGGGCGGACCCTTCATCATGAGCCTCTATTCCCCGGAAGCCGACGTAATTGCTGCCGGCATGGTGCGTCTTAAGATCATCATGAGTACCTATTATCTGTGCGGCATGATGGATGTTATGGTCGGATCTCTGCGTGGTATCGGCTATTCCATCATCCCTATGATTATGTCGCTTTTGGGTGCCTGTGGTCTTCGCCTGCTGTTTATCTTTACCCTGTTCCGGCTGCCCTATTTCCACACTACCGACTGGCTGTACTACATGTACCCCATCAGCTGGGCGGTAACTTTTGTGGCACAGTTTGTTACGTTCCTTATCTGCAAGCGCAAGGTAGACCGGCAGTACTCAATGGTGTCAGCCGTTTGAACACAACCTGTTTTTTCAGTATTATAAGCACATCTTTTTCCTTACGAGGTTATGAATGTCATTGACCAGTGTTTCTCCGGTTGACGGCCGCTACGAAAGCAAAACCAAGTGTCTGCAGGGCTATTTTTCTGAAATGGCTTTAATGAAGTATCGTATCTATACAGAGATCAACTACCTTATCAAACTGCTTGAAACCCCTATGCTGAAAGAACGGGTTACCACACCTGTTGACCCGGCAGCTCTCCGCAACATCATCGATATTACCGAAGATGATGCCGCCATTATCAAAGCCATTGAAACAAAAGGCTGGAACGGCATTCCTGCCACCAACCACGATGTAAAGGCCATTGAATATTTCATCAAATCAAAGATTACTGAAATGGGCCGCGAAGACATTCTGGAATACGTTCACTTTGCCCTGACTTCAGAAGATATCAACAATATCAGTTACGGTCTTATGATTCGTGATGCCGTAAACGAAGTAGTGCTGCCTGAAATTCTGAGCATTTACGGAAAACTCTACGACCTTTCTGTTGAACACAAAGATCTTTCCATGCTGGCCCGTACCCACGGACAGCCTGCAACTCCAACAACCTTTGGTAAAGAAGTGCTGGTATTTGTTAACCGCATAAAAGAAGAACTGGTACAGCTGGGTAATATTGATATCTGCCTGAAACTGAACGGTGCTACCGGCGGTTTTAACGCCCACAACTTTGTATTCCCTGAATATGACTGGATTACCTTCAGCCACGAACTGATCAACAGCTTTAACGACAGTATTACCCCCATGGACAATCGGTTCATGCACGTTAAACCGCTGAAAGTACGCTTTAATCCCATTACTGCCCAGATTGAGCCTCATGACTCATACCTGCGCGTATTTGACGGCGTTAAACGCATCAACAACATCCTGATTGACTTTGCCATGGACGTATGGCGCTACATTTCTGACGGATGGATCAAGCAGCGCACCGTTGCCGGAGAAATCGGTTCTTCTGCCATGCCGCACAAAGTTAACCCCATCGACTTTGAAAACGCCGAGGGTAACTTTGGTTTTGCCAACAGCATGTTTGAGTTTTTTGTACGCAAACTGTGCATCAGCCGTCTGCAGCGCGACCTGACCGACTCTACTGTAGAACGCAACATTGGTGTTGCCTTTGCCCACAGTATGATCGGATACGCCAGTCTGCAGAAGGGTCTTGGTAAAATTGAGGTTAACGCAGAAAAAATCACTGAAGCTCTTTCTGACACTCCGGAAGTTATGGCAGAAGCTTACCAGAACCTGCTGCGTATGAGCGGTGTTGATAAGCCTTATGAACGCTTAAAGGAAATTACCCGCGGTAAGAAAGTTACCATTGCAGACTTCCATGGTCTTGCTGAAAAGCTGGATGTATCTGATGATGTTAAATCTCGGCTTCTGGCCTGCACCCCCAACAGCTATGTTGGTTTAAGTGCAAAACTGGTAGAACAGTTCGAACCCAAAATCAACTGATAAAAAGGGATAACAAAAAGACGATGTCCGTAAAAAGTGTTGCTTATTGTCACCCTGAACTAGTTTCAGGGTCTCATCATAACTCCACAAATCTACCGGATTGCCAGTACATGCAAAAACGCTCGATAACGTCACTATTGGTGAATCCCGGTATAGAAACTATATAACGTCCATGCTAACCGCATGGACGCCGGGCTTCAACAATTTTTGCCTGTACTGGCCCTCCTCTCGATTTGTGGCATTCCTGTACAATTCTTGTTGTTGTGTAGCATTCAGCAACACTTTTTACGGACATAGCGAACAAAAAAAAGCCTGCGTTCCAAACGGTTCGCAGGCTTTTTTTCGGTAACTGCCAGTTCTTAGATTTCTGCAGTCAGGCGCAGGTTTTCGTTTCCGCAGAATGGATCGCTTGGCGCAATACCTTTGAAGGTGCTGCGACCCAGCAGTTTGTCCATAAGTGCTTCATTGAAAACCGGATTATCGTTGTAGCTGTTGATGAAGGTCTTAACCATTGGAGCATCATACAAATGATACGGATTGGCGGTAGAAATCATCAGACAGGGGACTTTTTCTTCAACGAACCATGGAGCGTCGTCACCAAGACCGAACATAACGTTCCAGTTGATGCGGGCAACCGTATTGTTTGAAGCGTTTTCAACGTTCACGATGTATACGTAAAGGTCTTTATCAGCAGCAAAGGCTGCAGTAGGACGGTACATTTCATCCAGCAGGGCACCTTTTTCGGGAGTCATGCCGATACCGGCAAAGTTCATGGGTTCAATGGAAACAGAACGGTCGCGGACAGTAACTTCAAAGCCTTCTTTTTCAAACAGAGCCTTCCATTTCTGTACCAGCGGAGAATCTCCTTCCGGATTCTTGGTAATAACGTTCAGATATACTCTTTTGTATTTTGCCGGGCTGATAGGAAGCAGATGCTGGGTATCTTTTACCAGAGTAATTGCTTTGTCTGCAACATCTTTTGCCCAGTCTTTGTGCTGCTGGCAGCCTACAATGGCGTCGCTCTCTGCAGCTGCGGGAACCAGTGTTCCTTCACGCTGTTTGATGTGCAGCTTAAGGGATGCCTTTGTTGCCAGAATGCGGGTAACGGCTTCATTCAGGCGTTCCATGGTCAGCTTACCGGTGTTTACACCGCTAAGCATCAGCTGGTAATCTTCATCAATGCTCTTGTTGAACAGGAACATATCGTTTCCGGCCATAATGGCGTATGGAACAGCTTCTACACGCGGCATGGCGCTCATGAAACCGATCATTACGGAAGCATCGGTGGTAATAAGGCCGTTAAAGCCCAGCTGACCGCGGAGAACGCCGGTCAGAAGGTATTTGTTCAGTGAAGCCGGCATCAGTTTTTCACGGGCAGTGGCATTGGGGTTAATGGCTGCAACTTTTGCAGGCTGTGCAATGTGGCCTACCATAACGGTTTTTGCACCCTGGTCAATCAGTGATTTATATACGTAACCGTAGGTTTTGTCCCATTCTTCTGCAGATTTGTCGTTGATTGAGGTAACCAGGTGCTGATCACGTTCATCGCAGCCGTCGCCGGGAAAGTGTTTGATGGAAACAGCAACACCGGCTTCATCAGCACCACGCAGGTAGGCGCTGCCACATTTCTTTACCATTTCAGGATCAGAGCCAAAAGTACGCAGATTGGTAATAGGGTTGTGGAAGTTGTAGTCAATATCGATGATTGGTGCAAAAGACCAGTTAAGGCCCACAGAAGCGCCTTCTTTACAGGCTACATAGCCCATACGGTACGCGTTTTCAGCGTCTCCGGTGGCAGCTACAGCCATAGGACGGCCAAAAGAAGTACCTTCTACACAAAGTCCGTCTCCACCACCTTCTGTATTTGCAGCCAGAAGCAGCGGTATTTTTGCCATATCCTGAATAGCCTTGTGGGTGTTCAGAATTTCTTCTTTTGTTCCCGGGCGGTACATCATTGCTCCAATGTGCAGATCGTTAAGCAGATGATTCAGCGAATCTTTATCGCTGGCTGTTCCCATGGGACAGAAAAGCTGGCCGACTTTTTCTTCGGTAGTCATGCCGGCAAGGGTATCCTGTACCCATTTTACGCCTTCATCATCAAGAAAGAAGGGGTTTGCTGTTAGGTCAATCATTTTTTTTCTCCTCTTGAAATCAATGATACAGCATAAAAAGGATGATCAGTAACCATAAAAATATCCATTTCTAGCATTTTTTACCGATGCATGGTACTGTTTTTTGTATGATGTCCCCTTTTTCTGAAACCCGAGCCCGGGAAGAGTGCCAGAAGCTTATGGAAATTCTTGACCGGGAGCAGTGTGTTGATTTTGACCTGAGCCCAGACCGGCGGGATCCTGCACTCCGCACCGATTACCTTTGGAGCGAAGATCGGGGGCAGATGTTCGGCGTTCTGGTATGCCGCGATGAATCCGGACAGGAAGTTATACTGAAAGCATTCAGCGCCAGATATAACAATCACTGGGCTGTTAATGGTTGGGTTCCTCCCTGTTTTGATGCCGATGAATTCACCGAAAGCGAAAACCGGTATGACGGGGCAATAAAGGCAAAGACAGCTCAAGGCGATACGGCTGGAGCTGCTGAGTTAAGCAGAATCAGTACCCGCGCCATGATAGACCTGTACCGCTTTACTGGTGCAGACGGTCGCACTGTTACCTTTGCAGACCTATTGGTCGGCAAACTTCCCAAACTGGGTACCGGCGACTGCTGTGAACCAAAACTGTTGAACTATGCCTTCAGTCACGGTCTTACGCCACTGAGCATGGCATGTTTTTATTACGGAGCATCCAATAAAAGCGGTACCCGGGTGCACAAGCAGTTTTATCCGCCCTGCGATGAACGGTGCGGGGCAATACTGCCTGCTATGCTGGGGCTTTCCATTTTATACCGTGATGAACACCTGATTGTGGTAAATAAACCCAGCGGCCTTTTGAGCGTTCCCGGTCGGGGACCTGACAAACAGGACTGTGTGGTAAACCGGGTCCGCCGTCTGTACCCTGACTGTATTGAACAGCCTTCCGTACACCGGCTTGATATGGATACCAGCGGACTTCTGGTGCTGGCTTTTACGGAAGAGACCCACCGGGCACTGAACCGGCAGTTTGAACAGGGGCTGGTTCACAAGGAATATCTGGCTCATCTTTCAGCTGCCATCAACGCACATGAACGGAATGACAGTGAACTTCGGGTGGTCAATGCCGTTACAGAAACCGATGATCACGGACGCCCGATTGCAGGTCATTTGGAACTGCCGTTTCGTCTGGACCCGGATAACCGGCCCCATCAGATTTTTGATCCGGTATATGGCAAAACAGGTATAACAGACTGGAAAATTGAATGCTGGCGGCAGAAGCGGCCGGTAGTGCGCATGTTCCCTAAAACCGGGCGGACTCATCAGCTGCGGCTGGCGGCCAGTTCTCCCTACGGGCTCAATGTGCCTATTTACAGCGATAATCTGTACGGAAATCCCATTGATGGGGAACAACTCAGGCTCCATGCCGCTATCCTGCAGTTTACCCATCCGGTAACCGGTGAACTTCTTCGGTTTGAAACGCAGCCCGACTGGCTTTCATAACCGGTGCGTGTATGACAAAAAGCGTATTTTTTGCTATATTAATGAGACTTACATAAACAAAATTGAGGTGACAATCATGATGATTGAAGTAGAAGGTGGCACCTTCCGCATGGGAACTTTTTCAGGATTTGCCGATGAGCGTCCTGTTCACACCGTTACCGTAGATTCTTTTTTACTCGACAGCCATGAACTGACCCAGTATGAATGGGTTCAGCTGATGGAAGAAAACCCTTCTTATTTTTCTTCAAAGCCTGCAGAAGGGGAAGATCAGGATAAACGTCCTGTTGAAAACGTAAACATATACGAAATCATGAAATACTGTAACCTGCGCAGTCTTTCAGAAGGGCTGGAACCTTGTTTTTCCCTGCAGGGTAAGACAAACCCCAGTTTGTGGCCGGATATTCCTGAACACAGCAATTTACTGTGGGATTCTGCAATCTGTAACTTTGAAGCAAACGGCTACCGTCTGCCGACTGAAGCAGAATGGGAATATGCTGCCCGTGGAGGCAAAGCCGCTGCATTTGATACGCCGGCTTCTGCAGAAAGCGAATCTTCAAGTGCTAGAAGTCAGTTTGAAAAGAAATTTCAGGATGCAACCCTGCTTAATGACACTACCTGGAATACTACCAACAGCCTTGGAAAAACCCATCAGGTTGGTTTGAAAAAGCCTTCTTCACTTGGTTTATATGATATCTGTGGAAACGTATGGGAATGGTGCTGGGACTGGTACAGCTGTTACTCGTCAGAAACCCAGGTTAACCCCCATGGTCCTGAAAAACACACCCGCAATGCAGACCGCATGGGGCGTGGTGGCGCATGGAACGCAATTGCCACTGACTGCACGCCGTTCTTCCGTAACTGCGGTGCACCCGGTGAAAGATTTAATTTCCTGGGTGTTCGTCTGGCCCGCAGCAAGTAAACAGGATATACCGTAAGAAAAAGCCTTTAGCTGGAAGTAATAACACCGGCTAGAGGCTTTTTTTTCAAGGCTATGTCCGTAAAAAGTGTTGCTTATTGTCACCCTGAACTAGTTTCAGGGTCTCATCATAATACCACAAATCTACCGGATTGCCAGTACATGCAAAAACGCTCGATAACGTCGCTATTGGTGAATCCCGGCGTAGAA
>JAZLGC010000079.1:0-27295 GCA_045616125.1 Treponemataceae bacterium | reverse complement strand
CCGTAGCATCCATCAAAGGCTGGTGATTCAATTTCCGTTACGCTGTTCGGAATTGTCACCGTTTGTAATCCTGAACAACCATAGAATGCACGCCAGCCAATGGAAGTAACACCTTCTGGAATCACAATGTTTTCTAAATTACTGCAGTAATAGAATGCATCCTGACCAATTGCTGTAACACCTTCTTTGATTACGACAGATGTAATCGAAGTATCCTCAACACCTTTAACTGTTTTCAGATCGTCAGAATACTTTATACCGTCAATTATTTGTGCCATATCTTTCTCCTTTAAAGCCACCGCGGCAGCGGTCGCACATGGATGTGCGAAATCGCAGCTTGCGAAGCAAGATGCAGGTGAAAAAAATACAGGGATGTATTTTTTTACACCACCTTTAAAGCCACCGCGGCAGCGACACTCTTTTTTTTAGTGTAAAGGCGAAGCTGCAAAAAATATAGGGGATAAATTCTCTATATACGTGGGAAAAGTTTCCCGAAATTCCGTAGGAGCATTGCGGGGCTCCACTCCTGCAATAGTGATGTCAAATTAGGGTATATCACGTCCAAAGGAAAATGCGGTAGTATTGTCTGGGAGTTAAAAAATGATCACCTTTACTATTGCTGATGGGCGCCACATTGAACTACTTATGGCAATCCGCCTTGAAATGCTGAAAGTAGTCAACAATCTGCCGGCTGACTACGAATACGACAGCGCCTTTATTACCGCAATCCGCCAGTTTTTCCTGCAGGGAAAACAGACTACCGTTCTTGCCATGGACAGCGAAAAGGGTACTTCTACTGATGCCGTAATCGGCTGTGCCACCATGGTCTACGTTGAGTTCATGCCGACTTTCAGCCACCCCACCGGACACCGTGCCCACCTGATGAATGTCTATACTAACGATGCATACCGCCGACAGGGAATCGGAAAGTGCATGGTGCAGTCCCTGATTGATGAAGCCCGCGCCAAAGGCTGTACGGAAATTTCTCTTGATGCCACCGATATGGGACGCCCGCTGTACAAAAGTCTTGGCTTTACGGAATCTGATTCCTGCATGTTCATGAATATGTAAAAAACGGTGTAGCCGAAGCAAGTTGCGATACCGCATATCCCTGTGCGATTGCTGCTGCAGAGGCTTTTAAGGAGGAGTAAAAAATGAATGCGGAAATTGATATTTCAAGTGTTACGCTGAAAACGGAACGGCTGATTCTGCGTCCCTGGACGCTGGATGATGTTGATGATTTATATGCATATGCCAGTGTTGAAGGCGTTGGCGAGTGGGCAGGCTGGCTGCCCCATAAATCTAAGGACGAAAGCCGGAAGATTGTAGAAAGCTTTATCCGCCATAAGAAGGTTTTTGCCATTGAATATCAGGGAAAAGTAATCGGCACCCTGGGCTTTGAGGAGTACCGTGAGGCTGAAAGCCATAACCTGCCGTCACTGGGTAAAAAACGACCGTTCCCGCCGTGTGCAGGAAAAATGCGGTTTTACCTATGTACGCGATTCCATTCACAACACCACGTTTGGCGAAGAACGGCAAAGTTGTTGTAATATATTGATGAAGGAGGATTGGAAAAAGATATGAGAAAAGATTTTGGTTCACGGGAATGGTGTTTTCCCCAGCAGGTATTCATTATCGGGACCTATGATGAAAACGGAAAGCCCAATGCCATGAATGCTGCCTGGGGCGGCATCGGCAACGATAAGGAACTGTTCATGTGTCTGAGTGCCGAGCACAAGACCACAAAGAATATTCTGGCTGGCAAAGAGTTCACTGTCAGCATGGGAACGGTTGATGCCCTGGTTGCCTGCGATTTTGTAGGCATTGTGTCAGGAAACGACACGGCAGACAAAATGGAGCGCAGCGGGCTGACGGTGGAAGATGCCCCACACGTAAAGGCTCCACTCTTTAAGGAACTTCCCATGGCCATTGAATGCCGCCTGAAAAGTTATGATCCTGAAAACTGCCACCTGTTTGCAGAAATAGTTAACGTTTGTGCCGATGAGTCTGTTTTGACCGACGGCAGAATTGACCCTGCCAAACTGCAGCCCATTACCTTTGATCCGGTGAACCTGCAGTACCGCGGACTGACGGAATCAGTAGGGCCGGCATTCAAAGCCGGGCGGGCCCTTTAGTCCGCTAGCTGCGTTGTTTTGGGCCTACAGTGCTCAACGGCCAGTGAGGCCGCCTGCGCGCTTCCGGCCCAGCACCGCCTTGCTATCGGACTAAATCATCCCGCCCGGTGACAAGGCCCTGTGGACGGGCCCTTTTGGCCACTGGCGGCGTTGGCTACGTCGCGGCGGTGCTCAACGGGCGGCAGCCCGCTTCCGCTCCTGGCTCCTTGCCGCCTAGCCAGTGACCAAAATCATCCCGGTCACGATTCTATTGTATCCTTGAATACTTGGTAGTTCGTGTCATCGCCCCGGCAGTAGACGGCAAATTCTACCGTTTCAAAACTGTAATTGCGGATCATCTTGTTAAAAAGCTGCGATACAATCTCCGGCGGGTTATGAAAGGCGCCGCATCCAAAGGCACCCAGAATAAGTACCTGAACGCCTTCTTTTTCTGCAACATCAAGAATACGTTTGATACGGCGTTCCATCAGACTGGTGTAGCGGTTTTTGTCATACTGCCAGTCAAGGACCGGGGCAGCAGACGTAATAATATCGGTTTTAAACCACTGGTCTTCTGTCAGAAGTTCCGGCGCTGATACATCGGATTTGAATACCACAACATCCGGGATATATATCAGGTCATCGTTTCCCATCTCATCAATCTGGTGGTCTATCCACTGTTGGGTATGCCGTTGGTAATAGTCTTCCTCTTTTGCTTTCAGACAAGGGTATAGGGTAGAAGTGCGGCAGAGACATTCTTCCTGCGCACCAGCAGACCAGGGGGCCCCGCCGATATGGTGGTTGTTGGCAAAATTAAGGCAGCAGATTTTCTTTCCTGAGTCTTTATAGTCACGGGCGGCCTCAAAAGTTCGTTTTGTAGAAACTAACACCTTCATGTCCGGGTTCGGCTTAACTGTTTTCTCCTGTGGGGAAGTTTCGACAGTACCTTCCTGATACACAATGTATTCTTTTTCTGCAGAGGCCATAACGGCATCAAGTAATGGTCCCGGCTCGGTGCAGCGCTTTAAGGTGTCAGTCATGACACGGTGATTCAATGATCGGTATTCTTCTCTTGTCATACCTATATTATAGTAACGTTTTTTAAAACGTACGATTACGCTGTATTATGGCTGAAAGTGAGATAAAAATGCCTGTGTTACAGAATGTGATATTTTTTTTAACTACCTATTGACATAGTAGGGAAATAGGTATAAGTTTTAGATACGCAGAAAATTAAAAAGGAGTGCGACAGATGAAAACCAACACCATCATTTTTATGTGCTGTAGCTGTATGTGTATGTCTCAGATGCTGATCACCAAGGCAACGGAAATGGCAGGGTGTAGGGCTTGTATGTCGTACAAGTACTGATAACTGACCATAAAAAGATTGCCTGGGAAAAACATCCCAGGCTTTTTTTTTACCCGTACACAAAGTAAACAAAACAAGGAGTATATGACATGAGCAATTACACATTATGGGACGCTTTACAGAAATCTAAAAAGTATCAGTGGGTTGAACTTTCACATTCATTGAACAATGACAGCCCTTATTGGTCTGGAATTCCCAGAGGTTCTGTAGAACTGGCTAAAACCGTGTGGGATTGGGGAAAACCTGAGCTTGAATGTTTGATTCAGACCTTCAAGTTTCCGGGCCAGTTTGGTACCCATATCGATTTTCCCGGCCATTTTGCCAAGGGTAAGGATCTTTCTGAAAAATTCGGCGTAGAAGACCTGGTGTTTCCGCTGGTTGTCATTGATATTTCAGAAAAGGCAAAGACCAACGCCCGATATGCGGTAACTATTGATGACATCAAATCCTGGGAGGATATCTACGGGCCCATTCCGGATGGTGCTCTGGTGGCTTTGAGAAGTGACTGGTATAAGAAATGGCCTGATATTGATGCGGTATCAGGAATTGATGTCGAGGGTAGGGAAAATGCTCCCGGCTGGTCGCTTGAGGCACTGGAGTATATCTATAAGGTACGGAATGCGGCAGCCAATGGTCACGAAACCTTGGATACCGATTCTTCTGCAGTGGCAGAGGCTCATCAGGATCTGATCTGTGAGCGGTACGTTCTTGAAAATGAAAAACTGCAGGTTGAGTTACTGGCACATCTTGATAAGGTGGCTCCTGCCGGTGCAGTGGTAATTGTTTCGTACCCCAGAATTGAAGGGGCAACAGGGCTCCCTGCACGGGTGTGGGCAATAACTGAATAAAGAGAAGTATGTGCTGCCGCTGGTGCAGTTATGGTGCAACCGCGGGGCGTAATAAGGAGATAGAAAAATGAGTGATAGTATACTTGAATGGGCATCATTGGCCGTTGGACTGGTCTTTTTTGGCGGATTGTTTTTCCTGAAAAAGAAGCATGTGAACTTTGGGGTGCGCACCCTGATTGCTACGGCACTGGGTATTGTGCTGGGGCTGCTGTTCCCCGGTCACTATACGTATATTGCAGCTTTTGGAACCGTCTTTACCCGGGTAATTACGGCAATCGTTGTTCCTCTGCTGTTCTTCAGCATTATTTCAAGCGTAACCAACCTTGGCTCGTCAATCCGGCTGAAGGCTATCGGCTTAAAAACCGTCCTGTATCTGCTGCTTAATACCCTGATTGCGGCAATCATTACCCTGGCAGCATCTTTAGTGCTCCATATCGGTACCGGCTTTACGTATGAGCCTGCCACTGAGTATGCCGCAAAAAAAGTGCCATCGATCATCGATACCCTTATTTCGCTGTTCCCGCAGAATATTGCAAATCATTGGGCATCCGGTCAGGTTATTCCTATTGTAGTATTTCTCTTGCTGGTAGCAGTTGCGTATAACAAGGCTGCTGCAAAAGACGCTGAAAAAGTAGAACCATTCAAGAAGTTCATTGATGCCGGAAATACCGTAATGGGTAAGGTTGTCAGCATTGTTATCGGGTATACTCCCTATGCTGTACTGTCCCTGATTGCACGCCAGGTAAGCAGAAGTTCCGTAGCCGATCTGCTGCCGTTACTTTCTGTTCTGCTGCTGGTGTACATACTGTGTGCCGTACAGTTCTTTCTGGTAGAAGGTACGCTGCTGAAGCTGGTGGGAAAAGTTAGCCCCATTCAGTTCTTTAAGAATCTGTGGCCTGCAGCAGTGGTAGCATTTACTTCGCAGAGCAGCGTGGGCACCATTCCGGTTACCGTTGAACAGCTGAAAAAACAGGGCGTAAACGAAGATATTGCCATATTTGGTGCAAGTCTTGGAGCAAATCTTGGTATGCCTGGTTGTGCCGGTGTCTGGCCGGTTCTGCTTGCCGTGTTTGCCATTAACGTACTGAACATTCCCTATTCACCGGTTCAGTATCTGTTCCTGATTGTGCTTTCTGTTGTGGTATCAATCGGCACTGTCGGGGTTCCGGGAACGGCAACCATCGTAACGACAGCACTGTTTACCGCTGCGGGGCTGCCGGTAGAAGTAATTGTTCTGCTTTCGCCCATATCAAGCATTGCAGATATGGCTCGCACCGCCACCAACGTTATCGGTGCTGCAACTGCCACAACTCTGGTTGCTGTGTCAGAAGGCCAGCTGCATGAGGATGGCAGAAAAACGGAATAAAGAAAGAGTTTGAAAAAACGTACAGTTTAATTTTATAACTGAGAAAGCTGAAAAATCGGGAGGTGGGATGGAGACTGAAAAAAATTGTTGAAGCCCGGAGTCCATGCGACCAGCATGGACGCTTAATAGTTTCTATGCCGGGCTTCACCAATAGCGACGATATCGAGCGTTTTTTTCAGTCACCAGCACGCCGGTAGATTTTTCAAATTGTGCTAAGATTTCGTCAATTAAACTGTACGGTTACTGCAGATAAAATCCGCAGTAGGTACCGTCGTAGCTTTTTACCTTCTGGCCCCACATATCAACTTCTTTTGCCGGTACAGCCCCTGACTGCACAGCGTTCCAGTCGGCAAGAATCTGTTCTGCAGCATCGGAGCACAGCTTCAGTACGCCGTGAGAAGCCAGAACCGTATCGTAGTCGGCTTTTCGGGCCATCAGTTTTTTCAGGGCATCTGCAAACTGTTCCGGACAGCGGTGGCCTCCAAAGAGATAGATATGTTCTTTCTGCAGCGAATCTCCGGCAAAGAGCATGCGGCGTTCCTTGTCCAAAAGGACAATACTGCCGGCGGTATGGCCCGGTACCGCAATAACTTCAAGTGTCCGGCCACCAAGATCGATAACATCGCCATCACAGATTTCAATCCACTGGCTGGCCGGGAATTTTTCAGCCACGCCACAGCCTTCGTAGTCTTCTTTTGTCATCATGAACTGACTGAACTGGGCGGTGCCGGAAATATGGTCGCCGTCAGCGTGGGTGTACACTACGCTTAAGGGAAGTGAGGTTACTTCGTCCGCAAGTTCTTCCAGGTCTGGATTTGATACACCGCTATCTATCCATAAAGCACTTTCGTTACCAATCAAAAGAAAACAGCGGACAAACTGATCTTCCAGAACATAGGTTTTATCATCAATCTTTACTAAATCAGACATGTTTAATCTCCTGCATTCAGTATACCACATTTTGAGCCACAGCATGTAAAGCCCTGCTTGAATGACATTTTCAGCCGTTTCTGTAATAATGCGGGTATGTTAAAATTCATTACCCAATACAAAGGCCTGCGCCGGGAAAACTACATCCTTTTTATCGGTCGTATTGTTACCAGTCTTGGTTCCATGGTATGGCCGGTACTTACCCTGATTCTTACCCAGAAACTGGGTATGACTGCTGCTGAAGCTTCTCTGTACATGATTGCTGTTGGTGCCGTTCAGCTGCCTCTGGGACTTCTTGGCGGAAAACTTGCCGACCGCTGTAACAAAAAACATATCATTGTCTTTTTCGATATCGTTTCTGTTACCTTTTACTTTATCTGTTCCGCTGTCCCCCTCAGTTTTACAACCATTATCTTTCTTACCCTGGGCTCCCTGTTCCAGAGCATCGAAGGACCTGCCTACGAAACCCTTATCGCAGACATTACCCTGACAGAGAACCGGGAAAAAGCCTATTCTCTGGGATATCTGGGAATGAATATCGGTCTTATGGCTTCTCCTACCATTGCGGGATTCCTCTTTAAGGATTATCTGTGGCTGTCGTTCCTTATCAGCGGTGTGTCAGTAGGTTTTTCTACGATCCTTATTGCGCTCTTTGTTAAGGATATTACTCCTGTAACTGAAACGTCCGAGGCTTCCAGCTATCAGGCTGCCGTTGATGACAATATTTCTCTGTTTGAAATCTTAAAGCGCAACCGGGTTATTTTCATCTACATTGTCGCCATGGCGCTGTATCATTCGGCGTACGGTCAGTGGAGCTTCCTGCTGCCCATCGATATTGCTGCTGTCCACGGTGCTGATACGGGCGCATTCATCTACGGTACCATCAACAGTGCCAACTGTATTATCGTGGTACTGTTTACGCCGCTTATTACCCAGTGGTTTTCATGGCTGTTCCAGACAAAAAAGAGCCTGGTGGGCATTGTGCTGGTTGGATTGGGATACGTGGTGTTCCGTCTGGGGCTGGGCTTTATCCCTACCTACTATTTTGCCATTGCACTGTTTACCTTGGGCGAGATTTTCTCCACCATCGCCAACGGTCCGTATATTTCAGAACGCATGCCGGCAAGTCATCGCGGCCGCATCAACGGTATCCTGAACATTATCCAGCAGGGTATTGCAGGTATTGCCATGTTCGTTATCGGTCAGGTGCATACCAACATTGCTCCGCTGTACGCCTGGGTTCTGGTTTTCGGCATGATCGGTACCGCCAGCATCCTCAGCTTCATCCTGATTTTCCGGGACAGAAAGTTCTATCCCAAACTGTACGAAAATGAAGTTTCATAAGGGGGAAATCATTGAACTACAGAAAAATGACACTGCAGGATATGCCTGAAGTCGTAGAAAAATATGTTGATTATTACAACAACGAAGAAGAGTGCTGCTGGACCGTTGAAAAGGCTGGCAGACGGATTCATCAGGTACTGGCTATGGAAGGTTCTTTGTGCCTGCTGCAGTGTGATGATGACGGTGTTCTCTGCGGTTTTGCCATGGGATATCTGAAAGAATTTGATGACATAACAGGGTATTATCTGGAAGAAATCGTTATCTTTCGCGGCTTTCAGAATCGTGGTTATGGCACTGAGCTGATGCAGCATTTGGAACAGGCTGTAAAAGAACATGGCGCAGTGCATATCGATCTGAGTAGCGTAAACGATGATATGCACCGCCATTTTTATTCAAAACTGGGATATTATGCAACTGAGAATTTCTCCATGATGGGGAAATTCTTCTGAAATTGATTGTGTAGTATGTGGTCATGCTCTATTTGCGGTGAAAGTATGTTTATTCACCGCAAATATGCGGCGAATAAATTGAGTATTCGCCGCAACATGTGTACAATATATGCATGTATATTTACAAATACAACGAGTGGCCTGAATTCTATTTTGACCAGACAAAAATATCAGCCCTTTTAGAACTCTGTCACATTGAGCAGGGAAAACTGCTTTCGAAGATGGAAATGCTTGGATTTTCTGAGCGTGAAGATAAGGTTCTCACTACAATCACCAGTGATATAGTAAAGTCCTCTGAGATTGAGGGATACATTTTAAACAAAGAACAAGTACGTTCTTCTATTGCCAGGCGATTAGGTTTTGAAAAATCAGGGCTTGTATCTTCTGCCAGGGATATTGATGCTGTTGTTGAAATGATGATTGATGCAACGCAAAATTACGACAAACCACTTACTCAGAAAAGATTGTTTGGGTTGCACGCCTGTCTTTTCCCGACTGGTTATAGCGGTATGTATAAAATCGATGTGGGACAGTATAGAAAGAATCCTATGCAAGTTGTTTCTGGTGGAATTGGTCATGAAATTGTTCATTATGAAGCTCCTGTTGCTGCTAAAGTGCCGGATGAAATGGCAAAATTCCTGGAATGGTTTAATGGGGCAACAGGCGATTCCCTGGTAAATGTTGCTATAGCACATTTATGGTTTGTTTCTATACATCCTTTTGACGATGGCAACGGGAGAATTACAAGAACCATCTCAGATATGCTTTTGTGTCGAAGTGACAGAACTCGCCTGCGGTTTTACAGTCTTTCTGCAGAAATAATGAAAGAGAAAAATACCTATTACGATGTACTTGAAAGAACTCAGAAAGGGAGTCTTGATATAACTGAGTGGATTGAATGGTTTTTGAACTGCATACTGAAAGCAATCCGGGAAAGCTACAATCAAACGGATTCAGTTTTGAAGAAATATACATTTCTTCAGTCAGTAGAAAATGTTGCTTTGAATGAGCGTCAGCGACTACTGTTAAATAAAGTACTGAGTCCGGAATGGTTTGGTGTATTGAACACATCAAAGTGGGCAAAAGTTGCAAAATGTTCCTCTGATACAGCACTGAGAGATATAACGGATCTTATTGAGAAGGGTATTCTTATTAAGGAAAAGACTTCTGGTGGTAGAAGTACTAATTATATCATAAACCAAAACAGTAAACTTTAGATTTCATCTTCTGTCCGCACCCCCGAGGGGGGGGGCATTGAGTACTGATTCAGAACGAAACCACCAGCTGCATTTTGAACCGTTCTTCTCCGTAGACTGCGTGAGGAATATCTTTGGGCATAATCAGTGTCTGGCCTGCCTCAAGATAGAACACCTCATCTGCTACGGTGAACCGACCCTTGCCTTCAAGAACCGTTACCATGGCGTCTCCGCCTGCTGCATGAGTTGAAATTTCTTCCCCTTTATCAAAAGAGAAAATGGTCATGCTCACATACTCGTTCTGAACCAGGGTCTTGCTCACAACCTGACCATCCTGGTATTCAACCAGATCCTTAAGTGATACTACTGCCTGTTTTTCAATATTCTTGTACATCGACTGTCTCCTGTAGAGTGTGTATTCACCGGTTGGTGATACTATAGTATGATGAAGCGATAAAATATGTGGTTATAACCACGTAATCAGGAAAAAAGATGGATGTTACGTTTTTATCAAAGACGCCCCTGTTTGCCGGATGCACTGTGGAAGAAACAGAGCAGATGCTTTCCTGCCTTACGCACACGGTAAGAAAGTATGATAAGGACCAGTATATTTACCACGCTGGCCAGGTGGTAACCGATGTGGGGATAGTGGTATCCGGTTGTGTCCAGATTGAAAACGTTGATGTGGTTGGCAACACCAGTATTCTTGGTATTGTGGAAACCGGTGACATCTTTGCCGAGAGTTATGCCTGCATTCCTAACCAACCCATGCTGGTAGATGTAAAAGCCTGTGAAGATTCTGAGATTCTGTTCATCAATGTTCCCGAGCTTTTTTCAAAAAATGCCACCTGTGGTCATGGGGGAAAACTGATTCAGAATCTTCTGCGGGTAAGTTCACGGAAGAATCTGCATCTTTCCATGCGGATTTTCCATTCCACGTCAAAAACCATCAGAGGGCGGCTGGTCTCGTATTTTTCTGAACAGATATCTACCCAAGGCTCCCACCACATTAAAATCCCCTTTGACCGCCAGCAGCTGGCCGATTACCTGGGAGTAGAAAGGACCGCCCTTTCAAAAGAACTGGGAAAAATGAGGGATGAGGGCTTACTGACATTCCACAAGAATGAGTTCCACATTTCTGTGTGATGGGCTACTATCTGCAGACTTTCACAATCAGCGGCACGATGATCTCGTCTTTTGACCAGCCGGCGTGCTCGCTGAAAAGTTCTGAGCCCCCGTCGCTGACAATGGACCGGTTACTCCTACCGTTAATGGCAATGAAATCTCCCAGTGCGGGGCGGAACAGGGGGTTTTCTCCTGCACACTCGGCACCGCCGGGAACTCCGCTTACGTTGCCAAAGAGTCCGGATGCAATAACTTCTTCTGCCGGATACAGATCAAAATCTTTACCAAAGGCTGTATTGAATCGCCGGGCAAACTCTTCCATATACCCGACCTTTACTTTAAATGATGCAGCCCGTTGTTCCAGGGCCGGTGTCCGTTCCAGCAGTTCTTCCACATCCGGGTAGTCAGACAGTTTCAGCTGTTCTGTTTTTATATGTCCATGGTCGGCAACTACCATCACCACCGTATTGTGCAGCCGGGTGCACAGTGATTCTATCAGGGAACTCTGATGGACCATGCATTCACGTACAGCATCGGCATCAGGGCCCATCTCATGCATCATACCATCAGGATTAGGACAGTAGGCATATACATAGCGTCTGCCGTTTTTGGCCGGTTTTGCGCATTCCTTCTCAACTGCCTGTACCAGAAGATCAAAATCCCTCAGTTCCGGCGTGATGAAGGACGCCAGCAGTACGGCATCGTAGGTTCCCGCATCGGCTATCTGTTCCGGCAGGTATTTTCTCACCAGATCGCTGGTCTTACTGATATAGTCGCTCTCCCGTTCCTTTGACACTTTCTCGGTGCCTAAAAACAGGGTCATGGTTTTATCCAGCGGTTTCACGTACATATCCCAGCCAAGCCAGCCGTGTTCTACCGGATTCAGACCCGTCAGCATGGACATGGTACAGGCGGTGGTAGTGGCAGGAAAAACCGAATAAAGGGTACGGAGCCGGTTGCTCCGGAAAAAGGATGTGGAGGGCAGGTTTCGGGAAAGGATGTTGTCACCCATGCCATCCAGGAGAAAAACGACTACATTTTCCGGCTGCTGTTCTGCAAGAAGTGCATCGATATCGCTCAGGGTAGTGTGAGCGTAGGGAATATCAAAATACTTCTGCACGGAGCACGCCAGGTTTGTCAGGCAGTTGGTGTAATCGTTCTTTACTTTCATGGTGAAAGTGTAGACGGACGGGATACCGGCAGTCAATAAAGCCGTTCTTTAGGTCATTCTGACTGCGGCAACTGCCGTCATATCGTTGACTTTCGTACCCGCACTGTCTACACTGAATCCATTATTCTATGGCAAAGTACGAACCTTTTTCTCCAGTAGAAATTCCTGGCCGTCAGTGGCCAACCCGATCTCTTACGCAAGCTCCGGTATGGTGTTCTGTTGACCTTCGCGACGGCAATCAGGCACTTCCTATCCCCATGTCCATTGAACAGAAAATGGAATTCTTTGATGTGCTGGTGGCTGCCGGTTTCAAGGAAATAGAAATCGGATTTCCATCATCCAACGATACGGAATTTGAATTCATCCGCCGTCTTATTGACGAAAAACGTATCCCTGACGATGTGACTATCCAGATTCTCTGCCAGGCACGGGAACCACTCATTATTAAGTCGCTTCAGGCTGTTAAAGGCGCCCGGAACGTTATCTTTCATCTGTATAATGCCATTTCTCCCTGTCACCGGCAGTTTAATTTTAATGCCACCAAAGAAGAACTGGTGCAGCTGGCGGTAAGCGGTGTAGAAATCCTTCAGCGGTACATAGATATGGGTATTGCCGGCTCTGATACCAATATCCGCCTTGAATATTCTCCGGAAGATTTTACCGGGGCTGAAACTGATTACGCTGTAGAAATCTGCAGTGCTGTTACCCGGGCATGGAAACCTGCTGTGTCAAATCCCATGATTCTGAATCTTCCGGCTACGGTAGAGCACAGCATGCCCAATCAGTTTGCAGATCAGATTGAATATTTCATTCAAGAGTTCGACAAAGCCAACGGTAATGCTATTGCAGACGGCAAAGTGCTTATCAGTCTGCATAACCACAATGACCGGGGAACCGCCGTTGCCTGTGCAGAACTGGGGCTTCTTGCCGGTGCCCACCGGGTAGAAGGAACCTTGTTTGGTAACGGAGAACGGACCGGAAATCTGGATTTGGTAACGCTGGCTTTGAACATGACCACTCAGGGCATCAGTACTGGTCTTGATTTTTCCCATCTGCCACAACTGGCAACAAAATACAGCCACTTAACGGGCATGAGCATTCCACCCCGGCAGCCCTATGCCGGTCAGCTGGTATTTACCGCTTTTTCCGGCAGTCATCAGGATGCCATCCGTAAAGCCCTTTCTGCCCGGGCTAAGGGCCTGACTGATGAACGGTGGGACATTCCCTATCTGTGCATTGATCCCCGGGACTTGGGCCGGGAATACGAAGAAATTATCCGCATCAACAGCCAGAGCGGCAAAGGTGGTACTGCCTGGATTCTTGAAAGTGAATACGGCCTGTTTATTCCAAAACATATGCAGCCGGGAGTTGGTGCTGCCGTAAAACAGGCTGCTGACCAGTTGCAGCGGGAACTTACTGCCGCAGAAGTGTTCGGTGTATTCCAGAAAGGCTGGGTAAATACAGAGACGGAACTTTCCATTCTTGATCTGGCAGAAACCCATGTGGATGGTGCCAACAGTTTTGACAACGTACTGTGTCGTGCCAGCGTTCAGTGGAAAGGTCAGATTTTTGCCATCGGTGGTAAAGGAAACGGTCCTCTGGCTGCGTTTGCCGCCGCTTTGGGACAGACAACAGTGCCTCGGTTCAGCGTAACGGACTTTCACGAACATTCGGTTGGTCTTGGTTCTGATACCGATGCATTCGCCTATGTTGAATGCACCTTTGAAAACGGAGAAGTCCACTGGGGCTGTGGTAAAAGTTCCAACATCGGTCGCGCCGGTATCAACGCCGTTGTCAGCGCCATAAACCGCTTACGTATAGCAAGAAGATAACAGGAGATAACTATGACAATAGATAGAATGTTTCAGGATCATATGGTCCTTCAGATGGAAAAACCGGTAAAAATCTGGGGAGAAGCTGAAGACAGCGCCACTGTAACCGTAACGTTCAATGGCCAGACTGTTTCAACCCGCCCGGTAGATGGCCGTTGGGAAGTAACATTGCAGCCCATGGAAAGCGAACGGGGCCTTACGTTGACTGTAACAGACGGTACCGATTCCATTACCATGAATGATGTTGCCATTGGTGAAGTATGGCTGGCTGGTGGTCAGAGCAACATGGAATTCTATATGGAATACGATGCTGACTATCTGGCAGAAAAAGCCGGAACCCTGCATCTTGATATCCGTTTTTTTGATTATCCGGAAGTGTCGTATCCCCAGCAGGAAGAAGACTGGAACTACGATGAAATGGGCGTATGGCGACAGGCAGGCCCCAATAACCTGCGCTGGTGTTCTGCTGTTGCCTACTGGTGTGCTAAAAAACTGCATGTTGATCTGGGTGTTCCTGTAGGAATCATCGGCTGTAACTGGGGTGGCACCAACGCCGGTTGCTGGATGGATCCCAAGTATCTGGCAAAACATGGCCAGTGCTGGCTTGACCAGTATCAGGCAGATCTGGCACAGATCTCTGATCCAAAAGCCTGGTTTGAAGATTGGCGCAAAAATTCTGAAAACAACCGCGGAAAACCCTTTGAAAACCAGTTTGACCTGAAGTTTATGCCCGGTGTCAGCCGTGAAGAACAGCTTTCGTTTATGGCAGGCACTGGTGCCGATTGGGGAAAACATCTGCCGGTGGCGCCGGGGCATTTTATGTGGCCGGGCTGCCTGTACGAAAATATGCTGTGCCACATTGCTCCCTATACTATCCGCGGTGCTCTGTGGTATCAGGGATGCAGCGATGAATCTCATGCTGCAGAATATGCCGGCGTTCTTTCTGACCTGATTGATAACTGGCGTACTCTGTGGAACGACCAGTTTCCCTTTATCATTGCCCAGCTGGCCCCCTTCAGTGCCTGGCTTACCTGTGAAGGTACCAACTATCCGGCAGTACGTCAGAGTCAGCAGACTGTTGCCGATACTGTTCCCAACACTTATCTGATCTCTACCGGCGATGTGGGCATGGAGTATGATATTCACCCCAAACAGAAAAAGCCGGTAGGAGAGCGGGCTGCGCTTCTTGCAGAACGGTACGTATACGGCTGCGATGTGCCGGCAGATGCACCTCGGCTCAGTGCCATTTCAAAGGCTCCAGGCATGGTTATGCTTCACTTTGAGAATTGTGGTGATGGACTTTGGATGAAGGGCAGCACCATTGATGGGCTTGAACTTTTTGCCGGCAGTGAACCGGTGGAAATCAGTGCAACCACCGCCGGCGGTAATCTGGTTATCCTGCTGACCGATGACGCAGACCGGGTAGATACGGTATCATTTGCGCACAAACCATTCTATGTAATGAATCTGTATAACAGTTATGACGTACCGGCTCTTCCGGCACTGGTACGGTTTGGAGAATAATCAGGCATGAGTTTTACATCACTTCAGTTGCAGCTTCAGAAAAAATGGCAGCAAGGCAAAATACTTACCGTTTGCTTTGTCTGTCACGGTAATATCTGCCGGTCTCCCATGGGAGAATTTTTATTCAAGGATATGGTACAGAAAGCTGGTCTGGCAGACCGGTTCGTTATCTACAGCCGTGCCACCAGCACTGAAGAAATCGGGAACCCGGTACATTACGGCACCCGGAACAAACTGGCCCGGTACAACATCAGCTGTGATGGCCACCGGGCAACTCAAATGTCAGCCGTTGACTATGAAAAATCAGACGTGCTTATTGGCATGGACCGGGCCAATATCAGTAACATGGTACGGCTGGCAAACGGTCAGAGCGAGAAAATCTGCAAAATGCTGGAATGGACCGGCAGCAACCGTGATGTTGCCGATCCTTGGTATACCGATAACTTTGACGAAACCTACGACGACATCTACGCCGGCTGTACGGCATTCCTGGAAACCGTGTGTAATATTGACTGATGTCGCCAGCGCAACAAAGCAACCGGATTACAGTGTGGCTGTATCGATGTGATACACACTGCCGCAGTTATGACAGACAATTTCCAGTGGATTAGGTCCGTTTGCCTTAATGTCGGCAAGTTCTGCTTCTCCCAGATTTTTCAGGTGCTGGCGGAATACTTCTTCTGAACAGGGGCAGTCAAACAGCACATCCCGTTCTACGGCAATGGACGGTTTGAACTCGCGGAACAGTCCTAAAACAATGTCCCGGTTATTTCCCTTTTCTGAGTACCATTCACCCAATGACGGGCAGGCACGGAAGGCGTTTTCTACCCGCCACAGCAGTTCTTCGTTTTCATCAAATTCTGCGTCTTTGTCAGTTGCCTCGTCGGCTTCCTGGGCGCTTTTGGCCTTGCCGCCAACCTGTGGCATTACCTGCAGAAAAAGGCCTCCGGCACCGATAACGCGACCCTGCCGGTCAAGTTTAATGCTGGTGCTGAATGCGGTGTTTACCTGTTCGCTCTGGGTAAAGTACCAGGCCAGGTCTTTTGCAATATTCTGATACTGGATTTCTACGCTGCCGGTTTGAGCTTCTCTGGCGCCTTCCTGCAGACGGCTGATGGTTACGGTACCCGGGCCGAAGAATGGAGACAAATCCCAGCTTTCCAGCGGTTTATCTACGGGAATGTGATCCTGTAGCAGGAAACCACGTACGGTTCCGGCTGAATCTGCTTCAATGCTGAAACCGGCAGCAGGACCGTTGGTGTCATAGCGGAATGTTACGTGTTCACGGCCTTTCATGGTAGGAATAAGAAGAGCGCCGCAAAGGGCTGCCTGACCTAGAACCATGGTTTCGAGAATGCCGGTGTTCTGCTGGGCCCGCATCTGGTTTACAAAATGGGTTCCATGAAACAGGGCTCCACGGATACGGCCTTCTGCCATTACGAATACGGACATGCCGTCTTTTTCAATTGTGTCCAGGTGAGTAAGAAGTTCCTGGTCGGTAATTTCTGCCTTAATCATGGCGACAGTATACTTAATGGCCTGATACTACGCAATGCGTAATTTATCCCCGGAAAAAATAAAATTTGACGGGTAAATAAAGTGGATTTATAATTTCATTATATATGAATAAAGTGTATGTCGGAAACTTAAGTTTCAAAACAACAGAAGAATCACTGGCTGCCTATGCAGGTCAGTTTGGTGAAGTAACATCAACAAGAATCATTATTGATCGTGCTACCAATCAGTCTAAAGGCTTTGGGTTTGTGGAGTTTGTTGATGACGATGCAGCCGCTGCTGCAATTCGTGCCATGAACGGCAAAGATTTTGAAGGTCGTCGTCTTCGCGTAAATGAAGCTGAAGATCGGCCTGCCCGGGAACGTCCACCGCGCAATCCCCGTTATTAATTATATTTAATCTGGAATTACACTTGGCAGATATAAGGAGGAAACCCGTTTCGTTGCTGCTTCGGGGTATCTGCTGGTTGTTGCTGCTTGCACTGGTTGTTTATTACAGCTGGTGCTTTTTTTTTGCCTGTATTTGACCGATACATCAGTGATATGAGTTTTTTGCCTCCACAATTTTCTGTTTTCTGTAGTGCAGATTGCAACAGAACTGATTTCCTGAAAAAATGGCTTACACAAATGGAAATTTCCTTCCGGACCATCCCATTAAACGGCCGTACCCATATAATGCTGCAGTTCCCCAAATCGGCATATAGTCCCATGTTCCGCACCAAAACCCTTCTTGTCCATTATGACCGGGCAGAAAATACTCCTGGGGCCAATGATAATAGTGCTGCTGTGTATATGGTTATGGAGTGGGCTAAACGGCTTATGACTAAACCGGGATTTCATAATATGCGTGTCATTTTTACCGATGGTGAAGAATCCTGTATGCCCTTGTCAAAAGGTGCTGATGAAAGTCAGGGCGCGTTGGGGCTTGCCTTATTTTTCAAGCAGCTGGGTATTCTTCATGATGATATATATGTATTGGACAGCATGGGCCGAGGCGATGTTCTTGTGGTCAGTACTGCCGGGAAGAACAGTCCGGGGAATCTTGATTTCCAAAAGCAGTTCAAAGCAGTGTTTGACCGTGCTTGTGATCTTTGCAGAAAAACTTCACCGGAAAGCTGGCTGACACTGCCGGTTCCTTACAGTGATAACGCAGGGTTTCTTGCCTGTGGTTTTCCGGCCGTAGCCATAACCATGCTTCCCCGCGAAGAGGCAGATCTTTATATGCGGCAGCTGCAGCGGGATCCTGCTTTTGAAGCAGAAGTTATGAACCGCTGTGTCGGATCAAAACTGCAGGATAAAGCACAGGTCCTTATGCTTAATGAACGTGTTCCTCGAACCTGGAGAATAGAACATACACCGCTGGATAATGAAATGAATCTTACCCGGGAATCATTTGAACTGACGGCAAAACTTCTGGATAACCTTGCCGATCTTGTCGTCATGGCATAATTTTAAGGGAGTTGATATACTCACCCCTATGAATGAAATAGTAATGAACATCTGGAATTATATCTGGATTTTTATAGTATCAATGATTCCTCTGGTTGAACTTCGTGGTGCCATACCCATCAGTCAGGGGTTGGCGCTGCCTCTTTTGCCGTCGTTCATAGTGTGCATCATTGGAAACATGATTCCCGTACCCATCATCTACTTTTTTGCCCGTAAAGTGTTGGAGTGGGGTAAAGACAAACCGGTTATCGGCGGTTTCTTTACCTGGTGTCTTGATAAAGGCCATAAAGCCGGCTTAAAACTGACCGAAAAAGCAGGCCGCGGGTTATTCTGGGCTCTGGTGCTCTTTGTCGGCATCCCGATTCCCGGAACCGGTGCTTGGACTGGTACGCTCGGCGCCAGTATTCTTGATATGGGCTTCAAAAAAACCGTTACCGCCGTTATCCTCGGCGTCCTCTTAGCCGGCATCATCATGATGAGCATCAGCTTCGGCGTGTTCAGTGCAGTACGGTGAATTGGTAATTAAAAAAGAAATCAAGTTTCGTATAGTTGCAGTTCGGGATACACCGCCTGAATGTAGCGGAAGTGATGGTCTTTTGTCCAAACGGGAATATCGTATTTAATCCCAAGATAGGCAATTAAGGCATCGGTCACCGGAACGCTGATGCCTTGAGTACGGATTGTCTGAAGCAGCAGCCCGGAAAATTCCCAGTCATATTCGTCGATGGTAATCAATTCAAAGGCTGAAAAAGCTTTGATTAGATTATCGGCTTCGTCATCAGTTCTGGCTCCATGTAAAAGTTCTGTCTTTACAATTCCACAGAGGCCGATATCCAGAGAGTTGAATTTTGTAATGAAATCCGAATCTGATCCACGAAAGTAATCAATGAAAATATTGGTATCCGCTAAAATCATAACGTACTGATTCTCCGAAGTTCATTAACAGCGTCCTCATCCACATCAATGGGACCACAGGTTTTAAGAAATTCGGTCCGTTCAGCTGTACTCATCTGAGCTTGAATGGGAGGCTGAACATTTGCACGGATTTTTTTTATGAATTCTCTGCGCCTTTCTTCTGCTTTTTTTGAAACATTCAATGAAATGGTACGATTGGCCGCTTCAGTAAGGCTGGTGTAATCATCAAGCGAAATCAAAACACATTCAGGAATATTGTTTTTGACAATAATGCGGGGGCCTTCACTTCGGACTTCATCAATAATTTTTCCCGCTTCACCTTTATTAAACCGGGTAATCGGAATAATTGCGTTCAAAAGCTGCAAAGTATTCAGTGCGTTAAATTGAGCTGCCGGCATACATGCCTCCCTGCAATGGTGTAAAAGAATGTATCGATATATAAGTATATGAAACCATTGGAAATTTGTCGAGAAATTTATAGATATAGTATCGGAATAATGAAATCATCCCATATAATCTTGTATAAACTATCGTTATAGCGATATAACGATAGTATGAAGTTATATCATGGTTCCCTGTATGAAATTAAAGAGCCACTCTTTAAAGGTGGAAAGTCTCAAAATGATTACGGGCAGGGATTTTACTGCACAGAAAGTATTGAACTGGCAAAAGAGTGGGGCTGTTCAGAAGAAAAAAATGGATTTGCCAATGAATATGATTTTGACACAGATACTCTTTCTGTATTAGATCTTAATAACGCTTCTTATTCAATATTGAATTGGCTTGCAATACTCGTGCAGAACAGAACTTTTGAAACCAGAAGTGAAATTTCCGTTGCTGCTAAAGAATACCTTCTGAAACACTTTTTAATTGACTACGAAAAGTATGATGTAATAAAAGGGTATCGTGCTGATGATTCTTATTTTTCTTTTGCCAATTCGTTTCTGAATAACACGATTTCTCTTCAAAAATTGAGTGTTGCCATGAAACTTGGAAAACTGGGAGAGCAGATAGTTCTAAAGTCTGAAAAAAGTTTTTCACATATCACTTTCGTAAAATCATATCTGTCATCAAAAGACAGGTATTATCCCCAAAAAGTACAACGGGATATTGATGCCCGAAATGCATTTTCAGAATTAAAAATGCAGAACGAAATAACAGAAGGCGTTTTCATGCTGGATGTCATGCGGCAGGAGTTGAAAAATGAGAGCATACAGTCAATTCTATCTTGAAGATTCCATGCGGAATATGGCAGGTATGTTCGATTACGCAATACGAGGACTACAGTATCTTCCTGATGATTTTTTTTCGCTGTTTATCGATTCAGGCGTTGCAGCCCTTTTTGGACACGGGAATCCCAAGTATGTCTGCGGACTTTCCGGTATTGAACTATGCCGGAATGTTTTGGAAAAAACGGGAAATACCTTTGGATATGCAGACATTGATTACTCTTTTGATGGCCCTGAATATTGGTGCGGCTGGAGTCTGGCATATTATCAATGGTATTCCGCTTTCAGATTCAATGATCTGCGGGATTACGGACTGGTACCCTCTGAAATTCTGAAACGCTATGTTCTGCATGAAGCAGATATTTCAAAGTTTGTGGAAGCAGCAAATGCCATCATTACAGAAAACCAGCAGAAAAAGCCCACCCGTTTACAGATAATCCGCAAGGAACGACATATGACTCAAAAAGAACTGGCTGATCTTTCCGGAGTTTCATTGCGAATGATACAGCTTTATGAACAGCGCCAGAACGATATAAATAAAGCCGCCGGTTCAGTCATCAACAAACTTGCCTGGGTTCTGAACTGTAATTTCTACGACATTATGGAATTGGAACTGGATTCCATTGCTTGTCGTACGGTTTCAACTGGTATGAAGTAGCAAGGGTGAAGTATCCTGCTATGGTACCTTTTTCATCTACTGCTAAAAAAGTTTTCCCGAGTCCCAGAGCATCATTTTTCAGAGCATACCCAGAAAGAAATGTGTTTAGGGCATCATTTCCACAGTCGAATTTTTTTAAGGAAGATTTTGACTGGACTTTTTTTATTGAGATTAACTGGATGCCTGAAGTCACTTAAATAATCCCTTTAACGCATCATTTTGGTCGGGGGGATTTTCAAGAGTTGCCATTACAAGATCTCTGTCGCGATTTGAAAGCACAAGCATTTCGTTTTCTGCAATATCCAGTTCTGCCTGCTTCATAGAGGAAGATAAAATATATGAAGAAAGAGAAACGTGTTTTATCTCGGCAGCACGTTCCAATATGGATTTCTGTACGTCAGATACCCTGACATCAACTCTTGAACCTTTTACTGTTGCAGCCACAAAAAGCCTCCCAAAAAAGCATACTTTACTGTACGGTATTTGTTCACACGTATAAGAGAGTCAAATCTCAGCCAGCTGATTCAGAAATAAGCCAGGTGCTTTTTTTTGTGCTGCAGAAAATGCCACCCACCCGCACCCGTTGCATGTAAACTAGAGCTTTGTATTTTTTGTAAATATAGAAACGGAAAATCTTTCTTCTGCCAGTTTTGGAATGTCGTTTTCAAAAAATGTTTTTAACGCAGTTTTCAGTTCACTTTGAGACTTTGATGCATCACGAAGAAATAAATCTGCCGGATTGATTTCAAGAGCATTTGCAATTTTAATAATGTTATCAAATGAAGGTTTTGCCTTTCCTGATTCAATATTTCCAATCATTCCATTTGAACTGTTTGCCTGAATCGCAAGTTCAGACTGATTCCAGCCTTTCTTTTCTCGATAAAACTTCATATTCATTCTGAAAATATCAAAAGCTTCCATTTTTTCAATGTAATTGAGTAAATAAATGATTTTTCTAATCACACGGAGTACATTTCATGATAAACTCAATACAATGGAGTATTTACATCTATTTACTCCATTTCTATGAGAAAAATGTCGGAGAATGTTCAACCAATGCAGACAACTAAGGAATCTTTAATTGAAGAAATAAACAGACGTGTGCAGGATAAAATTCTTGAACCTGCAAATGCAAAACTTCTTATAAAACTAATAAACAATGCAGAATCTTTGGACGAAGCTATAAATATTGCGGCTTTGGGAACAACCTACAAGCGCACAGGATTGCATTTTGATAAACGTCTTGAGCAGATGACTGACAGTATCAAATATTTCAAGAAGAACGAAAACCTGTCTTTTCATACTGATGATACAAAGCCCGTAAACAAACTGATTATTGGTGACAATTATAATGCCCTTCAAAACCTTTTGATTCAGTATAAGGGGCAGATAGACGTGATTTATATTGATCCGCCTTACGGCAAAGACAGCATGGGTGAATTTGCAAAAACAAACTACACCAACGCCATTACCCGCGACAATCTTCTTTCCATGCTTTACCCAAGGTTGATTCTTGCAAAGCAGCTTTTGTCCGATGAAGGCGTAATTTTTTGCAGCATTGATGATAAAAATCAGGCGTATGTGAAATGCCTGTTTGATGAGGTGTTCGGGGAAGAGAATTTTGTAGCAAACTTTATTTGGAAATCAAAACTTGGAAAAGTTGGTACAACATCAATTATTTCAGCTACACATGAATATATCTTATGCTTTGCAAAAAAAATTTCATGTGTAGAGTTTCAGAAAATTGAACACTACACGGAAGAAAGAAAAGAAAACCTTAGACAATGGGGGGTTGCAGATAGGAGAGAGGATAGACCATCAATGTTCTTTCCCATTGAAATTAATGGAAAGAAAGTGTACCCGATAAAAGATGATGGTACAGAAGGTAGATGGAGAGTCGGTGAAGAAACTGCGAAAGAACTACTATCTAAAGGTGTCCTAGAATTATCAGAAAAAGATAACAAACTGAATATTTACAGGATATTTCCAAAAGGAGTTTCTTACATATCTTATGATACGCTATTACTTGATGAAATCGGTACTACCGCAAAAGGTGCAATAGTTCTGAAAAGTATTGGTTTAGAAAAAATGTTTGATTTTTCTAAACCGATTGAACTTATAAAACATTTCATAAAAATTTCTGTAAATAATAATAAACCTTCCCTCATCCTAGACTTTTTCGCAGGCAGTGGCACAACCGGTCATGCAGTTTTGGACTTAAACAAAACCGATGGCGGTAACAGAACATTCATTCTCTGTCAGATAAACGAAAAAACTGAAGAAAATCCCAACGGTATCGCCTATGACGTAACTTCAAAACGGCTTAAGCGCATTATGACCGGCCAATGTTACGACGGTACAAAAGATTTCCCGTGGCTAAAAGACAATGAACCTTACGGTGGAAACCTTGATGTTTACGAAATTGAATCCGTCGCCAATTTTGAAACCACTTCCGGCAAATCTCCTTTTGATGTAATTGACGAAACCCTTTACGGCAAAGAAAAGTTCGAAACCGTAAAAGAAAAAATCGAATGGGTTTGCAACAATTTTGAAAAGACCCAAAAGGAACTGGGTGAGTAAAATGCTACAGGACGCAAAAGATTTACAGAAAAGTGCCGTTTCAAAACTGGTTCAGGTTTTATCTACCGGAAAAAAAGAAATTACTTTTAAAGCACCAACTGGCAGCGGCAAAACCTACATGATGGCAGATTTTATGAACCGTGTAGTATGCAATAAGCCAAATACCGTCTTCATTGTGTCAACACTTTCAAAAAGCAACCTTGCACAGCAGAATTATGAATCATTTCAAAAACTTGCAGAAAATGGCACTTTTCCAAACATACATTCTTTTCTCATAAACTCTGATTCAAGTGGAGAAGGAAGTCTGTATATTCCAACTGATTACAATGTGTACGTTCTTCCGAGAGATTTGTACAAAGACTCAAGCAAGCTTAAAAAAGAGGGAACTTTTCTCAATTTCTTAAAATCCCTTGTGGGCGATACTTTTATGAATAATTCTGGTAAAACTGTTTACCTTATAAAAGACGAATGTCACATTGCAACCAGCAACCTTGATGAACTGAAAGGATATTTTGAGCAGATTATCAATTTTTCAGCAACTCCAAAGCTTTCGCGCAAGCAGGAACCTGACGTAGAAATTTCTAATACTGACGCAGAAAACGCAAAACTTATAAAAAGCGTTGAACAGTGCAATGAGACCGATAGCTTGGATACGGCTCTGAACAAGTTCGAAAAAATCAGAAAAGACTACATAAATCTTCTTGAAGTAAATCCGTGTTTTATAATTCAGATTTCTAATAAAGACAAAGCGGAAGAAGAATTGAAAAATAATATCATACCAGCTTTGGAAAATCATCAGGACTTAAAATGGGTTTACATAAACGACAAGGGTGGCGAAACAAACGACAACGGCTTAAAAAAACTTCCTGTTCCCAAATGGAAAGATTACATGAAAGGGAAAAGTTCCACAATTTCCATAATCATTTTCAAAATGGTAATTTCAGAAGGCTGGGACATTCCCCGTGCCTGCATGCTTTATCAGATTCGTGATTCAAAAAGCAAACAGCTTGATGAACAGGTTATGGGGCGTGTTCGTCGTAATCCTCGTTTATTGGATTTTGAAACTTTAAGTGAAGATGCAAAACATCTAGCCTGTACTGCATGGATTTGGGGAATTATTCCAAAAGACGAACATTTACCGAAGCAGGTGAACCTGTTTGCCGATTACGAAATTGAAAAGAAATTCCGTATCAAGCCTGTAAAACTGCAAAGCGTTACATCTTCCAAAAGGCACGATTTGGAAGAATTCTTGAATAACCTTATAGATGATAACTTGACGCATCCTTCTATTTTTGATTCATATCAACGTCTTTTGAAACAAGATAATGAGATCCAAAATTTCTGTTATGATTACGCTGATGATTTTAAAAAGTGGAGTGTATTCACAGAACATCTTGGTGAAATAAAATCGACCTATGAGCAACATATTTGCGATTATGAAAAAAGCATGGTCGTTTGCCAGGATGTTGGATTCCCTGCCGAAAGCTGTTTTATTGAAAACACCAATAACCTGACTCTTGATGACTGGATTTGGTGTAGAAAAGATAAAGAAACAGATTTTTCTTTTGACAGTGAAGCGGAAAGAAAGTGGGCGGAATTGTTGAAAGAAATTCGTTCAAATTCAATTGATACAGCTGCGAAAAACGAAAATGTTCTTTTTGAGGACTCTCGATTTTTGTGGGGTAAAAACTTTCCACTGAATTCAGAAATAAAATACGAGTATTATTTGGATGGAGTTCATTCTTCATATCCTGATTTTGTAATGAAGGATAAAAACGGGCAGATTCATATTTTTGAAGTAAAGAGTGTGAATAAATCTTCTTCAATAAATATTGATGAAGAAGAGTACAAAAAAAAAGTTACTGCACTAAAGGCTTGTTACAAAGTAGCTTCTAAAAAAACGGGTCACATTTTCTATCTTCCTATACTTGATAAATCAGTGTGGAAAATATCGCGTTACAAAGATGGCGTAGAAGAAACAATTGATAAAAATGTGTTCCTGGCTTCTGTAAAATCGGAATCGTTTTATCGTATGGATCCTGATTATGGTCTTATGAGTGCTGCAGAAAAAACTTCTGAGTGATATCGGTTTGAAATAAACTCTGACAGCTGACGTTTTGTCATGCCAACAGCGATTGGATTTCATTCAATTTCCTTCGAATATTTTTCTTTACGTTTTCTTAAAATTTCCGTACCTTAGGTATATGAGTTCAACAAAAAGTGTTGTAGAAAAATACGGGGATATTGTCCGGAACTTCCGTCTTCTGGATGATGACTTCCTTAACGCATGCCTGGAAGGTTCCAATGAATGCGTTGAATACATTCTGGAGATTCTTCTGAAAAAGAAGCTGAAGGTTATAGAAGCTCATTCTCAGGTATCTATAACGAATCTGCAGGGGCGTGATATCAGGCTTGATGTTAAGGCTGTTGATAGCGATAACCGTGTATATAATATCGAAGTCCAGCGGGATAGTGCCGGTGCCGGGGCTAAGCGGGCCCGCCGTAATGGATCCCTGCTTGATGCAACGGTTTCTGATCCGGGGCAATATGGTGATAATCTGCCGGAAACATGGATTATCTTTATTACCGAGCATGACTGCTGGCATAAAAATGAGCCGCTGTACCGGTTTGAACGTTCAGCGATGTTGTCCGATGGTACCAGTTTGCCATTTGACGACGATTTACATATACTGTATGTGAATGCAGCGTATAAAGGAGAACTGGAGCCGGAAGTTAAACAGCTGATGGCTGACTTCAAGTGTACCAGCTCTAAAGATATGAGCCAGTCACCTCTCAGGGACCGGGTAAGTCTGCTTAAAGATACTGAACAGGGGGTAGTAACTATGTGTCAGGCAGTAGAAAAGGTTTATTTTGACGCTAAAGCCGAAGGCAATAAAGAAATGGCATTAAAGATGTTGGCTAAAGGCATGGATATTGCTCTCATTTCTGAGTTAACCGGCTTGTCCAGTGATGCAATTGAAGAGCTGAAAAAATCTGCGTAAATAGTAACTATGTGCAATGAAGTGAAATCCTTACCTTATAGTTGTGTGTGTTCTGAAAAAGTCCTTTTTGTAGGCATTACATGATGTCATAAATGTTGCCAGATAATCGAAATCTTCGGGAATAAAAAAGCGGTTGCCGTTTTGAAGTATTCTTCATCCGACAACCGCTTTTGTATCTTTCGAAAATCTTACAGACCGAAGATTCCGGCGTAGGCTTTCAGAGCACCGTCCATTTCACCGGCCAGTACTTTTTTTGTCAGTTTTTTACCAAGCTGAACGCCTTCCTGATCAAAGCTGTTCAGGTTCCAGATAAAGCCCTGGTACATGATTTTGTTTTCAAAGTGTGCCAGCAGGGCACCCAGAGAAGCTGGTGTCAGCTGTTTTGCGTACAGCAGACTTGATGGGCGTTCACCGGCAAACTGTTTGTTGGGGTTTTCATCATCTTTACCGCAGGCAAAGGCAACAATCTGTGCTGAAAGATTGGCATTAAGTTTCATCTGACTTGTTGAACCTTCAACAGCAGCATCCAGATTTCCCTGTGAGTGCCTGAATCCCAAAAACTGAATCGGGACAATATCCGTTCCCTGGTGAAGAAGCTGATAGAAACTGTGCTGTCCGTTTGTTCCAGGTTCTCCGAAGATTACAGGTCCCGTCTTATACATCAGTTTCTTACCTTCTCT
>JAZLGC010000078.1:0-11380 GCA_045616125.1 Treponemataceae bacterium | reverse complement strand
AGGTTCTAAATTAAGTAAATCATTTTACAAAGATGTTTTATATCCATTCCTTATTGAAAAAAATTTGATAAGTGAAAAGAAGCAAACAATTGAAAATTTGATAAAAATAGATTCGGATTATTATTTTCAAAAATATAATAAACAAAATCCTAATTGGTTATATGGAATTTCAGATGATGATTTTAATTTTGTGATGCGTTCAAATAAAATTTCACTGGAAGAAAATGTTTCTGCAAGATATCACCAAAATATTAAATTAATACAAGCACACGAAAAAGCACGACAAGCTCGCTTTGAAAAAGGATGTTAAAAAGTATAATACGCATTTCCAAGCCGACAAAAAAAGACTTTGCTACAGAAGTGCTGATGTTGTAACGCAGGCAAAAGCTCTGGGGATTTGTTTTGGAGAATAAGGAAGGTGAAGCGATTTTCCCCATGCGGTCGCACTCTGGGAACTTCGTTTCCGCTGTCGTTCCCTCCCCAGCAATGCCCACACCATTGATTCTGAAACCAATGTAAGAAAAGGTTCCAAATAGGGTATGCAAATTTTACAAAGATTTTACAAAGGAGCCATACACAAACATCTATTGCGATAGTACCTTTACGATGGAATATTCTGGAGGTGCTCCATGGTCGTTATGGCACAGATTGCCGGTTTTATCGGATCCTTAAGTCTTCTTCTGTTCGGCATGAACATGCTGTCTGACGGTATTCAGAAAGGAGCCGGCAGCAACCTGCAGAAAATGCTGGGAAAGATAACGGGGAACCGTTTTACCGCCGTCCTTACGGGAATTGGCGTTACTGCTCTGATTCAGTCATCAGGGGCTACCACCGTTATGGTTGTCAGCTTTGTCAACGCCGAAATCCTTACCCTGCCCCAGGCCATCGGCGTCATCTTTGGTGCCAACATCGGTACCACCGTCACCGCCTGGATTGTTTCCTTTTTCGGCTTCTCCTTTTCCATTTCAGCGGCAGCCATTCCTCTTTTCGGTCTTGGCTACATCCTGAAGTATTTCAAGCGCCTTACCATTCATAACTATGCCGACTGTTTCATGGGCTTTGCCCTGCTGTTCCTGGGGCTGGGCCTTTTAAAGGATACCCTTACCTTAAGCCCATCATCCGTGGCATTTCTGCAGAACTTTGATTCATCCGGCGGTATGGAACTGATTATCGGAGTGGCAGTGGGCGCTTTCATCACGGCGCTGATTCATTCCTCATCTGCCATGACCGCCATCGTCCTGACCATGGCAGCCGGCGGCAGTATCAGCTGGGAACTGGCTGCAGCCATCGTACTGGGAAGCAACATCGGTTCCACCATTGATGCCGTCATGTCCAGTTTCGGGGCAACCGTCAACGCAAAACGCACGGCACTGGTCCATGTTGCATTCAACACTACCGGCACCATTCTGGCCCTGCTGGTCTTTAAGCCGTTTCTGGCCCTGGTAGACCTGATAGTCCCCGGCGCCCCGCAGACAAACATTACCACCCACATTGCCATGCTGCACACGGTATTCAACCTGAGCGCAACAGTGCTTTTTCTGCCCTTTGTAAACCAGATTGCAGCCTTGGCCACAAAAATCATTCCCGAACACACTGCATCAGAAGACGGCCATTACCACTTTCCGGCAATCATGCCATCTACCCATGCCAGTGCCGACGTATACCAGTTCCAGATCCAGAAGGAAATTTCACGTATGGCCGCTAAAGTCATGAGTATGTTTGACCTGCTTCATGATGCCTTTACCGCTCAGGATGAGCTGGCCGTGTACCAGGAAAAAGTACAGGCGGCAGAAGAATACATTGATGAGATGAAGTTTGCCATAACCGAGTTCCTGCAGAAATGTATCCGGCTTCCCACTGCCAATGCCACAGACCGCCAGCACTTTGCCCGTCTTATGCAGGTTACCGAAAGCCTTGAAAACTTAAGTGATGAGTGCGATGCCATCATGCACAGCGCACAGAAATATGCAGAAGATGGTGGCAGTCCTTCTCTGGCACAGGACCGTGAGAGAACGGGAGAGCTGACCGATTATCTTGAAATGGTCCGCTTGTTTTATGAGCAGGTGTGCCTGTATCTTTCTGCCGGCAGTATCGACACGATTCCATTTCCGGCAGATGAACTGGAAGAAGCAATAGACAGCCGGAAGAAAATACTGCGCCGCCAGTCGCGAAAGCGCATGGAAAACGGCAGTACCGTAAAAAACGAACTGCACTACATGGACCTGATCCGGAAAATCGAAAAAGCCGGCGACTGCGTTTTCGGCATTGTGCAGGCAGGGTAACGTTACAGATACTGCTTTGCTTCCTGTTGTATAATCACAAAAATCAAGAAAATGCATTCTTGTGAAGAAGAATATTGCAGAACAGAGTTTATCCGAAAAACAGGACAAACTATTGATAAATTACAAATCATTCCGTAATATAGGAATATGATTAGAAGAGAAATCTATATAACAAAATTATTGGAATACAAAGATTCTCCAGTAGTTAAAATTCTGTCCGGTATAAGACGCGCAGGAAAGTCATCAATATTAATAATGTTTAAGGATGAACTTCTAAAACTTAATGTACCTGAACAAAACATCCTTTATATAGATTTTGAATCCCTGAAAAATTCCAGATTAAGAAATCATCTTGCCCTATATGAAGAAGTCCTGCACCTTTCAGAAAATGCAGATAAGAATCAAAAAATATATATTTTCCTGGATGAACTTCAAAATGTTGAATGCTGGGAACTCACAATTGCTTCATTGATGAAAGATCTGGATTGCGACATGTATATTACAGGTTCAAATTCAAGACTCCTTTCAAGCGAATTTGCAACACATATAGCCGGTCGTTATGTTGAAATTAAAGTATATCCTCTGAGTTTTAATGAATTTATTTCGTTTACCAGGACTCTGAATTTGGAATCCCCAAAAACCGAAAAAGAACTTTTCTGGGAATACATAAAGTTCGGCGGTCTTCCTGCAATTCATTTTATGAACAAAAACGAAAACTTAATCTGGCAGTATCTGACGGATGTTTTTAATTCGGTAATCTTAAAAGATGTAATAGAACGCAACAAAATTAAATCCAGTGAAAAACTGATTTCAACAATTAATTTTATTATGGAAAACATTGGAAACATTTTTTCAGCAAAATCCATCAGCTGTTTTGTAAAAAATCAGTTCAAGTCTTTTGGCAATGATATGATTTATGATTTTTTATATGCACTGGAGTCAGCTTTCATTATCAGTAAAGTCAAACGCTATGATATTAAGGGGAAAGAAATACTGGAAACTCTTGAAAAATATTACATCACGGATCTGGGTATAAGAAATGCAGTTGCGGGATTCAAGCAGAATGATATTTCAGGCATCCTTGAAAATGTTGTATACAATGAACTTCTCCTGCGTGGATACAAAGTCTGCATCGGCAAAAATGAAAATCTGGAAATTGACTTCATTGCCGAAAAAAATGCAGAAAAACTTTACATACAGGTTGCTTATCTGCTAGCTGATTCTGCAGTAACACAACGAGAATTCCGTCCTCTGAAAGAAGTTCGTGATAATTATAGAAAAATCGTCCTGACATTGGACGACACCGATGATTTTAATGATGAAGGAATCGAGAAAAGAAATCTGGTTGAGTGGCTGAAAGATTATTGATAGAAATCTTTCCTTTACAGATACTGCTTTACTTCCTGCCCTTCTATGCCGGCATACAGTTCCACATACTGCTTTGCCGGTGAAGCCTGGGTTTTAGGAATCAGCACTTCTTCAATCTGAAAGAAGCCGGCGTGGCTGCTCATGCTTACTTCAATCTGAATGGGTTTGCCGGTTCCCTGATGGATTTTCACCCGTTCAATGGAATTTGCCGAGTACTTGTGAATATCACCAACGGCAGGTTTTGTATTCAGTTCCATGGGAATCCGGGCCCGGCCTTTGGTCATGTCGCAGCCATCGGCTATAAGGATAAGACCTGCCTCAATTGAATGAATCTTCCGATTCCCCATATGACCGATAATGCCTTCCAATGCCAGTGAACGGATGATTACCCGCCGGTTAATGTCAGATGCAGCAGAAAGGTACTTTTCAAGGATACGGTCAACAAGGGGCATGGCAAGAATACCGGAATACAGTTCATGATCCTGCCGGCCTATGGTCATTGAATCCCAACCGGACAATCGGTACCGTATTGGCATAATTCTGCAGTGCTGCAATTTCAGGGTTTTCAATCAATTCATTGAGAATCTGCCGGGGAAGCGCATCTTTTTCTTCAGTCAGCGCAATTATTTCCTCCGTCAGTTCCACTAATTTCTGTTCTACACTCAATTCTTTAGGGCTTTTCATCATACTTCCTGCAAAAAAAGTGCGGTCTGGATAAAAGGAGGAAACCCAGACCGCACCACAATACTTTTTGAACTGTTAATCAGCGGTTAATTTCAGTAATTTGGCCATTTTTCTATAAATATCTGTGTTGTCGTAGAATCCTTCAAATTCCTTCTGTCCTGCTCCCAGAGCAAATACCGGGACAGGTAAGCCGGTATGACTGTTACTGGTCCAACCAAGACCACTTTTTGCATTCAATACGTGGGTAATAGTAATGATCAGTGGTTCATAGGTACCGTACAGGTCATATTCCTGCTGGGTACGGGAACCGTCGTTTTTCATGGTTTTCTCATAGGCAGTCTGGATCATATGCAATTCATACTCAGTAAGAACAAGCCCACCGTTTTTATCAGAACCGGCAGAACCAGGCATTTTCAATCCAAACAGCTTTTCAACGTCTTTCATTACGTCTTCAAAGGAGGTCTGGTTTTTCCGGTAGGCTGATACATAATCAGAATCATACTTTGCATAAGAGATTTTCTGAGCATCAAGGGTGCGGAAGAACAGGTTATAGTCAGTACCGGCATAGCCGATTGCAAGACCACCGGTTTCATGGTCTGCGGTAACAATAATCAGCGTTTCTTTAGGATGCTTGTTGTAAAATTCAATGGCTTCTTCTACTGCATCACTCAGCGCAAGAGTATCTTCGATTGAAGAGCGTGCATCGTTGGCATGGCATGCCCAGTCAACCTTTCCACCTTCTACCATCATGAAAAAGCCTTTTTTGTTATCAAGAACTTCAATACCTTTCCGGACATAATCACGCAGTGACCATTCGCCCGATTTCCGGTCAATGTCGTAGCTGAGGGAATCTGAATCTGCCAGGGTTTCTGCAATAACCAGCGCTTTGTCTCCGTTTTTCAGTGCTGATGCTGATTTCTGATCAAAGCAGACGGTATAGCCAGCCTGGGCTGCCAGATCATAGATTGAAGGCTTATCCTTATTTTTATCCTGTGGTTCCATCAGTGCACCACCGGCAAAGTAGTCAAAGTTAGAAGCAACCAGTTCTTCGCCAATCAGGTAATTTGATTTTCTGCTTGCCTGATGAGCATAGGTGGCTGCAGGAGTGGCATGGTTCAGGTTAACGGTTGAAATAACACCGATTTTCATTTTTTTCTGGTCACGCAGCTGTTCTGCAATGGTCCGGTATTTTATCTTCTTGGTAATATCAACATTGATTGAAGAAGAATGGGTTTTGTATCCGGTAAAGATGGATGTTGCAGTAGAAGCAGAGTCTGGTGCAAAAGAAGTGGCATCATAGGTGCTGGCAGAACCTGCAACCGGAAAGTCGTAAAAGCTTAAGGCTTTCATAACCGGTGAATCTCCGGGATTTTCTGATTTCTTTACTTCATCTACAATTCCTGCAGCATCTTTTCCGGCATAGAAAGCAGCACTCTGAATCTGTGGATAACTCATTCCGTCGCCGATGAAAACGAATACATATTTGGGAGTACCCTTTCCATCTTTATTTCCCTGAATGACTGTTTCCGAAGATACGCCGGACATTCCCATTGCAGCAACCAGAAGAAAGGCTACCGCATTTTTCAACAATGATTTTTTCATGTTCATCCTCGTCATTGAAGTAAGATTTCCCTTTCGGTTTATCCGAAGGTTTGTGTTTCAAATGACAGTGGAACTGTACCGGCTTTGTGTTAAGTGTTGATGGATTTCCGGTTAAGAGTGTGTAAAACCGGAACGTGGTAAAAGACAGCCGGCAATGACCGCAGTACAGGGAGCCGTCATGGCAAGACCGAAACTGCCGGCAATGGTATTGATGATTTCTGCTGAAACCACATTATTGTTCAATATGTTATACAACGGAGTCCCCTGAGCCATAAAGGTCATTAACAGGGCTATGCTGGTGCCTGAATACGCTAACAGCAGGGTGGTAGTCATGGTTCCCATGGCAGCACGGGCTACAGCCATGCCGGAACCTATGGCTTCATGGCGGGTTACCGGTATGCCTTTTTCTGAAGCAGTACGCACTACTTCATGAACGGCACTGGTTATATCAACGCTTAAATCCATAACGGATCCACTGGCCCCGATAAAGACTGACGCCATGAATATGTGTGTAAGATTCAGATTCTGAAAGCCGGAATACAAAAGAGCTTCAGAATTGCTCATGACGGCTCCGTGAATGTGGAATTTTCTGGTACAGACATAGGAAAGTACTGCTGCAAAAAGAATACCGGACATGGAGCCGGAAAACGATGAAAGAAGCCGTGTATCAAAACCATACACCAGAACCAGAATGCTGAAGGTCAGTATGGCAACAACCAGAACTCCGGACGCAATGGGATGTATCCCTTTAAGATATAAGGGAATGAGGATTTTCCACAGGGACAGGATTGTAATGATGAAAGATAAGACGGAGCGGAATCCGGTTATGCCGGCAAAGGATATAAGAAAGCAGGCGAATATCAAGGCTAGGATGAGTTCTCCATCAAGCCGGTAATAATCAATCAGGTTAACCGAGTAAAACTCACCATCGCCGTGATGGATTACTGCCTGAGCCGTATCACCTGGTCTGAACAGCTTATCCTGTGATAAAGAGCCGCCAAGCATATTCCAGCCTTCTGTCCGCTGCCCCCTGAATTTTCCCGACAGAATCTGTACCGTGCAGATCTGCTGGCCACTTCTAATCAAGCCGGTATCAATTAACCGACTGTTATCAACCTGCTCAACCAGAACCTTGCACTTTTCCGCATCCTTAAACTGTACAGCCTGTTCAAAACCAGTCGGAATACTCAACAGGATCCCGACAGCGACAAGACACACCAGCAGTACCGTACCCTGTTTTCTACGGGTATTCACTGCAATTCCCCGGTTATGGCAAAAATAACCCATTCTGCAATATTGGTAGCATGATCTCCGATGCGCTCAAAATACTTTACAATCAGCAGATAATCTGCCAGCTGTTCACCCAGATCGGTACTGTTCTGAATCAATACTACCAGCTGACGTTTTATGTCACGATACAGACTGTCTACCACATCATCGTGGGCTATAACATCTTTTGCCAAAGCTATATCGCGCTGGATATAGGCAATAATGCTGTCCTTCAGCATTTTCTGAATTTCTGTTCCCATTTCATTCAGCTGTGAATGAATGTTTTTTCCCACCACGTCTTTCTTGTGGCTTTCACCACTGTTCATCTGCTTTAAGAGATCAGCAATATCAACGGCATGGTCGCCAATCCGTTCCATATCAGTTACCATTTTCAGGGCAGCAGTAATCAACCGCAAATCCGTTGCCATGGGCTGCTGCTGCAAGAGCAGTTTCAGACACAGCTGCTCAATTTCCTTTTCCTTGGCATCTACCGCTTCATCAGACGTTATGATGTAATCCGGTGCCTTTACATCCCGTGACATAACCGACAGAATCGAACTTTCTATGGCTACCTGAATCATGTTTCCCATGGTGATGATGGCAGTATTCAGCTGCCGTAAATCTTCTTCATACCGTTCACGCATATTAACCGAACCGTCCTGTAATATAGTCTTCTGTTTTCTGATGTACCGGCTTGCTGAAAATCTGTTCAGTAGCCCCTGCTTCGATAATTTCTCCCAGAAGGAAGAACACTGTTGTATCGCTGATGCGCACTGCCTGCTGCATGTTGTGGGTCACCATGACGATGGTGTACTTTTCTTTCAGCTGCAGAACGCAGTCCTCAATTTTTGACGTGGAAATAGGGTCCAGAGCTGATGTTGGTTCATCCATAAGGATTACATCAGGCTGCACTGCAAGGGCCCGGGCAATACAGAGGCGCTGCTGCTGTCCACCGCTTAAAGCCAGGGCAGACTTTTTCA
The DNA here is from genome assembly GCA_045616125.1 of Treponemataceae bacterium. Taxonomy (GTDB): domain Bacteria; phylum Spirochaetota; class Spirochaetia; order Treponematales; family Treponemataceae; genus Treponema_I. Next base: position 3,195 of record JAZLGC010000078.1, on the reverse strand, counting down.
GGTTGTCCTTTAATTCATCCCAGATGGCAGCGCTCCGCAAAGACTGTTCCACAATGTCATCAAGTTCTGAACGTTTTTTTATGCCGTGGGTGCGGGGCCCATAGGTAATATTGTCATAGACGCTCATGGGGAACGGATTAGGCTTCTGAAACACCATGCCCACCTTTTTCCGAAGCAGATTTACGTCTGTTTTCCGGTCATAGATATCGGTGCCGTCAAGAGTGACGTTTCCGGTAATCCGGCAGCCTTCTACCAGATCGTTCATCCGGTTAAGGCTTTTTAAGAGTGTTGATTTACCGCAGCCACTGGGGCCGATAAATGCCGTGATTTCATTGGCTTTAATATCCAGATTGATGTTCTTTAAGGCATGGAAACTGCCATAGAACAGATCAAGATTCTGGATGCTGATTTTATTTTCCATCAGTTTCTCCCGATTTTTTTTGCTGCCATGCCAGACAGCAGATTAACGGCCATGACCATGACCACAAGCACCACTGCTGTTGCAAAGGCTTGCCCGGTATGGAGTCCTTCTGAGCTTAATACATACATATGAATGGCTAAGGTTCTGCCGGAACCAAAGAGGCCGGAGGGAATCTGGGCTACGGTGCCGGCAGTGTAGATTAAGGCAGCGGTTTCGCCCACAATGCGTCCCATGGAAAGTATGATACCGCTGGCAATACCTGGCACTGCACTGGGAAGCACAACCGTAAACACGGTGCGCAGTTTTCCTGCTCCCAGACCGAAACTTGCTTCGCGGAACGTATCCGGCACGGCTAAAAGAGCTTCTTCTGCCGTGCGCATGATTACCGGCTGAATCATGATTGCCACCGTGCAGCTGCCTGCCAGCAATGAGTATCCCCAGTGAAAGAAATCTACAAAGAGCAGCATGCCGAAAAGGCCGTACACAATGGAGGGAATTCCCGTAAGGGTTTCTGCAGTTAGCCTAACCCAGCGGACAAAGCCGTTTCCCTTTTTTGCATATTCCACCAGATAGATGGCGGCTCCTATGCCGGTGGGTACTGCAAGAAGCAACCCCAGTAGGGTCAGTACCAGGGTGTTAACCAGAGCCGGCATAACCGAACAGTTATCAGAGGTGTACTGCCAGGAAAAAAGCGATGGTGAAAGGTACGGAATGCCACGCACCAGAATGTAGCCCACCATAAAGACCAGCACGCCAACGGTTATGACAGCAGAACCGTAGACCAGCCCACGGATTACCACAGCTTTTGAAGACGTTTTCATGCGTTATTCCCCTTTTTAACTGCGTTAAACGCCACATTGATTCCCAGAATAAAGACAAAGAGCACCACGCCTGTTGCAATCAGTGCTTCGCGGTGCAGGTCTGCGGCATATCCCATTTCAATAACGATGTTGGCAGTAAGGGTACGAACCCCTTTCAGGATAGAATCCGGTATGCGGGCCTGATTTCCTGCAACCATGATGACTGCCATGGTTTCTCCAATGGCACGGCCGATTCCCAGAATGATTCCTGCAAGAATGCCGGAGCGGGCTGCCGGTACCATGACCAGAAAGACAGACCGTTCATGGGTAGCGCCCAAAGCCCGGGAACCTTCGTAATAGGTTTGGGGAACAGCGTTCAGGGCACTTTCTGAAACCGAAATGATAGTTGGAAGAATCATCATGCCTAAAAGAAGAGATGCTGTCAGAACAGAACTGCCGTTACCGCCAAACACGGTGCGGACCAGCGGAACCAGCACCATAAGGCCAAAGAAACCGTACACCACGCTTGGAATACCGGCCAGAATATCAATGCCGTTTTTCAACGGATTGTGGAGTTTTTCAGGACAGAAGGATGAAAGGAATACTGCTGTCATAAGACCGATGGGAACTCCCACCAGAATGGCACCGGCAGTTACATACAGGCTTCCCACAATCATGGGGAAAATGCCGTACTGGTCAATGCCGGGTTTCCACTTCTGCCCCAGAAGGAATTCACCCCACCCGATTTTGTGGATGGCAGGAATTCCATTGGCAAACAGGAAGAAACAGATTACCAGAACCGCAAGAATGGATACTCCTGCGGTTAAGAGAAAAAGTGTTTCAAAAACCTTTTCCTGTGTTTTCATTTATTTAATCCCATTCCATTTCTGGATTTTACCCATGTAGATGTCACGGATGGTGTCTGCCTTAGCAGAATCCAGAGGATTTGATTTATTAACGATAACGGCGATGCCATCAATGGCCATGGTAATTTCAGTAAGGCCCTTTGCCTTTTCACTGTCTTTCAGGCTGCGGCTTGCCATACCGATATCGCAGGTGCCGTTGGCAGCATTGGTCACACCGGTGGTTGAATCACTGGTCTGCAGTTCAATTTTGGCATTGGGATTTACGCTTTTGTAGGCTTCAATCAGTTTTTCCATAACGGGTGAAACTGAACTGGAACCAGCAACAACTACTTTGCCGGAAGCTTTGGTAGAGGTGTATGCTTTTGCATCAACGGCAATGTACTTGTTGGATTCAACGACTTTCTGGCCCTGGGCACTGAGAATGAAATTCACAAAGTCCTGAGCTGCAGGTGAAAGATTTTCTTTTACTGCAATGTTGAACGGGCGGCTGATTTTGTAACTGCCGTTTTTAATGTTGGCAACGGTAGCATCAACGCCGTCAATTTTCAGTGCTTTTACGGTAGAGTTCAGGGAACCCAGTGATACATAGCCAATGGCATACTGGTCACCGGCAACACTTGTCAGCATTACGGCTGTTGAATTGGTAATGGCAGCTTCATCAGTGGTGTAGTCCACTTTTTTGCCATTGGCATCTTTCTGTTCTACGCCAAACAGTTCAATAAAAGCTCCCCGGGTTCCACTACCGTCTTCACGGCTCAGAACGGTAATGTTTTCTTTGCTTTCAGCCTTTCCAGAGGCAAAAACCATGCCGGCTGCCATAAGGGTAAGGATGGCGGCTGCCACCTTTTTACGTGCGATTTTCATTACAATCACTCCTGTAGGATTTAAGATGGCTTTACCCTACAGGAGAATTGTTAAGATTACGGGTAGAAACAGTTAAGTTCGTGTTATTTCCTTTTTTTAACCATTTTTTTCTGAAAACTCAAATTTTTTTTACGGCAGGCGCATATATACATATATGAAAACTATTCTGGCTGCCGTTGCTCTATTTGCAAACGGTAGCATTAAGGAGGTGTCATGCAGAAAAGACACAGAATGCTGCTACCCA
>JAZLGC010000077.1:0-8970 GCA_045616125.1 Treponemataceae bacterium | reverse complement strand
TAAAGCCAGACAGTTACACATCCAAGACAGGCACTAATGGTATAAAGCTGATAAATCACAAAACTGTGACTGATGATGATGTCGAAAACATGATAGGAAACAACCGAAAGAATTCCCCATAAAGGATTGGTAAAAAAACTGATGGCAAGACAGAAAACAGTATCACAGAAAAGAGGAACCTTCAAAACATACACTACAAAATCACAGACATAATAATCGAGGATTCCAAAGGCCACCGATAAAAACAATAACAGTATGCCGCGTTTCTTTTCCAAACCCATATAATAATTGTAAAACAAATTCCGTTTTTTCTGTATACTCTTGCTGTGAATAACAAGATTATTACAATCATCGTACTATTCTCCCTCTTTACTATGAACTTGTATGCTCATGACGAAACTACGATGATCCGGCAGATGTATACCTGCCAGCTTTCTGATGTCTGGCTGCATTATGAAAAAGCCGGGGATTTGAACAGTAAAAAAACTCTGCTTTCAGAACTGCAAAAAACGATATACGAACATTGTGTTACAACCCCGGTAACACATTTGAGGGAACAGCAGGAAGCAATTATCAGCGGATTACAGAATGCTGTTTCTGAACTTGAAACAATTTTAAATCAGCCACAGGAAGACAAAATACAGCAGAGGGATGTAGAACTGCGGCTGCAATCACAGATTATTGAATATCTGGAGTTTGAAAAAACAATCAGTGATTTTAAAAGTGAACAGTTATGGAACATTACACGAACTATTCTCATAGTCATGATTGTTTTTATTCTTACCACTATTTTTATGTTTTCTTCCTACAACACCGCAAAACAAAAGGCAAAAAGACAGAAAGCATTTAACAACCAGATAATAAAAGTACAGGAAGAAGAGCGCAGAAGATTAGGCCGGGAACTTCACGATACGGTTACGCAAGACATACGGACTTCTCTTCTGTTCGTAAGAAATCTTAAAGAAACAGCATCCAGCAATAGCACAAACGAAAAAGAACTGCTGGATAAAATAGAACAACTGGAAACCCAAAACCTCATACAAATCAGAAACATTATCCAGAATCTTACACCACCAGAAATTGAAACTGCCAACCTTCACAAGCTTCTGGCAGAATACTGTACTACTACAACACAACTGACCAAATTAAAATGCACTTTTTATGCAGAACAAGGATTGGATTTTGACAGCTTCAATAGTTTTCAAAAGTTGAATATCTTCAGAATTGTTCAGGAAGCCATAACAAATGCCGTAAAACATGCAAACTGTTCAGAAATCAACATTCTGGTCAGAAGTAAAGCCGGAAATCCATCCAGCTTTGTCTTCTTTATCAGTGATGATGGACATGGCTTCAATCAAACTGACCAGGAATCCAAAGACAACGAAGATGTTCTGCAGCAAAGCACCCATCTTGGACTACAGGGCATGAAGACCCGGGCCCAGCTGATGGATGCCGAACTGAACATTTTCAGTGACGAAGATTGCGGAACAGAAATCAGACTGGAAGTCCAGGCTACTATACCTAAAACGAGAAAAAACCAGTAAAAAAAAAGCTGGAAGTACGGGAAGGTGCTTACACTCCCTGCTCGATTTCTTCATCGTCAACTATACCCATGGCACGTATCTGCTTTTCGAACACTTTGATATTCAGAGGATGCTTTTTCGTTTCCAGACAGAACACTGCGTTGATTCCCCAGATAATACCATTCAAGATATAGTCGTTAAACTTTTCTACATTACGATTGCTATATTCCGGATTGTCGAACATGCCAAAATGCTCAATGTAGATTTCTTTTCTGTCCTTTAATCGAAGTATCGTAAAGTCCGGGTAGACAACTTTGCCGGTGCAGGGCAATTTCAGAGGAGCTTCATACCGATAGGGAATTCCCAGGTGATACAGTTTATCTGCGATAATTTTTTCTGATTTTGAGCGGACTTTGTCTCCCCTATCAGTGATGAACATTTTTTCTTCGCTTTTCCAAGACAGGGATGTTACCGGTATGTTCTTCCAGCGTTCTGTATATTCACTGTTACTTTCAACCACTTTTTCAATCAGCATAAGTCGTGCCGGATGCATGGATTGGTGCAGAAACCGGGCAAGGGCATCATTTCCGGGCAGTTGTCTGTTTAGTTTTTCCTTGAACGACAGCAGAGTTTTCTTTCTCCGCGCTGTTTCCGCCAGTACACGTAAAAGATAGTCTCTTTGTACTAAATATCTGGCAGCAGACCACTGACGACGCTTTAAATACTGCCCGTTACTTCTGTTTGTATCCGTTACCAGATACAACTGCCATGTACCATGGGTTCTACTAACCCGAATAGACGCGGCCATTGTCTGGTCTCGTACTGAGGCACACTTTTGGGCTGTGGGAGACACCCCTTTTACTTCTGAACTTTTGGCCGCAGCTGCCTGTACCATCAGCTTTCTCAGGCAGGAAGGCTGCTTTAACTGGGCCAGTTGTTCTTTTGCCCGTGTTTCAACTTGATTTAACAGCTGTAATTCTTTATCGATTTCCTTGAATAAATCATGCATATCATAATCCTTTTATGGCACTGCAGCTTATGGCAGCAGTTTGCAAGCAAGATACAATTGCCACACTGTTTTTCTGTAAGTCCCGATGACTTACATCTATATATATGTATGCCTGATATAAAAAAAATTTGAGTTTTCTTCAGAAAATGGAATTTTTTTTTCACATTTTTTTCACAATATCCGTAGACGTTTCTCGAAAATGCAAAATCATGAATGAGATTCCGGCTTTTTTTTAGCGTATACCATTTTCATACGTACACCTGTTGATGAAAATCCATAAAACAGATTCCTGATTCCGGCTTTTTGGCAGCACTATATTCTGTAAACCGTAATCGTAACGGTTTTATACCTGACTAATACAATTCCAACGTTTTCTGTCAGAAACATCTACGGCTATTTCAGCATATATCACTACTAAAGCCGGAACCCAAGGTCACAAACGTGTTTTCTGTTGTTTTTTTTACGGATTTACGTCCAATTTCTTCTCAAAAAGCCGGAAACCAGGCTGCAAAATGACTATGAATTGCTCAAAACTGCAGGTACCGCTTTTTTATCCTTTGCAAAAACCTTCAACTTATTCCCGTTTTTCAAGGAGAACACAGCCACCAGCATGATCTTCCATAAGCACAATACCGTCTACGAATTTCTGGAACAATCTTGAGTGAAGGGCATCGCGAATAGAAGTTTCCTTCACATTTATATCCGAATAGAGAGAGAAAGGACATAGTTCTGCACCGTCATGGGAATTATTGTGAAAGAACACACTGCCTACAGCAAGACAGCCTCCGGATGTATCCAATTTCCAAATAGCTGGCTTCTGTAAATATGCGGTTCCAGTCATCATCAGACAGTTACTGTACTGGTGCAGAATCCAACAGGCATGTTTTGCCCGGGAATAACAGCCAGCACAATGCAGATAACAACTGCTGGTAATGCACGCTATTAAAAAATGGGGGGGTATTTTCCATTCAGATCGTTTTTTTTATCATCGGTTTTCCGATTCCGTATGCAGCACTCCAGCAACGTACAGCCGGTCGAATCTGCTGTACCAAAATTTCCTGCTCGCAAAGTATTTTCTGACATGCAGTTCAGCATCGCCATCAATGCGGCAGTACCAGTCAAAATGGGTCACCTTTTCAGAAAAAATCTTTTTGCCTGTTTCTGCGGTAAACCCACTTTCCTTCAGCAAATCCAAGGCCCCGCGGATTTCATTCAGTTTCGCTTCTGCGGTGACAACAGGAACATGCACTACAATATACCGTGTATCTGATTCTTTTATGGTAAGCTTGATATCGTTTTTTACCTTTTTGGTATTCTGAAGAGTTCCAATGCCCTGACTGTACGACAGCAGAGAAGATTCAAGGGTTGCAGCCTTTATCTTTTTAACTGTTTCAGCCTTGGCCCGCTCTTGCTTTTTGTACAGGGTCTTGAGTTTTGTGCTTTTCTTGATTTTCTGTTCAGTCATCGACCCTTCAGGTGCAAACAATTCCACCTTGGGACACTGAATAAATGAATCATTATATAAACACTCTATTGCGGAACTCAAAAACACACGTTCCAGATTTTGGTCACGGTAAAATGCTCCCCACCCAATTACCGTTACGCTCTCCGGCAGATAGACAGTTTTCAGATTCCTACACTGCTCAAAAGCCATATTTTCTATACGCACAACGCCATCCGGTACATGAAATTCTTCTGCTGATCCATCGGTACAGTATATAAGGCTTTTACCATCGGGGGATAATCGGCATCCATCTGTAATATATGGATAAAGATATTTGATAGAACAGTTTCTAAACACCTTTGTATCAAGTTTTACATCGGAGGCCTTTTTTGAGAATACAACATCGGAAAGGGTATCACAGTCTGAAAAGGCATAGGAGTCGATACTGGCGAGGCTTTCAGGAAACGTTACCGCCGTTAAGGATTTGCAGTTGCTGAAGGATTCCAACCCAATGCTTGAAAGTGACGGAGGTAAAACCACATTTTTCAGCATATTGCAGGAGTAAAAAGCCCGAAACAGAATCTGCTTTACTTTTTCAGGAAGTACAATGGATTCCAGTGATGTACATTCAAAACACAGTTGTTTGGGAATTTCTTCTACTTCCGGCGGAATAACCAGCGTGGTCAGTGATTTACATAAACTAAAAGCGCCGGTATCGATTTTTGTAAGAGTATCCGGAAGAATAATTTCAGTAAGAGATTCACAACCAGAAAACGCTTAGGAATGGATTTCAGTTACCCCTTCCGGGATTACCGCCCGTTTAAGCGTTTTGCAATACGCAAAGGCATCCGCAGGTACAACAATAATTCCTTCCGGAAACACTGCATTCCCCTTCTCATCTACTCCGTACCCATCATGCATGTGTATCGATTATCTCCCCAACGCATCTTGTTTTTTGTATGGCTATGTCCGTAAAAAGTGTTGCTTATAGTCACCCTGAACTAGTTTCAGGGTCTCATCATAACACCACAAATCTACCGGATTGCCAGTACATGCAAAAACGCTCGATATCAGCGCTATTGGTGAATCCCGGCGTAGAAACTATGTATAGTTCATGCTGCCGCATGAACGCCGGGCTTCAACAATTTTTGCCTGTACTGTCCCTCCTCCCGATTTGTGGCATTCCTGTACAATTCTCGTTGCTGTGTAGCATTCAGCAACACTTTTTACGGACATAGCGTTTTGTATTCACCATACAATGTATCACACAACTATAGTAAAAGACGTTTTATATGTACAAAATTCATTCATACTTCATTTTCTGCATTATTTTTAAACTTTTTTCGCAAATCCAGCGCTAAATCTGTTGACTTTTTTTTTCTGCCGCAGTAAAGTCCTAACTGTTGAACGACAAAGACGCCGTTGATTCCGCTAGAGGAGTCAACGGCTTTTTTTTTGACGTACAACATCCGGCGGTTTCCGTATGGATTCCAGCCAGGAACTTTAATTTTACACAAGCGAAAGGCGACAATGGGGTCGTGGAAAGGGCTGCCGGCAACGATGCCGGTACTGCCACCGCAGCCATGTCGCCTTTTTGCATATACGGAGGTATATATGAGCACAGTAACTGAAGAATTTGGATGCATGGTTTTCAACGAAACCACCATGAAAGAACGGCTGCCTAAAGAAACCTACAAGGCACTGATGCGCACCATCAAAGATGGTGAAAAACTGGACCTGAACGTTGCAACCATCGTAGCCAATGCCATGAAAGACTGGGCTATTGAAAAAGGCGCTACCCATTTTACCCACTGGTTCCAGCCACTGACCGGTGTAACTGCAGAAAAACACGACAGTTTCATCCAGCCTTCTGCTGACGGCAAAATCATCATGGAATTCAGCGGAAAAGAACTGGTTCAGGGCGAACCAGACGCTTCAAGCTTCCCATCAGGTGGTATCCGTGCAACATTCGAAGCACGCGGTTACACTGCCTGGGACCCAACCTCCTATGCATTCATCAAAGACGGTACCCTGTGTATTCCAACTGCATTCTGTTCATACACCGGTGAAGCTCTGGACAAGAAAACTCCTCTGCTCCGCTCTATGGAAGCAATCAACAAACAGGCTCTCCGCGTACTGCACCTCTTTGGAAACGAAGACGTTACCAGCGTAAAAACCACTGTTGGTCCTGAACAGGAATACTTCCTGGTAGACAAATCAGTATACGACAAACGCGAAGACCTTATTTATACCGGCCGTACCCTGTTCGGTGCTAAAGCTCCTAAAGGACAGGAACTGGAAGACCACTACTTTGGTATGATCAAACCACGTGTTCAGGAATACATGAAAGAACTGAACCACGAACTGTGGAAGCTGGGTATCCTGGCAAAAACCGAACACAACGAAGTTGCTCCTGCACAGCACGAGCTGGCTCCAATCTTCAGTACCACAAACCTGGCTTGTGACCACAACCAGCTGACCATGGAAATGATGCGTAAAGTTGCCGGACGCCACAACATGGTATGCCTGCTGCACGAAAAACCATTTGAAGGGGTAAACGGTTCAGGTAAACATAACAACTGGTCAATCAGTACCAATACCGGTAAAAACCTGCTGGATCCAGGTGCAACTCCAGAAAGCAATGCACAGTTCCTTCTTATGCTCTGTGCTGTTATCAAGGCAGTTGACGATTATCAGGACCTGCTGCGTATTTCCGTAGCATCTGCCGGAAACGACCACCGTCTGGGTGCCAACGAAGCACCGCCAGCCATCGTTTCAATGTTCCTGGGTGACGAACTGTCTGCCATTCTGGATGCTCTGGAAGCAGGAAAACCATACGGTGCCCATGCAAAAGAAAAGATGCAGATTGGTGTAACCGTTCTGCCAGAGTTCAGTAAAGATACTACTGACCGCAACAGAACTTCTCCATTTGCATTCACCGGAAACAAATTCGAATTCCGTATGCTGGGTAGCCAGGACTCAATTGCCTGTGCCAACGTATTCCTGAACACCGCTGTTGCAGAAGTTCTGTGCCAGTTTGCTGACAAACTTGAGGGCAGCAAAGACCTGAACAAAGACCTGCAGGAGCTGGTTCTTAAAACCATTAAGGAACACAAACGGATTATCTTCAACGGAAACGGTTACGACGATGCATGGGTTGCAGAGGCAGAAAAACGCGGTCTGTACAACCTGAAGAGCACCCCGGAAGCTCTGGTACACATTCTTGATGAAAAGAACGTAGCACTCTTTGAAAAACACGGTGTTTACAGCCGCAAGGAAGTAGAAAGCCGCTACGAAATCCACAACGAGAACTACCTGAAGATCATCAACATTGAAGCTCTGACCATGATTGAAATGACCAGAAAAGAAATCCTGCCTTGCGGAACCCGTTTTGCAAGCTGCCTGGCAAAAACCGTTGCTCTTGAAAAAGAAGCCCTGGGAACCAGTGCCGCAGAACTTGAAACCGGTTACGAAAAGGAACACCTGAAAAAGGTAACTTCTCTGACCACCAAGATTTACAAGGCCGTAAATGCTCTGGATGCAAAAGTAGAAGAAGCCCACGCTATTGCTGATGCAGGAAAGAGCGCAGCATTCTACCATGACTGTGTAATTCCAGCCATGGATGAACTCCGCTGCTATGTAGATGAACTGGAAACCGTTACCCCGAAAGACCTGTGGCCTTTCCCAAGCTACGGCGACCTGCTCTTCAGCGTAAGATAACCGACATCGCTGGGAAATTCAGATTTCCCAGTGCCCAGTGAGGGTCGATAAGGGTGTGATGGCAAGGCGACGAACGATGCGAGAGCGCAGGCGGGCTGACGCCCGTTGAGCATCGAGCGAGTGAGTCAACGCCGCCAGTGCGCTCTTAGCGACCCGAACAAAAACTTATTTTTGGTATGCAAAGGCGCATACAGATGCCAAAGGATTAGTAGTGTTCTCCGGCAGCATCTGGATGCGCCTTTTTTTATTATAACATAGGAGAATAAAATGAACGACGTAATGACTGCTGTCGAAGCCGTTTCCAGCGACCTGTGGGGAGTATGGTTCCTTTTAGGTGCCGCCCTAGTATTCTGGATGCAGGCCGGTTTTGCCATGGTAGAAACCGGTTTTACCCGTGCTAAAAACACCGGTAATATTATTATGAAAAACCTGATGGACTTCTGTATTGGTACTGTTATGTTCATCCTTATCGGTTTTGGTCTGTTCCTGGGCGAAGACATGTTCTTCGGCCTTATCGGTAAACCAAACTGGCAGGTTTTCACCAACTATGCTGATTTTGACTGGTCAGGATTCATCTTTAACCTGGTATTCTGTGCTACCACTGCCACCATCGTTTCAGGTGCCATGGCAGAACGTACCAAGTTCCTGTCATACTGTGTATATTCAGCAATCATTTCAGGTATCATCTATCCAATTGAAGCCCACTGGACCTGGGGCGGCGGATGGCTTGCCCAGATCGGTTTCCACGACTTTGCAGGATCTGCCTGTATCCATATGGTTGGCGGTATCTGTGCCCTTATTGGTGCCCTGATGGTTGGACCACGTATCGGTAAATTCGTTCGTGACCCCAACGGAAAGGTTACCAAAGTTAACGCTTTTCCCGGCCATAACATTCCGATCGGCGCCCTGGGTGTATTCATCCTCTGGCTGGGTTGGTACGGATTCAACGGTGCCGCTGCTACCAGCGTACCACAGCTCGGTTCAATCTTTGTAACCACTACCATCGCTCCAGCCCTGGCCACTGTTACTACCATGATTTTTACCTGGATCAAATACGGAAAACCTGATGTTTCCATGTGTCTGAACGCCAGCCTTGCAGGTCTGGTTGCCATTACCGCTCCCTGTGACGTTGCTGACGCAGGAGCCGCCTGTATCATCGGTATTGTAGCCGGTCTGCTGGTTGTATTCGGTGTATGGCTGATGGATTACAAACTGCACATCGACGACCCTGTTGGTGCTGTTGCAGTTCATATGATGAACGGTATCTGGGGTAC
>JAZLGC010000076.1:0-28454 GCA_045616125.1 Treponemataceae bacterium | reverse complement strand
AAGTTCAGAAGTTCCATCACAACCAATTACTTTCCAGCGAATAAAATCTGAAACATCATCTTCCTTGATTTCTTTTGATTTTACATCATCAGGAATTGTTTTTTTGGAAACATAATTATAAACAGCTTTAATTTTTTCATTTGAATTTGAAGAGTTTGCCCAGCTTGAAAGAAGATTTATATATTTTTCAAACTTTTCTCCATCGCCAGAAACATATTCCAGTTTATCAAAAAGCGGATACGCATCTGCTCCACTGGTACGAGAAGAACAGCTCTCTGTACAAGGCATACAAGTAATTCTGTCTCTATCTTTTTTGTCGATTAAATCTGCTGTGATAAAATTTCCGTTTTTATCAACCGTAATTGTAAGAGAAGCATTGTTTGTAATGTGATAAATAGGGAATGGTTTATCATTAGATTTTTTATCGATTATCTTGTCGTAGACTTTTTCAAGTTCTGTTATCCAGTTCATTTAGTCCTCCGATTCAACGCTTTTAACAGTAGGTTTCTTAGCAGAATAGTTTCTGATTTCACGTTTAATAGTGCAACTTTCTGGACGAGGAAATTCAATAATTCCGTTGTTCATCTTTGCATTCCAAAAACGAGCTGTTAATTTTTCAGTTGGATTTTCTGTAGGATAATCAAATCCGTGGAACATCATTCCGAAAGAAAATTCTCCATCATTATCATAAAAACTCTCACCTTCACCAAATTTGCAAGGTTCTACATATCCGTAGCATTCTCTTGCTCCAAGAAAAATGTCACGCCGACCGCCTTTTGCAAGTGAACGCTTTGCAATATCAAAATGCTTATCTTCGTTTCTGTCGCCTTCCAAATCAGGGCGTTGCATATTCCATTCAAAATGTGCTTTTACCTGATATTCAACATCACGAAGATATGTGTAAATAGAAAGGTCATGTTTACCTTTTAATCCGTCATATATAAAGGGTTTTACGTTTTTTGATTCAGTTCTTATTTTGTTTACAACTCGAACCTTATCAATCACCCAAACAATCGTAGGTTTCCAGTAAATGCTTTGCGTTATGCCTTTTAATGCTTCATAAGTTGGAATTTGATATGTGCTTTTTTCTCCACCGATTTTTGTAATTGGATCGGTAAAAAGAGCATTTGTACCCCATACCTTGAATTCAATACTATTATCTTTCAAAACAACCTCCTACTTCTAGTTATTGTTTATAGTACAAATTTATCACTATTTTAGTTTCTGTCAATCTTTTTTTTTATTTTTTTTTATAGTAAAGTAAATCATTCATGTCGCAGAAAAAATGCGTGAATTGAAACTAGTTTTTGTTTATAGTCAAAACTAATTGCCCTGAAGATATTTTATATTTTCAGGGGTTTTATTTTTAAAATATATTTATGACCATGCCTGTAAATTCTTTTGTAAGCCCAATTTCATCACTATAAAATCCATCATTCAAAACATAAATTTCTGAATCACGAATAACTTCACGAATCAAATTATCTCTCAAAAGATCATTTAATTTACTTGAATAAACATTCACCGAAAATTGCTGAGCTTTTTTTAGAATCGATTTTAATTCTGAGAAATAATTTTCATCATATTTTTCAAGTGCAGACAATCTTCCTATCAAATCTGAACCTTCCCCATAAGGAACAATAATTCCAAATGTTGACTTTTCAATTACACCAAATTCTTTCCAAGCTGTTTCAAAAGATTGCTTAAATGGATTTTGATAATTCTCACCATTAATTCTTTTGTATTCAGCACAACATACAGAATTATCAGAAAGTAAATCTAAAACCGTTGCTTCTTTTCCATTAATGGAATATTTAAGTTGTTCGTCAAAATGTTGACTATAATATTTATTAAAATAATTTTGGATTGTCGTTGGATTTAAAAGATTTGTTTCCTTATTTTGAAGTAACTCTCTCATTGTTTTTTGTCCAATCTTCAATTCTTCCAGTGACCCAAGTTTTTCATCTTTTGCTTCAAAAATCGCTACTTTTCCAAGATTTTCACATTTACCGTTTCTGTTACAGCGTCCAGCAGTTTGAATAATAGAATCAAGTCCAGCTAAATATCGCAAAGCGCCGTCAAAACTCAAATCAACACCAGCCTCGATTAAACGAGTTGAAACACAGACAACTTTTACACCCTTATCAAGATTTTCTTTGATTTCTTTAAAAATCTCTTTTCTGTGAGCTGGACACATATTTGTACTTAGGTGATAAACTTTTTCGGTACAATTCGATTCTTCTATTTTTTCAAAAAGTTCTTTTGCCTGCGGTTTTGTGTTTACATCAGCAAGAAAACTTTTGCAAGTTTTCATTTCTTCTTTTATGTAATCAACGACATCTACAATATCAGACTTATTTGTTCCGAAATTAGTTTTGTCAATAAATTCAACTCGTTGTAAAGATTCGTAATGTTCAAAAACATTTTTGATAACTTCGTTTTCTTTTGGGAGATTAATTCTAAACATTTCATCGCCAATTCTGTTAAGTCCCGGTTGAGTTGCTGTACAGAGTAAAGTCGAACATCCGCAAGTATTCACAAGATATTCAATTCCCCAGTTAAAAAGATAAGTACATTTTATTGGCAAAGTCTGAATTTCATCAAAAACAAGAACGCTGTTAAACAATTTGTGCATTCTTCTGATTTTCTTTGTGCCGTAAGCAAAAAGCGTTTCCAGAAACTGAACCATCGTCGTAACAATTACTGGAGCGTCCCAAGTTTCTGAAATCTCTTTGAATTCATCTCCGTAAATATCTTCTTTTTTTTCATCAGAAAGATTTGAATGACATTCAAGAACGATTTTTCCTTTTGAGTCTTCATCTTCAAGAATATCTCTAATAACCTGAGCATTCTGGTCAAGAATTGAAGTATAAGGAGCGATTATGAAAATCTTTTTCATCTTGTGAGTCATCGCCTGTTTAAGCGCAAAACGAAGTGAAGCCAAAGTTTTTCCTGCTCCAGTCATTGCAGAACAAGAATAAATTCCTTTTTCTTTTTTTCCAAATTCCAAACACGAATCTGAAAGATTTTTTCTGATTTCACCGATTTTTCCGGTATTTTCAAATGTTTCTAGTTTTGCGTCCAGCTTTTTCAGAAGCATTTCCCAATCTGGGATTTTTTTATATTGCTCACTATATTTTTGTGGATTTATCTCTTCAGTATTATCAAATGCAGCGCTATTTGTTCGATCAGCATCTATTAAACAGCTTGAAAGGTTTCTAAGATGAAGCCCCATATTAAAAGACAGCTTTTGAATTTTCTCTTTTTTGCTTGATATGTTTTCACAACCGATAAAACATCTCTTTTTGAAATTCAAAGAATCAGTTTTTATAATCTCACTTTCAAAACTTCGTTGAATTTCCGCTTTTACTCTTTCGGATAGCTTCGATTCAACTTCTGGTAAATCAATTTTTGTCTCATTTTTTGATAGTCGTTCAAAAAACTTTGATTCCCCTTTTAAATTAAGAAAGTCAGGAAGTCCTTGTCCATGATGGAACATAACAATTGCTTGAATTATCTGCTTAGTAAGGCTGGCCCCTTGGGAAAACTTATTTTCGATAAATTGACCGCCAACTGTGGCATGATCTTTGTTCTGTTGAGTTTCGCCTGCTATACTCTTTTCTAAATATTTTTGCCATGACTCTGAATATTTACCTAAATCATGAATAAGACCAGCCAAATAAAGCACTTCCGAGAGACCCAAATCATCTCCGAAGCATCTCGCCAGTGCTGCAGTTTCTAATAAGTGAGATTCAAGCGATTGATATTCACCATCAATTGTACGATTTCTTGCGACAATCATTAATCACTCCTAATGTGAATAATGATACCACATGACTTATGTCAAAATATGACACCCTTGTAATTCGTTTATAGATTATTCTTCCGTAATAATCCATTCATTCAATTGCCGTTCTTTACTTGAGTAATTCACTGCAACTTTGATGATTTTTCTCCCGTCATTTTTGTATGATATCGGATACTCTTTACTGTTTATCTGATCCATGGCTTCCTTGGCCGTTCCATCCATTTTGAACTCAAAAATATAGATGATTTCTTTTTCCCAGACTACAGCATCACTCCAACCTTCGCCGTTTTGTACTTCACAGAGTATAAATTCGCCCATCAGCTTGAAAATAAGCCATACAAAAGCCTGGCAGTTCAGTTCATACTGCTTTTGGTTCGTCTTTTTGGGTGCTGATGCAAAAATATTGTTGATCCGTTTCATAAAATCATCAACTTTGCCTTTTTGAATTTCCCGAATGAAATTCATTACTTCTATTTTGTTTGTTTTTTCTGTGTACCCTGCGTACAGCGGTATTAAATTCTCATACAGCCCATAGCGGACTTCATCATTAGGCAGCCCTAAAATAAAGCTTCTGAAGGTTTTATCATACTCCTTGATGGTAACATATCCGGTTTGATATAGCATTGGCAAAGGATCTGTGGCTGTAAGTCTGTAATTTTCAAGGGTTCTGGAACTTACCTCAATATCATCTTCCAAAGTCTTAAAATCAAAATCGCTGTCTCTCATCATCAGCGTCAAAAAAGTAGGTGTTCCCGTTGAAAACCAGTAACTGGAAAACTTTAAATCTGAAAATGCATTTAAAAGACTGAATGGATTGTAAATGTCGGTTTTTGTATCTTCAGAAAAATGATAGCCGTCATAATTTTTCTTCAGTAGGTTCAAGCATTCTTCTTTTGATATCTCATTTTTTTCTGACATATTTTCTATCTCAGGAACAAAGTTGTCTTCCAGCTCTTTCTGGCTGATTCCGCAGATTGCAGAAAACTCTTCTGTCATTGAAATATCACGAAGATTATTTAAGTCAGAGAAAATACTTACCTTGTCAAAACGAGTTACGCCAGTAATAAACACAAAACGAATATAGGCATCTTCGCTTTTTAAATTTCCGTAGAAGCCTTTCAGAATTCCACGAATCTGGTTTTCCATTTCAGCATTTTCTACATTCTGTAAAAGCGGTTTGTCGTATTCATCTACCAATACAACAACCTGCTCACCTGTTTTTTCATAAGCGGATTTGATGAGATTCTTGAAACGGAGAGAGATAGATTCCGCGATATTTTCAACTTGGTACAGCTTTTCATATTCGTTTAAGCGGTACGAAATTGATTGATTAACGCTATCGTCATCAACATAATTCTGGCCGTTAAAGTCAAAATAAAGAACTGGATATTTTTTCCATACAGTTTCAGTTTTGCTGATTGCAAGACCTTCAAAAAGATCTTTGCGCCCTTCAAAATAACTTTTAAGGGTAGAAAGAAAAAGCGACTTTCCAAAGCGGCGCGGACGGCTTAAAAAAAACGGACATTTATAGTTTGCCAGTTCCCACACAAACTGAGTCTTATCAACATACACAAAGTTTTCTTTACGTATCTTTTCAAATGTCTGTATACCTATTGGTAAAGTTCGTTTTTCTGTCATAGGGGTAGTATAGCACAAAATGAAATATTTTATAGGTTTAGTGCAGTTTTCCCCGCCAGTACTCCGCCTGCTCGGGGTTCTTTTCGGTCCCAATGCCTTCTTCGTAGCAGCGTATCACATTTTCTATGCCGGTCTGGTGTCCCTGCCGGGCAGATTCCATATACCAGCCGAACGCCTCAGCGTCGTCTTTGTAGGGGAAAAAGCCCCGTTCTTTCGCCATTTCCCAGGCCCAGCCGTAATCGTTCTGAGCGGGAGCAAAGCCCATTTCGGCTGCCTGTCGGATATGTTCAAGCCACCCCTGGGCATCGCGATCTTTTCCCGTACCGATACCAAACCCAAGGCATACACCTTTATTGTAGATACCGTTGGGCTCCCCTAAATCGGCAGCCATGCAGTACAGCCGGTATGCTTCTTCCTTGTTTTCCGGTAAGCCATTGAGCCCGTTTTCGTACAGAAATCCCAAAGCGCACATGCTTTCAGGATCCTGCTCGTCATAGGTTTCATGTATCAGGGTTTCTACAGAAACCGATGACAGTTCGTACATGGTAATTTCTACATCATCTTCATTCATACCATCATTATTCATACAACTCACATCATATCTTGTAATCACTAATCACACCATATTGAATCTTGACAGATATGCAGATTGCATACATACTGCATACATAAGGAGAAGTTAATGGCACTTCTACAGGTACGGGATTTTCCAACAGAACTGTATACGTTACTTGGCACTGTTGCTGAAGAACAGAAGCGGAGTATTACCCAGCAGACAATTTTCATGCTGGAAGAACAGCTGACACAGCAGCGGCAATCTGATAAAAAACGAAGACAGCAGGTCCTGGCATCTTTGAATAATCTGCACCTTGCACTCCCGAAAGATGCGCCATCTCCTGTTGATCTGGTACGGGCTGACCGTGACCGGCCGATTACTCTATTTGACACCAATGAAGAGCGCCTGCGATGACCTGCATTCTTGATACCAATGTGGCCTTTGAAGTTATCTTCAACAGACCTCAGGCAAACCGCTACCGGGAAATTCTCAGTTCAGCAGATAAAGTACTGGTACCTGAAATCTTTGTCAGCGAAGCAACCAATGTGATGTGGCAGTATATGAAGGCAGGTATTGTGGATGAAGAGAACGCAAAACTGTCCCTGGCCATTATGTTCCAGCTGGCCGACAGTATAGAACCGGCAGGCAACTATGCGATGGAGACTCTGCATGAATCATTCCGATTACAACATCCAGCCTATGATATGTTTTATCTTTGTCTTGCACGGCATCATGCAGCTACCCTTCTGACACTGGACCAGAAACTGATTGCCACCTGTCACGCCAACGGAGTAGATACTATCTGAGTTTCCGTACGCTGCAGGATTTCTTCTGCATCATAGCCTGCAATGTCCAGGTTATCAGCTTGAATCAGCTGGCCTTCCGGTATGTGAAAATAGTCGTGCATCAGGCTTTCAATGTGTTCATAGCCGTAATTCCGCTCCACAGGGCCACCGGCGGTACACACATACCAGAACTTTTTTGCCCGGCACAGGGAATATTCAGACCCGTCCGGATTATAGCCAAAGGTCACGCCCTGAGCCATTACTTGTTCAATCCAGGCTTTCAGAACAGCAGGATAGCTGTTATCCCAGAAGGGAGCCGCAATCACCACTACATCAGCTTTGGCCAGTTCATGGGCATAGCGATAAATGGCGTCATCGAATTTCTTAGCAGCAAAACACTGGTTCCGATACTCCAGGGTATCAGGATATAACGGCGCAATGTGATCCTGTGCAATATGAGATTCCACTACCCTGTCGCCACCCTGCACCAGACATTTCAGAAGTTTTTGCGTCAGCCGCCAGGTACGGGAATCTTCCGGGCCCCGCACACAAGCATCTACAACTAATATAGTACGCACTTGATTACCCCATCAGCTCTATCTGCTCGCCGGAAGGACCTTTTACAAAAGCTATCCGTACCATTTTTTCCGTTTCCCGTCCATCTTCATCAAAAGATGACAGGACCAGATCTTTTGGTTCTGCATGAGGGGTAGCCCCTGCGGCAACCAGTTTACCATAGAGCTCATCTACGTTATCGCAGGAAAGAGCGATATGCTTGAAAAGACCGTCAGGCAGCGAAGTACTTTCAAAGACTTCAAGAACGCTGTCCCCTAACTGCAGAAGACAACTGCGGGCAGCCGTATGGGGATAGCCGGTTTTTCTGGCCCCTAGAACCGTCTGGTAAAATGTCAGGGTTTCATCAAACTTCGTAGTATATAATGCAACATGTGCAATTCCGTTAATCATAGTACCACTATACCACAGAATACGTTACACTGAAGAAAAAGGAGCCCGTAAATGACCATTGAACCTATCACCTTTATCTTGAAAGACGGCCGCTCTGCCACCCTGCGCTGTGCAGATCCTGAAAACAGAGCTGATGCAGAAGGACTGCTGCACTACCTGCAGACCGTCACAGCCGAAACACCATATCTTTTGCGGACTGCAGAAGAATGTCAGACCATGACGGTTGACGGCGAAGTGTCTTTCATCCGGTCAAATAATGATTCTCCTGACAGCCTGATGCTCGTATGTATCGTAGACGGTAAGATTGCCGGTAACTGCGATATCCGCTTTTCCGGCATGAAGCGCTGTCATCACCGGGGAAACATCGGTATTGCCATCTGCAGGGAATACTGGAATCTGGGCATAGGCACTGCCATGTTCCAGGCACTGGAAACCTTTGCCAGAAGCCGGCCAGATACCCGTCAGATGGAACTTGATTTTATTGAAGGAAACAGCCGGGCCCGGGGCTTATATGAAAAAATGGGATTCCGCATTACCGGCATAAAACCGGATGCCATCCTGTATGAAGACGGCACCATGGTTGCCGAATACTCCATGATGAAGAAACTGTAATGTGTAGTACCCATCGATAATGAGACTTTGTTTACCATAAGGTAAAAATTGTCTCATTCATAATAAAATAATCTTATACACCAGCTTTCAACAAGAGTATACTCATTTTCATGGAACTTAAGAAACAGAATAACATCGAACTATTTGAAACCATGCCTATTCCACAGGCAGTAGCTCAGCTGTCCATTCCCTCAATCATTGCCTGTCTTGTTCTGGTACTCTACAATCTAGTTGATACCTTCTTTGTTGGTGAACTGCATGACCCCATCCAGACTGCCGGCGTTACTTTTGCAGCACCCGTTCTTCTTGCCTTTAATGCCATTACAAACCTGTTCGGAACCGGTACATCAAGCAAAATGAGCCGTGCCTTAGGCGAAAAACAGTACGACACCGTACGCCGTACCAGTTCATTCGGCTTTTACTGTGCCCTTGCCTGCAGTATTCTTTTTGCCCTTCTTGCAACCATCTTCAAAGATCCACTGATGAATCTGCTGGGTGTTACAGAAGAAACGCGAGAAGCTACCTCTGACTATCTGTTCTGGTGTGTAACCTGCGGTACCATTCCTGCCATCATGAACATTGTTGTGGGATTCATGATCCGCGCAGAAGGTCTTGCACTGCAGGCCAGCATCGGTACTGTTTCAGGCTGTCTTCTCAATATTATTCTTGACCCTATTTTCATTTTGCCTTGGGGATTGGGAATGGGAGCTGCCGGTGCCGGTCTTGCAACCTTTATAGGAAACAGCGCTGCCTGTCTCTATTTTGCAGTATTCCTCCTGAAAAAACGTGGTCAGACCTACGTAAGCGTCAACCCAAAACTGTTTTCTTTCCGGGGCGACATTGCAAAAGATGTCTGCGCTGTTGGTGTTCCAGCCAGTATCCAGAACCTGCTGAACGTAACCGGCATGACCGTTCTCAATAACTTTGTCGCAGCCTACGATGCATCAGCCATTGCCGCCATGGGTATCAGCCACAAAATCAGCATGATTCCGCTGTACGTTTCCATGGGTATTACCCAGGGTGTTATGCCGCTCATCAGTTACAACTATGCAAGTCGCAACATCAAGCGCATGAAAAACGGTCTTGGATTCACCGCTGCCATTTCCATGGCTCTTATTATCTTCTTCTCTGGTCTTATGGCAATCTTTGCCCCATTCATCACCAGAGTGTTCCTCAACGAACCTTCAGTTGTTGCATACGGATCCGTTTTCCTCCGTTATATGGCCATCGGTATTCCGTTCCTCACTCTGGATTTTCTTGGTGTAGCAGTGTTCCAGGCCTGCGGTATGGGATTTACCAGTCTGGTATTTGCCATCATGCGTAAAATCGTACTGGAAATTCCAGCCCTGTTCATTCTGAATATCATTTACCCGTTGTACGGTCTGGCGCTGGCCCAAGCCTGTGCAGAAGTCATTCTTTCAACAGCAGCCGTTATCGTGCTTATCCGCCTTATTCACAGACTGGAAAAAGAACTGCGCTGATTCATTCATACCATTTGCATCCTTTTGCATCCTTTTGCCTGATATTTGCAAAAAATCGTAAATTATGGCAAGATACCGTCAATAAAAATACGATACTGCAAAAGAATACACCCTTTGCAAAATATTCAAGAGGATGCAAATGACCCAGCGAGAAGAATGGAATGGCTTTGAAGGCCGCAAGTGGCGCGATGAAGTTAACGTACGTGACTTTATTCAGAACAACTACACTGAATACCAAGGCGACGAATCCTTTCTTGCCGGCCCTACACAGGCCACAATAAAGCTCTTTGACGAACTGCAGAAACTGCAGCGCGCCGAATTCACCAAGAAAACCATTGGACTTGACGGACAGGAAAGAACCGGTGTTCTTGATATGGAAACCGATGTTATTTCTACCATCAATGCCTATGAGCCAGGTTATATTTCACAGGAACTGAAAGACCTTGAACAGGTTGTAGGTCTCCAGACCGATAAACCGCTGAAACGTGCATTCATGCCTTACGGCGGTATCAAAATGGCTGAACAGTCAACCCAGAACTATGGATACCCCTCTAATCCGGAACTGCACCGCTTCTTTACTGAATATCATAAGACCCACTCTGACGCAGTATTTGACGTTTATACTCCAGAAATCCGTGCCGCCCGTAAAGCACACATTCTGACAGGGCTTCCGGATACTTACGGCCGCGGTCGTATCGTAGGTGATTACCGCCGTATTGCCCTGTACGGTATTGATTTTCTGGTTGACCAGAAAAAACACGACTTTGATAACATTGGTGACGGCACCATGTCTGATGATGTTATCCGCCTGCGGGAAGAAGTTGCAGAACAGATTAAATGCCTGAAACAGATGAAAACCATGGCTGCATCCTACGGCTTTGATATTTCAAAACCAGCCCGCACTGCAAAAGAGGCATTCCAGTGGCTGTATTTCGGATATCTTGCTGCCATTAAAACCCAGAACGGGGCTGCCATGTCCGTTGGCCGTATTTCAACCTTCCTTGACATCTACATTGAACGTGATATCAAAGCCGGCATCCTTACTGAATTCCAGGCACAGGAACTTGTTGACCATATGGTTATGAAATTCCGTATGGTACGTTTTGCCCGCATCGTAAGCTATAACCAGCTGTTCTCCGGCGACCCCGTATGGGCAACTCTGGAAGTAGGTGGCCTTGGTATGGACGGACGTTCCATGGTTACAAAGTCTGACTACCGTTTCCTGCACACTCTGGAAAACATGTCAGCTTCTCCGGAACCTAACCTGACCGTTCTGTACTCAAATCGCCTGCCAAAAGCATTCCGCAAGTACTGCTCACTGATTTCCGTTAAAACTTCTTCTATCCAGTACGAAAACGACGATGTTATGCGTCCTATTTGGGGCGATGACTACTCAATCTGTTGCTGTGTTTCTGCAACCCAGACCGGAAAGGAAATGCAGTTCTTCGGTGCCCGTGCAAACCTGGCCAAAGCACTGCTTTTTGCCATTAACGGTGGTAAAGATGAAGGTGCCGGTCTTACTCCATACGCTCAGGTAGGTCCTGAAATTGCCCCGATTACCAGCGAATATCTTGATTACGATGAAGTAATGCACAAATACGACATTATGCTGGACTGGCTGGCAGGTCTGTACGTAAACACTCTGAACCTGATTCACTATATGCATGATAAGTATTACTACGAAGCTGCAGAAATGGCTTTGATTGATACTGATGTACGCCGTACCTTTGCTACCGGTATTGCAGGATTCAGCCACGTTGTTGATTCCCTTTCTGCCATCAAATACGCAAAAGTTCGTGTAATCCGCGACGAAATGGGTCTTGCAAAAGAATTCGTACCGGAAGGCGATTTCCCCAAATACGGAAATGATGACGACCGTGCCGACGATATTGCAGTATGGCTTTTAAAAACTTTCATGGCAAAAATCAAAAAGCACCACACCTATCGTAATGCAGAGCCCACAACTTCCATTCTGACCATCACCTCAAACGTAGTATACGGAAAAGCTACCGGTGCCCTGCCTAACGGTCGCAAAGCAAATACTCCGTTCTCACCGGGAGCAAACCCATCGTACGGTGCAGAACAGAATGGTCTTCTGGCATCCCTGAATTCTGTTGCAAAGGTTCCATACGAATATGCTCTGGACGGTATTTCAAATACTCAGACCATGAATCCTTCTTCACTGGGACACGACGATGACGAACGATCTGAAAATCTGGTTACCATTCTGGACGGATACTTCAGTCAGGGTGCACACCACCTGAACGTAAACGTATTTGGTGCTGATAAGCTCCGCGACTGTCAGGCCCATCCTGAAAAACCTGAATATGCAAACTTTACCGTTCGCGTTTCTGGCTATGCCGTTCGATTCATCAACCTGACCAAGGAACAGCAGGACGACGTTATCGCCCGTACCTGTCACTCAGAAATCTGATTTTATTTCGGAAAGGCCCATGGAAGGTTACATTCATTCTTTTGAGAGTTTTGGATCAGTAGACGGTCCCGGTGTGCGTTTCATCATATTCACCACCGGCTGTCCACTGCGCTGTAAATACTGCCATAACCCGGATACCTGGAATATGGCAGATGGCAAACCATACTCCAGTGATGACATACTTTCCCGGGCACTCCGGTACAAACCCTACTGGGGTACAGAAGGTGGCATCACCGTTTCTGGTGGTGAACCCCTTCTGCAGATTGATTTTCTCCTTGATCTTTTTACCAAAGCAAAAGAGAAAGGTATCAATACCTGCATAGATACAAGCGGTGCGCCTTTTTCACTTGGCGGTGAATGGTTTGAAAAGTTTGAAAAACTTATGGCCCTTACCGATCTTCTGCTGGTAGACATCAAGCATATTGACGAAAATGAACATGTTGCTCTTACCGGCCGGACGGGAGCCAACATAAAAACCATGTTCCGCTACCTTGATGAAATCAATAAACCAATCTGGATTCGTCATGTTCTGGTTCCCGGCATCACTGATAACGACGAATACTTAATCCGCACCCGCGACTTCATAAAAACACTGCACAATGTAAAACGGGTAGATGTTCTTCCGTATCACAGTCTTGGCATAATAAAATATCAGAAACTGGGTATCCCCTACGTTCTTGAAGGCCTGCCAGGTCCTGATGCAGAACGGGTTAAAAATGCCCGTACCATTCTGGAATGCGGAAACTATCGCGCATAACCAGAATATGCGGTATAATCTGTCATAGAACATATGACTTACTGCTTTGAGAATACTTTTACCCGCATTGTTCTAGTCTTCATTGCCGTACTTACCATAGGCATTACTGCAGCTGCATACTCTGTAAAAGCTGAACAGACTCCATTACTTGAAAAACGCCAGATGGGCATTTCAACAGACTATGCCAAAACCCTTTTTGATTCATCCTATGTTCATACCATTGATATCAGCGTAAGTGATACCAACTGGAATTACCTGAAAAGCCATGCCATGAAAGAAGCATGGGTTCTCTGTGATGTTACTGTTGACGGAGAACCGTTTGAAAACGTTGCTATCCGGCCCAAAGGCAACAGCAGTCTTGAATCAATTGATATGCAGGGCAGTGACCGATTTTCCTTCAAAATTGAGTTTGATCATTTTACTGCAGGAAAAACCTGTCACGGTCTTGATAAGCTGGTATTAAACAATCTTGGGCAGGACTATTCCTGCATGAAAGACTTTCTGACCTATACCATGATGGCTGATATGGGAGTTGCAACACCGCTGTGTTCCTATACCCAGGTAACAAAAAACGGTGAACCATTCGGACTGTACCTGGCTGTAGAAGCTGTTGAAGATAGTTTTGTAAACCGGGCATTCGGAACTTACGACGGTAATATCTATCAACCCGATGTCTATGATATCCGCATGGTACATCCCAAGAATTTCATGAACAAAGGTATCTACGTTTTTGAAACCGATATGAAAAGCCTTACCCCTGGCGACAGACTTGATACCTTAGGTCCCATTATCAATACGGCATTTTCAGCCTTGAAAGACAAGGTCTACATATCTGCCTCAGGCTATGCAGGCGATGACCCGAATAACTATTCCATGATTTTTGATTCTTCAACGTTTTCACTGAACACTGCAGATAAAAATCGGTACATTGGAGCCGTGAAAAACCTGAATACCGGTGCACATCCGGAACAGACCGTCGATTTGAACCAGCTGATTCCTTATTTTGTCATCCATAACTTCGTCAACAACTATGACAGTTTTACCGGTTGTTTTGTCCATAATTTCTATCTGTATGAGCAGAATGGAAAACTCAGTTACATTCCCTGGGATTATAATCTGGGGTACGGGGCATTCAGCATGGAAAGTGCATTGTGGTGTTTTCTGGGAGATACTCCCTATTACATCCAGCCAGATCTTGGTCTTTCCATGAGTTCAGACAAAAGTTTTGTTAATTATCCTGTAGATGATCCATTTATCAGCGCCAGACCAGAAGACCGGCCTTTATTGAATGTTATTCTTAAAGATGATGAAATCAGGGAACGATATCATCAGGAATTCAGCAGATTTATTTCACGATGGTTTGACTACGATGACCGGTTCAATCAAGTGTTTGAAAGCACCAGAGAAATGATCCAGCCCTCTATTGCATCTGGTCTTACCTTTTATACTGAAAAGGAATTTCTGGAGGCCACGGAAGAACTGAAATCCTATTGCCAGCTGAGAAGCCGAAGTATCCGGGGCCAACTTGAAGGCAGTATTCCCACAACCCTTGCGGGACAAAAAGAGCAGTATGAAACGCTCATTGATACTGGGTCACTGAACCTGGGGAAAACCATTGATTTTGGTGGACTGGCATGGGGTGTTACCCGGGAAGATGTCTGCCGTATAGCAGGCATAGTAACTCAAGACCCAAAACCGGCCACAAAAGACATGATTCTTCAGATTCTCAGGAACACGCCGGTTTTCACGGTAATTTTCAGAAAAAAAGTGCTGCCCCATATATATCTTATAGTAACCATCATAGCATTATGGATTGCGGTAAAAGTAATCAGGGCAAAAGGAGGCCGGTAATGCAACTGCGGCACGAATACAAGCATTACATTACCCATGGAGACTTTCTTGTCCTGAAAAGCCGGTTATCAGCCCTTATGGAGACTGATCCCCATGCAGGGCCGGAAGGTACCTATACCATACGAAGTCTGTATTTTGATACACCATCTGACCGCATTCTCCGTGAAAAACTGGACGGTCTTGAAAACCGGACGAAATTCCGGATCCGCTGTTACAACAACGATTTTTCTTTTATACGCCTTGAAAAAAAGATAAAGTGGAACAGTTTGGGAACAAAGGAAATGGCGCCGCTTACCATTGATGAAACAGCATCTCTTATTGCAGGTAATACATCGATTCTTGAAAGCCGTAGTGAACCAGTTCTGCAGGAATTGAATGCTGCCATGAAAACTGAGCAGCTTCGTCCAAAAACACTGATAGTGTACGACCGAATTCCCTTTCTCTATGGACCGGGGAATGTACGGGTTACCCTTGATTACCATATCAGAACCGGTCTGCAGAATACCGGTTTTCTTGATCCGGCAACGCCGTTAGTTTCCGTGCCGGATTCTCCCGTTATTCTTGAAGTTAAATACGATAACTTTCTTCCGGAAGTAATCAGGAACCTGCTTCAGCTGGGCAACCGGTCTCAGGGATCCTATTCGAAATATGCTGCAGGCCGCAGTTATGATTTTTAGGAGTGAAATATGAGCTTATCAACGTTACTGTCATCACATCTGGTTGAAGGAGTTACTGCTGTATCGGCGCTGGACATGATTCTTGCCGTTCTGTTGTCTTTCGGGCTGGGGCTTTTTATCAGCTATGTGTATAAAAAAACTTTTGCCGGCGTAATGTACAGTCACAATTTCAGCGTCAGCCTGGTTGGCATCTGTATGGTGGCAACAATTCTGATTATTGCCGTATCAAGTAACATCGTTCTGTCACTGGGCATGGTTGGAGCCCTTTCTATTGTCCGGTTCAGAACTGCCATTAAAGAACCATTGGATATTGTATTTCTTTTCTGGGCCCTCTCAGCAGGTATTATTCTTGCCACCGGCATGATTCCTCTGGCAGTATTCGGTTCCATCGGTATTGGCATTGTACTTATGACTTTTGCCAACCGGAAATCAGCCATTCATCCCTATCTCCTCATTCTTTACCTTACCGGTTCTGAAACAGAAAATGCCGTTATGTCTCTGATAAAAGAAAATACAAAATGCCACGTACTGAAGGGAAAAACTTTTTCAAAGGATGGCCGGGAAGAGTTAACCGTTGAAGTTCAGCTGGATCATGAAGAAAGTTCCTTTGTCAGAGAACTATCCGCTATGGCCGGTGTAGAAAATGTTTCTCTGGTATCATATAACGGCGATTACATGAATTGAATTTCGCCGCCCAGCTGCTAAAACAGTTGGGTTACCAGGGGCTGTAACACTTTCACCATCAGCAGGATAAGAACTACCACAACAGCGGGCCGGACAATTCTGGCCCCGTTTTTCAGCATCAGCCCTGCTCCCAGATACCCACCGATCATGTTACAGGCACCGGCTGCAAGCCCCAGTGGAATAAGAACCTGTCCATCAAGCAGAAATACCACCAGAGACGTAACACCGGTAGTCAGATTAATGATTTTTGTCTGTGCATTGGCACTTCTCATGTTCATATGAGCTGCTGCCGTAAAAGCAATAATCAGGAAGGTGCCGGTACCAGGCCCATAAAAACCGTCATATCCACCGATGAAAAAAGCAGCAAGGCTTGCCACAATGTAGGTTCTGCGGGTAATGACAGTGTCATCCTCTCCATCGCTGAATAATCTGCGGTTAAATACCACAATTGCAACGACCGGCAGAATAGCAGTCATCACATACAGTAACGCCTGTTCGTCAATGAGCAGGGAAAGACGTGCACCGATAAAGGAACCGAGTACTGCAAAAATGACAGAAGGAATGGCCAGTTTCCAGCTGGCATACCCGGAACGGCATAAACGCCAGGTTGCTACACTGGTTCCCATGGCAGATGAAAGTTTGTTTGTTCCAATGGCCAGATGAGCAGGAATACCGGCGAAAATATAGGCAGGAAGAGAAATAAGGCCGCCACCACCACCAATAGCATCGATGAAGCCTGCAAGGAAAACCAGAGGGCACACAATAAGATACGTTGTCATAGGTGTATTGTATCTATTGGGTACTTCGCAATGCAATACGAAATCAGTATACTTTACTCATGATCCGTAGAACCCTACTGGTACTTGCCACCTGTGCATTCATTGCACTGTCAGGTTTTACCCTGAACAGAGTCAGTACTGCAAAAGCAGCAAAAGAAGCAGCATTACACGCTGTTTCCGGTGCCTCAATTACTACTACCTCAGAATCAGTTATCACAATCACAGACACCGCATCGTCACCATCTCCCCTTTCCGAATAATCAGGAGGAATTATGAACCTGCGTAAATTCAACATGTATCTGTCCATGGTCATGATAGGACTTCTTATCCTGCATGGCGTGGCAGGAGCTTTCATGCTTTTTGAAGTACATACCATAGTACTGAAACCCCTTTCCTATACATTGCTTGCAGTTGTCCTGCTTCATGCACTTATTGGAATAATCCTGACAAAAGAAGCGTTCAAGTCAAAATCTCAGGGAGGCAAATGGTATGCCGGAGCAAATGCCGGCTACTGGGTAAAGCGTATAACAGGCATCATCATGCTGATCATGATCTGGTTCCATATGACAACCTGGACGTACACCATCAATGGCCATGTATACCTCAAGAACTTTACTCCACTCAGACTTACCGGACAGATTATCTTTTTTGCATCCATTTTTCTTCATCTGGCCGTAAGTATCCGCCCGTTTCTGGTAAAGAAAGGTGTTCTTAAATACAAGGAACGTACGGTGGATCTGCTTTTGATTCTGTCAGTATTCCTGATTTTCTTTACTGCAGCCCTCATTGCCTGGTTTATCAGGTGGAACTTCTGATAAGGAGAAAACATGCAGCAGGTTATCATAATCGGATCAGGACTGGCAGGCCTTTCTGCAGCCCTTCATCTTGCAGAACAGAATGTTTCAAGTCTGTTAGTTTCCCCCATGATGTCAGAACGCAGTCAGTCAGTAATGGCAGAAGGCGGCATTAACGGGGCACTCAATACCATGGGTCAGGATGACAGTCCGGATCTTCATGCCCAGGAAACGTATAAGGCGGGCCGTTTTATCGCTGATGAACAGGCCATTAAAGAGATGACAGCCGCATCTCCAGCCCTTCTAAAAAAACTGCATGCCGCAGGTCTTTGCTTTGACCTGACCCCTTCCGGAGACATTGCACTCCGATCCTTTGGTGGCCAGAGTAAAAAACGGACCGCCCACGCTGCCTCCAACACTGGTAAACAGCTGATGCATACCCTTATCAGCATGGTCCGCCGATATGAAGAATCAGGTATGGTACAGCGCCTGACCGGATGGGAATTTGTCCGTCTGGTAAAACACGGGGATGCGGCTGGTGGCTGTATCCTTCGGGACTGCATTACCGGTACCACCAGAAAATATACTTCTCAGGCAGTAATCATTGCGTCAGGTGGTATGAACGGACTTTTTGGAAACGCCACCGGTTCTGTTATGAATAGCGGATCTGTTACTGCCAGTCTTTTTGCCGATGGTGTGGAACTTGCAAATGCTGAAATGGTGCAGTATCACCCTACTACCGTACGTCTTCATGCAAAGAATATGCTCATTACGGAAGCAGTCCGTGGTGAAGGCGGTCGTCTCTTTGCCGTAAAGCCCCCTTCAGACGAGCCATACTTCTTTATGGAAGACCGTTTTCCTGAGCAGAAGAATCTGGCACCCCGTGACGTTATTTCACGGGAAGAATGGAAACTGCAGCAGGAAGGCTTTTCCATCTTTCTTGATATGCGACACATGGCTCCGGAACTTATTGCAACAAAACTTCCCGGTGTGGCAAAAGACTGCCGCGAATACCTGGGCATTGATGTTCAGACACAGCCTATCCCCATTGAACCGGGCATCCATTACTTTATGGGTGGCATCCGTGTAGACCGGGGACACCACACCAACATTACGGGACTGTATGCCTCAGGAGAATGCTGCTGCCAGTATCACGGAGCAAACCGCCTTGGAGGGAACTCACTGCTGGGTGCCCTGTATGGCGGGAAACGTGCAGCTGAAAGTGTTGTAGAAGATCTTGAAACGCTTGCCATACCGGTATCTACAGAAACAGAGTCAGAACCTGTTGAAGCTGCTATTCCAGAGCCAATTCCCGGCGAGAACCTAATGCACCTGCAGCAGATTATGCGGAAGTCTATGGGTATCGCCCGCAATGCAGAAATACTTGAAGCAGGTCTTACTCAGCTTGAGAACCTTGAAAAAACCGTATCATCAGACATGATTCTTCTTGGGAAAGCGCTTATCCGCTGTGCCCAGGAACGCAAAGAATGCCGCGGTGCCCAATTCCGCCTTGATTTTCCCGGCGAACAGGAAGAGTTCCGTAAGACTACTGTAGCCCGTTACAGCAACGGAAATATTTCGGTTACCTTTGAATCTGGAGAATAATTTATGACCATCAACGTTATTGTAAAACGTCAGGATGCACCTGAAGCCGAATCATACACACAAACCTATACGTACCAGGGTGACGGAAACCTTTCTGTAGCAGATTTCCTCAGAACAACAGATGTAACCTGGGAATGTAGCTGCCTTGAAAAAAAATGCGGTGCCTGTGCCATGGTTATTAACGGAAAGCCTTGCCTTGCCTGCGGTGTATTCATGCGGGAAGCCGGCAAAAAGGGGACCATTACCATTGCACCTTTAAGTAAATTTCCCCTGATAAAAGACCTGCAGGTAGACCGGTCATCCATGTTTGAAATGCTTAAAACTACCCGAGTCTGGGTAGAACAAAAAGATACTGATACCAGTAAGCAGGATGCAGCAAGTCTTTTCAAAGCAGGTCAGTGTCTGCTCTGTGGCTGCTGTCTTGAAATCTGTCCGAACTTTCTTGCTGGGCTTCCTTTTGGTGGAGCTGCTTTCATGGCCAATGCCTATAAAGCCATAGGCCAGAGTCCAAAAGGAGAGCATCGTACTGCCTTAAAAAAAGAATATCTTGATCACTTTTATAAAGGCTGCAGTCAATCGCTTTCCTGTGCCTCTATCTGTCCGGCGGGAGTTCCGCTGGAAGAAATTCAGGCACGATTAAACCATCGTTAATAATTAATTTAATAAATATCAAAAAATGGAGATTCATTATGAAACGTATTCTTTCCCTTGGTCTGCTGACGTTTTTCATTCTTCCTCTGGCAATGCTGCCGGCAGAAGAATCGTTCAACGGCTATCATCAGGCCGACACAGCACACTTTACCTTTGTCTTTGACAAAGACAGTAAAGCAGAAGCCCAACGTTTTGCCCGGTATGCCGATAGTGCATGGCAGAATGTAGCACGCATCTACGGAATGCCCCAGGACAAGACAAAAGTACTCATGACATCCAATACCGATGTCATCAATGCCTTTGCCATGTCTGATACCTTTTACATGGGCATGTACACTAATCCAAATAATATTGTGGATTTTGGTTTCCGTACTGATTGGCATGAACTGTTTTTTACCCACGAATTGATTCACATAGCCAATATGAATTTTGAAAACCGCAGGCCAGACTGGATTAATCATTTTGGAAGTTTTCTGCCGTTGCTTGATACATCCATGCTTCCCGGATACGCTCTTGAAGGCCTGACCACTGTACTTGAAACAGAACTTACTGCCGGAGGCCGTGGACGCAGTCCTTACTTTGAACTGTTCTATAAAGCACCTGCCATGGAAAACAACATGGTAGATTACTATTCTATTGGCAGCGGCAACATGATGCCAACGGGACAGATTTATGTATACGGATATGTTATCAGCCGGGCAATTGCAGACCTGTATGGCGTTGCAGCCTTAGCCGACATAGAACGAAACAGAAGTCTTTTTGGCAGCTGGGAAGACGCCGTATGGCAGGTTACCAATAAAACTCCTGAATATATCTTCAATGATGCAAAGAAAGCCCTTGATAAACGGTATGCCCGGGAACGTTCTATCCCCGAAGGAGTAACGCTTACGCCCCACTACATGGGTAAATCTTATTATCCCAAAGCAGTTATCCAGGAAGATAAATCAATTATTTCTCTTGCCGGCTCACTGGGAGACTCCATGAGTGTAGTACAGTACAATCCTGAAACTCTTATAGAAGAAACCTTATTTAAGGCCAGCTTTAACAGTGATGATGGATTTACCGCTTCCGGTAACGGTATCGTGGTATTCACAAATACTACTACCACAGACAATAAGCAGCCGGGAAACCGTGAGATAACAGATCTGTATATCTGGGATGATATGTACGGCATGCGTCAGCTTACCAACGGAACCAGTTATTTTCAGCCTGCCATGAGCCGCCGCGGAAATCGTCTTGTTGCAACTGAAATTGTCAATGGCCAGTATAGAATCGTAGAAATATCACTGGAAACAGGAACAGCCACTGTTATTCTTGAATCCCCGGATAAAAGCTATATTCAGCCTTCACTTTCTGACAACGGTAATTACCTGACCTGTCTGGAACTTACCGGAACTCATGCAGCTGTAGCTGTCTGCAGTATGCCTTCAAAAGAAAATCCAAATGCTCCTTTGGAAACCTTACGTCGGGTATACAATGATGTTCCTGAAACAGCAACACCAACTGAAATCATGGATCCTGCGTACCCTGCTTTCGTAGACGGATGTGTAACATTCTGTTCCAATGAACGGGGACGTCTGGAAATATTCGAATGTGATATGGATGGATCAAATCTCCGTCCTGTAGTTTCAGATCCTGTAGGTGCACTGTGGTGTTACAAGCTTCATAAGTATATTTATTACGGTTCATACTCTTCCACCGGTTATGTAGTAAAAGTAAAACCAATCACCGCATGGGGTGAAGTGCCAGATTTTGAAGGACCATCAAAACCTGGAGAAATCATCAGTTTTGCAGACGGCTTATCCGATTATCCTGATTTCAAGCCATACATGAATTCAAGATCATACTATGAAGAACGGAGTGAAACTCTTGCAACCCAGGCTTATGAAGATACCCGTACTGTAACCGATTTTGAAAACGAACGGCGTTATGTCGATCTGCCTCATCTACTTTTGGCCTACCCTGATGTAACTGCTGTAAGTAACGGAAATTCATCATATTACTACGGTTTTGGTTTAGGGGCTGTGGGAATGAGTCATATGATGCAGGAAAACAGCCGGATGAGTCTTTATCAGGCATCTGCAGACTATTACCCGGGATTACAACAGATAACCGGTAATCTTCTGTTCACTAAAATGCGTGGCTCTCATGAATTATTCATTGATGCATACAGAACACTTACAGCCACCACAGACCAGTATGCCATGACAGAATCAACCGGATTCCTGTTCAGCTATACTCTGCCGTTGTACAGCAGCTACAATTACTTCCACACCAACTATCTGTCACTAATCGCCACAAGTATCGCTCAGACAGTACGTGTTGATACTGCACCTTTCGGCATTTCTGCTGACATTCCCTATACGTTCAATGGGCAGGCATCTGTAGAATTAGAAACTACGAACCGAATGAGTATTGGATATGATAACCTGCGTGTAAATGGAGGAATCTCTGCCACCTACACACTCCAGCCATCTGCTGCAGTAAACACATTTGTATATGAGGCTGACACTACCCTTTCCTATGAAAAGAATTCCAGCTGGTACGGGTTAAACATCAAAGGACGATGGTTTGATCTTCCGGAACAGGCAGCAATTCCACAGACGGTTACCACATTGAATATCGGAAATGTTTCCTGCCTGTACCCTGGCCGCCTCATTGGCGATATCAGCGTAGGTTCGTACAGTGGTACCTTTCTGACCACTTTGTATGTACAACGCATGGTGTCTTTTGGAAAATCCTCATACCAGAATACACCGGTTAATACATTACCCTTAAATCTGACTCTTGATCCGGAAACCTACATCGGTGCCGAAGCAGGTATGCTTGATGGCCGTACAAAACTGGTTGCAGGTATTGTAATGCCATATTCCTCATTAAAAAGTGATAGCTTTGATGGTCTGAAGTTCTATATATCACTCAGACTGAACGGCCTCAAAGAACATATTTCAGAAATGTAACATCATTCATCTGCTATGAAATAGTATGAAAAAAGCCCGGAAAGCTTATTCAGCTTTCCGGGCTTTTTTTACTGATTACGTATGTAATTAAGCCTTTTTGCGTTTAGAAATAATATCAGCAGTTACTGCACCAAGAAGAACGGCACCTTTAACTACTTTCTGGATATCAGTTGACCAACCAATCAGTGACATACCGTTGTTCAGAATACCCATTACGAATGCACCAACTACAGCACCGATAATCGTACCAACACCACCGGCAGCAGCTGCACCACCAATGTAACATGAAGCAATGGCATCAAGTTCGAAACCATCACCAGCTTTTGGAGTAGCAGAACCGTTGCGTGCTGACAGAACAATACCAGCGATTGAACTTAAGAATCCCATGTTCAGGTAAATCCAGAAGTATACGCGGCGTGTATTGATACCACTTAAGCGGGCTGCTTTTTCGTTACCACCCAGAGCGTAAATCTGACGGCCAGGAACAGTATGACTGGTTACAAAGTGGTAAATACCAATCAGAACCAGCATAAGTACCAGCTGCAGAGGAATACCGTTACGGCGACCCAGTTTCATCAGGAAGAACCATACGATAAAGATGATTACTGCATTCTTAATTGCAAGTTGCCAGATTGGGTTAACAGCAAAATCATAGGACTGTTTTTTCTTGTAATTTCTTACTTCAGAAAGAATGATAAGAGCTGAAGCAACAAGAGCTACAATAACACAAACCAGATCCAGTGGAGCTCCACCAACATTTACCTTAATGTTAGGCAGAAAGCCAACACCAATCAGGTTATATGCGTCAGGAGTAGGACCTTTTGTCTGAGCCTTAAGCAGTGTATAGGTAAGACCGCGTCCCATAAGCATGGTAGCCAGTGTTACAACGAATGGTGCAATGTACAGTTTGCTGATGAAGAAACCAACGAATGCACCAGACAGGGTACCTACAGCAATTGCAGCTAGATAGCCGATTGCAACAGGAACCTGGAAATCAACTACCAGAATTGCTGCAGTTGCACCACAAAGAGCAACAATTGATCCAACACCCAAATCTACGTTACCAGTAAGTACACAAAGCAGCATACCTACAGCCAGAATTACTACATAACCATTCTGCATAATCAGGTTATTGATATTTGCAGGACGAGCATTACGACCGCCGGTAGCAATATAGAAAATAAGGAAAATTGCAATAAGTGCAATAACCATACCGTACTGTTTCAAGTCGATATTTACGGTCTTTTTCAGAGGTTTATTACTCATACCTTCACTCCACTTTTTTTAGTCTGCAACACCCAGTGCCATGCCGTCAGCAACAGCTGTTCCGGCATTATGGGCCATGATACATTTCATGATATTAACCTGTGTCATTTCTTCTTTATTCAATTCTCCGGCAATTTCACCTTCGTTAAGAACATAAGCACGGTCACAGGTACCGATAATTTCGGGCATATCCGATGAAATAACGATTACAGCCTTACCACTGCGGGCAAGTTCATTTATTACGCAGTAGATTTCATACTTAGCGCCAACGTCGATACCGCGGGTTGGTTCATCAAGAATGAGAACATCAGGCTGGGTCATCATCCATTTTGCCAGAACTACTTTCTGCTGGTTACCACCAGAAAGGTTTCCTACACAATGGTTAATTGATGGAGCCTTAATGTTGATCCGCTTCTTGTATTCTTCAGACTGCACGATTTCTTCGTTTTCATTAACAACACCACGTTTACTGAAAAAGTTGCGTAATGCGGCCATAGTCATGTTATGTTTTAAGTCATCAATAAGAACAAGACCATAATTTTTACGGTCTTCAGAAGTATATGCCAGACGGTGATCTGTTGCATCCTTAACAGTCTTCAGTGTAACTGGTTTGCCACGAAGCAGCAGTTCACCACTGATTTTCTGTCCCCAGCTGCGGCCAAAAATACTCATGGCAAGTTCTGTACGTCCTGCACCCATAAGACCTGCAAGACCTACTACTTCACCAGCACGAACCTTGAAATTTACATTCTTAATGAAGTGACGGCTTGGATCATCATTGTGGTATACGTTCCAATCCTTAACTTCCATGATAACATCCCCAATAGGGCAGTTTTCACGGGGTGGATAGCGGTTTGACATTTCACGTCCAACCATACCTTTAATGATACGGTCTTCAGAAAAGTCATCCTGACCTTTAACCAGAGTTTCAATTGTTTTACCGTCGCGGATTACAGTAATTTTATCTGCAACCTGGCTGATTTCATTTAATTTATGAGAGATCAAAATGCTGGTAATACCCTGATTTTTCAGTTCAGTAATTATCTGCAGCAAATGAGCACTTTCTTCATCATTCAAAGAAGCTGTCGGTTCATCAAGAATCAACAGATTTACTTTCTTAGACAGGGCTTTTGCAATTTCAATAAGCTGCTGCTTACCCATACCCAGGTTACCAACAGGCTGATTGACATCTTCTTTTTCAAGACCTACCTTTTTCAACATTTCACGGGCTTTAAGACGTGTTTCATCCCAGTTGATGACCTGTGGAGCACGTAACTGTTCATTCCCCATGAAAATATTTTCTGCAATGGAGAGATAGGGACTGAGAGCCAGTTCCTGATAGATAATTACAATACCTTTTTCTTCACTGTTTTTTACATTCTGAAATTTACAGACTTCCCCGTTGTACACAATGTCACCTTGATAGGTTCCAAATGGATAGTTACCGGAAAGAACGTTCATAAGGGTAGATTTACCTGCCCCGTTTTCACCACACAGCGCATGAATTTCACCACGGGTTACTTTCAGATTTACATCATCAAGAGCACGTACACCAGGAAATTCCTTGGTAATGTGGTTCATTTCCAAAATTATATCAGACATTCTGTATAAACCCTTTTTTTCTGCTTTGTAAAAAAAAAGCAGTCTGCCAGAGCCTCCGGCAGGCTGCTTCCATAATCAGATATTACAGACCCAGCTGTTCAGCGGTGTAGTAACCACCATCAACGATGATTGATTTGAAGTTACCCTTATCTACTGCAACTGGAGTACAGAGGTAAGAAGGAACAGTCAGTTTACCGTTGTTGTACTGTGAACGGTCGTTGATTTCAGGTTCGGTACCTTTCAGAACTGCTTCAACCATGGTTACACATTTAGAAGCCAGAAGACGGGTGTCTTTGTAGATAGACATGGTCTGGTAGCCAGAAATGATGTTTTTGGTAGCCATAAGTTCAGCATCCTGACCGGTGATAAGAGGCCAGTCTACGCCTACTTTATATCCAGCACCTTCACATGCTGAGCGAACACCGTATGCAAATCCGTCGAATGCGGTACAAGCAATGTCGAGTTTTTCGTTAGCATAGAAACCAGCCAGGTAGTTTTCACACCACTGCTGTGCAGTTTCCTGTGACCAGCGGAGAATACAGGTTTTTTCGAAAGAAGTACGACCAGTCAGACAGCGGAGAACACCGTTGTCCAGATACTGCTGCAGAACTTCCATAACACCGTTGTACAGGAACAGTGCGTTGTTGTCGTCTGGTGAACCCATGAAGAATTCGATGGTGTATGAGCGGCCTTCTGCTTTTGCAGTTTTCAGCTGTTTGGTTTCTTCAATATATTTTGCAATTGCAGTACCAACACCTTTGTTATCGAAGGTTGCATAGTAAGAAACTGCATCAGTATCCATCAGCAGGCGGTCATAAGCAATTACAGGAATTCCCTGTTTTTTTGCATCAGCAAGAACGTTAACCAGTGCGGTTGAGTCGATAGATGCAACAACCAGACAGTCAGCACCTTTAGCAATCAGGTTTTCAATCTGAGAAACCTGCATCTGAACATCGTCTTCAGCATACTGAAGGTCTACGGTATAACCTTTAGCTTCCAGCTGTTTTTTCATGTTAGCGCCGTCGTTAATCCAGCGTTCTGATGACTGAGTAGGCATTGCAACACCAACCAGTTTTCCGCCTTTTGATTCTTTAGAACCACCAGCGAATGCTACTCCGACAACAAGTGCAAGTGCCAGAACTGCAGCTACGAGTTTTTTCATTGTTCCCTCCTATTTTTGAAACAAAAAAAACAATTATTATTGTGCACCATTTTGAAGCAGCGGTGCGTTAACGTACACGTTTATGCGTGTACGTTAACGCAATTGTAACACTACAAAAAAAAACTTGTCAAATTTTATTTTTTATGGGGATAAATTATTATTTTTGCATAAAAAAAGGCCCCCGGTTTCCCAAGGACCTTCTATCAGACTATTAATCTAATTACATTTCTGCAAAGTATTTAATAGTTCTTACCATCTGAGAGGTGTAAGAATTTTCGTTGTCGTACCAAGAGGTAACCTGTACTTCGTAGGTGTCATCGTCAACTTTTGCAACCATGGTCTGAGTAGCATCGAACAGTGAACCGTATTTCATACCGATAATGTCTGAAGATACGATTTCATCTTCGGTGTAACCGAAAGATTCAGTTCCTGCAGCTTTCATTGCAGCGTTGATTCCTTCTTTGGTTACGTCTTTACCTTTTACTACTGCGAACAGCAGAGTGGTTGAACCGGTAGGGGTTGGGATACGCTGAGCAGCACCAATCAGTTTACCGTTCAGTTCTGGGATTACCAGACCGATAGCTTTTGCAGCACCAGTTGAGTTAGGAACGATGTTTGCAGCACCTGCGCGTGAACGGCGGAGGTCACCTTTTCTCTGTGGACCATCGAGGATCATCTGATCACCGGTGTATGCGTGGATAGTACACATAATACCAGTCTGGATAGCAGCGTAGTCGTTAAGAGCTTTAGCCATAGGAGCCAGACAGTTGGTGGTACAAGAAGCAGCTGAGATGATTTTGTCATCAGCTTTCAGGGTTTTGTGGTTTACATTGTAAACGATGGTAGGCAGGTCGTTTCCAGCAGGAGCTGAAATTACAACTTTTTTAGCACCAGCGTTGATATGAGCCTGAGCTTTTTCTTTAGAGGTGTAGAAACCGGTACATTCGAGAACAACGTCTACGTCCAGTGCTTTCCAAGGACAGTTGTTAGCATCAGCTTCTTTAGAGATTTTGATTTCTTTTCCGTCTACGATGATAGAATCTTCGGTAGCTTCTACAGTGTGTTTACCTTCACCGAATTTACCAGCGAATCCACCCTGTGCGGTATCATATTTCAGAAGGTGAGCGAGCATTTTTGGAGAAGTAAGGTCGTTGATACCTACTACTTCATAACCTTCAGCTTCAAACATCTGGCGGAAAGCCAGGCGGCCAATACGACCGAAACCGTTAATAGCAACTTTAACCATTGTGGTTTACTCCTATATATAAAAAGTTATAGAAATAATAGGACTTTGTACTACCTGTGTCAATATAAAACCGTGGTTTCACACCCCTCTATAAACAGCATTTTTTTATTTTATTTATACAGATTATACGAATATCTTTG
>JAZLGC010000075.1:0-12579 GCA_045616125.1 Treponemataceae bacterium | reverse complement strand
AAAGTTTATGCCGACCATGCTTTTAAAGAAATTCGTTATCTGATTGATTCCCTTCATTTAGATTTAACTAGTGGAATAAAATCGACTTTGGAAGGAATGCTTTTGGCCTTTGAAACTAACTACAACATAGCAACTGGATTTAATTATGCTTCTGAAAAACTTAAAGACTTACCACAAACAACAAAAGTCGAAATCATCAGAATAATTCAGGAAGCTCTCAGCAATACTGCCCGTCATTCTGGGGCAACACAGGTAGTTCTTAAAATAATTGATTTTCCAGAAGGAATAAGAATTACATTCAGCGACAATGGTACAGGCTTTGATATAAAAGATATGAAAAAAGATGACGATAAAACTAAACATTATGGTTTACAGAATATAAAAGAAAGAGTTAACAATTTTGGCGGAGAGGTTGAATTTATAACAGAAGGAGGAACTACAATTGTCATTACCATTAAAAATTCTGTTCGTTGACGACCATATTGGTGTGCGGGATGCTATTATCACAAGTCTTACTCAAAATAAAAATGATTTTGATTTTTCCGTTGCAACAAATAAAGAAGAATCTCTTGAAATTATAAAATCTAATTCTGAAATTTCTACTGTGATTATGGATTTGAATTTGAATGGGACAAACGGTCTTGATGTCGCTAACGAACTCAGGAAAATCAAACCTAATCTTAATGTTCTAGTTTATTCCATGTATAACGATCCCCTTCATATTGAACAGGCTCTCACCAATGATGTACAGGGATTTATTTCAAAAGACGTCACCATTGATGAACTCAAAAACGCAATTATTTCAGTTGCTGCAGGAAGTATGTATTTCAACACTCAATCAAAAAACATTATGAAAATAATGCTGAGTAAAAAATCAGATATAAACGATTCTTTGTCAAAAACATCCAATCAGATTTACATTTTATATTCTGCTCTTACTCAAAAAGAAAAAGATGTGTTTTATTATCTTGCACAGAAGAAGGACCCGCCTGAAATTGCAAATATTCTTGGTAAGTCTCAAAAAACGGTAATCAATCAAAAGTCCATTATTTATTCCAAGATGGATATTCGTGACCGTTTGGATCTTCTGGAAAAAGCACGAGCGTTGGGACTCATTTTATGATAGAAGAAAAAAAATGAAAGAATTATTTGGATTAAAAAAGCAGGAAAAAATCACCTCAAAGAAAATTGCATTCATAATTTGCTACACGCTTTTTGCAATAGGAATAAACTATCTTGGTTCATTGATTGCAGAAATAATTGTTTTTCCATTATATCTGGATTCAATTTTAACTATTAGTGTTGCAGCTTTGTGTGGCCTTATTCCAAGTTTACTTTGTGCATTTATAAGTAATTTCATTCTATCAATTTGGACTAATTCCAGTATCTTATTTTCTGTATGCCATATTTGTACGGCCCTTTTTGCATGGTGTGTTTTCTATGCAGAATCAAAATTAAACGAACAGTCTGGTATAAGAAAAACTGAAATTTCCATTGATGCATTTTTCTGGGCAGGAGTATGGGCCGCAATTGCAAATGCCATTTTAGGAAATCTTATTGCAAATCTTGCTTTTGGCTCTTCGCCACCAATGCCTCAGGCAAATATTGTAGTTCAAT
The DNA here is from genome assembly GCA_045616125.1 of Treponemataceae bacterium. Taxonomy (GTDB): domain Bacteria; phylum Spirochaetota; class Spirochaetia; order Treponematales; family Treponemataceae; genus Treponema_I. The sequence goes on along the minus strand of JAZLGC010000075.1, from coordinate 10,962 downwards.
GTGTTTATGTTGCTTTTAATAATCAAAGCCTTGCGAATAATCTTGCCGGTATTGTAGAAAATCTTATCGATAAGTTTTTGTCTGCTTTTATAAGTTTTGGCATGTATAAGATTTTTATAAGAAAGAAAAGTTCAAATATCTAAATTCTTGCAGACTGCGACGGTTGCCGTCTGGTAGAAAATCCAAAAAGACAAAGTCTTGTTGGTGGGAAGAATGGAAGGAGCAACATTGCTCGTTCCTAAGTTTACAAAGGACTAGGCCTTTGGTGTCGGAGCCGAGGGGACGCAGTCACACCGCCTGCGCTGCTCACTTCTGGCTGCCTTGCTGGCAGCAGAAATCATCCTGCACGAAGTGGAGAGATCGCCCGTTGAGCACCGCTCCGGCGCGGCCGACGCAGCAGAATATTGTTGAAATTTGATAGAATAGCTAATTGAAGAAGGTAGTATTATTCGTGGCAGCTAGGCGACGAGCGGATCTGGAACGGAGGCGTACTGCCGTACGTTGTAGTGACACATTGTAGGGGTGCGGATTTTTCGTGATGGCAAGGAGGCAAGCCGGCAGGAGCAGAGGCGGGCTGCCGCCCGTTGAGCACCGCACCGGCGCGGCCGACGCAGTTAGCGCGGAAAAGCCGTACCCCTACCTTCTTCTATCGAACATCTTGGCTAATCCCCCCTCCGCCGTCTCCCTAAACCGCTGGTTCATGCTGATTCCGGTTTCGTACATGGTGCGGACAACAATATCAAAACTGATGCGCTGGGTATCGCCTAGAAAACTTGCCAGATTGGCGCAGTCCATGGCCCGTTTAACGGCAACGGCATTGCGTTCTATACAGGGAACCTGTACCAGACCGCAGATGGGGTCGCAGGTGAGTCCCAGATGGTGTTCCAGGGCAATTTCTGCGGCATGCTGAATCTGGCTGGTGGAAAGACCGTGAAGATATGCCAGGGCGGCTGCAGCCATGGCGCAGGCTGAACCGATTTCGGCCTGACATCCGCACTGAGCTCCGCTTATGGAAGCGTTCTGCTTGATGATATTTCCGAATAAGCCTGCAACAGCAAGGCCTTTAATTATCTGATAGTCAGTCAGTTCCTGCTGTTCCTGCGCCCAGAGCAGAGCTGCCGGCAGTACGCCTGCCGCACCACAGGTAGGAGCGGTAACGATGGTGCCGTTATCAGCATTCTGTTCGCTTACGGCAAACGCATAGGATGCCAGAATCCGGCATTCCCTCACCTGGGGTAATTCATCAGTTACTTTCTGTTCGAACAGCAGTTTTGCCTTTCGCATAATATCAAGTCCACCGGGGAGTACTCCCTCGGCCTTTAATCCTTCAGTAATCGAATTCCGCATGGCATCCCAGATGGTTTTCAGAAATTCCCAGATTTCATCGCCTTCACAAAAGGCCACATATTCAGCAAGATCAAGATTCCGGAACCGGCAGAACTGTTCAACTTCGGCAAAGGTATTTTCCGGATACACTTCCGGCTCCGGATCAACAGCAACGCCTTCGTATCGGACATCGCCACCGCCAACGGAAATGGCCCGCATGGTTCCAAGCAATGCACCGCCACTATAGGCTGCAAAATCCATGGTGTTGGGGTGGGATAGCGGGGTCAGCGCCTCCTGGGCAAAAATGACTTCAGTAAAGGTTGGTGAAAGGGTTTCATACAGAACCCGATCGGTACCGTGTCCTTTTCCGGTTTTGCTCAAAGAATCATATAAAGTAACCGTGTAGTGGTCTGCCTGGGGATATTTTTCCTTGAAGACCATGGCGGCCCGTTCAGGACCGATGGTATGGGAGCTTGAGGGCCCTTTTCCAATCTTAAATAGCTGTGTTAGTGACTGCATGAGGGCAGTATACCACTCCAAATAAAAAGTGTGCAGTTGAAAAACAGCAACTTCTTACTGAAAATAATTCTTTACGTAATCTGGATCCATGTTCTGAAAGGTAACAGTGTCAACTAACGGTACACACTTGTCGAACACTTCCTGGGTTTCTACGGTCCAGATATTGGTAAAGTGTTTTTTTGCGTACTTAATGCAGCGTTTCTCAGACATAAACACGTGTTCTAAATCTACTCCTTCAAAGAAGATGCGGAATGGCCAGGTGTATTCATCTGATTTTGCAACAAGCAGCTGTCGGATAAAACCTTTCCCTGCAAAGGGAAATAATGCCCGCGGGTCAAAGGATATCAGCATCAGGTTGCGTTTATCCTTTACGCAGGTAAGTTCTTCCATAACCCGTTTTGCCAGGGCCTTATAATTTTTTTCAACAACTTTCAGTTCCAGTACAATAGGAACCTGTTCCTGAATCAAATCGAACACTTCCTTCAGGGTAGGGAGTTCTTCACCATCAAGCAGACGGTAATCGGACTTGATTTCAGCCAGCGTCAGTTCTTCGATGGTACCTTCTTTTCCCGTCATGCGCTTTGTGTTGCTGTCGTGGAAAACAATAAGCTGGTTGTCTTTTGTCAGGTGTACATCAAGTTCCAGTGCCATGTGGTGATCCAGGGCATTTTTGAACGCATTCAGTCCGTTTTCACTGAACTGTGGGGTATGCAGACCCCGGTGGCAGATACCTTTCAGAAAAAGGGGATTTACCCGTGATAAAGCAGTTTTCTTGTTCATTTTCAGTCGTCCGTATCAAAAGCTTCAAGGCCTTTTGCAATTCCTACTTTTTTTGTTGAAACATTGGCAACAAAAAGGAAGATGATGAAGGCTGCAACAAGACAGATGCTGGCATATACCGGCAGGAATCCGAAGTTGAGGGTTGGAATCAGCAGCAGGGAACCAAGGGCAATAGGAGTGATGGTCTGGGCTGCCATGGATGATGCATAGTAGTAGCCGGTGAATTTTCCGATGTCTTTGTTGGAACATAACTCAACAACCATAGGAAATGAGTTGACATGTACCAGTGCCATACCAATCCCTTTGACAAACCAGATGACCCAGATGGCTGGTGGAAATGTTCCACTACCGGCAGCTCCCTGCAGTACGGTAAAGGTAAGGATAATCCATACCAGATAGGATACCAGTGATAATCCCAGACCGGTAGAAACGGTCCATTTACGGCCGATTTTTTCTGCAATGGTACCACCAAGGGCAAATCCTACTACAGAACCGAGACCGCCGATGATAGTATTAATCATATTTGAAGAGGTTGCGGCCTGCAGGTAGTAAACAGTGTAGTTTCCCATAAAGGTTCCGATGCCGTTATCTGCCATGAACCAGAAGAATTCTGAGAGCAGAATGAAAATAAGCATGCGGCGGTTTCTGGCGCTGATGGGCTTATCGTCTTCAACTGCGTCGGCAACCTCTGCAAGAGATTCTCCCAATGCCATTTCTTCTTTCATTTCTTCTGCAATTTTGTTCTCATCAATCTTGAAGAAAAGGAACAGAGCACTGATGATCATGAGCAGGCTTGCAATAAGGAATGGAGCTTCAATGGCCCACAGATTTTGATATTGCCAGGTAGGTTCCGCATTTGCCTTGGTACCCAGGTACTTACTGAGAACGAAGAAAATCCCGAGAACGGTGGCACAGGCACCGCCGAAATAGCCCATAATGTTGATGATGCCATTTGCCTTGCTCCGTAATGGTTTGGGGGTTACGTCCGGCATGAGGGCTACGGCAGGATTCCGGTACATCATCATGAAGCACACGGTTAATGCCATAAAGATGACTGTTCCGGCCACGTTATTAAAGTGGAAGAATACGGGAATGAAGGGAAACAGAGTGGCTGAAACAAAGGTTCCCACCAGAATGTATGGCATGCGCTTTCCGATTCTGGTGTGGGTATTATCTGACAGTTTTCCGAAGATTGGCAGCAGAATAAGGGCTGCCAGATTATCCAGGGCCATGATGATACCTACCAGATACTGTACCTGATCAGTGTGTCCGGTAGTGGAACCACCGTAGATGGCTTTACCGAACAATTCGGTCAGAAACGTAGGGCACCAGGAGTCGTATACCTGCCACAGGAGCAGAATGCCGAAGAATGCAAACCCGATGGTACAGGTCCGCTTCATATTCAGGGTAAGTGTTTCTTGTTTGTTCATAGTACTTTCCTAAATCAGTAAAGATATTTCAGATACCTTATAGTACTCCATTTTTTAGGAAATAGGGTATGTTTTTTACAGGAACTGGCATTCTTTACACAGATTTTACCTATACTGCAGAATATTCAGTATTTTTGTATATTTATGCAGTTTTTGCATTGAACCAAAGCCCGTTTTCCGCTATGATAAGCCCATCTTCTGGCGTTTTAGATGGAGTACCATCGTGAAGGGCAGTGCTTTAAGCCTGCTGCATGCTGCCGCACGCCTGGGCAGTCTGTGCTACCATTTCATTCATGGAGTTTTTTTATGTCTACACCTTTAGAAAACTACCTTAACACCCACGCAGGAAACATCAACCCTTCTATGGTTGCCTATGTTGCTAACCTTCAGAAAGTTGCAGAAGTAGGGCCAGATATTGCTGCTACTATCGTTAAGGAACTGGAAACACAGCGCGCTCACCTGAAACTGGTAGCAAGTGAAAACTACTGTTCTCTGAACACTCAGGCTGCCATGGGTAACCTGCTTACCGATAAATACGCAGAAGGATATCCTGATCACCGCTACTACGGTGGCTGCGAAAACGTTGATACCGTAGAAAAAATCGCTGCAGAAGAAGCAAAAGCACTCTTCGGTGCAGATCATGCCTATGTGCAGCCCCATGCCGGTGCAGATGCCAACATCGTTGCTTACTGGGCAATCCTCAACAAGAAAATCGAAATGCCGGCTCTTGATGAATTCGGCGATACCAACCTGTCACACATGTCTGATGAACAGTGGGAAGCTCTCCGCGTAAAACTGGGTAACCAGCGCCTGATGGGTCTGGACTACTACTCAGGTGGACACCTGACCCACGGATACCGCCAGAACGTATCTGCCCGCATGTTCGTTTCTCAGTCATACACCGTAGATAAAGAAACCGGCTATCTGGATTACGATGCCATTGAAAAACAGGCTATGGAATTCAAACCTCTGATTCTGCTGGCTGGTTATTCAGCATATCCTCGTGCCATCAACTTTAAACGGTTCCGCCAGATTGCAGATAAATGCGGTGCTGTTCTTATGGTTGATATGGCTCACTTTGCAGGCCTGGTTGCCGGTAAAGTATTTACTGACGAAGAAAATCCTGTTCTCTGGGCAGATATCGTAACTACTACTACCCACAAAACCCTGCGCGGTCCCCGTGGCGCCATCATCCTGTGTAAGGAAGAATATGCAGAAGCCGTAAACAAAGGCTGTCCTCTGGTACTTGGCGGACCACTGCCACACGTAATGGCTGCAAAAGCCATTGCTTTTAAGGAAGCCCGTACTCCTGAATACCAGAAATGGGCTCTGAATGTTCGCGACAATGCCCGTGAACTGGCTGCCCAGTGTGAAAAACGCGGTATGAAACTGCAGACCGGTGGAACCGATAACCACCTGATGCTCATTGATGTAAACGGATATGGTCTTACCGGCCGTCAGGCTGAAAACGCCCTCTTTGAATGTGGTGTTACCCTGAACCGCAACACACTGCCATTTGATCCTCAGGGACCTTGGTGGACTTCCGGTATCCGCGTTGGAACGCCTGCTGTTACCACTTTGGGAATGGAAAAAGAACAGATGGCTGAAATTGCAGAAATCATCGATATGGTTCTGAAAGGCACCAAACCTGGACTGACCAAAGAAGGAAAACCGGCAAAAGGTAAGATTGACCTGGATCCGGCTGTTAAGGAAGCTGCAAAGGCAAAAGTTCGCGCTCTGCTGGATCAGTTTGTTCTGTATCCTGAACTGGACCTGAACTTCCTGAAAGAAAACTTCTGCAACTAAGGAGAAAAAAATGTACGTAACTTGTCTTGATCTTGAAGGGGTACTGGTACCTGAAATCTGGATTGCCTTTGCAGAAGCCAGCGGCATTCCTGAACTGAAACGCACTACCCGCGATGAACCTGATTACAACAAACTGATGAACTGGCGCCTTGGTATCCTGAAGGAACACGGCCTGGGGCTGAAAGAAATTCAGGCAACCATCGCAAAAATTGACCCCATGCCCGGCGCAAAAGAGTTCATGGACGAGTTACGCCGCACTACCCAGGTTATCATCCTGAGTGATACCTTTACCCAGTTTGCTGCTCCGCTCATGGAAAAGCTGGGAATGCCCACGATTTTCTGTAACGAACTTGTTGTAGCAGAAGACGGAACCATTACCGGATTCAAAATGCGCCAGGAAAACGGCAAGTATCACGCTGTAAAAGTCCTGCAGTCAATCGGTTTCAAGACCATTGCTTCTGGTGACAGCTTCAACGACCTGGGCATGATCAAACAGAGCCAGGCCGGATTCCTGTTCCGTGCTCCTGAACACATCATCAAGGATAATCCTGATGTGCAGGCCTTTACTGAATACAGCGAACTGCTTGCTGCTGTAAAAAAGCAGGTGCAGGCCCTTTGAGCCGCTCTCTGCGTCAGTGCCGTTTCTGCGGTGCTCAACGGGCGGCAGCCCGCCTGCGCTCCTCATAACGGTACTTCCTTGATATCGGCTCAAATCATCCTGCACCTGTTGCTTAAGGAATGCGGGGATAAAGGGCTGATATCCGCATACTCAGAAACATGGAGGAAGGTCCCCGCTGGTGTGGGGGCCTTTTTTTATATGCATGGGGCGATGGCATGGTATAATTGTTACATCCAGAACTAACAATGGCAAATGGGAGTTGTGATGAATAATATCGAAATCTATAAAAGCTCAGATGGAACTACAGAAATCTCTGTAAAACTCGAAGAAGAAACAGTGTGGCTTACACAGCAGCAGATGGCCGAATTGTTTGAAACTTCCAGAACAAATGTTGTTGAGCATATAAAACATATTTATGAAGAATGTGAACTGGAAGAGGCTTCAACCTGTCGGAAATTCTGACAAGTTCAAACAGAAGGAAAACGTCAGGTATCTCGTGAACTACCATTTTACAATTTAGATTTAATAATATCTCTTGGTTATCGTGTAAAATCTTCAGTAGCAACACAGTTCCGAAAATGGGCAACAAATGTACTTAAACAATATCTTATTCAAGGTTATGCAATAAATCAAAAACGCCTGGAACAGGAACACCAGAAACTTCTTGCTCTTCAGACACTGACTGCCTCCCTTGCCGAAAGTTTGAATTCAGAAAAAATTGAAGACCTTGCAGATATTAAAAAAACAGTTAATTTTCTTCAGGACTTTTCTAGTGGACTTATCCTTCTTGATGATTTTGACCACGGTTCATTGGATAAAAACGGAAAAACCGAAACATCTGCCAGGCAAATTCCAGAACTGGAATATCTGGAAGTAATAAATTCAATGAAACCGGCCTTTGAGAGTGATGTTTTTGCAGTACCCAAAGACAGTGGATTTTCGGGAGCGGTGAACAATATTTATCAAACCTTTGGTGGCAAGGAACTATACCCAACATTGGAAGAAAAAGCCGCCATGCTTTTATATTCCATTACAAAAGATCACTGTTTTCACGACGGAAATAAACGAATTGCTGCCAGCTGTTTTTTATACTTCATGCAGAAAAACAACATGCTCTATGTAAACGGAAAAAAACGCATAGATGACGATACACTTTTTGCCATTACATTATTTATTGCTGAAAGCAAATCCGAAGATATGGAAATGTTTCGCCAGATAATCATCAGCATTTTGAACAGAAATCTCACGAATCAATGAACTCAATGTTAAACAGTTCACAGATACGTTTTGCTTCTGCTTTAGAAATGCCACCAGTTCTTCATAGTTTCATCCTTTCAGCAGTTTCTGTAGATCTTGTTTTGTGCGGAGTACGGTAACTTTGCCCTGATGAGGGGCAAGTTTTTCATAGATGGCAGGCATGTTCACGTGGTAAAACTGTTTGGTCCACTTCAATAAAGCGTGCACTGACTGCAGTGTTTCATCATGGCGGGTGGCTGCATGGAACTTCCGTTTGATGTATCGGTGCCGGATACGAGAGCGGCACAGCCACTGCGGTGTACCCATAACGTAAATGACATCCGCGTCTGCAAAACTCTGGTCCAGCCAGGCGTACTGCACGCCTTCGATAATCCAGGATTCCTGCTACAGTACGTATGAAAGCATGGCATCCCGTTCTTCCGGGGCTCTTTTTGTGTTGAAGTGACCGGCAGAATTATCCCAGAACAGATCGTCCAGAGAGGTAACAGGGATCGTATATTTGTTACTCAGAAGGCGGGCCAGATACGTTTTCCCGCTGCCACTGCCTCCGATAATGTGAATTTTCATTGATTGGGCCTCCTTCATTCTGATTGTCAGTCTGTGCCAGTTTCGATGATGCTCTCATCAGAAGAAAGCTTGGGACAACCGTAAAAGATATCTTCTCCAATTAAAATGTTACCCTCAGGAATGGTAACAGATTCCAAGGCAGTGCATTCGAAAAATGCCAGTTCTCCGATCAATCTGACAGAATCGGGAATTACTATGGTTATAAGGTTTGTACAGTTTGCAAATGCCAATGGTTCGATGGAAGTAACTGAATCAGGAATCACAGTTGAACCACAACCAACCAGCAGGGAGTTTTCTGAAGTGCTGATGATTGCATTGCAGTTGTTTCTGCTATCAAATTTCGGATTTTCTGGTGCTACAATTATTGTGGAGGGATTCCTTTCAATCAGAAAAGAAAAGTCCTTCAGTTCAGTACATTTCTCAGAAAGATAGATGTAATCAATATCAGTGTAATAGAAAGCATATTCATCAATTTTGCTGATTGGTCCATTCAATACTACAGTACGAAGATTTTGACACTTACTGAAGGCTTTGTAGCCTATGGATTTGACAGATTCTGGAATTATGATTTCAGTAAGGCTTGAACATCTGGAAAAAGCGAAGTTCTTGATTTCTCTAACACTGTCTGGAATGGTAATCGCTTGGAGACTGGAGCAACCGGAAAAGGCACTGACTCCTATAGATGTGACAGAGTCTGGAATCGTTACCGATGTTAAGCTGGTACATTCATTAAAGGCATCCATGTCGATGATTGTTACAGATGTTGGAATGATAATTTGTGCTAACTCGGCACAATGGTTAAAAACACTGCTTTCAATTTGGGTGATGGAATCAGGGATAATAATTGAGGTAAGCCCGTTACAATGAGAAAAGGCTGAGATTTCAATCGATTTTATGGAATCTGGTATTACTGTGGTGGCACAACCTCGCAGCAGACGGTTCTCATCAGACTTGATAAGGGCATTGCAATTATTGCGGCTATCAAAGTATTTATTGTCAAGATCAACAATTATTTCTGTAAGATTTTTGCAAGCATCAAATGCATACTTCCCAATATGAGATACTGATGACGGAATGAAGATTGAAGTGATGTTTTCGCACAAATCAAAAGCCATGTAGTCGATGGAAAGTAAAGACTTTGAAAGGGTAACAGAAGTTGCATTCCTGCATCCAAGGAAAGCGGCCTGTCCGATAGAGATGACGGAGTCAGGTATTGTTATGGCTGAAAGTGCTTTACAGTTGTAAAATGCACGAGGTTCGATTGTTTCCACTCCATAAGGAATGGTGACTGATTCAAGGTTGGTACATTCGTAAAATACTTTACTGTTGATGATTTTTACTGATGGGGGAATTGTTACCTTGCGAAGACTGGAACAGTTGAAAAATGCCTGTAAGCCGATTTCTGTAATGGAATCCGGCAGATTGATGTATTCCAGTTTAGTACAGTCTGCAAAAGCCTCAAACCCTATTTTTGTTACCGTATCAGGAATGGTAATCGATACAAGATTAGTACACCCCTTGAAAGACTGGGACCCAATATCGGTATAACCCGGAGGAATTTCTGCGTGTCCATCGTTTGTAATCAGGGATTGTCCGTTTGTTAGCACTACTCGGGTATTCACCGCAAAAGAAGGAAATACTATTGCCAGAATGAAAAAAAATAGAGCAACTGTGCGTGGAAAATATTTCTGCATACTGTATTTTACGTTCCCTGCTGATATCGGTAATCCTTTTTTCATTCAGCATTCTTCCTTCTTCGGCATCGTGGTAGTTTCATAGTACTTCAGCGTTACATCAGCATCGATTTTTGACATGCGAACTCTTTCTTCCCGAACATAGTGCAGTCCGCAGCTTTCTGCCAGCCGGCGGGAAGCCTCATTGCCTTCTACGTAGCAGTATTCAAAACGGGTGGCGCCACGGTCAATAAATGCTTCTTCAAGTAACGCCCGTACAACCTGCTTTCCATACCCGCGGCCCCAGAATTCTGGTCCGATGACAATATCGCCAACGCCAAAGTATCCCGGCTGCATTTCCTTCATGTAAGCAAATCCGATGGCGGTTCCGGAATCAGTTTCTTCAATCACATAGGTGGCAGGAATTTCTGTGCGGCACTCAAGAAGCCACTGAGTTTTCTTTTGGGCAGCCTCTTCTGTGGTAACTTCCCTCCAGAACAGGTATCTGGTCACTTCCGGACGGCTCCAGATGTAATGGAATAAGTCATCCCCATCAGAAAGTCTTGGCTCTCGTAACAACATCATATGCGCTTCTCCCTGTCATCTTTTTTTACTGAAATTCAGTATGCAAAAACAGTACGGATTAATTAAACAATGCTCAATAAGTATTTGAAAAATCTACCGGCATGCTGGTGACTGAAAAAAACGCTCGATATCGTCGCTATTGGTGAAGCCCGGCAAGGAAACTATAAAACCGGGCTTCAACAATTTTTTTCAGTCCCCATCCCGCCTCTCGATTTTTCAGTTCTCTCAGGTATTTAATTAATCCGCACAGTAATTAAAAAAGGCTATGTCCGTAAAAAGTGTTGCTTATTGTCACCCTGAACTAGTTTCAGGGTCTCATCATAATACCACAAATCTACCGGATTGCCAGTACATGCAAAAACGCTCGATAACGTCGCTATTGGTGAATCCCGGCGTAGAA
>JAZLGC010000074.1:0-7274 GCA_045616125.1 Treponemataceae bacterium | reverse complement strand
CTATATATTGTTCATGCTGCCGCATGAACGCCGGGCTTCAACAATTTTTGCCTGTACTGTCCCTCCTCTCGATTTGTGGCATTCCTGTACAATTCTCGTTGCTGTGTAGCATTCAGCAACACTTTTTACGGACATAGCGTTTTGTTATATGAAAGATAACGCATTTCCAATCTCTTTTCCATCATTACAGCATAAATAATGCCCGGCTTATACCGTAAACAGGTTCACCTGCTTATCGATATCGTTTACAGCACCATCAACTTCCTGAACAACGGCACTCAACTGACTGGATGTCTTGCTGATTTTGCGGGCTCCGCTATCCATCATGAAAACGCTGCTCTTAATATTTGCCGTTGCATCCTGCAGTTTCTGAATTTCGTGCAATATTGCCTGGCTGCCGGCAGACATTTCTTGAGAGGCTGAACGAACTTCCTGAGTACTGTCATTCATGTTGCCAAGTGCAATACCAATCTGACGGGATCCTTCTTCCTGCTCTTCCATGGCACTCTTAATCTGACGCACCAGCTGATCAGTACTGACAATGCTGTCTGAAACCTTGTTAAAGGCTTCACGGCTTTCATCAGAAAGGGCTACAACACCTTCTATACTCTGCTTGATGTTTTTCAGCTGCACACCAATGTTCTTTGACTGCGCAGTAGATGTTTCAGACAGTTTACGGATTTCGTCAGCAACAACACTGAAACCGCGTCCTGCCTCGCCGGCATGAGCAGCTTCAATAGCAGCATTCATTGCCAGCAGGTTTGTCTGAGCCGCAATGTTGGTGATTACGGTATTTGCTTCCTTCAGCATATCAGACTGTTTTTCAATATCTTTAATGCGTTCAAATACCGTTCCCTGTTTTGAAACCCCTTCCTGAGTAATACCAGTCAGAGAACCAAACGAAGCTGCCATTTTTTCAACAGACTGTTGAACGGCCCCAATATTTCCAATCATTTCTTCTACTGCAGAAGAAGCGTCCTGCACGCCCGATGCCTGCCGTTCAATCATGCCTTCAAGGCCCTTGATATTTCCAGCTATCTGTTCTACCGCCGAACTGGTACTGTCTACACTTGAAGACTGCACTCCCGTCTGCTCTGAAACCAGCTCAATATTACCAAGAACATCGTCCAGATCCTGTGTAACGCTTGCAGTGATGGTCTGAAGGGAATCTCGTCCCTTTGACAGATCAGCCTGAGAATTCTTGATTGCTCCTACAATTTCCTGCAGTTTTGCAGAGAACTGGTTAAAACCTTCTACTACTTCTCCAATTTCATCATGAGAAGATTGTGGAATGCGCTTGGTCAAATCGGCATTGCCGGAAGAAATCTCTGTAATACCGTTTTTTACGGCAAGCAAAGGCTTAATGATATTGCGGACAATAAGGAATCCAACTACAAACGAAACAACGATGGCTCCAAGAATGATATAGTTGATTATCATCCGGAGTGCAGCAATGCTCTGGTAATAGTAGTCATACGGGCCTGCACAGAATACAGCCCAGTCAGTATCATGACCGACAGGAGTATAGGCACATAACATTTTCATGTCGGTAAAGGGATCAGTATAAATTTCTGACCCGGTTATGCCAGACTGACCTCGTTTGATAACCTGATAAAACGGATGATCAGAATCAAGGCTAAAAGCATCACGGTCAGCGTCACGATCTGCGTCACCAACAGCTTCACCGGTTTTCATATTGTATACAATTGGATGACATCCACCACCAAGATCGATACTTTCACAGATATCAGCTACCAGATTGCCTTTCAGCACGGCCGTAAGTACTCCGGTAGGGGCCTTGTTTGCACCATCGCCATAAATGGGAACTCCAATGAACATAAGAACACTATTATTAACCGCAGAAAGTGCCGGATCCTGTACATAGATTTTGCCCGCCATGGGAGTTTTAAAATAATCACGACCAGAAAAATCGATATAGCGGCCGTCATCTACCAAAGAAAGACCGTTTCTAGCGTAATATCCGATGTTCTGATATTTAACAGGGTCATTGGCTATAATCTGCATTAACTGCGCAGCCTTGTCTTCTGCCGATATGGATTCGTCTTTTACAAATGGAAGTGCCGCTAATCCCTGCAGCATAGTTACTTCATGAGAAACTTTTGCCCCGATTTCAGCTGCGATTCTTTTTGAAGTTTCAATCAGTTGGCCTTCTGTGGCTGTAGTTAAAGCATTTGATGCACGCTGATAAATTAAAGTGGCAAGTGAAAAAGTAGAACCTACGATAAGCAGAATAATAAGAGTATTCAGTTTACCTTTTATTCCCAAACGTTTCTTGAACATGTAATACCTCGCATATTACATGATATTTCATCCATAATTTTCCACCCGTTATTTTTTATGGAAATACTTAATATTTTATGCAGAAAATACCCAAAATCGAAAAGGCCTGACAATACAGGCAAAAACTGTATGTACTGTCAGGCCGGTAGATTTGAGATGTTATATAGTTTTATTTTTCAAGCCAGTCTACCAGGGCTTCGACTGAAGCAAGTTTTTTGCTCCAGGTTTTCTTTCCAGCATTATCATAGATGGCAATTTCTACGTCTGCTTTCACAACTTCATCAAAAGCTGCTGCAAATTTGGCAGAAGCATCACCTTTTTCAGACTTATATGCAGCTTCAGCCTTTGCCTGAAGTTTTTCCATATCACCCTTACTCTGGGCAGAAGCAGTTACAACAACCAGACCGTAAATAACATTTCCACTGGAATCCTTAGTAACACAGGTAGTACCAACAGAAGCGGCTGCAGATACTCCATATGAACCACTAAAATCAAATGAAGCAATTGATGTATCAGCAGAATTTGCAGCAGATGCAGCGGCTGTCAGTTTACCAACCTTTACGTTAACGTCAGCATTGGTAACTACCTTGTATGATTTCAGACTTGGATCAATACCTGCAAAAATATCACCTGCCAGATTCAGCGGATCAATTTCTGCGTGGCCTTTTGCATATACATGACCATCAAGAGAAACAGAAGCATTTGCACGGTTTTTGTCTGCAAGACCTTTTGCCGTTGCATTCAGGTTAACATCAACCTCTGCACCTGCCAGTGCAAGACCTGCAATACCGGCATCAGCAGAAAGTGATTCATTCAGTTTCAGGCTGGCTTTTCCTTTAGATTCCAGATCATTCCAGAAACCGGTAACTTCAGTAATCAACTGGTGAACTTCACCTGCACCAGAAGCTGCACGAGTAGCAGCAGGAACAGCTTGTACAGACCTTGCCATACGACCAGAATCAAATCCGCCAAAATTTGTTCCATTAAGAAGAACTTTTGCTTCTGCATCAGTAGTTGCAACGCGAGCATTACTGTCAACCTTTGCTTTTTCAAGATCACTGGCAGAAACTTTTTCTACCTTGGCTTTCTGAACAGACTCCCCTTTTCCACCTACTGAACCATTAAAGCTACAACCGGTGCAAACGAACAACACAGCAACAGCAGCAAGAACCGCAACCATTGCACCCATTTTCTTAGACATACGTACTCTCCTGTTATTTATTAAAAATGTCTTAAAGATGAAGGAAGTATATTCCTTTTTGATTTTTCAGACAAGTTTTTCAACTCTATTTTAAGATATGTTACTATCACATAGAAATTATGTTGTTTTTATCGTAAACTACAGATATTCAGTTACCAAACTGTAGGAGAAAATCATGAAAACAGTAACTTTAGGATCTACCGGCATCACTGTTCCACAGAACGGATTCGGTGCACTGCCAGTTCAACGCGACGACATGGAAACTTCCATTAAAATTCTTCGCCACGCTTATGAAGGCGGCATGACCTTCTTTGATACCGCCCGCGCGTATTCAGACAGCGAAGAGAAAATCGGAAAGGCTTTGTGTGGAGCCAATGACGACGGCTACGACATCCGCAGCAAAATCTTTATTGCCACAAAAACCATGGGAAAGACACCGGAAGAAGTTCGTGCCGATATAGAAATGAGCCTGAAGTTACTGAATACTGACTATATCGATATTTACCAGTTCCATTGTGTTGAACAGGTTTACCTGCCCGGCGACGGCACCGGTATGTATGAATGCATGCAGGAACTGAAAGCACAGGGAAAAATCCGTCACATTGGTCTTACTGCCCACAAAATTCATCTGGCTGAAGAAGCAGTAAAAAGCGGTCTGTATGAAACCCTGCAGTATCCATTCAGTTATATTTCTTCAGAACGCGAATTGGCCCTTTCTGCCCTGTGTAAGGAACACAATGTAGGTCTTATCGGTATGAAAGGTCTGGCTGGCGGGCTGATTCATGACAGTAAGGCAGCCTTTGCGTTTGTAAGCCAATTTGACAACGTTGTTCCTATTTGGGGCGTACAGCGTATGACAGAGCTGGAAGAATGGCTGGCATTCTTTGAAACGCCGGCTGTCATGACTGATGAAATCCGCACTCTTATTGAGAATGATAAGAAAGAACTGGGAAACAATTTCTGCCGCAGCTGTGGTTACTGTATGCCCTGTCCTCAGGGGATCGGCATCCGTCACTGTGCCCGCATGAGTCTGATGCTCCGCCGTGCACCAAGCAAAAACTGGCTTAGCGAACACTGGCAGGAAGAAATGAAAAAAATCGAAAACTGTACCGGCTGTGGTGCATGTAAGAGCAAATGTCCTTACGGTCTTGATACCCCAGCCCTGCTGAAAAAGAACTACGAAGACTATAAGAACGTTCTGGCCGGAAAGGTAAGCGTACAGTAAAATAGAACCATGGAACATCACGATCATAACCACCAACACGGTTCACCACACGTAACCGAAGAAATTACGGCAACCCTTTCTCAGACAGTGCACTTTGAACTGCTGGCAAATCTGTTTAAGCTGCTTGACGACTATAGCCGGCTCAGGATTTTCTGGCTTTTGTGCCACACCGAGGAATGCGTTACCAATATTTCCTTGCTGGTGGATATGACGTCCCCGGCGGTAAGTCATCACTTAAAGTTGTTGAAGGCAAACAATTTGATTGTCAGCCGTCGTGAAGGCAAAGAGGTGTATTACAAAGTTCCCGACACTCCCCTGTGCAATCTTCTGCACAAGGGGATTGAAACGATGATGGAGATATCATGTCCAGATTAACACGATTTGTCAGTACGATACTGCTTCTTTGTTCTGCAGCCGTATCCTTGAATGCACAATCACCCCACGGGGGGGGGGTGGTTACCTTAGATGATTCTGTTCTTTTGCAGAGTACCCCTATTTTTGTGGGAGAAGATTCCTTTACCGCCCGCATCGAAACCATCAAGGCTGAAGGCCGCGAACCTTTAGGTCTTGTCCTGTCAGGTGGTTCTGCCCGCGCCTATGCTCATATCGGGGTGCTCCGCGAATTTGAAAAACACGATGCAAAACCTGACTTCATCGTAGCCAACAGCATGGGTGCCATCATCGGTATGCTGTATTCTGCAGGATTTGCTCCCGATGACATTGCTTACATTGTTGAACATGTTGACCTGAATTCCTTTTTTGACCTGGTTTTTCCTTCAAAAGGAGGCCTCCTTTCTCAAAGATATTTCCAGGAAGCCCTATCACGTCTGTTCCCAGACCGTTATTTCAACCTGAAAGATTCGTATATTCCTATTATTATTCCTGCAGAAGACCTGGTTACCAAACGGTGTATCTGGTTTGCAGAAGGAGATTACGTTTCCATTATGACGGCGGCCTTTGCCATGTCTGCCATGATGGAACCGGTGGAATACACGCTGCCTGACGGTAATCAAACATTGCTGGTAGATGCAGGTGTTGTCGATTTAGGTTGTATTTCCATTGCAGAACGCTTTTCTCATAACCTGATTATTTCCACTGCTTTCTACACCGCTCCCATGAATCTGTATAACCCAATCGTCATTCTTAACCGTACCATGAGTATCGGAAAAGAACGAAAGATGATTGGTGACATTCTGGACGCTGGTTATCCGTATATCCGAAACCCGGTAGAAAATTTCAGCTTCATGGATTTTTCAAATGTATCAACACTGATAGCAGTGGGTGATGATTGTGCAGCAGACTTCTTTGCCACCCACGATACTTCCGCATGGCCCACCTGGTCGTCTTACCGGCAGAAACATCCGGAAGTATATTCAAAACTCCGCACCCAGCGGTATCAGGCAGCCCGACAGTTTGTATCTGATATTCAGCATGGTCTGGAACCTTACAGCCGTGAGTTTTATGCAAACCTGAAAATCCGGCCGAATATTGCCGCCATTGATACTCCAGACCTGTATTTCAGCAATCCCATTTCTGCCGGCATATATGGACTTGCTGACTACCGCATGGTAAAAGCCCGGGCCGGTATCTACGCCGACTTTGACAGTTACGGCGCTGATGCATGGATCAGACTTCACACTCAAAACGGGTTTGAATCCCTTACTGTTGCATCTGCAGACCTGAACTACGCCGGCGGACCTGTTGTCTGGTATGGCGCTCAGCAGCTGTCATGGAAAATTCCTTTAAGTACCAGTGCCAGCCTGACCCCATTTGCAGCAGTGGAAGCTGGGTCAGAACTGCTTTTCAGCCATGCAGGCATTACTTTTAATGCGCACAACGAGGCAAAAACACTTGATTTTTCACTCAGTCCCTCTGGGTTTATTCTTCAGGATATTCACAGCGCCGGTATTGGAGTGAAAACAGGTTTTAACTGTTATGCACTGCCGGTAATCGGATTCTCTGTTCATGACACTTTCAGATGGAATCAAAACGGCAACGGGATAACCTGTTTTGCAGCAGACGGATTCCGTGGAGCGCCGGCAGCAACCGATACAAAGTTTACAGCTTCTGGCAGCGATACCTGGATAAGCATCAGCAATGCAGATCTGTTCCTGCATGCGCCAAGTTCCACACTTACCGCTATGGAAATGTTCAAACTGGAAAAAATCAGAGCCGGTGCTTATTTTGATGCTGCCATAACCGGCAACACAATGCAGTTGGCTGCCGGTGTTGATACCTGTGCACAGATCAGTTTTCTTGGTCTTACCAATCTGAACCTTAACGCCTATACCGGCTGGGATTTTGAAAACAAATCTCTGTGCAGCGGAATCTCCATAGTCAGCAGGTTTTAATTACGGATGAATGTTCATCTTGTACTTTGCCGGTAATTCGTCGTATGACAGATTCGTGTCATCACGGATTACCTGCAGTGTCATAGTATCCAGGTGAATTTCGGCTTCTGCGTATTCAATGCCTTGCGGATCGTAGGTTACATGTATAATCGAAGGATTATCGGTAAAAGAATATGTCATTTCCCAACCTTGAAAA
>JAZLGC010000073.1:0-19522 GCA_045616125.1 Treponemataceae bacterium | reverse complement strand
GTCAGAAACACAGATATTTCCCCAGTTTTCCACCCCACCAAAGTAGCAGAAACACGCCCAAGGTGGGGCATAAACGTCAGAAACACTGATATTTCCCCTGCTTATTGCCCCACCAAAGTGTCAGAAACACGGCCAAGGTGGGGCACAAACGTCAGAAACACCGGCGCTCTTCCCGCTGTTGACCCCACCAAAGTGGCAGAAACACGCCCAAGGTGGGTCATAAACGTCAGAAACACAGGCGCTCTTCCTGCTGTTCACCCCACCGAAGTGTCAGAAACACGCCCAAGGTGGGGCACAAACGCCAGAAACACAGGCATTTCCCCTGCTGCTGACCCCACCAAAGTGGCAGAAACACGCTTAAGGTGGGGCACAAACGTCAGTAACACATATATTTCCCCTGCTGTTCACCCCACCAAAGTAGCAGAAACACGCCTAAGGTGGGGCACAAACGTCAGAAACACAGATATTTCCCCAGTTTTCCACCCCACCAAAGTAGCAGAAACACGCCCAAGGTGGGGCACAAAGATCAGAAACACAGGTATTTTGAAATTTCATTTCCCCTGCTTATTGCCCCACCAAAGTGTCAGAAACACGCCCAAGGTGGGGCACAAAGATCAAGAACACAGGCGCTCTTCCTGCTGTCCACCCCACCAAAGTAGACGAAACACGGCCAAGGTGGGGCACAAAGATCAGAAACACAGGTATTTCCCCTGCTTATTGCCCCACCAAAGTGTCAGAAACACGGCCAAGGTGGGGCAGAACAGTCTATGCCAAAATATTTTGAAATTTTCTGTTGACAGATGAATCTGGCGGACTTATAGTAAAGTATAACGTTTAACGTTAAACTAAACAAAACGGCCAACAGAAACAAAGAGTATTCTGTCGTGGCCGATTTTTTCAGGGATAATAGTAAAACGTTAAACCTTTATAAAAGATACAGTTTCCTCCCTTTCTGCATTCTAAAGGTTTAACGTTAAACTTACGATTCCTGATACGGAGTTACCTATGAATTACAAAAAATACATTATCCCGCTGGGAAAAACAGTACTCGCAGGTCTTCTGTTTCTGGCTGCACTTTCCTCCTGTGCAACCAGAACAACCTCCACCTCTTCTGAAACTCAATCTGAAAAAAGTGCCATTCAAGGAGTAATTGATTACGATACTATGTACAACGAAGCTCTCTCTCTGCTATCTGTAACAGCCGGTATCCGCGCCGCTGATACAGAATCAGCATCAACCACACAGCCAAAAGTCCTGGTTCACTACATGCCTTGGTTTTCGGCTCCAGAAACTTCTGATTCCTACGGCTTTCACTGGCATCAGGGCGGTACCGCCTTTGATCCCTATACGGTTCTTGATAACGGGCAGTCAAATATTGCCAGTCATCTGTATCCACTGACCGGTCCTTATGATAGTCGCGATACTGCAGTTCTTGAGTACCAGGCCGCCCTCATGAAAGTCAGTGGCATTGACGGCGTAATCTTTGACTGGTATGGCATTCACAATGGCCTTGATTATGCAGAAGTTCACGCCAACACCATGGCCATGATTGAAGTACTCCGCCGAGCCGGTCTTGAGTACTGTATCTGCTATGAAGACCAAAGTATCAAACACATGATTGAAGGTGGCGTTATTGCCAAAGAAGATGCTGTATCAACAGCCCGTCAGGTATTTGACTTTATGGAAACCGAATGGTTCCATGATCCTTTATATGTCAAAAACGGAGACCGGCCTTTAGTACTGTGTTTTGGCCCCCAATATTTCTTCCAGAAAGGGCAGTGGGATGAAATTTTTGACGGATGTGAAAACCGTCCATGGTTTGTTGCCCTGGAAGATCACAGCAATGAACTTGCCGACGGCCAGTACAACTGGTTCAACATGAACGGTGAAAAAACACCAAAGGAACTGGTTAAGCAGTTGAACCGGTTCTATGAAAATCAGTGTAATGCAGAGTTCCTGGTGGCATCAGCATTTGCTGGTTTCCACGATATTTATGCACAGGCAGGGGCGGTAAGTTACGGTTATCTTGATTACGCAGACGGCCGTGCCTTTGACCTGACGCTGCAGGCTGCTCAACAGGCCAATGCCGGCATCATACAGATTGCAACCTGGAACGATTACGGAGAAGGCACCAGTATAGAGCCTACCGTAGAACATGGCTACAACGAACTGGTCGCACTGCAGAATCTGCGGAGTGCAGCTGCCACAGAAGATACACCATTTCCCTGGCGTGTCCAGGATATCCGGGGGCCCCTTGCTGTATACCGCATACTTGCAGACAACACTGCCGATGACGAAAAGCGTCAGGCCGCCCGAACCGCCATGGATGCCCTTCTTGCAGGAGATGCTGCAGCCTATCGCAGCGCCATCCGTGCAGGAAAAATCACCGTCGATTTTGCCGTTCGTCCCATGCTCCGCACACCCAGCAGTGGCAGCGGAACTGAAAAACTGTTTTTTGACAACGGCGGAAGACAGAATCTGGCCTTGGGTGCCCCGGTCATAGTTTCCAGCCACATTTACGACTTTACCGGCAGAAAATGCTGTGATGGCGATGTCACTACCTATTGGGAAGGGGCTGCTGATGCCTGGCCAGGTTCTGTCACCCTTGATCTGGTTTCCGAAAAGAATCTGGAGGTGGCCGTTATCAAACTAAATCCAAAAGCGGTGTGGGGACGTCGTTTTCAGTCACTTTCTGTTGAAGCAAGTGGGGACAATACAACCTGGACAACCGTTATTCCGGAAAAAGCTTACGAGTTTGATCCTGCAGAAAATCAGAATGCCGTGGTGCTGCCTTTGGATACTGTAGCCCGGTATATCAGGGTAACGTTTACGGCAAACACCGGAGCCACTGCCGGACAGGCTGCAGAAATTGAATTGTACGAAAAACCGAAAAAATAACACCAAAACGAAACCTGTCACTCTAGGGAGTGAAGGCTAAAAAGGTACAATGTAAGGATAATTCGCAAAGGTCAGCGGAGAATCCTGATTGTAGATAAATTAACCAAGTCATACGCCGTTAACACGGAGAAAAGAAGGAGAAAAGTATGAAAAAGTTGGTAACTGTACTGTGTGCACTGCTTTGTGTATGTGCACTTGGATTTGCAGGCGGAAAAAAAGAAGCTGCAAAAGATTCTTCTATTAAATTAGGTATCTGGCCGGAAGATACGCTTGCCGGTGATATCGCTCTTCACGAAGGTTATGTAAAAACTTTCAATGAAATCTACCCTGGAATGACCATCGTACCTGCATATTACAAATATGCAACCGATACCTTTGTTCCTCTTGCACAGAGTGGACAGCTTCCTACCATCTATGATACCTGGTTCACCGAACCTCAGAAAATCATCAATCAGGGTTTTGCAAAAGACATTACCAAAGAAGTTAAGGCTCTGGGCTGGGATGCAAAAATGAACCCTGGTGTTCTTGAACTGCTGTCTAAAGACGGAAAAATCTACGGTGTACCACGTGATGCCTATGCTCTTGGTCTGATGATTAACGTAGATCTTTTTGAAGAAGCAGGGCTTTTAAATTCAGAAGGTCTTCCAAAATATCCAAAAACCTGGACCGAACTGGCAGAAACTGCAAAAATCATTAAGGATAAAACCGGTAGTGCAGGACTGTGTCTGCTGGCAAAAGACAATGCCGGTGGATGGCACTTTACCAACATTGCCTGGGACTTTGGTGCAGTATTTGAAGTTCAGAAAAACGGTAAATGGGTAGCTCAGGTTAATACTCCTGAAGTTGTTGCTGCAATGCAGTATGTAAAAGATCTGAAATGGAAGTACGACGTTCTTACTGCTGACCCAACCAATGAAGACTGGGGAACTGGTTTCCGTGCCATCGGTACCGGAACTGCTGCCATGTACATTGCTGCTCAGGATGCCGTAAACCAGCCAACTCAGGTTAACGGTCTGCCGGTAACCAGCTTGTCTCTGGCACCACTGCCTGCAGGTCCAAAAGGTCAGTACTCACTGATGGGTGGTACTCCTTATATGTTCAGCCCTGATGCAACTTCTGAACAGGTTACCGCCTGTCTGAAATATCTGGAAATCATGGGTAAATCACCTGAAGTAACAGATGCTGCTATTGCCGGGCTTGCTGCAGATGCTGCAAACCGCATGAACGAAGGAATCCCGGTAATTTCTCCATTCCCTGCATGGTCTTCAGAAGAACTGGAAGTTGCACGCAAAAAAGCTGAAGATCCATACCGTAACGTAGATATGCGTCTGTATCAGGCTTACTACGATCAGGTCCTGGTTGCCGGAAACGTAAAACCTGAAGAACCAATGTGCGCTCAGGATCTGTATGCCGAACTGACCAAAGTTATGCAGGCTGTTCTTACCGATAAGAATGCCGATGTTCAGGCTCTGCTTGATCAGGCACAGGTTAACTTCCAGAGAATCCTGGACCGCGACGCCAACTGATGCCAACTAAGTACTTATGGTCACCGGCTGAAAGTTCAGGCCCACTGAGCCTGTCGAAGTGACCATACTGGTACCTCAAAACAACAAAAATGGAGCTGCCTGATAGTGCAGGGGAAATAAACTTTCCGACGGTAGCTCCATTTTTTATATCCCCTGCTAACCGCCCCTAACTGGCGGCGCTTCAAGAGGAAGAAAATCATGGAAAAGAAAAAAAGTACATTTCATACTTTTATAACAAAAAACGGACCCGGCTACCTGATGATGCTTCCCAGTATCATTCTTTTCAGCTTTTTTGTATGGGTCCCGCTGGTAGAAAGCGTGCGTATTTCCCTTTTTTCAGCACGTGGATTTACCCTTCAGAAATTTGTAGGTTTCAAGAATTATCTGGATGTCTTCATTGAACCTGACTTTATTCCCGCATTACGCAATACCTTTTCGTATACTCTCTGGTCTCTGGTCATCGGTTTCCTCGTACCGATTCTTCTGGCCCTCTTTATCAGCGAAATCCGCAGAGGCAAATCTCTGTTCAAGGTTGGCATCTATCTGCCTAATATCGTTCCCGGCATGGCTATGGTTCTTATGTTCGGCTTCATCTTCAGACCAGGGCCCACTGGTATTCTGAACATCCTTCTGGCAAAACTGGGGCTTCCCGCCAGCGCCTGGCTCACAAATCCAAAACTGACCAAACCGCTTATTGTCATTGCTCTTACCTGGAAAGGCGCCGGTTCTACAGCACTCCTGTACATTGCAGGCCTTCAGGGCATTGATCCTGAACTGTATGAAGCTGCCATCATCGACGGTGCCGGCATATGGAAGCGTATCCGCTACATCACCATTCCCTGCATCTACAATCTTGCCCGCACCCTGCTGGTACTGCAGATTATCAGTGTATTCCAGATTCTCTACGAACCACTGGTAATGACCAACGGCGGCCCCAATAATGCCTCCATTTCCCTGATGCAGCTTATGTACCGCTACGCCTTTGAACGCTACAACTATCCCAAAGCCAGCGCAGTATCAGTCATCATCTGTCTGATTCTTATGGTACTTACCTGGTTCAACAACCGGCTTACCCGCCGCAGTGATGCCTGATTCCTAAGGAGACTTTCATGGCAAACGAAAACGTAAAGACTAAGAAAAAAGAAGAATATACCGGCGTTATCCGCGCTTTTGACATGCGGAAACTTGATGTCCGCGTTATGTACTATATCATTTATGCCATTTCCCTGGTGTTCCTGGTGGTGTGCTTTTTCCCGCTAGTGTGGGTTGTCCTTTCAAGTTTCAAGACATTGAAGGAGTTCGTTAAGGAAACTACCATTCTGCCGCAGCAGTACCAGATTTCATCGTTCCTTGAAACCTGGCGCAGTCTGAAGTTCAGCAGGTACTATGTGAACAGCGGAATCAGCGTTGCCGGCAGCTGTATCTGTGCAGTTCTTTTCAACGGCCTTTTTGGCTATGTCTTAAGCCGTATGAAGCCAGCCGGTCACCGGGTTTTTGAAGCTCTGGTTATGTGGGGACTTCTTATTCCCAGCACCATGAGTATCGTTCCGCTGTTTATGCGCATTGCCGGAATGCACCTTACCGGAAGCTTTATTCCCCTGTGGCTTGCCATGGGGGCCAATGCCTTCTATGTTGTCCTTTTCAAGAATTTTTTTGACAGTCTGCCCAATTCCCTTATTGAAGCAGCTAAAATCGATGGTGCCACCGATATGCGGGTATTCATGCAGATAGCCGTTCCCCTCAGTAAGTCAGTAGTTATGGTAGTCGTCCTGTATGCGGTAACTGCCAGCTGGTCAGACTTTCTGCTGCCATTTCTGCTTCTGCAGAACACAAAACTTGAAACCGTAATGGTTAAACTGTTCAGCCTGATGCGCGGTGCAAAAATCAACGACGTTGAAATGCTTCGTTCTATTGTATTCGCCATTATTCCGCCAATCGTACTGTTTATCATTTTTCAGAAGCAGATTACGCAGGTAACCATTCAGTCAGGTATTAAGGGGTAACTTATGGCCAAACAGGCAGATATGTTTATAGAAACCAATCCCTGGATTATCCGGGAACGGGGATGGCACGCAGATAAAAATCAGGTGGCAGAAAGTCTCTTTTCTTTAGCCAATGAATATCAGGGCGTGCGTGGATATGCTGAGGAAGGCGTGTTGGGGGCGGAAAGCCTTTTGGGCGTATATTTTAACGGCATATATGATTATGCAAAAACCGCTGAACCACCGTACAAAGGAATTGTAGATAAAACCCATTTTATGGTGAACAGCGTAAACTGGTTGTGGACCCAGATAGAAATAGATGGAAAAAAAATTGCCATGGGCGAAACAGTCAACGAAAGTACTGAGGGTACGGTATCTGGTTTTGTAAGGGAACTTGATCTGCGTACCGGTGTACTGTGCAGATGCTATTCTTTTGTTTTGTCTGATGGTAGAACGTTCAACTTCTGTTTTGAGCGCTTTCTTGACCGGTCTGATGTCCGTATTGGCTGGCAGCGGGTTTCTGTGGAATATGCAGCCACTGGCACTGCTGATTCACTGTTGTCTGCTGCTGTTTCTCTTTCACTGGGGCTTGATTTTGATGTGTGGCAGACAACCCGTAAGGCACAGTTCTGGACAATAACCGGCCGTTCTGCCGATGACACTGTTGCGCAGATTTCTGCTGTAACCCAAACAAGCCGGCAGTCTGTAACCAGCACCGGAAAAATTACCGTGTACAGTCCTGATGGTGGAAGAACCGCTTGTGTAACACCTTTTGAAACAGAAACGCGGGTAGGTCAGACCGTATCCTGCACGCTGCAGCCGGGACAGAAACTGGTTGTGGAAAAATGTGTGGAGAATTCCAGTACCGGTGCCGTTTCAGGATCTGGCTTGGCTGTCTCCGGATCTTTTACCGAAGCGGTTCAGCGGCAGAAAGAATACTGGAACGGTGTATGGTCACGCTCCGACATTGAACTTGAAGGAGATCCTGTTCAGCAGCAGGGCATTCGGTTCTGTATTTTCCAGATGCAGCAGACCTATAGTGGTGTAGACGGCCGGAACAATATTGGTGCCAAAGGTCTTACCGGCGAGGCATATAACGGTCATGCGTTCTGGGATACAGAAACATGCTGTTTTCCGTTCTATCTGCTTTCAAATATGCAGGCCGCCCGCAATCTGCTGGAATACCGCTATACCACGTTGCCGCAGGCAAAGGAGCGGGCCCGCATGCTTGACTGTCGCGGTGCCTGCTATCCTATTGCAACTCTTAACGGCGAAGAAGGCTGTAATCTGTGGCAACATGCCAGTCTCCAGTTTCAGCCAACCAGTGCCGTTTCCTATGCCATTGCCCAGTACTACACCTATAGTGGCGACAGGGATTTTCTGTTCGGCCATGGTATAGAAATGCTTATTGAATGTGCCCGTTGTCTTTACAGCCGTGGGGCCTGGAATCAGGATCATACGGGCTTTGGCCTGTATGGGGTTATGGGGCCGGATGAATTCCACATGATGGAAAACAATAACTTCTATACCAACTTCATGGTACAGAAATCCTTTGAATATACCCTGCAGACTTTGGAACTGATGAAGCGCGAATCTCCTGAGGCCTATGAAAAGGTTCTTTCTGTTACAGGATTTACGGCAGAGGAAGCTGAAGACCTGCAGAAAGCGGCAGAAAAGATGATTCTGCTGTATAACCGCCGCACAAAACGGTTTGAACAGCACGAAGGATATTTTGGTCTTCCACATATCAACGTAAATGACATACCGGTAACGGATTTCCCGCTTTACAGCAACTGGTCCTATGACCGCATTTACCGTACCGATATGGTAAAGCAGCCTGATGTGCTTATGGCCATGTATCTGTATCCATCTCTTTTTACGGCAAAACAGCTTGAGGCAAACTACCGTTACTACGAAAGCCGTACCATTCATGAATCGTCTCTTTCACCGGCTGTGCATTCAGCGCTGGCCTGCCGCCTGGGAGACATGAAGGATGCGTCCCGCTTCTTTGGGTTTGCAACACGTCTTGATCTTGATAACTATAACCGTAATACAGCAGAAGGACTTCATATTACCAGTATTGCCATGGCATGGACCAATATCGTTCTTGGTTTTGGCGGCGTAAGCTGTGAACCGCTGTCTTCCTGCTGCAGAACCCTTTCTCTTGCCCCTGTTATTCCTGATGCCTGGACGTCATACCGGTTCAGTCTGGTATTTGCTGGTGTAGGGGTTCAGGTTGCTGTTACAAAAGAGACTGTTACCGTAACACGCCTGGAAGGAACAGATTCCCTTGAATTATCCGTATATGGCAGACGTTTTGTGTTAAGTGACCGACCGGTAACCGTAAAGCTGGGAGGGCGGAAATGACATCTGCTGAATGGACTTTTACCAATACCGGGTATAGTGCACAGGATATTCTTACTGATGGGAACCGGCTTATGACCGGTAATGGATACATGGGGTATCGCGGTACCACCGAAGAATCAGAAAAACAGGATATGCCGGCTATTATCATTAACGGCATTTACGATCAGCAGGGAAGTGGCTGGCGGGAGCCGGTGAACTTTCCAGATCCTCTTCGTGTAGTCTGTACAGCCGGTGGTGCGGTTCTGAATCTGCGGCACCAGTCGCTGATACGGCACAGCTGTTCTGTGGATTTCAGAAACGGTGTGTATAGCCGCCGGACGACATGGAACTGTGGTTCTGGAGCCGTTACGGTAGAGTCCCGCCGGTTTGTCAGCATGCAGCGGAAAGAACTGCTGTGCCTTGAGTATACGGTCAGTGCCACCTCTCCAACGGTTGTTGACATCTGCTGCTGTATTGATTCTGACGTATATGATATTAACGGTCCTCATTTTGCATCAGATACCCGTAGTACCAACGGCTCTGGTGTTTCCATTCTTACAGGGCACAGTCTGGAATGTGGCATTCCCTTTGCTGCTGCCCATTTTTCCAGTCTGGCTGATGCCGCTTCTGTTACGGTGGGGCCGGATTGCTCCTGTACCTTTACCGTTTACGGAGCAGTCTGTGTTGAACAGGTCAACCGCACGCTGACTGCAGAACAGCTGGCATCCCGTGCTTCTGATATCGTCTGCAGTGCATCTCAGACCGGGTTTGCAGCTCTTCTTGCAGAACAGACGGCTGCCTGGGACCGTATCTGGGACTACGGCGACGTTATTATTACTGGCGACCCTGAAGCTCAGAAGGCACTGCGGTACAGCCTGTACCACCTGCAGATTATTGCCGGCCGTGACAACACCGGTCTGAGTATTCCGGCCCGGGGGCTTTCCGGTCAGACTTACAAAGGTGCCATCTTTTGGGATACAGAGATGTTCATACAGCCGTACTTTCTGTTTACGGCACCGGATCTGGTAAAGAACTTTCTTATGTACCGCATTAACACTTTGCCCCTGGCGCTGGAAAAAGCCCGTCAGTATGGGTTTGAAGGAGCTTTTTATCCCTGGGAAAGTCAGGAAAATGGTGATGCCTGTTCAGATTACAATGTTACTGATGTGTTTACGGGACGCCCGGTAAAAACGTACTTCCGTGACAAGCAGATTCATATTTCAGCGGCAGTAGTCTATGCTTTGGACCAGTACACCAGAATTACCGGTGATATGTCGCTTCTGGAACAGGGTGGTTATCGGGTCATTTTTGAATGTGCCCGTTTCTATGTAAGCCGGGCTGTGTATGTTCCCGTAAAAAAACGGTATGAACTGCACGATGTTATTGGCCCTGATGAATACCACGAACGTGTTGATAATAATGCCTACACCAATGCACTGGCTCAGTTTACCCTGCAGCAGGCGGTGAATTATATCAGGCAGTGGGAAATGCATGGCGGTGTCAGTAACGCCGGGAATTGCAGCGGAACAGCGGCTCTTGACCGGGCCATTCATGATACTGCCATTCTTAAGGAATATGCTCTTCTTCAGGAGATAGCCGCAAAACTGTATGTGCCGCAGCCTGGGTCGGATGGCGTAATCCAGCAGTTTGACGGTTATTTTGAAAAAGAAGACTGTTCTCTTGCAACGGTGCGGGGCCGGTTACTCCATCCTCAGGAATATTGGGGCGGTACTCATGGTGTTGCATCAGAAACCCGCATAATCAAGCAGGCTGATGTGGTTACCCTGATAAACATGCTGCAGTCACAGTATTCAGATGAAACAGCCCTTGCAAACTTTGAGTATTATGAATCACGGACCGAACACGGTTCCAGCCTCAGTGCCTGCATGTATGCGCTGCTAGCCTGCCGCATCGGACGGCCAGACTGGGCCTATCCGTTTTTTCGGAAGACGGCAGAAACAGATTTGAGCGGTAACAGCAAGCAGTGGGCAGGAACCATTTATATCGGCGGTACTCATCCTGCTTCCAGCGGTGGGGCCTGGATGAGTGTTGTTCAGGGTTTCTGCGGTTTTTCTGTTGACCTGAATGGGGAAATTCACTGTCTGCCACGGCTTCCAAAGGGCTGGCAGCAGGTTCAGTTTACTGCATTTGTCCATGGAATCCGCTATCAGATTAGTGTTACCCCTTCAGCTGCCGTTGTTACACCGGTATGAGCTATGGTGCTATTGCAACGTTTCTTTGTTTACTGTATAGTGCACACTACTGAAAATTTTGCAAACATTGCATTTTTTTGCAAATAAACCATATTTGAGAGGTACAAACAATATGAGCTTCGATATCAGCAAAATGCGTAATATCGGTATCAGCGCCCACATTGACTCTGGTAAGACTACCCTGTCAGAACGCATTCTTTTCTATTGTGACAAGATCCACGCCATCCATGAAGTTCGTGGTAAGGACGGTGTTGGTGCAGTAATGGATAACATGGAACTGGAACGTGAACGTGGTATTACCATTGCATCAGCATCAACCCAGGTTCAGTGGAAAGACTACACCTTCAACGTAATCGACACTCCCGGACACGTAGACTTTACTGTAGAAGTAGAACGCTCACTCCGCGTACTCGACGGTGCAATTCTCGTTCTCTGTTCAGTAGGTGGTGTACAGTCACAGTCAATTACTGTAGACCGTCAGCTCAAACGCTACCACGTACCTCGTATTGCATTCGTAAACAAATGTGACCGTACCGGTGCAAACCCATTCCGTGTATGTAACCAGCTCCGTGAAAAACTGGGTCTGAACTCTCACATGATGGAAATCCCGATTGGTCTGGAAGACAAACTGGAAGGTGTTGTTGACCTGATTACCATGAAAGCCATCTACTTTGAAGGCGATTCAGGTACCGAACTCCGCTATGCTGAAATTCCTGCTCACTTGGTTGATCAGGCTAACCAGTACCGCGAAGAACTGCTGGATGCTGCTTCTATGTTCTCTGATGAACTGATGGAAGCTATGCTGGAAGGTGAGCCTTCTCAGGAAATGATCGAAGCTGCCATCCGTAAGGGTACCCTTGCTGAACAGTTCGTTCCTGTATTCTGTGGTTCTGCTTACAAAAACAAGGGTATTCAGCCACTGCTGGATGGTGTTGTTAAATACCTTCCTGACCCAACTGAAGTTAAGAATATCGCTCTTGACCTTGACAACAACGAAGCTCCTGTTGAACTTTCTTCTGATGAAAAACACCCAACCGTTGCTCTGGGATTCAAACTTGAAGACGGACAGTATGGTCAGCTGACCTACGTACGTGTTTACCAGGGTTGTATCAAGAAGGGTGAAGAACTCTATAACACCCGTGCACGCAAAAAGTTCAAGGTTGGACGTCTTGTTCGTATGAACTCTGCTGCAATGGAAGATATTAACGAAGGTGTACCTGGAGATATCGTTGCACTGTTCGGTGTTGACTGTGCTTCTGGTGATACTTTCTGTTCTGGCGGACTGAACTATGCAATGACTTCTATGTTCGTTCCTAACCCTGTAATTTCTCTGTCAATCAAACCAAAAGACAAGAAATCTGCAGACCAGATGGCTAAAGCTCTGAACCGCTTCACCAAAGAAGACCCAACCTTCCAGACCTTCGTTGATCCAGAATCTAACGAAACCATTATTAAAGGTATGGGTGAGCTTCACCTGGATGTTTACGTAGAACGTATGCGCCGCGAATACAACTGTGAAGTTGAAACCGGTGCACCACAGGTAGCATACCGCGAAACCATTACCCAGCATGCAGACTTCAACTACACCCATAAAAAACAGACTGGTGGTTCCGGTCAGTATGGTCGTGTAGCAGGTTTCATGGAACCAATCGCTGATAAAGACTACGAATTCGTAGATAACATTAAGGGTGGTGCTATTCCTAACGAATACATCCCTTCTTGTGACAAAGGTTTCAAGAAATCAATGGAAAAAGGTTCTCTGATCGGATTCCCTGTTGTAGGTGTTAAATGTACCATTAACGATGGTCAGTTCCACCCAGTAGACTCTTCAGATATCGCATTCCAGGTTGCATCAATGGGTGCTTTCCGTGAAGCTTACGAAAAAGCAAAACCATGTATCATGGAACCTATCATGAAGGTATCTATCGAAGGTCCTACCGAATTCCAGGGTAACATTTTCGGTCTGATTAACCAGCGCCGTGGTGTTATCGTTTCATCTACTGATGAAGGTAACTTCTGCCGCGTAGATGCTGAAGTTCCACTGAGCGAAATGTTCGGTTTCTCTACTCTGCTGCGTTCTAACACTCAGGGTAAAGCAGAATTCTCTATGGAATTTGAAAAATATGGTAAAGTTCCTAACTCAGTATCAGAACAGCTGATTGCTGAATACCAGGAAAGAAGACGCAAGGAAGCTGCAGGTAAATAACACAGCCTGCTTCAATTGCGAAAATAATTAATAAAACCAGCACAAATCACCGTTTGTGCTGGTTTTTTTTTATTTTGTGGCACGTTTTATTATTGCGTGAGATAATAATCCTAGAGAAAGGCAGATGGATTTCAGAATCGTTTCTGCTTTTTAACATCGTGTAAGAATAATTTTTATCATAAAGGAGAAATACTACTATGGTTAAACAGGAATTTATTGATCGCAGTCCAGTACGCGTTTTTGAAAAATCTCTTGATGGAGGTTTGAAAGCCGGTGAAGTGGGTGTAATTACTTCCCGAAAGGGGCTTGGAAAAACCTCAGTTCTGGTACAGCTTGGTCTTGATATGCTGATGCAGGACAAAATGGTTATCCATGTATCGTTCAATCAGCAGAGTGACTACGTTATTACCTGGTATAATGATATTTTTGATGAACTGTCAAAGAAAAAAAATCTTGCAGAAGCTGCTGATGTAAAGGCAGAACTGATGCGCAAACGCGTAAATCTGAACTTTAACCAGGATTACGTAAAAGCAGAAAACCTGATTAACACTCTTAAGGCATTTTCTGCCGGTGGTTTTGAACCAGCCTGTATCATTGTAGATGGTCTGAATATGGCTGCTGTTACTAAAGAAGATCTGGATGCTCTGAAAGCATACGGAAAAGAAGCAGGAATCTGCATGTGGTTCAGTTACAATGCAGAATCTGAAGATCTGAAAGAAGTATTCGGTGGCATTGCAGATTCTATCGAAAATGTTGTAACACTTGCTCAGGATGGAAAAGCTCTGGTACTGAAAGTTCTGAAAGCTCACAGTGCAGTTTCTACGACTACCCTGAAACTTGATTCAAAGACACTGCTTATTTCTGAAAAATAAGGTGTACGAGTAAAAGAAAGACAGGATGGCGGGCGATTCAACAAGTCATCCTGAATAGTTTAAGAAAAACTGTCGTAGAAACGGCAGTTTTTTTTTATTATTTATGTTAATTTGTTTGCGTATTTTGAAAAATGATGATATTATGAGGTAGTAAATCGGTTTACTAAAACGATTTACAAATACAGAAAGACTTTTTTTGAGGTAAATATATGAAAATGCAGCGTTCCAGTGGAATCCTTCTTCATCCAACTTCACTGCCAGAAACTGCCGGTATTGGAACAATCGGTAAGCAGGCCTACCGATTTGTAGATTTTCTGGTAGAAGCAAAACAGAGCCTTTGGCAGGTTCTGCCCATTGGACCGACGGGATATGGCGACAGCCCCTATGCATCATTTTCTACATTTGCTGGTAACCCTTTGATAATTGATCTGGATATGCTTGTTGAAGCAGGCTGGCTTTCTGCAGAAGAAGCAGCCAGTCCTGAATGGATTTCTTCAGAAGGGTATATTGACTTTGGCAGCGTTGTGTACTGGAAAATGCCTGTTCTGAAACAAGCTGCTGCAAACTTCCTGTCACATGCTGGTGATGAAGCTAAAGAATCTTTTGTTAGCTTCAAAAAAGAAGAAAAATCCTGGCTTGATCAGTATGCCACTTTCATGAGCATTAAAGAGTTTTATGATGCAAAAGCCCGGGATGAAAACCGTTTTGGGGCCATGTGGAGCAACTACTGGCCCGCAGAACTTGCCGTTCACGATGATACTGCCGTAAAGGCTTGGAATAAAGTACATAAAAATGAGGCTGAACTTTGGAGAGTGATTCAGTACTTTTTCTTTACCCAGTGGAAGGATTTAAAAGCCTACGCCAACAGTAAGGGAGTATCGATTATCGGTGATATCCCGATTTTTGTGGCACCGGATTCTGCAGATGTATGGTCAAATCAGGAGTTGTTTCAGCTTGATGAAAATGGCCGTGCAATTGCAGTAGCCGGGGTGCCACCTGATTACTTCAGTGCCACTGGTCAGCTGTGGGGTAATCCGCTGTACGACTGGGAAGCCATGGAAAAAACAGGCTACAAATGGTGGATTAACCGTATTGCCCATCTGGCAAAACTGGTTGATTATGTTCGTGTAGATCATTTCCGTGGCTTTGAGGCTTACTGGCGTGTACCAGCCGGGGAGAATACTGCCATTAACGGTGCCTGGATTCCAGGACCAGCTCATAAACTGTTCAAAGCCATCAAGAAATCTCTGGGTAACATTCCGATTATTGCTGAAGACCTTGGGGTAATTACCGAAGGTGTAGAAGCTCTTCGTGATGATTTTGAACTGCCCGGCATGAAAGTCCTTCAGTTTGCCTTTGATGCCAACGAAGCCGGTAAAGGTGGCTTTACCAACGCTTTCCTTCCTCACATGTACAATAAGAACTGTATCTGCTATACCGGCACCCACGACAACGATACCCTTGCCGGCTGGATTGCCAATGCCAGTAGTGCAGAACGTGACGTTGTCCGCCGCTATGTTTCCGGCGGTATCAACACCGATTCAGTTCGTGACGAAGAACTTTGTCCCCTCTTGGTACGTGCCGCCATGGCATCAACCGCTGCCTTTACCGTGGTTCCTTTTCAGGATATTTTTGCCATCGGTTCTGAAGGCCGCATGAACACTCCTAGTACTTCCGGTGGTCACAACTGGCAGTGGCGCATGACTTCAGACATGTTTGATCATGAAAAGGCTGCGTGGTTACGGGAGATGGCTATTATTTACGGCCGCAACCTGTAGGATGGCGCGCTTTGCGGCCATTACTGCGTTGCTTGGGCGCTGCGCGTGCTCGACGGCCGGCCGGCCGCCTCCGCTGCTCGCTCGCTCGCGCCTTGTCCTGACCGCAATCCGGTAGATTTGTGGACTTATGATGAGACCCTGAATCAAGTTCAGGGTGACAATAAACAACACTTTTCACGGATATAGTCAATTCAATTATTTACAATTTAATTGACTACTATCTAACTTTTAATCATACTGGTATCAAACAGCAGAAGCTACTTGTAACAAAAAATATTGTCAGTAGCGCGATTGTGTTCAAGGAGATAGTATAATGACTGCAAAACAGCAGAAAGAATTATTAAAAGCACAACAGGGTGAACTTGATGCCGTACTCATGTATCAGAAGTTGGCTGCAAAAATGAAGGATGAGTCGATTAAATCCGTAATGCTGCAACTTGCAGCTGACGAAGGTCGACATGCTGCCGTTTTTCATTCTCTGACTCAGAAAACACTGCAGCCAAAATCACTACAGGCAAATGCCATTGCCCTGTTACGGTATCTGGTAGGCTGGAAAGCATTATTCAAGTTGATGGCAGGTGGAGAATACCGGGCAGAGAAAAAATATATCGCCGTAGTCAAAGATTTCCCGGAAGTAAAAACTGTCCAGGATGACGAACATCGCCACGGCGATATCTTACTGTCTTTGCGTAAGTAATCTGTTTCAGGCTACTCTGACAAAAGCTGTCGTTTTTTCCAGATGCCGCTGTAGTAGTAAATCATTGCCGGAATCGTGGTAAAATACGGGGCAATAAAGTATCCCAGGAAGAATCCTC
Organism: Treponemataceae bacterium; assembly: GCA_045616125.1. Classification (GTDB taxonomy): domain Bacteria; phylum Spirochaetota; class Spirochaetia; order Treponematales; family Treponemataceae; genus Treponema_I. Next base: position 2,886 of record JAZLGC010000073.1, on the reverse strand, counting down.
TTAATCCCAGACCGGCTACAATACCGATAACATAACTCAGGGTAATGCGGGCAACAAATCCGTCAAGAATAGAGAAAAATAGCGACATTTTTGAGTTTCCGATACCCTGAATAAATCCGTTGTACGGTGACATGAATGCCAGGGCCGGAGCTCCTACAGCGATGCAGCTCATGAACATGGGAGCCATGGCCAGAACTTCCGGGTCCTGTACAAAAAGTCTGAAGCAGGCTTCCGGGAATACCAGGAACAGGGCAAGAAGAATTGCCCAGAAACCGATGGTGCAGGTAAGTCCCAGATGAATACCTTTGTTTACACGATCCAGTTTTTTTGCGGCAATGTTCTGACCAACCATACTGCTGACAAATGAGCCTATGGCACCAGACATTACAAAACTAAGGCTCTGTAACCGTGAGCCTACTCCAAAGGTCGCAGAGGCAACAACTCCAAAGGTATTAACCAAAGAAGAAACAAACATCATGCTGATGTCGATACTGCTGTTCTGCAGAGCAAAGGGAATACTCAGCTTCATCAGTTGGGCTGAAGTTGTTTTTTCAGGGATGAAACTGCGCATCTTGAAATCAAAATGAAATGATTCTTTACGGCGGATGAGGAATATTAACGCAATGATAAAACTTACTGCCTGTCCGGTAATTGTTGCCCATGCAGCGCCTGCGGCACCCATTTTCAAAGCTCCAACCAGCAGCAGGTCTCCACTTAAGTTAACGATAGTAGAAATCAGAATGAACATGAGGGGGCGTTTTGAGTCTCCCATACCGCGGAGAATGGCAGAGACCATGTTGTAGCCGTAGGTAAAGAGAACGCCACCGCTGCAGACCATCATGTATGACTTTGCCATGGCGAAACTTTCATCAGGAGTGTTCATCAGGTGGAGAATAGGTACGGAGCACAGAAAACCGACAAGGCTCATTAAAAGACCCATAATGCCGACAAGTGAAAAAATAGTGCCGATGGTATGATTCAGACGGTTATAGTCCTTTGCACCGATAAGCTGACTGATGTACACCTGACCACCCACAGAAAAACCGATGGCAAGTGTTGTCATTAACGTAAATACCTGACTTCCGATGGTAATGGCCGAAAGACCGGCACTCCCTACGAAGGTGCCCACAATGATCATGTCAATCATCATATACCCAAGCTGCAGTGCATTGGCAAACATAACCGGCAGCGCAAAGGTAATCATTTTCTTAAACAGACTCCCTTGAGTCATGTCATTAATTATTGTTTTTGTTTCACTCATTTGCTACAGAATATACTATTTTGCGTTATAGTAATAGAAGAGGGAAAAAACGTGAAAGAACAGTCTAAAAAAATGATTGCGCCCATTGTCATAACGGTACTGCTTATTGCGTACTATGTTATGTATTTTGGGTTCCTTATCGCATTGCTTCCTGGTATCTGGAAGTACCTGTTGGTTATAATTCCGCTGCTGCTTGCAGGAGCTATGCTGTGTGTTTGTATTCAGCGGATTCGTGAAATAAAAAAAGGAGAAGAAGATGATCTTGGTAAATACTGATTACATTTCAGGAAAAGATCTTGAAATGCTCGGGCTGGTAAAAGGCAGCACCATTCAGTCAAAAAACGTAGGAAAAGACATTATGCAGTCTTTTAAGACCCTGGTAGGTGGAGAATTAAAGGCCTATAACGATATGATGAACGAAGCCCGGGCTCTGGCTACCAAGCGCATGGTAGAAGAAGCAGAAAACCTTGGCGCAGATGCCATTGTTAACATCCGCTATGCCTCATCTGCCATCGTGCAGGGAGCTGCAGAAGTAATTGCCTACGGTACTGCAGTTCGTTTTGTAAAATAACCGCAGAAAAGACGGTTATCTGGCCAGATCCGCAAGGGAAACGCTGTCCAGGTAACCGCTGATGCGGCTGTTCAGCTCTTTCCACATGGGAAGTGTCCTGCAGTTTTCTTCTCTGGGACACTTTTCTGCATTACATTCAAGACAGGCAACGGGAGCAAGAGACCCCTCCGTCAACTCAAGGATTTCCCGTACCTTATAGTCTTTCGGTGCCCGGTTCAGACGGTATCCGCCGCCTTTTCCATGCATGGCATCCACAAATCCCGCTTTAGAAAGAATCGTCATAATGGCTTCAATATATTTCTGGCTGATATCCTGCCGTTCTGCAATGGGTTTCAGTGGGGTATAGCCTTCATTCTGGTGTTCTGCCAGGTCAATCATAACTCGTAGTGCGTAGCGTCCGCGTGTAGAAACAATCATAAACCTACTGTACTACAAGGTAAAAGAGAGGGCAAGTGTCCGGAACTATCTGTAGTTGCAAGAGATTCGTTTACGGTACAATGATACCTATGATAGATACGGTTACATTAAAGGAACTGACTCTGGAACAGTTTGATGAAATTAAGACTTTGTTTGTGAACATTTTTACCCATGAACCATGGAATGATGACTGGAGTGATGAGCAGAATCTGAATGAATATCTGCTTGATCTGCTCATGGCCCGGAATCCGCTGGCCTTTGGACTTTTTGCAGATGGCCGCATGGTAGGCATGACTATTGGATATATTAAACACTGGAAGACTGAAACAGAATACTACATAGAAGAATTCTGCATTACGGCAGAACTGCAGGGAAAAGGACTGGGAAAAGCCTTTTTTGAACTGATGGGACCTGTCCTGAAGAAAAAAGGGATTACGCAGTACTATCTTGAAACTAACCGTACTGTTCCTGCCTACCGGTTTTATCAGAAACTGGGCTTTGAAGAATTGACGGATCAGGTGGCCTTCTGGCGTCAGGTATAAGTATCACTGAAAAAAAATGGCGATGTCCGTAAAAAGTGTTGCTTATTGTCACCCTGAACTTGATTCAGGGTCTCATCATAAGTCCACAAATCTAC
>JAZLGC010000072.1:0-35189 GCA_045616125.1 Treponemataceae bacterium | reverse complement strand
AGACTTTTGAGCAGTATTTGAAGAAATGTAATCTTTCACAAAATACGCTCACATCTTATTTATGGACTGTTTCTTATTACAAGAAACACTATGATTCATTCAGCAAAGAAAACCTTCTTGCTTATAAAGGGTATCTGCTGGAATACTTTAAGCCCAAAACCGTAAATCTCAGACTGCAGGGAATAAACCGTTATTTGGTATTTATTGGGCAGGAAAAATTACAGCTTAAATTCGTAAAGGTTCAGCAGAAGAACTTTTTGGAAAACGTTATAAGCAATGCGGATTATCAGTTCTTAAAAGCCTCTTTGAAAAAAGATGGTAATCTAGAATGGTATTTTGTTGTCTGGTTTCTTGGAGCAACTGGAGCCCGAGTAAGTGAACTTATCCAGATAAAGGTTGAACATGTGAAACTTGGATATTTTGACCTGTACAGCAAAGGCGGCAAATTACGCAGGTTATATATACCCAAGATTCTGAAGGATGAAGCACTTGTTTGGCTAGAATCAAACAATAAAGAATCTGGTTATCTGTTCTTAAACCGTTATGGGGAGCGCATCACGCCACGTGGTGTTGCATTACAACTGAAATCATTTGCAAAAAAATACGGAATCAGCGAGAAAGTTGTTTATCCACATTCATTTCGCCATCGTTATGCAAAGAACTTTCTGGAAAAATTCAATGATATTTCCTTGCTTGCAGACCTGATGGGACATGAAAGCATAGAAACAACCAGAATCTATTTAAGAAGAACTGCTACGGAACAGCAGGAACTTGTTGATAGAATTGTAACTTGGTAAAAAACGAGGGGAATTTTGTTCCCCTCACTCCATGTTAATCGGCCTGTAGTCTGTATGAAAAACAAGCCGGATCTAATTTTGTGCCAGCCTTTAAGGTCTCTGCCATTTGCTTATTCATACTGGGCAAAAAGTTCACATAATTGGTAACTGCGGTTTGTATAGCTGTTATGCTTTTCTTATTTTTTATCCAGTTCTGAGGAATAAAAATATCGCCATTTGCTTCTGTATTTGTTTTATCAGAATCAAAAGCATTATTCAGACAATTTGCACAGATACTAATGATTGTATCAACAAGGTTGTTCTTAGTAGCCACTTTCAGACATTCTGAAGGTGATGGTACTTCTGTTTTCCCATTTTCCCGAGCAAATAACGCAGAGATTGCGAACAAAAAATGATATGAAGCATATCTTTTCATACCAAGATACGTCTGATTCAATGCCAGAGGATTTTCATCTGTCCAAATTGCAAGGATTTTTTGCATCCAGTATTCCATTGCATACAAGTCGTCTGGTAGAAAATCAGCTTTGAATAAGGTATTGAAATATACATCAAAAATCTTTTTTTCACCGTATGAGATATTAGGTCTTTGTGAATACCATGCCATTAGATATTTGCCTAAATCTGATAAATCAATCGAATAGTTCTTGTCTTTGTCAGCAGGAATACTTTCGCCACGTTTCGTAGCTAGATATCCGTTTGGATAAGCATTTTCATAAGCTAACTTCAATTTCAAGACACGCTTATCGTTACTGCGTAAATCACGTGCTTTTACGGCGCTTTGCGTGTTCGTATTTATACTGATGCTGTCTGCTCGGTCTCTTTGTGGGATTTCATAAAACCGGAATAGTACGAACGCCTCAGTATTATCTTTTAAACTTTCACTGCAGCTAAGTATAGTATTTAATGACTGGCAACCATTAACAACACTCAGCTCTTTCAATGAGATTACATCACCTTCATTTTCATCGATTCTCTTACAGATGCCAGTGATACCATTATGAAAGAAGAAGAAATCATTACATTTATCACCAAGAATAGTTTGTTTGATTTTTTTATTTACTACATTCGATATCCCTAAACTCTGACGAACATTTTTTTGGAACAGTGTGCCTTCTTTTATACCTGGTATTTTAACGCATTCTCTAAGTGGTAAAGCCGCAATCACTACTTTAGAACCTGCTATCGTAGTTATCAAATATTTACCAGGGGTAAGTTGAATATTGCAATTGATTGTTGGATTATCACTTTCTGAAGCGCGTTCAAAAATAATTTGTAATCGTTCCTTATCTACGACTGTTAATTCTGCATCAAATAGAGGATTATCTTCTTCTGCCAAAACTTTTTGAAAAGCAATTATGTCAGCTTGGGCATCTTGAGTAAAAGTACTTGTAGTTATTAATTCGTAGGAAATAGAGTAATTATCCTCTAGCGCCTGTCCAACTTCTGCCAGTTTTGCAGCCAATTTTTGATTGCAGTCTTTCTGCAAAGTTTTGATGTCAGCCAATTTAGAATGAACTGAAATTATTTCTCTAACAGGTTCCCCATTAACAGAATCACCTGTGTAGTATTTGCCCTGAATGATATGAATCTGTTCGTTATCATCATCAATAAATACTGCATCGATTTGTTTATCTTTTTGACCATCAGTAACAGCATCTTTTATCTGTTGATTAGACATGTGATAAATGTTCTTGAGATACCAAGCAACAAACCTCTGCCCATCATTTGGAAAATTCTGCTCAAAGAATGAACCCTTTATATCGCTTTGTATTTTTGATAGCATTTTTAGTCCCCTCAAAAGATGTCACAAATGTATTTGATTACCCATTATACAAGGTTTTCGGTTATGACATCCAAAAATCTGTAAATCTCTTCGATTTTAGACACTATTCGTTTCTGTTCTGACAACGGAGGTAGTGGAATAAGCAAATTATGTACCAAAGAAGATGAGAAGCCCATAAGGCCTATACCTTTACCAACAATCATATTACGTTGCTTGAATAACATAAGCCAATAGTAAAATAACTTTGTCTCAATTGGGACATATGCACGTAATCGATGGAGATGGTTCTGAATGCAGATATCATAATCCTTATCCCAAATATTGGCTCGGCCTACATCGCCACCTTCACAAATAAGTAAATCGCCTTTAGTGATCGTACATTTTTTAAGTTCTTCATCAGTAAAAAGCATTTTGCTGACATTATTGAGCTCAAACCTATCCCAGTAAACATTAGATGTTGTGATGTAATCTTGGTATTTACCTTCCATTTTACTTTTGTTTAATGCTTTGCCCGTATTATGTGCAAAGATATACCCCAGATTTACCCATTGCCAGCTTTTTGGAAGAGAAAATGCTATTTCTGATTCTATGCTTTCTTCTTGCCCGTTAACATATTTCCGGTAATGACAATTATCAGATGGATTCTTATATATGTAACTGTCATTCTTGTCTCGTTTGAGTTCGCCTGCAGCAATTTTTGCTTCTTTTTCGGTACGGATTTTTTCCAGAAGTTTGCTTGCAGGTTCTTCTGAAGAATCTTGTGGAACAAGTTTACCATGAATGGCCAGACCTAAGATTTTAGATTTGGCATGTTTGATGGCTGTTTGCAGGTCAGCTTTACCTGTTTCTAGAGAATCTATTTGAGCAAAGATTTCTTCAATTTTTGAAATTATTTGTTTCTGTTCTTCAAGTGGTGGAAGCGGTATTAACAGTCCATTTAACGCAGCTTGTGTAAATTTGGGTTGCGCAGAACCTGTAATCACATCATCCAGTTGTAGAGAGTTAATATATGTTTTTAAGTATTCAAGAATATCTTTTTCGATTGCATCAATTACATGAGCATGGTTATTTACCCAAAATTTTCCACGGGCAATAAAAGCATTATTTTTAACCCTAGATAATAAATTGGCTCCATCTTCACCGATTAATAATAATTTCTCATCAAAAAGATATTTATCAATTTTATCTACGACACCGGTAGCTCCGTAATAGTCATAATTTTTTTCAATATTTTTTCGATCTTTTGCAGAAACGGGTTTTCGTTCTGAATCACGGTTTATAGAGCAATCAGAAAATCTACACCAAGCCCAACCCTCAGGAACTTCAAACGGAATTTCATCTTCAATATCTTTCACAGTTCCATCGGCGAACTTCTCATAATGCCTCTTATGTCAGTAGAACACAGATTCTGACAGTTAACTGTCATATTATGAATAGAGTGAGAATTATACAAAAGTCTAGTTTTGTCGAAATAAGTATTTTTTTAGGACAAATTAGATAAACAGAAAATGATTTGATGGTGGTAAAATACCAGCATAACCTTTTTACCAAAGTGTAAACTAACTGATGTGGGTCAAAAAATGAAACCAAAAAAGTTCAGCTCTGTGCTTAATTTGCAGTGGAAAATGTTTTCCAAACAGAAATCTAGGAATCCAAATTGGACAGCTGAGGAAATCTATAACGGTATACACAGCGAGTATTACAGACAGTTCCCAAATATTGGAGAGAGTAATGAAGGAATAGCATCTATCAGAGCTTGGGAAATTTGGTATCACGATTACAAGCGTGAATTACTGCATGTTTTTTTTCTGGATAAAGCTTTGCGAGATATTCTGCAGGATATGCCAATCCGATTTGACTTCCTGAAAGAATTTGTCAGAGAGCACACACAGAAAGAAGTAATGTGGAGCGATATATACCGAGGCAACGTGGAGTGTGATACTTACTGCTTTGCAATCCATGTTCCAAATGAGGATAATGGGTATGCATTTAAACTGACCTTGTTAGATGATACCCTTAACTGTTCATCTATCCAGGAAAATGTGGGTGGCTTTGATATTGATGAGGAAGCTTATCGGTATTTCATAAAGAACAAAGAAACGAGCAGTTGTGCCAAAGTCAAAAAATTCCAGCTCTGTGTTAATACGTTGTTGTATATGGATTGTTACCCAGAGTGTATTAAAGATGGAGCCCCAGATTTTCTATCTGAAAACCACAACACTGAATTGAAAGAAGCAACAAACAAAAGCCTAGGATTGTCAGATGCCTTTGTTCAGATAAAAGCTGCAGGATCTGCAAAACGGCCTTATCCAAAAGGCGGTTATTTCATGACTTTCTCTAATGAACGGTACACAAAGGCGAGAGGAACAACAAAGTTTATCCCACCGCAATTTATTAAAGGTAAAGCAATAACTGTTGAAAAGGCCGATAACCTAGATAATTTGAAGAACTGATAAATCTAGTTCCAAACCAGTTTCTCCTTCTGCCGACACCAGACCGCTATAAGCATAAAAAAAGGGTGCCCCAAAAGCACCCCATTCTCTCTCGTAAATCTATCGACTTTACAGCCTACGCAGATTTCTTCAGTCCTTCAACTTCCTCTACCGCTAAGTCAGTAGCCTCAGCTATAAACTCAGCAGAGAAATTCATAGCCAGCATACGGGCTGCAATCTGCCGAGAGCATTCAGCTTTTGCCTGGTTATAAATCTTTTCTACAGCTTCACACATAGCCTAAATCACGCAGATTTCTTAAGCTCTTCAACTTCTTCTACAGTCAGCGAGGTAGCCTGAGCAATCTGCTCAACTGAAAGCCCCATAGCCAGCAAACGAACTGCAGTTTCTTTACTTCTTTTAGCATCGCCTTTGGCCATTGCATCGTTATAAACCTTTTCTACTGCCTGACACATAGTTCCTACCCCCTGTTCAGTATCTTTAAGCAGACTTACCCGGTCCCTGAGAGGTGACTGGCTCATATCTTTAGAGCTGATACACTTGAAGTCAGCCATCAGCTGTTTAACTTCCGGCTCCAGTTCCCCCTCTATACGCTGCATTCACATACAGTATATGTAAATCATCGTTAAAAGGCAAACTGGTACCATCGGACAACATCGCCGAACGTTCAAACCGGTACAGCGGCTCATTTTTATGCCAGCAGTCATGCTCGGTAATAAAGATAATCCAGGTTTCCGGCAGATTGTCGCCGTACTGGCCAGGATCAGCCACCGTTGCATCAAGCAGGGAACCGTTACGTCGTGCCCGCTTAGCCCCAGCACCGGCACTGTCACGCTGTACTTCAATATTATATACACGGTTATCGCTATCAACAGCCTTAACATCAAGCCTGATATCACGCCCCTGCAGATTCGTTATCTGTACCTGAGAGTGTGTTTCTATAACCTTCAGCTTCTTTTTCAGAAGGATTTCCAGAATGTATTCAACACACTCGTTGGAACCTTCCAGGCATGCGTTAAGGAAATCATCATCCAGCAAACGGAAATTCCGGACAATATTCCCGTATTTTTCTACAACACTTTTTGTTGAACTCATAGTAATAAGGTACGCATATTCTTTAAAAACGGAAACGGGAAAAACTGCACCAAGAAAAAGTTGGCTTACAAAATGTTAAATATTTCTATCTTTTTCTTGACAGAATGAAGGTATTCCTCTATCGTTATGTTATATATTTCTATCAAATAGTAGAAATATATAACAATTTCAGGAGGCACCATGGAAATGAAACCGTTAAAAATTCTTACTAGAGAAATTATCATTTCGTTCACGGCTATAATTTTTTATTCAATTTGGGGCATTGAAAGGCTGATTTCAAATTCAACTATAGTATCAATTTGCTTGCTGGTATTCGGTCTCATCATAAACCTGATTCAATTATGGGCAATAGTTACAAAATCCGAAAAATATGATGAAATGGCAAATAACCATATCATTATGGCTGGGCATTGGACTTTCAGAATCATGATTCCGTTAATCGTTACTATGATGGGTATTAGTAGATTTATGCCAATTACAGACTACATACCACTTACATCTCTTATTTCATTTTCTCTTGCCATTGCCTATTTGATATACATTCTCATTTTCATCTCATATGAAAATCCAAAAGTAACAGAAGACGAACATGCTTGAAACGAAAATTCATGAATTACGGCGAGAGCTGAAATTAACCCAGGAAGAGCTGGCAGAAAAAGTTGGTGTCAGACGGGAAACAATCGGGGCACTTGAAAACGGGAAATATAATCCATCACTGAAACTTGCCATGGATATAGCATCCGTACTGGGAAAAACTGTCGAAGAAATTTTTACGTTCACTGACGATTAAACTCATCTCCACCATCTCATTAATCCACTGTTATATAACAACTCTTTCCAAGGTTGTTTATGTATTTGTCAGAACGATGTGGATATAGTAGGCATGTACTCACGTGATGAGCTTCCAAGGAGATGAATGAAATGAAGAAATTTGTATGTGTACTATTGTTGATATGTGTGACTGGAACCATGCTATTTGCCCAGCAGGGCGGAAAATCTGCTCCTGGTGGGAAACCTCCGGCACTGCCGCCGGATGGAAAACCGGGTGCAGGCGGACAGCCACCAGAGGGTATGCCACCTGAAGGAATGGTCCCAGATGGATTTGGTACCATCGCTGACGCGAAAGAGCCTGATTTGACAGCAGTTCTTGTAGTTGACGGAAAAACCAAAACACTGAAGAAAGTTTCATATTCCTCAGCAGAAAGCGATACCAGCGTACTGCTTGCCGAGAACGGTGCCACCGTTACCGTAAACGGCGGGTCTCTCAAAAAGACCGGCGGCGATACTTCCAGTGAAGACCAAAGCAACTTTTACGGACTGAACAGTGCGGTTGTAGCAACCGGTGGCAGTTCAATTACTCTTTCAGGAGTAACCATTACTTCTGATGCCGACGGTTCCAACGCTGTATTTGCCACCGGTGATGATGCTGTCATCCGGATTTCTGACAGCACCATCGCTACAACCGAAAACTCTTCCCGCGGTCTTGATGCCACCTATAACGGCACCGTCATCGCCAGCAATATCACCATCTCCACGCAGGGTGATCACTGTGCGGCTTTTGCTACAGACCGTGGCGAAGGAACCATCACCGTAACCGGTGGAACGGCAGAAACCCACGGAGACGGCTCTCCGGTAATCTACTCAACCGGGAACATCAGTGTCACCGGCGTAACCGGCACCGCCTATGATTCAGAAATGGCCGTTATCGAAGGCAAAAACAGCATCACCATCAGCAACTCAGACCTGACCGGCTATGCAAAAAAAGGAATCATGCTGTATCAGAGCATGAGTGGCGATGCCAGCATCGGTACCAGCGTATTTACTGCCACCGGTTCAAAACTGACCAATGCCGGCTCCGGACCGTTCTTCTACATTACCAACACCAGTTCAGAAATCAACATTTCCGGCTGTACCCTTAATGGGGTTGGCGATGTATTGATTCAGTGCAGTGGAAACAACAGTGAACGGGGATGGGGAAAACAAGGAGCCAATGGCGGAACACTGACTTTTACAGCAAGTAACCAGCAGCTAACCGGCGAAATTACCTGTGATGCCATCAGTTCCGTAACTGCAGAGCTCAAGGATAACTCATCATGGAGCGGAGCTGCTGATACTGCTGATGAAGGCAATGTAAGCATTATTCTTGATGATGGCAGCACCTGGATTGTTACCGGTGATTCCTACGTTTCAGCCCTGACTGACGCCGACAGCACCTGCAGCAACATCATTTTGAACGGACATACGGTCTGGTATGATGCCGGCAACAGTGCCAACGTCTGGCTGCATGGTGCAACTATTACCGACAGCAACGGAGGCTGTATTACTCCCGCCAGATAAGTGTTTCTTTTCAGCTGTTACCGTTATTGGAAGGATGCGGCATGTACTGGTACAGGAGCATGGCGGTGGAAACTACCGGCATGCTCTGAAGGATTACTTTGCCCGGTCCATACACTACGGTGTTGAAAAGACCTTCGCCGCCAAAGAGCATGTTGGTAATGCCCTTAACGGTTTTTATTTCCATGCGGCATGATTCTGACATGGCGGCCACATAACCGGTATCAACAATCTTGCAGTCTCCGGCAGGAATTTCGTATTCATGGGCAGAACCGTCTACTTCAAGAAATACCATGCCATCGCCGGTAAAGCGCCGCATAAGGAATCCTTCACCGCCAAAAAGTCCACGTCCCAGTTTCTGATGAATATAGACTTCACTCTGGATATTGCCGCAGCTTGCCAGAAAGGATCCTTTCTGTACGATGATGCCGTTTCCAGGCGTAACACGGACAGCCTTGATTGAGCCGGGAAACTTGGCAGAAAAGGCAATTTCGCCGGTTCGGTGGGCAACATAGGTGTTCATGAAGGCGTTTTCCTGGGTAAACATACGGCCCAGCATCTTGCCAAGGCCGCCACCAGTTGTCGTCTGCATTTCAATTTCATTATCCATCCAGCTCATGGCGCCGGATTCACATTCCACAGCCTCTCCGGGCTGCAGCAGCATTTTCAGTACAGGCAGATTTCCGCCATCAATTTTGTATTCCATACCAGACAGTATAACTCAGATTTCCAGCTTTCTCCGTCTGCAACGACAGGTTACAGCTGGCCCTGCTGATAGCTGAATTCCCTAAGGGCTACCGAATATTCCCCAGCCCCAAAGGCACACAGTTTTAAAGCAACACCGTAATCAGGATAGTCGGCAGTGAATTTTTTGAAGGCACGGCAGCACTGCTTTGTGGATTCTGATACCGGGTCTGAAAGATTTCCGCCAAAAATACCTGAACTGATCAAGGGAAAAGAAATACTGTGATACCCGTTTTCCTTAAGAACTACCAGGGCATTGTAATAGGCATCAAAAAGCTCTTTGAAGGCAGCCGGTGTCCGCCCGAAATCAGGCCCCACCGCATGGATGATAGCCTTGGCGTTAGACAGGCTAAAAGCCGGCGTGATAACCGCACTGCCATCTTTAATCGGAGTTCGGTACGTTTTGCATGCAACCTGCAACTGCTGCAATCCTGCCTTTGCAAAGATAACTCCGCAGATACCGCCTCCAGAGCGAAGCCCGGAGTTTGCAGCATTAACCACCGCATCTACCATTTGGTCCGCACAGGACCCGTGAATAAGTTCGATTGCATTCATGACATAATTGTAGCATCAGGTGATGACAAAAGGTGACACTGACGAAAAAGTTCAGTCCGGAACTGCTGGCAAAGCTGGAACAGCTAAAAGAACTCAGAAAATATCAGCAGCAACCACTTGATTCAGCTTCTGAATCACCATGTCATATGTAATATTCTGTTCCTCAATTAGTTTTAACGTTCTATCATTGTAATCGTTCTTATAATAGTCCAAGGAATCAAATTCATGCACAAGTTCCTTTATTGTTCTTGTTTCACCAGGTAAGGTTGAATAACATTTATCGAGAGAAGCTCTATGATTCCTAATCTGTTCTGCCAATGCCTTAAAGGCATCGTCAAAAGTAATAAAAGGGCTCATCTTGTAAATGTCATATAAATGACGTGAGTGTTTTTCAACTTTTCCTTCGATGTAGTAATCACACAAAGCATACACTTTATCGATAAACGTATTTTCCAATGGTTGGACATTCATGCTGAATGAATCCAGGGTATCAATTCCCCTCTCTTTCAATCTTACTTCCAAAGAATTGTCCTTAATGAAACGCTGAATAAAACAATCGACTGTCATTACATTTGGGGCAGCACATGGAGATAAGAAGGAACATTCCAACGTAACTTTCGGATCCATATGCGATATTGAATAATCAGCAATATGGGGAGTTTCAAAATTAAAACGAGGTACGTTACAATCGCCCTGAGCCTCTTTAGAATTAAAATTCGGAATCTGGAAGTTATAAAAGTCAGCAATTTCCTTTACAACACTATGCTTGATTTTCTTGCTTCTTTTACTTTTCTTGATCTCTGTTGTAAAAGTTAAATCAATATCTTCTGAAAATCTATGTATTATGTTGTAACATTTGGAAAGAGAAGTTCCGCCCTTGAAAACGGCATCCGGACAGAGCTCCCCAATTTTTTTCAACAGCAAAAATACATAATAATCCTTCTCAATGATATCTTCCGTATAAGGAGCGAATTTTTCAGCTGTCTGGGTAAGAAGTTCCTGAAATAAGTCTTTGTCTTCATGCAAAAACATTTCTATAACCCCAGCGTAGTAATGTTCTTAAGGGCTTTTGATTTAAAAAATCCGGCATAGTTGTATAAATCTGTTCTGGTAATATTATTCAACCGTGCATAATTCCTGATTTTATCATCAGCATCTTCAACTTCGTAATCAATGTACCTATCATAATTTTCCAGCAAAGATAAAAGCTGCAAGACCTTATAATTTGAGTTATCTACAGTTACCTTTGGCTTTCTGATTTGAAAATTACGTTTATTCAGCTGAATGGTTCTAACAGAAGCAGAACTGTTGTTCGTAATTATTTCTTGTACCATTGGAACCTGCAAGGAAATGCCAATCTGATTTGCAAAAGTCAGTCCTGAATAATATCCAATTACTTCACTGCCATGCTTGATATATTTAGAAACAACAACACTATCTGTGGAAATAACAGCAGGAAGCCCTAAAAGAGATTTTTTTGGAATAAAGAACTTTCCATTGCTATGAGCTTCAATTTTCCCCTCTTTTTTTAAGTTAGAAATTTGATGACGCAAAGAATCCATGTTTTGAGAAAATTCTTTCAAGTCCCCATAAAAAAAAGGTTCACCAGGCTTAAAAGTGGATGAAATAAATGAATATAAATTCTTCTTCACTGAGATATCCTCTGTAGCAATTATATTCATGTTTTTTTATATTTTCAATGCATTTACATGAATATAAAAAGACTTCCAAATTATTTTTGGATTAATCTGGTCGCAGATGTGTAGAGCAGTAGAAGAACTGATTGACGACGAGAAATGCGAAATTATTGTTCAGTTAATCAAAGAAGGCACTCTTACTCTTGGCAAGATTGCAAAAGTCTGCAATGTTTCCATTGAGTATGTAGAAAAAGTTAAGGCAACTATGAATGGAGCTGCATAAGGCAGAATTGCATTGATGAAAATCAGACCTGCGGGTCTGATTTTTTTTCCCAATTGCCGATTAAAGCCATGGCAGTTCATTGGAAAGAGCGTTCAAATAGACCGGTCATTTACACAAAAGTTATGACAGAATCGAAATTTTCTACACTCCCGTTATCCAAGCCCTCGTTAGCGGGGAAGCCATCAGACCGGTTCACTGGTCCTGCGACTTACGTGAGCCCTGCGAGGGCTTTTTCTTGCATGAAAACCATAAAAAAGGGGTGCCCCAAAAGCACCCCATCCTCTCTCATAAATCTATCAACTTTACAGCCTACGCAGACTTTTTCAGTCCTTCAACTTCCTCTACCGCTAAGTCAGTAGCCTCAGCTATAAGCTCAACAGAGAAATTCATAGCCAGCATACGGGATGCAATCTCCCGTTTGCACTTTGCGATGCCTTTAGCGTATCCAATAGCATATCCTTCAGCTTTTGCCTGGTTATAAATCTTTTCTACAGCTTCACACATAGTCTAAATCACGCAGACTTCTTCAGCTCTTCAACTTCTTCTACAGTCAGCGAGGTAGCCTGAGCGATCTGTTCAACAGAAAGCCCCATAGCCAGCAAACGAACTGCAGTTTCTTTACTTCTTTTAGCTTCGCCTTTGGCCATTGCATCGTTATAAACCTTTTCTACTGCCTGACACATAGTTACTACCCCCTGTTCAGTATCTTTAAGCAGACTTACCCGGTCCCTCAGCCATCATTTTGAAATCGTATAACAATCTGAGCCTACTTCTTCTCCATGGCTGCTGCCATCACCATCGGAAATATCTCTGTACAATGAGTATTCAATTCCAGAACCCGACATATTCCACATTCGTATCGTGTAGTCTGTATTTTCATCTACATGCACATATATTCTGTCTAAAACTTCAGTAGCGTATACTTCTACAACTTTTGCACCAGGAACAAATGTTTCAAACACTTTCTTCAAAAAATCGTAATATATATCTTCCCAGCAAGAGAATTCGTCGTCTTCTGATATTTTGTTGATTACTTCCATCACTTTTACCTTTTGATATCCTCCAGGGAAATCTGCTTCCAGTCGGGCTGCCACTTCAGACCTGGTGGTGCAGAAAGAGTAAGTTGCCCATTAGGTTCCTGTGTTACCCGAAAAACCATATCAAGGTGATTTACTGCAAAGACAGAGCCATCATCAGCAATCCAGAAAGTAAAGAACGCGTTTTCAATGAGTTTGTGTAATTGGGCAGCCTGTCCTGCGGTGCCTGCATCAACTTTCTTCAGATTTTTGATATTCCAGTCCATATCTTCCAGAGACATAAGGCTGTAATCGTCCTGTGCAATTCCATCAAACATAAGGTACAGAATGCCTTCAACGCTTTTACAGTAGGGGCGGCTCATGGCATCCACATAATACGCTGCAATTTCAGGGCGATAATCCCTGTTTTCATCACCGGCAGAAATCCATCCCGGTTCCGTAACATCTGGATTCACCCCTTGTACGCAGTACGTATGCAGGTACTGAAGTATCTCCTGAATTTTCTCATCCGTATAGGGCTGTTCATAGAACCTGCAATACTCACCCTGCCCATTTTCAAATGAAACCATAATTGCCTGGTTCCCATCCTGATCTGTTACAGGAACAATCTGCAGAGTCGTTACATCATCGTTTTCGCCGTTTTCGCTCTTTGCCGGACTAATAGCCAAAGTACATTCAGATTCCAGACATTCGCCCAGCTTTCTTCCAACCGTCTCAAATGACTCAATCAGAATATGTTCTTCAATATTAATGCCTTCATTATTGTAAATAGTATAAACGTGTTTACTCATAACATCTCCCGTATAATAAGTACCTGCAGAATATTTTCCACAAGTACCCACTGTATATCATATTCAAAAATATACGACTTATAGCATTATTTCATTACTGATAGACATCTCATTATGCAGGTTAATTCTGCTAAGGTATACTAACGCAAATGACATTGTAAGGAACTATTTATGGCATCTTTTTCGTTTATCACTAAGAGTCTTGCAAGGCAGCTTACTGTAAGTATTGGAGCAGCTACTATTCTGGTACTTGCCTTTACGGCACTACTGGTACGTAACAAGCTGAGCAACAATTATCAATCCATCTCAAATCAATATGTTGAATCCGTCGCCATTCGCTATACAGAAAGTACTTCAAAAATCCTCACTACAGAATTTTCTCTCTGTTCTTCATTACGGGATTCTTTTGAATTATATGAAGAAATTCCTGCAGATTCACGGCGGGCTTATTATGATGAGTTGTTAAAGAAGACCCTTGAAGCAAATCCGAATCTGGTAGACGCCTATACTGTTTGGGAACCGGATGCTTTGGATGGAAATGACAGTGCATATATTAATGCTCCACATCACGATGATACCGGTCGTTTTATTCCTTACTGGACAAATGCCGATGGCGTCATTGATGTCTGCGAACTGACGGACTATGTAGGTGCAAGCTGGTACGAAGATCCGCTGCACAGCACAAAAGGAATTCTGATTGATCCCAACCCGTATGAAGTTGCCGGAAAAACAATCTGGGTATGCGGTGTAGCATTTCCAATCCACAATAAAGAAGGCAAAGCCGTAGGTACTGTCGGAATCGATATGTCACTTGATACACTTACAGAAATAATTGAGTCTGCAAAAATCTATGACACCGGCTATCTTTCCCTCATTTCAAATTCCGGTCTTGTGGCAGTAGACCGAAATAAAGAGCTGGAAGGTGAGATTCATCCACGGTTTCAGAGTGGAGAAACTGCAAATCTTTTTAAAACAGCAACCACTACCCTAAGTCCTTTTACTTATGCAGAAAGAAACAATGGGAAGGCTATCCTTGTTTACACCGTTCCATTTAAGGTAGAAGATGCCGATGAAACCTGGTATGTTGGTCTGAATGTTCCGGATGCCGAAATCAATAAAGACCGTATTGCTATTGTTGCCGTAATATCCGTCATTTTTGTTGCTGCAGCATTTTTTATTATCCTTGTTCTGTATGTCATCATAAAAAAACTGACCCAACAGATGAACAAAGGTGTCACCGCAATGAAAAATATCGCAGAAGGTGATGGCGACTTGACTGTGCGTATGGCAGTAAAAAATGAAAACGAATTGGGCACTATGTACCGGTACTTCAATGAAACCATAAAAAAAATTCAAAGCTCAATCTCGCTGGTAAAGGCTTCATCAGAAGAGATGAACCGTATCGGTGGAAAACTGTCCGATGATATGAACGACACAGCGGCTGCTGCAAATCAGATTACGGCAAACATTGAAAGTGTAAACCGTCAGATTCGACAGCAGGGACAGAACGTTAATGAATCTTCTGATTCCGTAAACCGCATTGATAACTCAGTACAGAGTCTGATTAAAGACATTCAGAAACAAAGTACCAGTGTTGCACAGGCTTCGTCCGCCATTGAAGAAATGGTTGCCAATATCAGTTCCGTTGCCAACATTCTGATGAAAAACAGCGAAACCATTGGAAAACTTGAACAATCGGCAGAAGATGGTCGTAAAAACATCAAGAAAACGGTTGAATCTACAGAAAAAATCCTGAACCAATCAAAAACCCTGCTTGAAGCAAGTAAAATCATTCAAAGCATAGCAAGCCAGACAAACCTGTTGGCAATGAATGCTGCTATTGAAGCAGCTCATGCAGGGGAATCAGGAAAAGGATTCTCCGTAGTTGCTGATGAAATCCGTAAACTGGCAGAAAACTCCAATAATCAGGGTAAGTCAATTACCGTAAATCTGAAAACTACCCTGCAGAGTATTAATGAGGTAGCAGAATCTACCGGCAAGATGCAGCAGAAGTTTAACGACATCTATATGCTTACCCAGGATGTTGCAAAGCAGGAACTGACCATAAAGAGAGCCATGGATGAACAGAATGAAGGTGGTGGACAGGTTCTTGATGCAATGCGCCAGATTAATGACATTACCATTCATGTCCATGACGGTGGTGATGATATGGTAAATGCTTCTGCTCAGGTTCGGGAAAAAATGGATAACTTAACCAGATTGACTGATGAAATCACTACCAGCATGGAAGAAATGGCACTTGGTATGGAGAGCATCAACAGCGCTATTAATTCTGTCAATGACCTTACCCATCAGAACAGGATGCAGATTGACGAACTGAACAAAGAAGTTATTAAGTTCAAAGTATAACGGCATCACGAAAGGAAAAAATCTTTTCAATTCCTCTTTCTGTTACTATCTTTAGAAATATGGTATTCTTATAACCACAAAATACAGAAAGAGGAATGTTATGAATTACAACGAATTTGTTTCTGAAGCCAATGCCAAGGCTGCAGATCTGCATGACGCAATGGTTGCACGCGTTAAGGAAATTGCAGAAAATGCTTCGCTTGCAGGCGAAAAATATGCTGACTATTTTGCAAAAGCTGCCAATGTTGTTCTTACCCGCGAAGCCCTTGCTGCAGCCGTTGCTGACGGATCATATTTCAAACTGAGTATGGATGAACTGGCCGACTGGGATGAAATCCTGACCGGCGAACTGTGCGAAGAAGTATACGATGTAAGTTACGCCAACCCTACCTATGCCGTAGCAGAACTGGGTGACCTGGGACAGATTCTGAGCGCTCTGTATACCCGTCTGATCTGGATGACCGAAGATAGTATGACCGGCCGTCTGTTTCTTTTGGCCAATGCCGAAGAACTGTTTGTAAAAACCTATGATGCCGTAGCTGCCGGAACTGCCACCAAAGAAAGCCTTACTGCTCTGATGCGGGAATTCTACGGAAAGAATTCACCTCTTTACTTACAGGTTGCTGTACGTGAACAGGTTGATCCTACCATGGACTACTACCGGAACATCATTACTGAAAGTGATCTTTCGGACCTGCGCTATCTGTACCGCTACGGACTCCATGTTACTGACAACGAAATTGAAACTGCTAAGTTCATCAACAGCCTGCCGGAAGCTGATGTGCAGGCCATGGCTGATACCTTTACCCAAGGATTCCTGATCGGGTACGAAAAACTGGGAAAAGACATCCACAAGAAAAAAGCTGTTTCTCTGTACTACACCATCGGTTTTGAACGCATGATGCGCTTGGCCATCAACAACATGAAAAAGGAAGGCCTTGAATGTGTTGTAGGTGGAAGCCGCCTGCAGACTACTGAAGCCAACCGCCAGTTTGAATATGACCACAAAGATGACCTGGCTCTGGTTCTGGACGCTGAATATGTTGAAAAACGTGCCAAAGTGTACCAGGAAGCCTTTGAAACCGTAAAAGAAGCCGCTGCAGGTTTTGCAGGCCCGTGTGTTCTGGAAACCTTTGGTGAAGCAGAATTCCAGCCGGAAAACAAAAAAGAAGCTCTGTCTTATACCGGTGACCAGCAGATGCTTAACGTTAAGCTTATGAGCCAGATGCGCGCCGTTTCTGCCCAGTACATCAACATGGAAGAACGCAGCTTTACCATCATTGCTTATCCTATTCCGGAAATTGGCGACAAGTTCAAGGAGATTTTTGCAGAAACCGTAAAGGTAAACACCCTGGACTACAAGACCTACGAAGACATTCAGCAGAAGCTGATTGACGTACTGGACCAGGCCGATTACGTAACCGTTACCGGCCGCGGCAAAAACCGCACCAACCTGACCATCAAGAACTGGGAACTGACTGACCCTTCTAAACAGACTGCTTACGAAAACTGTGTAGCCGATGTAAACATTCCGGTTGGCGAAGTATTTACTTCTCCGGTACTGGAAGGCACCAACGGCCTGCTGCACGTTACCGAAGTATACCTGAACGGTCTGAAATTCAAGGACCTGGAAATTGAACTGAAAGACGGTATGATTACCCGCTACACCTGCGGCAATTTTGAAACCGAAGAAGAAAACAAAAAGTTCATGCTTGATAACGTTCTCTTCCAGCATGAATCAGTGCCGATCGGTGAGTTTGCCATCGGTACCAACACCGTTGCCTACAAAATGGGTATTGAGTACGACTGCCAGGGCAAACTGCCTATCCTGATTGCAGAAAAAACCGGCCCTCATTTTGCCATGGGTGACACCTGTTTCAGCCGCAGCGAAGAAGTAAAAACTTTCAACCCTGACGGAAAGGAAATGGTAGCCAAAGACAACACCTGTTCACGGAAACGCGGTACCGACAAGGCCGATGAAGCATACTTCAACTGCCATACGGACATCACCATTCCTTATGACGAACTGGACACCATCGTAGCACACCGCAAAGACGGCACCACCGTTGACGTTATCCGCGGCGGCCGCTTTGTTGTTCCTGGTACTGAAAAACTTAATGAACCTCTGGACCAGATGAACAAATAAAGGCTGACCCTTTGGGATGCTGGCTGCGTTGGCAGCGGCTCTGCGGTGCCCAACGGCCACAAGGCCGCCTGCGCTCCTGGAACCGCTGCCGCCTTGCCAATCACCCCAAATCATCCAGCCTTTAGCTACCCAGAAGGCTGTTCCTTTGAGGGCGCTGGCCGTAGCTGACAAAAAGGGCCCGCCCTTCACAGGTGTGCAGTCAGCCGCCACTTGCCCCGCAGGTAGCGGCTGACAAAACAGCTGATGCGGCAGATCCAGTCCAGAAGCATGGCATACCATACCCCTACGGCGCCCATACCAAACTGTTCACCTAAAAGCCAGCCGAATACCACGCGGAACAGGAACATGCTGAGAACACTGGCCCACATGGTAAATTTTACGTCGTTACAGGCACGAAGCATGTTGGGCAGTACAAAAGCCAGAGGCCACATGAACACGGCGCAGGTATTGTGTATCAAAACCAGCTGCTTTGCCAGAGCCGTAGTTTCAGGACCTAGCCCATACAGAGAAAGAATCCAGTCCAATCCCAGGGTAAGCCCCAGAACTACAACTGCTGTTCCCAAATGAGCCTGCAGCACCATGCGTCTGGTATAATACCGTATCTGTTTTTCATCCCGGGCTCCTACGCACTGTCCGATTACCGTGATCACTGCCAGGTTCATAGCTTGCCCGATAAGAACACCCATGGAATCAAGATTATTTGCAACACCGTTGGCTGCTATCTGAACCGTACCAAAGCCGCTGATAATGCTGACAACCATAACCCGGCCAAGTTGAAACAGTCCGTTTTCTATGCCGCTGGGAATACCGATATGCAGAATCTTTCTGATTTCTGACAAATCCAGTGCAAAGCTGCCACTTTCCAGATAAATCTGCTGGTCCGGCTTTTTGAGCAGCACATACAGAATCAGAGCACCTGCCAACCGGGATACCAGAGATGGTACTGCAACACCGGCAACACCCATTCTGAACACAAAGATACACAGTGCATTACCGGCCACATTAATCAGGTTGATGATTACTGAAACCTTAAAAGTAATGGATGCTTTACCCATGCTGCGGAACAGGGCGGCACAGGCGTTGTACATGGCAAGAAAAGGGAATGAAAACGCAGATATAACAAGATATATGATGGCATTTTCAAAAACATCATCTTCTATGCGGCCAAAAAGCAGGCGCAAAAGCGGATTCCGGAACAGAATACACAGAACTCCGATGGCAACACCACCGACAATGACCGTAGCCATAAGCTGCCGGGCACTGTTTCGGGCAGCATCTTCTTTTTTTGCGCCAAGATACTGGCTGGTAACAACAGCACCACCGGTAGCCAGGGCCGCCAGAACGCCAAAAATCAATACGTTAACCATGTCTATCAGGGAAACACCACTGATAGCAGCCTCTCCAACACTTGAAACCATCATGGTATCTGCCATGCCCACCGTAAGGGCCAGCAGCTGTTCAAATACAAGAGGAATTACCAGTTTACGGAGAGCTGCAGCAGAAAAAAGGTAGTTCTCCGGAATTGCAGATGATTTCATACAGGCAGTATACCACGGCTGACATTGTGATGACAGAGTGATTCATGGTACACTGAAGAATCCCGCAAGGGAACGAAAGAAGGAAACACCATGACAGAACAATTACAGAAACACATTGATTATCTTTTGAAAACTTTTGAAGAGATGGAGCATTACGCCAACGCTGCCCATGTCCTTAACTTTGACCTTGAAACCATCTGCCCTAAAAAAGCCATGGAACACCAGGGTGAAACCGCAGCATTCCTTTCAAACCAGGCATTCAAACTGACGAAAGCACCGGAATTTATTGAAGCAAGCGAATATCTGTGGGACCACCGGGATGAACTGGACAACGATTTCCAGCAGTCACTGGCATTCCAGCTGCACATGAACCAGGTTCGCACCAAAAACATTACACCGGAAATGGATAAAGAGTTTTCTATGGTGTTCCAGAAAGCATACATCGACTGGCTTGAAGCAAAAGAATCGTCAGATTTCTCTAAATTTGCTCCCAGTTTGAAAGCCGTACGGGATACTCAGTTAAAGCAGCTTGAGCTGTGGACCGAAAAACAGAGCGAAGCATACAACAACCTGCTGGACGAATTTGAACGCGGCATGACCATGACTGATCTTGATGCCATTTTCGGTGAATGCAAGGACCGTCTGATTCCGCTATTAAAAAAAATCATGGCATCAAAAAAGAACATCCGCACCGATTTCCTTTCGCGCAAGGTAACTGATGCCCAGCAGGCAGAATTCAGCCGCTATCTGCTTGAAATCATGGGATTCGATTTTACCCGCGGTGCCTTTACTACTACCGAACATCCCTTTACCGACGGTCTTGCAAAAGACGATATCCGCGTAACTACCCACTACTACCCCAATGCCTTTACTTCAAGCATGTATTCCATCATCCATGAAGGCGGACACGCCCTGTTTGATATGTTCCAGCCGGCAGAAAACTACATCTGGAATATCGATGGTGGAAAAACCATGGGGCAGCACGAATCGGTTTCACGGTTCTACGAAAACATCATCGGCCGCTCACGGGAGTATATCCATCTGGTATACCCCAAGGCAAAAGAAATCTTTGCAGAACAGCTGGCTGACGTATCAGAAGAAGAACTGTATGAAGCAGTAAACACCGTAACCCCGTCCCTTATCCGTACGGAATCAGATGAGTTTACCTATACTTTCCACATTATCATACGCTACGAACTGGAAAAGGCTATTATTGCAGGAGAACTGGACATTGCCGATGTTCCTGCCGCATGGAATAAAAAGTATGAGGAATATTTGGGCGTAACACCAGCCAATGATGCAGAAGGTTGTCTGCAGGACGTACACTGGTCAGGAAATTTCGGCTATTTCCCGGCTTATGCCATCGGTAACTTCTATAACGCCATGTACTGGAACAAAATGAAGGAAGAATTTGATGTTGCTGCAGCCGTACGCTCCGGAGATTTTGCAAAAATCAACGGATGGATGACCGAACACGTATGGAAAAAGGCAGACCGTCTTGCTCCAAAAGAATGGATTCAGGAAATCACCGGCCGCACCATCACCGCCAAAGACTTCCTGGACTATCTGGAAACCAAATACAGCACCCTGTACAAACTGTAATACGATAGGTTAATCGTAGACCACTACCTGATTCTTGCCATTGTGTTTACCGGCATACAGGCGGTGGTCTGCTTTATCAATCAGTTCATGAACAGGCATATCGCTGTCTATAACAGCCACACCACAGGTTACTGTTACGTGGAACGTCCTTTGCTGACCATCAACATCTACTGAAAACACATGATTTTCTATCTGGCTCCGTATTAATTCCAGATATTCAAAAAAAAGTCCCAGGTCAAAAGTAATCTGACCTACTACCATGAATTCTTCACCACCCCACCGGCAGGCTGCACTTTTTCCCGTATTAAAAAAGTTCAGTTTTTCTGCAACAAATTTCAATACCAAATCACCGGCAGCATGCCCATAGGTATCATTTACCTGTTTGAAATCATCGATATCAAGAATCGCTACTGCATAGGGA
This sequence comes from Treponemataceae bacterium, assembly GCA_045616125.1. Classification (GTDB taxonomy): domain Bacteria; phylum Spirochaetota; class Spirochaetia; order Treponematales; family Treponemataceae; genus Treponema_I. The sequence continues at coordinate 13,605 of JAZLGC010000072.1, read as the reverse complement.
ACGGCATTGTTGTTCCACTGCTGGGAAACCACATCAAGCATATTGCGAACCCCATGACGGTTCAAAAGACCTGTCAGTTCATCACGTTCCGCCTGCTGCTGGAGCAGCAGGACAGAGCTGCTTAACCGCATGCGGTACACATCGGTAAAAACAAGCAGTTCTATCAGCGTTCCCAGTGTATTATTGAATGAAATCTTTTTCAGCACGGATTCTTCAAGAATATACCAGGGTTCCAGATAATGAGACGCAATAATCATGCCCAGATACAGACAGACAGAACCGGTTTCTATGATGATTGGTCTGTTGATTTTTTTCTGTCCTGTCGGGTTCACAATGAAAAAAGATGCGCACAAGGTTCCAAAACACATAACCTGAAATCCGGCATGTATTCCGACAGCCAGAAACGAGAGAATCATCTGAATCCAAAGAACAAATACGGTAACAAAAACAGCAGTATCTTTGCTTATGTATTTCAGACGTCCCAGAAAAAACAGCGTAAGGAAATAGAGAATACCAGCAGTATTCTGCACATAGAAAAGAGTCAGCGGAGCATGCATGTAACAGAGAAAGAGCAGAAGAACATGGGTAGCTATGAAAAGCCAGATTAAAAGGGTAAAAAGATTCAATTTCTCAAAGTGCCGTTCCATAACCGTACTGTAAAGTATACTGCAACACTTGTGTTTTATCATCTTATCGTGTTCACTTTTTTCTGTCTTTTACGGTATACTTTTACCATTATTCCACTGTAAGAAAACGAGGTTGTTATGGTAATTCTTACTCTTAACTGCGGTTCTTCTTCCGCAAAATACCAGGTTTATGACTGGGACAATAAAGATGTACTGGCTTCAGGTGTTGTTGAACGTGTTACACAGGCCGGTTCAGTAATTACCCACAAAGCAAAGGGCAACAAAGTTGTAAAGGAAAGCCCCTGTCCTACCCACAAAGAAGCAATTGAACTGATTCTTCAGATGATTACCGACAAAGAAGTTGGTGTAATTTCAGATCTGAGCGAAGTAGGTGCTGTTGGCCACCGCGTACTGCACGGTGGAGAAAAATTCAAGAAATCTGTTCTGGTAACTCCAGAAGTTCTTGAAGGTTTCAAAGAAGTAATTGACCTTGGTCCTCTGCACATGCCTGCAAACATCATGGGTATTGAAGCTGCTCAGAAAGTTATGCCAAACGTTCCACATACTGCCGTTATGGATACTGCATTCCATCAGACCATGCCGGCTTCTTCTTTCATGTATGCTATTCCTTACGAATGGTATGAAAAATACGGTGCACGCCGCTATGGTTTCCACGGAACTTCTCACCTGTACTGTGCAAAACGTGCTTCTGTTCTGTTGCACAAAGCTCCTAAAGATACCAACGTAATCATCTGTCACGTAGGTAACGGTGCTTCTGCTGCTGCCGTTAAAAACGGCTGCTGCTACGATACTTCAATGGGTATTACTCCTCTTGAAGGTCTGGTTATGGGTTCACGCTCTGGTGATATGGACTGTGCCCTGCCATTCTACATCATGCGCAAAACCGGCATGACTGCTGACGAAATGGATACTGCTCTGAACAAGAAATCTGGTCTTCTGGGTCTTACCGGACAGTACACTGACCGCCGTGACGTTCAGGATGCAGCGAAAAAAGGTGACACAAAAGCTCAGCTGGCAGTTGATATGGAATGCTACCGCCTGAAGAAATACATCGGTTCATACATGGCTGCCATTGGTGGCGCAGATGCCATCGTATTCACTGCCGGTGTTGGTGAACACGCTCCTGCTATCCGCGCTAAAGCTGTTGAAGGTCTTGAATTCCTGGGCATCAAACTGGATCCTAAAAAGAACCTTCTTGCTAACACCAGCAATGCAGAAACCTGCATCAGCGCCGATGACTCTAAAGTTAAGATTTTCGTAATCCCAACTGATGAAGAACTGGTTATGACCGAAGATGCTTTTGCCATCATGAACGGCACCTACGATGTTCACACCAACTTCACCTACACTTTTGAAAGCCCTGACTACGTAAACAAAGCACGTGCCGCAGCCCTTGAAAAAGAACTGAAGGAACTGCCTGAACTGGCAACCATCCTGGCAAAATAATCTGCATCACAAAGTTATAGAAAAAGCACGGCTCCCTGAGCTTGTCGAAGGGTCCGTGCTTTTTTTGTGCCCGTTGAGCACCGAAAGGTTGCAGCCAACGCCGCCAGCACGCGAAAGGGCCGTTACTTGAACAGCATACCTTTCTTCAGCCCATCACAGCTGCCGGCTCCGTTAAAGTATTCTGCCAGTGCATAGCCAAATTCCATGGCAGTGCCGGGTCCGCGGCTGGTAATAAGGTTTCCGTCAATAACAACCCGGTCCTCGCACCATTCACCGGTACAGCCGGCAGCAACCTGATTCTGCATGTCAGGATAACAGGTGAATTTTTTTCCGTTGAGCACACTGGTACGGCCAAGAACAACAGCTGGAGCTGCACAGATGGCAGAAACCAGACGTCCTGCAGCATACATTTTTTCTATGAATGCACGGACAAAACCATCATCCCCAAGATTGGTAGCTCCGGGTAATCCTCCGGGACACATTACAGCATCAGGGAATGCCCCCCGATTTATCAGTGCACGCAACGTGGTTTCGCATTCAACACCAAATCCATGTGATCCTTTTACCGTAACCGGTCCATCGCCTTCCAGACAGGCTGCTACCAGCTGCACCTTTATGCCGCTACGTACCAGAATATCAGCTGGAGCTAAGGCTTCCGTTTCTTCAAAACCATCAGCCAGTAACACAACAACAGTTTTCATATCATCATCTCCTTACAAGCCACCGCAGCAGCAGTAGCACAACCCTATCCCAAACATAAGTATTATCTGTATTTTACCACTATTGGTATTATTTTATCATACTACTGCATGAAAGAACTGCTTCTTGTTAACTGGTATGTATTGCAGTACAATTATACTTAATTATGAAACAGGTATTGATTCTTGACGCGCCACTTCTTTTCAGAGAATTTTTCAAAGAAAAACTTAACGCTGCACAAATTAATGTAGAAATTGGAACCCTTGCCCGTGATGGATATACAAAACTTGTTTCAAATCAACCCTCGCTGGTTGTCATTGACTGCTCCAACGACCTGAACGGTATGATGGACTTTCTGGAACAGAAACGGAGCAATCCCAATACAGCAAATATTCCGGTAATTGTTACCGGTGAACACCTTGACCGGGAATTTCTGCAGACCCTGCCGCTGTATCGCGTAGTCCGCTACTTCAACAAACCGGTAAAATTTGACCTTTTCTTTGACTTTTTGGGCCGCTGCCTCAAGACAGCGTTCACCATCGATACAACTCCTTGTATCCTTGAAACCCACCTGAACAACAACATTATATTTATTGAACTTGCCCAGGCATTGAACCGTGAAAAAGTATCACTGCTGAAATACAAAATCTCAGAAATGATTGACCAGAACAAGTTGCAGAGCCCGAAAATCGTTCTTATGATGACCGACCTGCCCCTTTCTTTTGTTGACGGTTCAAATCTTGAATTTCTGCTGCAGAATGTTACGGCAGACCCTCGGGTAAAAAAGCAGAACATCAAGATGCTTTCTTTTGACCCGTTCACCAGACAGTTGGTTGCCGGCCACCCGGAGTTTGCTGATATTCAGGTAGTAGAAAACCTTTCAAGTATCCTTACCAGTCTGGTAGGCAACGAAGGCATTATGGATGTTGCCGATACCATCAGCGATAAGATTCTTACTGCTACAGAAGACACCAGTGCCGGCTCTGTTGAAATGCGCTTCTACAGCGACAGCAGCATGCCAAACGGTAAAGATGGCGCCGGCAGCGAAACCGGTCTTATTCAGATTGCTCTGGTTGATGATGATCCGGTTGTCCTTAAGATGCTTGCATCGGCTTTTGAAGCCATCCAGATTAAAGTTGATACCTTTATGTCCGGTACCGAATTTTTGGGCCGGTGCAATCAGGTTAACTACAACCTTGTTATTCTTGATATCTTTATGCCCGGTATTTCTGGCTTTGACGTACTTAATACTCTTTCAGCACACCGTTTTCCCGGACAGATTATCGTATATTCTACGGCAACCCAGAGAGATGCTGTTGTGCAGGCATTAAGTCTTGGTGCAAAAGCATATCTGGTTAAACCGCAGAAACCTGAAGCAATCATTCAGAAGGCAGCAGAAATTCTCGATCTTCCGCTGTAATGCAGGAGGCCGGTATGGCAGACACAAACTTAGCAAATCCCTTTTTTGCAAACGCTGTTCACGAACTGCGAACTCCAATCCAGACCATTATCGGTACTCTGGAGTTAATGGACGACACTGCCCTGAATCCGGAGCAGGCTGAATATGTACGTCAGGTAGGCGTCAGCGCTGATATTCTGCTTTCTCTGGTCAACGATCTGCTGGACTTTTCTAAAATTCAGAGCGGTCAGTTTAAAGTTGAACGGATTGGCATGAACCCTGCCGTTGTTGCCGAAACAACCGTTGATCTTATGAGCATTGAGGCGCACAACCGTGGCCTTGAAATCTTTACCGACATTGATTACACCCTTTCTACCAGTATTTGGGGAGATCCTACCCGTTTGCAGCAGGTAATCCTTAACCTGGTAAAAAATGCCGTGAAATTTACCGCCAGCGGCTACGTATGCGTGCGCCTTACCCGGGCAGCAGAAAAACAGGACACCATGCGCTTTGAAGTACTTGATTCCGGCATTGGTGTTGCTGATGACAAAAAAGACGCTATTTTCAAGGACTTTGTTCAGGCAGATGCCTCTACCACCAGAAAGTATGGAGGTACCGGACTGGGACTTTCCATCTGTAAAAATCTGGTTACCCTGATGGGTGGTGAAATTGGTATTATCGATAATCCGGAAGGACAGGGCAGCTGTTTCTGGTTTGAGGTTCCCTGCGAACGATGCTTTGAGAAAGCAGAAAATGATACTACTCCGGTACCACTTACCATTCCGTACGATACCCGTATCCTGATTATTGATGACTCACCATTGGCCATCAGAAGCCTTACCGGTAAACTTCATGCACTGGGAGCTCTGAACGTAGACGCAGCATTAAGCGGCGAAGACGGTCTTGCAAAAATGCGCGCTGCTGCTGCCGAAGGTAAGCCCTACGCCATTGCTTTAATAGACATGATTATGCCGAAGATGGACGGATGGCGCCTGTCTGCTGAGATTAATGCAGATAAATCCATTAACAGTTCACGTCTGTATATGATGGTTCCCGAAGGACAGATGGGCGGCGAAGCAAAGATGAAAATGCTTGACTGGTTTAACGGATATGTATACAAACCGATTAAACGCCGCAAGCTGACAGAAGCACTGAATGAACTGAACGCCAGCACTCTGGACCTGGAAGAGGCAAAGCAGGGAGAAGTACAGAAAGCAACTGCCGCACCGACGGCATCCGCTACTCCATCACCGTCAGTGGCCCCAGTTCCATCTCCGGCAGCAACTTCCCAGACTGCATCATCTCCAGTCGCTGCAGAAGGGCCCCAGTATCCGTATCATCTGCTTATTGCTGAAGATCACCCGGTTAATCAGAAACTGCTTAGAACATTCCTTGAAAAATTTGGAGCCACGGTTGTATCTGCCAATAATGGACGCGAAGCCGTTGAACAGCTTAAAGCACACCCGGAAACTGACCTGATTTTCATGGATATTCAGATGCCTGAAATGAACGGTGTTGAAGCAACTGACGAAATCCGCAAAACCGATTGGAAAGGTATTATTATTGCCTGCACGGCAAATACCGATGAATCTGATTTTGCGCTGTACAAAAAGCATGGCATGAATGACATTCTGGTAAAACCGTTTAAGAAAGCCAGCGTTGGTGAAGCTTTAGAAAAATGGAAGAGTGCCATAGAGTTTGAAGAACCGGAAGAAATTGAAGAGCTGGAAGAAATACCGGAAGACGATAATCTTATTACCCAGCTGTGGGACTACGATGATTTTCTTGATACGGTTAATCACAAGCCGGAACTGGCACGGGATCTAGTCATGCAGTTTATTGACCAGACACGTACCCTGCTTCTGATGGGTAAACAGTCTGTGCTTGACCAGAATCACCAGGGTATTACCCGAACAGCCCATGCCATAGCAGGTTCTGCCGGTTCAATTTCTTCCCACACCCTGTATACCGTAGCTAAAGCACTGGAAGCTGCCGGTAAAGAAGAAGACCTGCAGAAAGAACATGAGCTTTTGAACCGGCTGAGTGCCGAATTTACCCGGTTTGAATTCATGGCAAACGAGATGAAAGAGCTGGCCCACAAACAGAACGGGATTTCGAAATAACATGAACGCATATTCGGGAAATTTTCATACACATTCCACATTCTGCGACGGAAAGAACACACCTGGTGAACTTGCACAGACCGCCATTGAAAAGGGTATGCAGTATCTGGGATTCAGTTCCCACTGTATGTATCCATTCAGCAGCGACTGGCATATGCCGGCACGAGACTTTCAGGCCTACTGCGATGAAATTGCCGCACTGAAAGCTGAATACGCAGGAAAACTGACCATTCTGAAAGGTTTTGAGGCAGAATACATTCCCCATGTGACAGCACCTGATTTTTCGCGGTATGAATCACTGAATCCAGATTACCTGATTGGTGGCGTTCATTTTGTAACGAATCCTTCTGAATCCGGTCCTTCTCCCCGGTTCTGTTCCGTGGATGGCCCGACAGCAGAAGTTGCAGAAGGCATTAAAACCGTGTTCCATGGCGATGCAAAGACCTTTGTGCAGGAATACTTCGCCTGGGAACGGGATATGATCAGTACCTGTAACTTTACCTTTCTTGCCCATGCAGATCTGGTTCGCCGGCGCAACAAGGAACTGCACTTTTTTGATGAAACCGACGGCTGGTACCGGCGGGAACTGAAAGAAACTGCAAAAACCATTGCACAGCACGGCGTAGTAGTTGAAATCAACACAGGCGGTATGGCACGTGGCTGTACCGATTCTCCCTACCCTTCTCTGGAATTCCTTACCCTGCTGAACCAGCTTGATGTACCCGCAGTTGTATCGGCAGATGCCCATGAAAAAGCAAACCTGACCTGGGGATTTGACATTGCCATGGACCACGCAAAACAGGCCGGATACGGGGAATTGCAGATGCTTACCGAAAACGGTTTCGTAGCATATCAGATATAAGATTCGGCTTGAAAGTTACGAAATCGTTTTAATCCGTTTCTTTTAACAGTAATTATCAATATCGACCTAATTCATATTAAAATCATCGGATAGTAAATCGATTTACTTAGAATAAACTGTCTAAAATCGTCGCTTGACGATACGAAAAACCAGACTGATACTTAAATACAGCGAAAACGTTTAAGTAAGTTCGTAAGAAAAAAGTACCAGGAGGAAGCAGTGCTCCGCATCACCATCAAACAGATTGCCGAACAATGTGGTGTTTCTGTTGCATCGGTAAGCAAAGCTCTGAACAACGCTCCTGATATCGGAATACAGACAGCTGAACGTATCCGGAATACTGCCAAGGAAATGGGTTACTATCCCAGTGCCGCTGCTCAGGCCCTGAAAAAGAGTAAGAGCAACAATATCGGCATTATTCTGGAATCAGGCAGTAATCTGGGAATCCAGCACGAATACTTCTTACAGATTCTTACCAGTTTTCGTACTGTAATTGAAAAGAAAGGGTATGATACCACCTTTTTAAGCCCAACCATGGGGATTACCGGCATGAGCTATCTGGAGCACGCCCGGTACCGCGGTTTTGACGGCATTCTGGTGGAACATACCCAGTGGGACCGCCACGACCTGCAGGAACTGGTTAACTGCGGTATTCCCATTGTTACAGTTGATTATCTTCATGGTAATAACGGTGCAGTTCTTTCAAATAACGAACAGGGTATCAGTGATCTTGTAAATTACGTGTATGACATGGGACACCGGAAAATTGCCTTTATTCATGGCAGTGATGTTCCCGTTACCCGGCTCAGGATTGCTGCTTTTTACAAGGCAGCAGAAAAACTGGGCCTGACCATTCCGGAAGAATATGTTGTTGGTGACAGTTACAACGACATGTTCAGTGGTGCAGTGTTTACCAGACAGCTGATGCAGCTGCCTGATCCGCCCACCTGCATTCTGTATGCAGATGATATTTCTGCCATTGGCGGCATGAAAGAATTACAGCTGGCCGGATACCGCGTACCGGATGACATCAGCATTGCCGGGTACGATGGATTTCTGATCAGTAACCTGGTTACCCCACGATTGACCACCGTGCACCAGGATGCAGAAAAAATCGGTCAGCTGGCAGCGGGAGAACTTTTGAAAGCAATAGAAAGTCCCCGTTCCTATCTGCCTCAGCGCCATGAAGTTTCCTGTCTGCTTATGCCAGGAGAAACGGTTAAGAGGATATAAGTTTGTGGTATATCCCGGTATATCGCCGGGTATATATAAAAGTTTTCAGGAGGAATTTTATGAAGAAAACTTCCAGAATTGTTGCAGTACTTCTGGTACTGGCAATGGTTGCTGCCCTTCCAGTATTTGCTGGTGGTAGCAAAGACAGTGGAAAAACCGCTGCAAAAGCAGATGCTGCACCAAGCGGAACCATTCCACGTAACGAAACACTGTATTTCGGTGGACAGCAGTGGGGAACTGTAAATAACTACAACCCTTACTCAGGTGATTCAAACAACGGTATGGTATTTGCTGCAAATGCCGGTGGATCACGCTGTCTGGTATTTGAAACCCTGTATATGTGGGACCCTATCACCGGTACCATGAAACCTCTGCTGGCAGATGGTGAACCTGTATGGAACGCCAAAAACACAGAAGTTACCGTTAAGATTAAAGCTGCTGCTAAATGGGCTGACGGAACTCCAGTAACTGCTGCTGACGTTAAAGAAACCTTCGATACCAACCTGGCTATCAAAACTTCAAGTGGTCTTGCAAACATGGACTACATCTCTGAAGTAAAAGTTGTAGACAACAAAACCGTTACTTTCGTAGCTAAACTCAATGCAAAGGGTCAGGCTAACAACCCACTGGTAATGAAAGAATGGCTCGTTGGTACCTACATCATCCAGAAAGCATGGACTGAAACCCTGAGAGCACGCACCAACGGTGACGCTCTTGCCATGCAGCAGGATAAAGCTCTGGACTCAGTTGGTTCAGGTCCATACAAACGCTATTTCGATGACGACCAGCGCATTATCCTGATCCGTGACGACAGTTATTGGGGACAGGACAAATCAATGTGGGGCAAACTGCCAGCTCCTAAATACATTGGTCATGCATTCTATGCAGACAACGCTGCTTCTCAGGTTGCATTTGCTGCAGGACAGATCGATGTTAACCAGCAGTTCCTGGCTAACGTTCAGGATATGTGGGAAAAACAGGGGCTGCCTATTTCTACCTACTATGATGAACCACCATACGGTCTGTGTGTAACCATGCCTACTGCTTACTTCAATATGGCTTCACCAGGACTTGACAATGTAAACGTACGTAAAGCAATTGCTATGGCAGTTGACTACGATGCAATCAACGTTAACGCAATGACCGGTCAGTCTCCAACCTTCGCTGCAGTTCCACGTTCTACCATGAACCCAACTGACGGTGAACAGGCTCTGTATGATCAGGCTGCTATCGCTAAAAAAGGTCTCCAGTGGGTTGGAAACGACATTGCTGGTGCTAACGCTCTGCTGGATAAAGCAGGAATCAAAGATACTGATGGTGACGGATGGCGTGAATACAACGGTAAAAAAATGCAGTACCAGGCTGTATGTCCTAACGGATGGACCGACTGGCAGGCTTCTATGGAAATCGTAGCTGCTGCAGGTAAAAAGATTGGTATTGAAATTACCACTCTGTTCCCAGAAGCTAACACCTACATGACCACCATGACTTCTGCAAACCAGAAAGACTATGACATCTTCATGTGGAACCCACCAGCTTCTTCTCCATCTCAGCCATGGGGTCGCGTACGTTCATTCATGTCTTCTGAATGGATTGGTATGGACAACAACTGGAACGGTAACTGGGGTAACTGGAAGAACGCCCGTGCTGATGAAATCATCAAACTGATTCCACACGAAACTGATGAAGCTAAACTGAAAGCTCTGTATACCGAAGTTAACGAAATCTACCTGTCTGAAGTACCTTCATTCGCTCTGATGTATCGTCCTTCTGTATTCCATGCTGTAAACGAATCAGTATGGACCAACTACCCAACCGGTGAAGACGGCCGTGGTATTCCACCACTTGACTGTACTGACGGTTACGGTATTGCTGCCCTTTACGACCTGAAACTGGTTAAATAAGGTCCGCTGACATAAGCACCGCTCAGCCCTAAGCCGGGCGGTGCTTTTTTTTGCACTGCTGCTTTTTAATACAAAAAACTAAAGGGGGACTCGGTATGAATAAAGGATACCGAAAATACTTTGGCAAAAAATTGTTCTGGTTTCTCATTACACTGATTGTTGCTGTAATCCTGAACTTTGTTCTGCCCCGCCTGCTGCCCGGCGACCCGGTTGCAGGTATCGTTTCTAAATCTGCAGGCGGTCTTACAGACGCTAACGCCGCAAAAGCTATGTATGATTCTTATGCTGAACAGTTTGGAGTAAACAAACCAATGATTCAGCAGTTCTTTACTTTTGTTAAGAACGCTCTCCACGGAGATTTCGGTAAATCATTTACCCAGTATCCCCGTCCTGTTTCTGACATCATCGCCAGCTCCATCTGGTGGACCATCTGTCTGCAGTTCCCGGCAATCATCGTAGGATGGATTCTGGGAAATATTCTTGGAGCTATTGCTGCATATATCCGCAAGGGATTTGATAAAGTCCTGATGCCGCTCATGCTGTTCATCTCTGGTGTTCCAGCATTCGGTATGGCTATCATCCTGCTTTCTATCTTTGCTATCAGCCTGCATTGGGCACCAACAGCCGGAGGTTATGCCTTCGACTTACTGCCCCAATTCTCATGGCAGTTCATCAGTTCTGTCATTTCACACTATCAGCTGCCATTCTGGTCAATCGTACTGATTATGGTTGGTGGTCAGGCAATCGGTATGCGTTCAATGTCTATTTACGAATTGAATGCTGACTATGTTAAATACAGCCGTTTCCTGGGCATCAAGGACAGCACCATTGTACGTTACGTTTTCCGCAACGCCATGCTGCCACAGATTACCGGTCTTGCACTGAGTATCGGTACCATGGTTGGTGGTGCACTTGTTGCAGAAACCGTATTCAGTTACCCGGGCATGGGTTCAGCAATGATGAAAGCCGTAGTCGGTTCTGACTATCCACTGCTTTCTGCCTGTACCCTGATTATTACCGTTATGGTACTGCTGGCAACCCTGATTATTGATATCGTTTACGGTTTCATTGATCCACGTGTAAAAGCAGCACAGTTTGACTAAGGAGAATTACCATGGGAAACACCATTAAACAGCTTTTTCATTCAGGTAAATTTGTAACGGGATTCTCCATCATGGCCGTAATCATTGTAATGATGATTGTGTACCCCATGTTCAATCCGGGAAGCCCTCTTGAAATGATTGGTCTTGGCTCCATGCAGCCACCGGGAACATACGTATCCCTGTTTGACTCAATCAATAGTGAAACAACAACGTTCAAACTGCCTGGCGCCGATGAACGCCGTGTTGCCAGCGTATTGAGCGATGAAGACAAAGTAAGTATCGCAAACTATCTTCTGGATCAGGGAATTCCTTCAAACCAGATTGATATGGAAGATGAAGCTGGTCTTATTACCGGCTGGTTTGCAAATTATGATCCGGCAAAAACTCTGGAATACACCAAAGCAAAACGCAACTACTTCAACCGTCTGAACAACAAACTGCTGGTTGCCATGCGTGTTGCTGACATGACCGTAACCCAGCCTGATTCAGAATCAGGTGAACCGGTAACCGTACGCACCGTAAACACCACAGACTACGTAAACGTTAAGAAAGTTGCCAACAGCGTTCACTTGCCACTGGGTACCGATAACTTTGGCCGTGACGTTCTGAAGGAACTGGTAAGTGCCTGCGGTACTTCCCTTCTCATGGGTCTTGTTGCAGGAACCATCGCTACCCTCATCGGGCTGACCCTTGGTCTTCTTTCCGGTTATGTTGGCGGAATTGTTGATGACATCATCCTCTTTATTACCAACATCTTTACCGTTATTCCCGGTTTCGTACTGCTGATGCTTATCAGCTACAGTATCGGCCAGGAAAAACGCGGTGCCATGACTGTAGCACTGGTAATCGGACTTACCTCATGGACCTGGACCACCCGTTCTGTACGCTCACAGGTAATTTCGCTGCGTAACCGCGACCACGTAAACCTGTCAAAACTTTCAGGACACAGTCTGCTTCGTATTCTGATGCAGGACATTCTGCCCTACATTGCTTCTTACGTTGTAATGGCATTCATTCTGCAGATTTCAAGCGCCATTCTGGCTGAAGCTCAGCTTTCCATGCTGGGTATGGGACCAAAAACCACCGAACGGCCAACTCTCGGTCTGATGATGAACTGGTCAATGCTGTACGCTGCACACCTGAACGGTTACTGGTGGGCTTACTTCCCGGTACTACTGACCATTGCCCTTATCTCGTTCTCACTGAACCTGATGAACACCGGTATGGACCAGGTATTCAATCCTGCACTGCGTGACTAATTATTGAGGAACTGAAAATGGCTAAAACAATGCTTGAGGTTAATGACCTCACGACAAAATACATTACCCGTTTTGGAGAAGACGTATACGCTGTAGACCATGTTTCTCTGAAAATTGAAGAAGGTAAATCACTGGGTATTGCCGGTGAATCAGGTTGTGGTAAATCTACCCTGGCCTTAAGCCTTATGGGATACTACTTTGCTCCACTGCACTATCAGAGTGGTGACATTATCGTTGACGGTACCAATATCAGCGGTATGGATCCTGACGAAGTACGCAAATCAATTCTGGGTACAGAAATTGCGTATATTCCACAGGCTGCAATGAATGCCCTGAACCCAACCCAGAAGATTATCAGCTTTATTACCGACGTAATTCATGCTCATGATCCGAAAAAAGACAAGAAAGAAATCCGTGAAATGGCAGAAGAACGGTTCCATGTACTGGGACTTCCTCCAGAAGTTCTTGACCGTCATGCTGTAGAACTTTCCGGAGGTATGAAACAGCGCACCGTTATTGCCTGTTCAACCATTCTTTCACCAAAAGTTCTTATTGCAGACGAACCTTCTTCAGCACTGGACGTTACCAGCCAGAAAATGGTTATTGCCATGCTCCGCGGTATGCTTGAAAAAGGCATGGTAAAATCTATGATCTTCATTACCCACGAGCTTCCACTGCTGTACAACGTAACCGATGACATTATGGTTATGTATGCCGGACAGATTATTGAAGGCGGTAGTGCAAAAGAAATGGTATTTGATCCTGTTCACCCCTACTCTAAGGCTCTTATGGGATCAATCATCGTACCGGAAAGCGGTACCCGTAACGTAAAACTGACTGCCCTGCCTGGAACTCCACCAAACCTGAAGCATCCACCGGCTGGCTGCCGTTTTGCAGACCGTTGTAAATATGCAACAGAAGAATGCCGCC
>JAZLGC010000071.1:0-2753 GCA_045616125.1 Treponemataceae bacterium | reverse complement strand
GACCTCAAAGCAAAAACTATGTAACATTCAGTCTATGGCAGTAATTACCAGTCAACAGATTACCCGCTATTATGACTTGTACCGGGATACAGAAATTACCTTCTCTAAAGAAGTAATTCGTACTCTGAACATGGATCCCCGTCAAATATATGTAAAATGCACCGGTTCTCAGTGGCCTTGCATCATCAACTCTACATCTCTGCAGTCAGCACGCATTATCGTTGGAACCAAAGGGGGAGCATATACCCAGCTTTCTCAGGAAGGTGCTGCCTGCTCTCTGGGATTCTGTTTCATCAATTCAGATGGCCAGCCTATCCGTTTCTTTGTAAACACCCGCGTTCAGGAAATCAATCCATATATGAACTCGCAGGATCTGGCAATCATTACACTGTCATTTACCCAGCGTCCACCAGATGACTTAATAGAAAGTATCGGCAAATTGCTAGAAGCAAACTTCAACGCTATCCGCCGCCGTGAAGAACGTATCATCATTACAGAAGATTCAAAACGGCTTCTTGGTCTTACCAAAGAAGAAGCTGTTGTTTTTGTACAGAACATTCCCCGTCACTGCATTATCCGTGACCTGTCATTTTCCGGCGCAAAAGTTATTCTTATGGGGCTGGCCAACTTTCTTAAAGACAAAGAAGCGGTTATCCGCTTTGAATTTGAAGACAGCCGTGAACCTATTGCCGTAAAAGGAACAGTTATGAGTGCGGATTCCGTTCAGGGACGTAAGGATCTGGTTGCTCTTTCCATTAAATATGATGAATCACTGGTTCCTATGGCATATAAACTGCATATCAACAGTTATGTAACCAATATCCGTAAGAATCAGCTAGCATCAAGTCAGGCACAGGCTCAGCAACAGGCACAAGCTCAGGCCCAACAACAGGCTCAGGCACAGGCAGCCTTAAAGGCACGTCAGGCACAGGTTGCAGCCCAGCAGCAGGCTCAGGCACAGGCTCAAGCAGCAGCACAGGCTGCAGTGCAGAAAGCCCGCCAGATGAACATTGAAAATATGACTGCAACTCAGCTGGCTCAGATGGCTGCAGGCCAACAGAACAACCAGTAACCTCTGTTTTCTTTACATATCACAGAACACATTATCTCTTTGCAAGGAGCAAACCATGGATGCCGCTAAAGCATTAGATTCGGTTGTATTCATCAACCTGCCGGAAGATTTCACTCTTTCTCATCATGCAATGCACATTGATACCACCATTCCTCTCCCGGTACAGCTGCCCTATTCAAACGGGTCTTTCGACCGCGAGAACTTTGATATGTCTCAGCTTACCCAGGAAATGATTCTTGCCGGTATTCTGACCATTCTGGCATACGATAGCGAAAACCAGCATATCCAGTACTACCGCAGCATCATTACCACTGCCCGCCCGGATTTGAAACGTGAACTGACTGAAGCTGCAATCCTTAAAGCCCGTAACGAAGACTTTGAAATTGCAGAAGAAATTTTCATGGCTCTGCGCGGTCTTGATCCGGAAGATATGGCCATTATGCTGAATACAGCCCTTTTCCTTGATCAGCGTGCAGACTATTACAGAAAGTCTAATCTGATTGAAGATGCCGATGCCTATGACGAAGATGCCCACCGATACTACAAAATCGTAATGGATGCAGAACCTGCCGTTCCGGACGCCTTCTTTAATGCAGCATTCTTCTATCTCAAGCAGCGTAACTACAGCCGTGCAAAAGACTGTCTTGAAACATACATCGCTCTGATGGTTGATGTACCGGAAGAAGAACTTGGCGAAAACGGTGAATACAAGATTCAGCGTGCCCAGGAAATCATTGATGACATCAGTTCCCGTAATCTGGACGATGAACTTTTCAAACAGGCCTATGACCTTATCCAGATGGAAAAAGAAGAAGAAGCTTTAGATCCTATCCGTGAATTTCTTCAGAAAAACAGCAGTGTATGGAACGGCTGGTTCCTTTTGGGTTGGGCCCTGCGCCGTCTTGGCCGGTGGCAGGATGCAAAAGCAGCATTCCAGCAGGTTCTTACACTGAATAAAGATCATGTTGATACCTACAATGAAATTGCTATCTGTAACCGTGAACTGGGTGAGTTTGAAGAAGCCACCGGCAACCTGATGAAGGCAATGGCTATCGAACCGGAAAACACCAAAATCATGTCTAATCTGGCATTTCTGGCAAAAGAACAGGGTGATTATGAAAGCGCCCGCAAGTACTTCAATATCGTTCTGGAATTTGATCCTGATGACCGTATTGCACTTGCAGGTCTTGAATCATTGGAAGTCTAAACTAAGCGTATCTCCCACGGCGATTCCCACTGTATCGAACCAGCCCTGGGGAACTTCAAGAGCGTAACGGCAGGAAACAGTACTCTGCACGGATGCCAGACTGAATGGTGTCATATCGTACAGGTTCCGGATTCTGCCGTTTCTGTCTATATAGGCAATGGAAAGGGGATGCGGTGTGTTTTTCATCCAGAATGACAGAACCTGATCAATCTGAAACACAAAGAGCATGCCCGTTCCATCCGGAATTGTTTCTCGTTCCATAAACCCGCGCATACGAGTTTCATCGTTATCTGCAATTTCAGCAGAGACAGAAACTGTGGTCCCGTCTGCCTTTGTAATAGTCAGTGTCTTAACCGGCAGTTTTTTTGCCGATGTACAGCTGGCAGCCATGCCTACCAGAGAAATGACCGCAAACAACATGATCAGTTTTTTAATTGATTTCATCGTGTTTTACCTCTTACAGAGTATCAAGAA
>JAZLGC010000070.1:0-53731 GCA_045616125.1 Treponemataceae bacterium | reverse complement strand
GAAATGTTCGGCTCTTTTACTTGACTATTCCAGCCCAACAAATCTTTCATTTAAAGACAATAATGAATCAGCCAGAACACCTTTGGAAAAATTCATTTTCATCAGAACTTTTTGCAACAATGACAATATTGAGTCATTTTTCCATAGCATAAAAAGCAATCCAGATTCACTTTTGGTTTCAGAAGATGAACTCAAACCATTTGGAACGGCATCTGTTGGCAAAAAGTTTTTCTCAAATCCTTTTGCCAATTCCCGAAACTGGATTAAAACAGATGATGATTCTTATTCCCCAGAATACATAACTACAACAAGAAAGTATGATTCTCTGGACACACCTGCAAATCGTTTTCTGAAATTTGCATTTAATTCATTTATGGAAGTATGTGACGAAGTGATCGAATTTCTTGGTGATAAAAATCTTACCTACAAAGATGAAGCAAAATATATAAAAGAAAATCTGGAGCTTTATTTAACGGATTCTTTTTTTGATGATGTTCAGGATTTGACTTCCATGCCTGTAAACAATCAGGTTCTCCAAAAACGAGAAGGTTATTCCCAAGTTTTCAATGCCTTCAACATGCTGGATTTAGCAAAGCAACTCGATTGGAAAGGTGAAAATGATATTTATCAAGGACAGGCTAGAAATATTGCTCTTTTATACGAATATTGGCTTGTCTTTAAATTCATGGAAATCCTAAAAGAAATTGGTGCGGAAATTGAATTTGACCTTTCTGATGATAACAAAAAAGATAGAATGTTCACAAAAGAAAATGGATTGCTTGTTTCATTAAGAGAAGGAAAAACCAGCTATTTTTCAGCACTTACAAAAGATAAAAAGTTACGCATAAAATTCTACTATAACAGAACATTCGGTAAAAAAGATTTTGAAGGAACAGATTATCAAGGTTCATATTCCAGAGATTTCCGGCCGGATTATACATTGGCTATTTTCCCTGCTACATACAAAGAACATCAGGCCATAAAACTTGGTGAAGTTTCTTTTATTCATTTTGATGCAAAATATCGGGTAACAGATATTACAGCTTTATTTGGTAAAGAAAATTTAGATTCAGATGATTTTTCTGAACAGAAGAAAGCTGAAACAATAAACACTTATAATCGTGGCGATCTTCTTAAAATGCACACGTATAATGATGCCATCCGTAAAACAATCGGTAGTTACGTTCTGTATCCTGGAACTTCAAAAAATAAAGAATTCGAATTCAAAGTTTATGATGAAATTCTTCCTGGTGTTGGTGCATTTGCTATCAGACCTGGAGACAAAAATGATGCTGGTACAGAATCATTAAAAACCTTTATTTCGGACATAATCGAATTTAAAAGAAATCAATCCACCCGCCAGTATCGTAAAGACTACTTTGAAAACATGGTTATCCAATCCCCATCAGAAAATAATGCCACTAAAATTGCAGAATCTTCAACAGTCGATTACCAAATGGTCGGATTTATCAGGAATGAATATTTAACTTTTTTACAGAAGGACAGCCACATTCCATCATCTTTGAAAGATTTTGAGAGCAGCCAGTCCTTTGAATTCTATTTTTACTTCTATGCCATAAAAAATGGAAAAGTCTATACAATTCATAAAGAAACAAATAAAGCTAAATATCTGAGAGTAACAACTACAGATATTACAGATTGCAAAGTTGAGTTTGGTTATAAATTTCAGCATCTTGAACCATGGGAAGCAGAAATCGAATCAATTGAACTGGTTTCAAAAGAATCATTAAAAGAAAAACTTAATCAGCTTTATGGAGAAAATGATTTTGTTCCAAGAAAAGCATTCAATGCAGATTTTTATTATCTTGCAAAAGCAAAAATCACAAGATATATAGAATCTGGCGTTGTTGCATTAAATGTTGAAGAAAATGATGATATAAGTGTTCATTCTCCAAAAGTTATCCAAAGGCAACTGTAAGTATCTGCAAATTCCCAATGTTCCCCCATTTACACAACGTCCTAATCCGGCTAAGATGAGCCTCCGACAGTTCGTGACCATCCTGTCGTAAAACAAAACTAGGAGACACATATGTTACACCTCTCAAACGAAGCCCTGATTCTGGGGTCACTCGTTCTTGTATACGGCCTGCTTATGGTTGTATTCGCCATCTTCCGCCAGAAAGGCCTGCACCTCTGGACCGTTTTAGCCACCATCACTGCCAACATCGAAGTTCTGATTCTGGTAAACGCATTCGGCATGGAAATGACCTTAGGCAACGTTCTTTTTGCTTCCACATTCCTGGTAACCGATATTGCCAGTGAGTTGTACGGCAAGAAAGAAGCACAGTCCACCGTGTATCTGGGTATTGCAGCATCTCTGGCATTCATGCTCATCAGCCAGACCTGGCTTCTGTACACCCCCAACGAAAACGACTTTGCATTCCCTGCAATCCAGACCATTTTCAGCAACACTCCTCGCCTGATTTTCGCCAGCCTTTCAGTATACGTTGTCGTTCAGCTCTTAGACGTTCAGCTGTACCACTTCTGGTGGAACCTTACCAGCACAAAAACCGGTAACAGCCGCGGCTTTCTGTGGCTCCGCAACAACGGGTCTACCCTGATCAGCCAGTTCTTCAATGCAGTGCTGTTCAACTTTCTGGCATTCTGGGGCACCTACGATATTCCAACACTTTGGAGTATCAGCATGGCAACCTACGTAATTTATATCGCCACTTCTCTGGCAGATACGCCGTTCGTATATCTGGCCCGCTGGATCAACGAGCGCAAACCCCAGAACAAGTAAACTGCAGTTTTTTTGATAACCGCTCTCAGCAGAACCGGCACGGTTTCACGGTTGAGCAAGCTCAAATAGTTCAACCGTGCCGAACCTGCTTACGCGGTTATCAAATATGCCACAAGTGGATGTTCTGAGTTTTGGCTCTTACGCGGATAGAGTGATAAAATTTTCAGCAAAAACAGTATTCCATTCTAGAACGCATGCAGCAAATCGTCCTATACTATACGTATGGCTATCGTAATTAACACCAATGAACTGTATGAACTGCTGGATATTACCCCGGCAAGTGAAAATATCATGCTTTCCGGCCGCCACGGTATCGGAAAGTCTCAAATCCTTACCAACTATTTCACCCAAAAAGGTCTGAAAGTTGTACCGCTGTTTCTGGGCCAGATGAGCGACCCGGGAGACCTGATTGGTCTTCCAGACCGTGATGCCCAGGAAGGTCAGACCCGTTTTCTGCCGCCCTACTGGTTTCCTAAAGACAATCAGCCGGTAGTTCTGTTCCTTGATGAACTGAACCGTGCACGCCCGGAAGTTCTTCAGGCCATTATGGATCTGGCTCTGAACAGAACCATCGCAGGCCGCAGTCTTCCGGAAGGCAGCCGTGTCATTTCTGCCGTAAACGAAGGTGACGAATACCAGCTTACAGATCTGGACCCGGCACTGGTTTCCCGTTTCAACGTGTACCGTTTTCAGCCGTCAGTAAATGAGTGGCTTCTGTGGGCCGCTAAGAAAGGCATCAACCAGAAAGTAATCGACTTCATCTCTGAACATCCCCAGGAACTTGATGCCGCCAGTGATGCCGTAACCGATGGAAGCCTTGAAAAATCTGCCGACCGCCGCGGATGGGAACGGGTTTCCCTCATCATCAGCTCAATGCACACTCCAACCGCACTGTATCAGAAAGCAGTTGCCGGTATTGTCGGCGCAAAGGCTGCATCCCGTTTCTGGCTGTACATTTCAGACAACAACATTATTTCGGCACAGGAAATTCTTGCTAATTTCAGCAAGGTAAAGAAAACCCTTTCTACCTACGACGTTCCAAAACTGGCTGTTGTAAATGACTCAATTTTCCGTTTTCTGGAAACCGAAACTCCACCGGAAAATGCAGGCGACAACCTGCAGCTGTACGTTGATTTCCTTAAGCCTCAAAAAGAAGCTATGGCACAGTTTGCTGCAAACTTTACTGATATGACCTACCCCAAAGCACTGGGCTGGATTGGCAAATATTCGCCAAAAATCATTGCAGACTGCATTTCTTTTGTAAAAGACCTGTAATACCACAAGGACAAGTACGTGTTTTCTGAAATAAACACCGATTTATTCTTAACAGAACCACTTCTCTTTCAGGTGTCCTGCACCCATACCATGCGGGCTAACAGTTCCATGACTGTTCCGTTCCGAAGCGGCAAAATGGTCATTGAATACAATCCAAAACTGCTGAAAGACCAGCCGAAGAGTGAAGTTACCCGGTTGTATAAACGGGAACTGATCCGCATTCTCCTGAAGCATCCCTACCAGAGGAAGCCTGAGCCTTTTTTGGGCCCCCTGGCTTATTTTGCCAGTAACCTGACCATTGAACAGAATCCAAAAGACCTGAAGATGACTCAACTGCCTGGTGACCAGCATTTTGAGTACTATTACTTCCATCTTCTGGACAACACAGAAATATCCGTATCTTCAGCATCAGTGGCACTGCTTTCAAATCAGGATGATGAGAAAAAATCAGGTGGTTCTGATAGTTCTGGTGGTTCAGGTGATGAAAGCAAATCCAGCCAATCAGACGGATCCGGCAAATCCATAGAAGATGGCAAACCTGGAGATTCTGGAACATCCGGAGGGTCTGACGGAGAAAAAGATAAAAATAAATCAGAAGACTCAGGCAGTTCAGGTACTTCTGGTGGTTCAGGTGATGAAAGCAAATCCGGCCAATCAGACGAAGCAGGCAAGTCCATGGAAACTGGCACTGACGAAAAAAAGGACAATGAAAAAACAATTTCGCAGGATGAACAGAATGCTTTAAGCGGTGCCGGATTGTGGGATGAAGATACCCTGATGACGGAAACGATTAACAATCTGATTACCCAGTGGCAGTCATCCGGAAAAGATTGGGGCACTGTACCCAAAAACATACAGGAACAGATTATCGCTTCCCTGAAAGCACGCATTGATTACCGGCAGGTATTAAAGTCATTCCGTGCCTCTATTATTTCTGACAAACGGATGCTTACCCGGTATAAGCCATCCCGCCGGTATGGATTTGAGTACATGGGATCAAAGTTTGATTTTACCACCCGGCTGCTTATTGCCATTGATACGTCAGACTCGGTAAGCGACCTCGAATTGGAAAACTTTTTTGGCGTAATCAATAAAATTTTTAAATACGGGATTAAAGAAATTGAGGTTCTGTATTTTGATTGCGCTATAAAAGACAAGCCCGAAACATTCAGGAAGGCACAGAAAAGTTACACCGTAACCGGGCGTGGCGGTACCAGTTTTCAGACAGTGTTTGATTATTGTGCACAGCACCCGGTTTACGATGGCTGCATTATTTTTACTGATGGCTATGCGCCGGAACCTGAAAAAGCAGCCGGCCTCAGAACACGCTTTGCCTGGGTATGCACCACCGAAGAGGAATACAACAAACACAACGAGTGGATGATGCACACCGGCAAGGCCTGCTTCCTGACCTGCTGATAGCTGACGTCTCAGTCTAACAGGTCACCAACTGTCATGCTGAACTTGTTTCAGCATCTTCGCTGGTTTACTTAGAGATTCCGAATCAAGTTCGGAATGACCTTTTTTAATCCAGAAGCTGTCTTCTAGACTGATAGCTGGCGTCTCAGTCTAGAAGCATAATTTCCTGATAGAACTGGGCGTAATCTTTACGGCCATCTTTGGTAAACTGAATGGCAGTTCTTGGGTGCTGGTTCATAAGACCGGTAACCAGGTACTGCAGGTCATATCCCCATACTACCCCGTTTTCTTTCAGAGAAGTCATATAGTCTTCAACAAACTTAAACGCATACCGTTCCTGATATTTCGGGTTTTTCAGGAATCCCAGAAGCAGTTCCATGGCACAGTTACCGGCACCACGGCCCATAGCATTATAGGTAGCATCAAGATAATCTACCCCGTCACCAACAGCTTCAATAGTGTTGGCAAAAGCCAGTTTCTGGTTGTCGTGGGCATGAATACCCAGTTTCTTTCCGTATTTATCAGCAACGCTTTTATATACGTCACATACACGCTGAATCTGTTCAGGATACAGAGCACCATAACTGTCAACAATGTAGATTACATCTACCGGTGTTTTACCCAGAATTTCAAGAGCTGCAATAATATCTTCGCTTTGAGCACCTGAAATAGCCATAATATTACAGCTGGTTTCATAGCCCTGATTATGAGCATACTCAATCATTTCAACAGCACCCGGCATCTGATGCAGGTAGGTTGCAACACGAACCATATCAACGGGGCTGTCAGTCCGTGGTCTGATATCATGCTTGAAATTAGTACGACCTACGTCAGCCATAACGGCAATTTTCAGGCTGGTATCGTTTTCGCCAACAATGCGGTAAATATCGTCGTCATCAGAGAACTTCCACTTACCAAAATCCTTGGGGTTAAACTGATCTTTATCGGCTTTATAGCCAAATTCCATATAATCAACACCAGCTTTTACGTTGGTTTCATACAATGCTCTTACAAATTCTTCAGAGAACGCAAAATTATTCACCAGCCCACCGTCGCGGAGGGTTGCATCAAGAACGCGAATACCATCGCGTGATTCAAGAAGTTTTGAAATTTCTTTCATGACACGTATCCTTGTGTTTCTATCGATGAAAACACTATACTGATTTATGCAACTTTATGCAATATTCAGCGTATTTTTTGCATAAAATTACATATTTCATACCTGGCGATTATAAATCTTCTTGATGCTTTCCCTGCTCCGGTAAATAAAAATCCAGACACAGGTAAAGCTGAACAGACTGAATCCCACCATAACCTTCCGTTTATCAAAGGTATCTGCCAGTACACCGCACAATAGCTGTCCTGTTACACTACCCATGGTACAGAGCATCAGGAAAATACCATTGAACCGGCCTTTTTTTTCTGACGGTACATAACTTTGAGTTGAAGAAATACGGATATTATAGCTGGTAACGCCAAGAAGACCATTTACAAACATCAGGATACACATAAAGTACACTGTCGGAAGGTATAGAATAACGCCATCTACCAGGCTGGTAAAACAGTACACAAAAATGGCAATAGTAAATTTGTGGCTCGGAACAAACTTATGCTTGTAGTGAAATACACCTCCGATAAGCCGTCCCAAGACGTTAGATCCCATGATCAGAACATACAGATATTCACCGCCAGACTGCAGACCCTTGAAATATGGCAGACAGATAACCGAATAGGCTGCCATCAACACTGCATTGGCCGTAAAATAGGCAGTAACGCCCATAAGCCCCGGTTCCTGCTTAAGATACTCAATACCTTCCACAAATGTCCGCTTATACTCAGACACACCGAATGAACGGTTCTGGGCTGTGTGAACATGAGATTCATCAACTTTAATCTGAATTTCAAAAATTGCAGCCAGAAGGAAGCACACGGCGTTTACCAGGAAAATCATGGTAATACCCATGGTGTTGTAGAAAAACGCAGCTACAGGAACAATAAACGAAGAAAGAGACTCAATAGTACTGCTTATGGAATACGCCTTGGTAAAGTTCCCTTCGGAAATCAAAAGCGGATAAAAACTCTGGTATGCAACATTGTACACACTGCGGATTGATCCCATGACCAGCACAAAACAGATGAGAATGGGAAACGGCAATACATCAAGCCATGAAAGAAGCGCAAGAAGACTATAGAAACCGGTAGCAAAGAAGTCCAGAAGATATATCATCCTGCGGCGGGAAAAACGGTCTACGATAGGGCCAACAAGGCTGGGAAGAACAAGAGACGGCAGCGTATCGCAGACAAGAAAAATACTGTAATACAGTGCGCTTCCGGTATAATCCAGAACTTTTAAGGCCATTGCAAACCCAACCAGAGTATTTCCCATAAGAGAAACAACAGTACCCAGGGTAATGATGGTAAAGTTTCTGGTCCACAAAGGAGCAACGGGGCCGGCGCTTACTGCAGTATGAAGATTATTGTCTGCCATGAAGTCAGTGTAAGAATCGATTCAATGTTATGCAAGTACCTTTTTTATAAGGCGTTAAGCATCTGAACCAGTTTCTGAACTTCAAGAGGCTTACGCAGATAGCCGTTTACGCCGGCATTTATGGACGCTGCAATATCAGAAGAAGCGTAATTTGCCGAGAATGCATAAATTGGAATGGTGTGGCCATCAGGATGATTGCTGCGACGGATAGCCCGGGTGGCGTCATTTCCGTTCATAACAGGCATACGGATATCCATAAGGATAGCCTGATAGGTTCCCGGTGCAGAAGATTCAAATTTGGTACAGCCGTCACGGCCATTATACACAGCATCACTTTGAATACCGCATACTTTCAGGATATTCCGGGCAAGAAGTACATTAACTTCATTGTCATCGACCACAAGAATCCGTAATGGACGGGAACCATGGAATGACATAAGTTCCGTCATGGCATCAGAATCTGACTGCCGGTCATAGTTAGATCCATACCCAGGTAATGCAAACGGAATCGTTACTGACACATCAATACAGATTTCGTTATGCAGTTCAAAGGAAACAGCTCCGCCCAATACATCAACAAGATTTGTAATCTGAAGTCTTCGGGAATCATTTTCTTCAAGCATATCAATCGGATGTGCAGAAACAAGTGATACGGTAATTTGGGTAAAGATCCGGCCTTCATCCAGAGAATGTCCCCGGGCAGATAAAAACAGACTGCGCAATGGATACTGCTGACAGACAATCCATTCCACCAGCAATTCCATCAGTTCGCTTAATCGTCCAGCGTCCCCGGAAACCGTAATATCCAAATCGCTCTCAACCTTAGAAGAAATCCAGTTAACACGGCCGCTTACGACCATCTGCAGTTCATCGCAGGCAGCCTTAATCCGGGATTCCAGTTCAAATTCTTCTTCATGCAGTTCCAGCGGACCTTCAAGAAAAGTTGCCCGGTTAATGACATCATCCACCAGTTTTTCCATTGAAAAGGTGGCTGTTCTGATACGTTCTATGGTTTCCAGACGGTCCTGCAAAGTGGCATCATTACGCCGTTCCATTATTTCCATAAGGTCCGCACTGCCTGCAATGGCATTCATAGGTGTCCTGATATCATGACTTATGCGCAGCAGAAACCGGCTTTTTGCCATTGCAGCCTCGCTTGCCTGTTCCATGGCAAAAGTCAGCTTGGTATTCATATCTGCTATTTCAGAATAGTAATGATCTTTCTGATACAGATGAGAAATGAACAGGAACACAAAAATTATCAGGAACGCTGCGGCAATAATTATTTCAATCCGGTACAGATACAGTACATCTGTAAAATGCACCCGGTACGATACTGCAATGGTATTCTCAAGAACGATTTCTGACACAACGGTTTTATCCATGGCTGCAAGACATTTATTAATAATGTCCATAACCCGACTGGTATCAGCAGATGAATTGCCCACAATGCCCATCCGTTCATCCATGAAAATAGAGGGAAGAAGACATAGCCGGTAGTATTTTGGCTGCTGCAGTTCATGTAGAAGTGTCGTCATGTTCTGCGCCATAAAATCAGCTTTTCCCCTGAGTACCAGGCCAAGACCTTCTGAAATCTTAGAACAGTAGATGATATGAAAAGACGGATACTGTTTTTTTATGTATTCTTCCAGTGCAACATAAGTTCTGGGAATAACAACGGTGTAACTGGTTTCAAAAATCGGACCATCAAAGTTCCGGGTTCTTAAGGCCGCAAGCGAAACAGAATCTGAAAAAAACGGCTCACTCATACAGTACTGCGAAGTCTGCAGCAACGGATTATCGGCAAGAACTCCTACAACCAGTGTATCAGCGTTTTCAGCAAGGTATTCTACTGTCTTTGCCTGAGGTGGCATTATTTCATAGGTAAAGGAAAGTCCAGACATCTGGCTGATCAGTTTCATAATATCGACACTGACACCGGCAGGAGAGCCATCTTCAGCGATATAGGAATACGGAGCACGATCTGGAATAAAACCTAAAGAAACAGACCTTGCGTTTTTAATATATGCCTGTTCTTCCCGGGTAAATGTCTGGGCAGACAGATATGCCATACTACTGGTTCCCGTTGAGAAAAGAAATGCTAAAAGAAAAAAATATTTCAGAATATTTAAGATTCTTTTCATATTAAAGATGATAGCACGCAAAAACAGAAATAACAGAAAATAATTATGGAAGAGATGATAAAGTTACGAAAATTAAAGCGTGGCTTTAATGACAAAGAAGTCCGATTGTGTTACAGTAAAAGTATCACATCACGGAGCTGGTGCAGCAGCACGAAAGCTCAAAGGAGAACGTCTAAAGAATGGAGAAAATCGTAGTCTCTGCGACTGTCGCAACCAAGACCCGTCCCGCAGCAAGCGCGAATGTCTACATGCAGACCACCGGCATTGTCTGGTTCCCTGCATTCATCACTAATTCCATTATCAACAACTTTTGACGTTTAGAAAGCCTTCCTGAACTGATTCGGTGCTTTCTAAACAATTACTAAATTGGAGAAGCACACGATGACATCAACATTTTATAAACCAGTATTAGACTTAGAAGCTACCGGCCTTCAGATTAAAAACCTCCGCAAAGCTGCAGGTATTTCTGTACGCACATTGCAGGCTTTGTTCAGTTTTCCCAATCCCCAGGCTATTTACAACTGGGAAACCGGAAAAAACATGCCTTCAATCGACAACCTGCTGGTTCTTGCTACAATCTTCAACGTAAACGTAGAAGACATTGTACGAACCCGTACGGTAGAGGTTGAAGTTTATGAAGACTACCAGAAATCTGCCTGATATACCGTATGGCATATGCAATCTGCTGCATATGCCATATGATTACCTGCCGATTTCTGCTATAGTCAGAGTATGAGCAAACTGATTACCCTTACTGACACCATTTCATACCTGCCGTCACAACGGAATCCCATATCCTGTGAAGTCATCTTCATTAAAGATGGCGATATCACCTGGATTTTTGACACCGGTATGACAAAAAAAGCTGCTGAAGCTATTAACGCCATCGAAGGCAAAAAGAATATCGTTATTTCTCACTTTCACCCTGACCACACCTGGAACCTTCGCCACGTTACCTGGGACAACCTGTATGTTTCCAGCTACACCAGACGCTATACCTGGAAAGGCACGGTTATTTCTTCCGATACCACATTCGGCAACGTTACCATTATGCCGCTGCCATCAAGCCACGCCAAAGGCTGTTTGTGTCTGGTGTACGGCGACTATGCCTTTATGGGCGACGGCACCTACAGCAAGGAAAAGAAAGGAAACCATACCTATAACGTACAGCTGCTGCAGGCAGAAATCGAAGTTCTTGAAAAAATTCCTGCCCGCTACGTAGGTCTTGATCACGACCCCCGCTTTATCCAGGAGCGGAAAGATTTGATTGAACTGCACAAACAGATTTTTGCCCGTAAGCAGGAGGGTAACCCTACCATCAGTGTAGAAGACTTCTTTAACAGCGACGGCACCGTAGATTACGAAAGCCGTGACGGAAAGAAATAACGCATTCTTTACACAATGCAGAACCAAAGAAGTAAGTAATTTGCGTAAACGGTCTGGAGATAAAGGGATTTGTCCATAAAAAAAGCCGCAGTTCCTGATGATTTCAAGATTCTGCGGCTTTATTATGTACGCGACTGACACGATTCGAACGTGCGACCTGCGGATTCGAAGTCCGACGCTCTATCCAGCTGAGCTACAGTCGCATTTTTCCCGTAGAACGGCATTACCAATTCTACCCGAGTAAAAAAAAACAGAACCGAAGTTCTGTCTCTTAATTTTCACAACCTTTCGGTTATATCAGCCTTGCGGCTAGGGTGCCTGGAGGGATTTGAACCCTCGACAACCAGATCCACAATCTGGCGCTCTACCCCTGAACTACAGGCACCATGTTTTGCAAGAGTGACTATAGCAAAAAGGATAGAGTCCGTCAAGCAGTACAGGAGAAATATTTATTACTCTTCTCCTGGTGCAAACATTACCAGATCTGGAATCTTTACACTAAAGTTTGAGTTAAGTTCGCGAACGCTCTTTTCAGACACAACAGGAACATCAAAAAGGTAGACAAGTTTTTCCCTGCCTGGAGCAGTTACAACAAGGGTAAACTTAAATACTTTACTCTCACCTTCTTTTTCAGACGGCTGTGGTTTTGCCCAGAAAGTAAAGGCACCGTTAGTCAGTGCTGTAGTTGAACAGGGGTTAGACCAGGTGTAATCAACCATATCAACCGGAAGACCATCACAAAGTAATGTTACACAGGCGTTGCTGACAGGCTCAAAAGAAAGCCCGTCAAAAACGTTCCCAATAACGGTGGGGAAATTGAATACCGGAGATTCGGTGTTTTGTGTAAGGCCTTTCTGACCATGATAAGGACGGCGTACAGAACTTACCGCATGCATACCTTCGAGAATCAGTTTATCAATATCAGCAACCAGCTGTTTATCTTCCGCAGCAACAGAATGAGTCAACCCACGACCGGAAACGACATATTTTGGTGGAACTCTGTTGAGTACATAACTGAGTGTATCCAGCTGACAATGTTCGCAGGAACAGGTTAACCACGAAGCATTTGTCTGCAGAACCTGATCGTACAACCGGGTAACACGATCCATTACCTGTTCTTCCATTATATTATGAACGTTCATTACGGCCTCCAAAAAATGACTTATGCACAATATATTTCACGTATTATTATAGTCACAAATTTTTGGGAATAACAATTTTTTTTCACAAGAGGGTCAATCGTTGTTTGATTCTATGGATTGTGATAAAGTTTTACTAACAATGAAAAAAAAGCTGCCCATTTCAATACTTTTATCTGCATTTTCCCTACTGGTCGTCTCCTGTAACAACAGTTCTGCCATGCATTACAATCTGTCAGAGACCGATACCATCAGACATGAAGCACTGACCCATGCAGAAAACATTATATGGACCGATACTTTTCAAAATTCGGAAGACACTCAAAATAGAACAGTTCCAAAGGATATATTCAACGAACAGCTTTCTCTTTCATTCGGGCCCAAAACAACCATGGTTTATCCGGAAATTGAAGGTTTCGGAAGTCTTGATACGTCTGCCATAACGCCACCGATACAATCGTCACTGTCATCATTTCTTACGGCAATAAAGGGAGGCACGGTTCCTTCATCTGTCTTTGATCCTTCATTTGCATTTGCGGCTGTAGTAGCCCAGTATCAGCTCAGCCAGATACCGGATACATTCTCTGACTTCATTACGGGAAGGCCGTTTATTGGAGATGACGGTGTATACGAAATTCCGGTTCTCGCCATAGCTCCCCCACGCCGATGGATTTTCCGAATTTATCTAGATCCGCAGAAAGCAGCTGATAATCAGTTCAAAGTTCAGCAGGTTTCCTTTGAGGAACTAACACATGAATGATAAACTGAGTCAGATTGAACGGGAAGTTGTACTGGAGGCAGCCGGAAAAGGAACATCCCCCTGGATTATTCAGGCAAAAGGTTCAAAAGAGCGGATTTTTATTCCTCAGGGAAAAGCAACCATACATGCCGGAAACATTCTTTTTGTGCCCCAGCAAGTAATTCCCCACGAAGTATTCGCTCCTATTTTGGGAACCGATGCCGCCGTTTTTTTCTTTTACGGTGGCCGGGGCATGTTCTTTTCAAGTAAAGCACAGCGTGTTGCCCAGGGAACAGCATTTGTCATTTCACCGGCCATTTACAAACAAAGTGATACGGCATCGTCCACAGAAAGTCATCTATCCGGAAAACTGTACTACGGCGGAAAACAAAACCCGGCAGCGGCCATTCTCTGTGAATCAGCAGATGGGTACCCGCTGTTCAATCCTTATACCTGGCTGCATTTTTCAAAATCGCAGACAGAACTGGCAAGAGAACAGTTTTTTCAGGTTGCAGATCTGGAATTTATCACTTTTAAGCCTCATTCGCCGGCTCTGGAAGCACTGGAACTTACAAAGCGGATTCTGTACCTTCCCGAACATGCACTTCCGGCAAGAAACTTCTTTCCTTTTGAAGCCGGCATTACCCGAGATGATGTGTTTACCTCTGAACTGTCTCTGCTGTATGGAGATGCCGCTGACCATCACAGCGAATGCTTCATTCCACTGGCAGATTCACCCAATCATGGCGTACATACCATCTGTGCACTCAGATCTGACAGCCCGGTCCTTTCACCTTTTGAAATATTCAGAACTACCATGCTACTTCCCGGCGTCAGATACCTTACAGAAACAGATAAAGACGTAGAAAGTGTGTTAGGACGCCAGCATCCTCTGGAAATACTCTACATTACAGAAACCAGGATAATTCTGGGAGCCCGACAGCAGAATGCAAACCTTACTTATGGTGCTGAATTTCCAATAGCATTATATGCATCCTGCGGGCCAATCCAGCGGGAAATTACTGCTACCGTGCGCATTTCACAACGCTATGATGCAGGAAACAGATACTTTGTTGTAGGAAACTTTTTAAATATTAAAGAGGAAGACAAACGGTTCCTTTACGAAAAGCTCTACCCTACTCCCTATAAATAAATCATCACCTTACTATCACACTGAAAATGGAGGAATCAAATGACAGACGAAAAAACCAGAACTGAACAGCAGCAGGCCGTTTTTAAGGCTGAATTTGAAAAACGGACCGGCCAGGTTGTTTCCGACCTTGAGCTGGTGTGCATTGAAGCTTCTTCGGAAAATCTGAAAAAGCTGGGACTGGAGTACCCACATGCACAGTTCTGTCTGTGGGGACTTTTAGTACTCTGTGAATCAAAAGCGCTGTATTTTTATGCCCATGCCCAGGATTTTTCGATTATGGGATTCAAGCCTACTAACAGCGATGATCTGTCAACAAAAGAGCAGCTGGTGTGTCTTTCAGAAAAAAATGCACCTATGACAATTTCATTGCCGAAACACAAAACCTGGCTTGGAAAGCTGCTTTCACCAAACAATGTAGTACTTGCATCAACTGCCGATGGAGCAGATTTTACCCTTAAGACCATGAAAAAAGCCGCCCAGTTACTGGAACGGCTTTCTGAGTATGCTTCGGTACGCTGACTATTGATGTTTTTCTGTTTCGTCTGTTCCGGTGCTTTCTGTTGCCGGCTCAGATGGAACATAGGTACCCAGAATAACCGATACCGGTCGCAAAAAGTCAAAATTCTCACAGATAATCTTTACAATTACCATCATGGGGACACCAAGAATCATACCGGCAAACCCCCAGATCCAGCCCCACAAAGACAGGGATGCAATAATGACAAAGGGGCTTAATCCCAGATTCTTTCCCTGAACACGCGGCTCAATAATATTACCCAGAGAAAAATTCACCAGGAACATATACAAGCCAACTGCAATAACCGGTGCAGGTTTTGGCCAGAACTGCAGCAGCGCAAATAATGTGGTGCCACCTACGGAAATAATTGAACCGAAACTGGGAATAAAGTTCAGGATAAATGCAAAAAATGCCCAGACAACAGCAAAATCCATCCGGATAATTTTTAATCCGATGAAAACCAGAACGCCGGTAAGCAATGACACAAAGAATTTTACTGACATGTACCGGGTAACCTGGTCAATAATACCGGATACCATGTGGGTAACGCGTATTTTGGATTCAGCTTGTTTATCGCTTTCTTCTTCAGGAGAAATGAATGCCGACTGCAGTTTTGGCCGCAGATACCTCATTTCCAAAAGAAAAAACAGGGCAAACAGAAGAACCATGACAAAATCTTTCAAGAAAGTAATGGTACCCGTTGAAAAACTGAGCAGAAAGTTTTGAACTGCTGAACGAACCCCCATCTGACTCCACAAGTTGTTGAACAATGAAGAATCAGGGTCAAAGGGCAGTTCCAGCAGCTGTGCTACTGACTGATAGATAACAAAAAAACGTTCCTCATATTTTGGCAGAGTGCTCAGAATTGCAGAAATGCTGGTAGCAATAAGCTGTCCTACAATGAAGATAACAACAGCAAAAACAACAAGAAGAACGACAATACCAAGCCACCATGGAATACGCAGAACCTTATTCATCTTATCAAGAACAGGTTCCAAAACCATGGATATCAGCATGGCGATGGTCAGTGGAAGCACAACGGAAGAAGTAACTTTCAGCACGGCAGCTACTGCGATAACCGTAAGAAGAAGCAAAGCTATAAAAATCGGTTTCTGATAATCGTTTTTCTGATCCAAAACGGCACCTCTGGGAAAACAAAAAAGCCGTACTTTGTGCAGATGCTCAAAGCACGACTTCTTCATTATAACACTAAAAAACTGATTCTGTACGGCTTAGCGTTTGATTACGTCAAATCCGCAGAATGGAACCAGTGCTTCTGGAACGGTAATTGAACCGTCTGCGTTCTGATAGTTTTCAAGGATTGCTACCATGGCGCGTGAAACAGCTACTGCAGTTCCGTTCAGCATGTGAACGTATTTGTTTTTACCGTCATCGTCCTTGTAGCGAACGTTCAGACGGCGGGCCTGGAAATCGGTACAGTTGGAGGTAGAAGTAACTTCACCCCATTCACCGCCGTTACGGCCAGGCATCCAGGCTTCCAGGTCCCACTTACGATATGCAGGAGCACCCAGATCACCGGTACAGGTATCTACTACACGGAAAGGAAGTCCCAGCCCGGTAAAGATTTCTTCTTCAA
Organism: Treponemataceae bacterium; assembly: GCA_045616125.1. Taxonomy (GTDB): domain Bacteria; phylum Spirochaetota; class Spirochaetia; order Treponematales; family Treponemataceae; genus Treponema_I. The sequence continues at coordinate 37,110 of JAZLGC010000070.1, read as the reverse complement.
TCAGGCGCAGCTGTTCATGGAGCCGGTCTGAATCTTCAGGCAGACAGTATACGAACATTTCCAGTTTGGTGAACTGGTGAACGCGGTACAGACCCTTACTGAACTGTCCTGCACTACCAGCTTCGCGGCGGAAACAGTGTGAAAGACCACAGTACATAAGAGGCAGTTTAGACTTATCAAGAATTTCGTTGCTGTGGTAACCACCCAGGGTGATTTCTGCAGTTGCAACCAGACAGGTGCCTTCTTCTTCAATGTTGTATACGTTTGATTCATTTCCGCGTGGGTTGAAACCAATACCCTGCAGGATTTCTGCACGGGCTACGTCAGGAGTAATGAAGGGAGTAAAACCGTGTTTACGAAGAATGTTCAGTGCGTACAGAACAAGAGCCTGTTCCAGGAATACGGCTTCGTTTTTCAGGTAGTAGAATTTAGGACCTGAAACTTTGGTTGCTTCATCAAAATCAATAAGATCCAGTTCCTGGCCAAGCTGAACGTGGTCTTTTGGTTCAAAGTCGAACTTGCGTGGAGTACCTACAACTTTTACTTCCAGATTCTCACTGTCTACTTTTCCAACTGGAGCATCAGGATGAGCCATGTTAGGGATTTTACGTCCGGCAATATCAAGGGCTTCTTCTGCTTCGTTGGCTTCTTTTTCTACAACGGCAATCTGCTCTTTAATGGCTTTTCCGTCTTCAATAAGTTTTGCCCGTTCTTCTGGAGAAAGTTTTCCTTTCATGGCTTTAGCGTTTTCGTTGCGCTTAGCCTGAAGATCCATCAACTTTGTTACTAATTCGGTACGTTTATCAAATAAGCGAACAACTTCATCTGCATCAGCATCCATGTTGCGAGCAGCGATATTTGCCTTTACGGCGTCAAGATTTTCCTTGATAAATCTGTAATCTAACATAATGAAAATAGTGTACTATTCTGTATTTCTTTATTCAATATGGTGAAAGCCACCCTCATTTGATATACTAGTATTCATGAACGAAAAACTTACTGACGCCGAAAAAGAGTCACTCTTCAAGAAAAAAGCCCGCCCGGTAAAAATATTTCTTACCTGTCTCATTATTTTCATTCTGCTTTTTTCTCTTTGTTCTGCCGGCATCATGCTGTACAAAAACAAGCTGCTGCATCCAACTCCGTATTCTTTACCTGCGGCACAGGCAGAAACTCTTACATCATTTTTAGACGAAAATTATCCCGTAACCATTCTGCGTGACCTGCCCTACACCGTTCAGACTCCTGATTTGCCAATTCAGGCTAACAGTGTCATTATTGCAGATGCCAGCAACGGCTGCATTCTGTATGAAAAAAATGCTGACCAGCTGATTCCACCGGCCAGCATGATAAAACTTCTGGTCATGTATGTTGTAGAACATGCCATTGACGAAGGTATCATCGGCTACGATGACGTGGTAGAACTGCCACCGGAAAGTTGGGCTTGCAACCTGCCACCAGACAGCAGCGTCATGTTCCTTTCTGAAGGCCAGCACGTTACGGTTGACGAACTGCTGCAGGGTCTGGCGGTTGTTTCAGGAAATGACGCAGCCTATGCTCTGGCTGCTTACTGTGCAGGCTCTGTAGATGCTTTTGTACAACAAATGAATGATGTACTTCTGGAAATGGGCTTAACGTACACCAAAGTTGTAGAGCCCAGCGGATACAGCGAATACAACACCACAACCGCCCGCGAGTTTCTTTCGTTCTGCCGCAAATATATCTATGACATTCCTTCTACCCTCGAAAAATACCACTCTCTGGAAGAATTCACCTATCCAAAAGAAGAAAACCTGCCAGACGGCATGAAACCTGGTCAGCCAACAGGAAACTGGCTGATTCTTAGTTCTCCCCTTACCCGGAAGAACACCAATAAGGCACTGGCTCTTATTCCCGGAGCAGATGGTCTAAAAACAGGATACATAGAAGAATCTGGATTCAATCTTGCACTTACGGCCCAGCGCAATGGCACACGGTTCGTTTCCGTTACCATGCGGGGACCGGGAGCCAACACTACAGAAGGCAACAGAATCCGGGCAAAAGACGGTAATATCCTTATGGACTGGGCCTTCGCAAACTTTACCAGCGTTCCGGTCAGTTCAGTAAGCCCTATTGCCATGACCGTTACCGGCGCAAAAGATATCAGTGCCATCAACCTGATTCCCGCCCGTGACGTGTACAGTGTAACCGTACCACATATCAACGGCATCACAGAAAGTACTCTGCAGCAGGATATTCCGCTGACCGTTACCGTGACTGTTCCTGATCATATTCAGGCACCAGTTCTTCAGGGAAAAATGTATGGAAAAATTGAATACGCAGTTGGCAATACCGTGTTACAAACGGTACCTTTACTGGCAGACCGCAACGTTGAACCAAGCGGAAAAATCAAACGCCATATTGAAGAATTTCTGCTGAAATAAAGTGTTTTTACCGTCAACCCTGCATTTCACGGGAGTGTTTGGCGGTAACGATATCATCAAGAATTTTATCCTCTTCTTTCTGCCGTTCTTTTTTCCATTCGGCATATTTTTTTTCCTTGATTTTATCAATGATTTTCCTCTGACGCATAGCCTCGGCAAAAAGAGAACGCTTTTCTTCTACCACCAGCTCTGCCTGAGCCAATTCCTGTAAAGCCAGCTCTTTTCGCGTATCAAGCCGGACAATATACCGTTCTATACTCTGCATATATACCGGATCCGATATACCGGCCCTGCTGCTGTTGGTAGCAGCCCGGTCTTCAGCAATCTGTTTCAGTTCTGCCTTCAGGTTTTCGGAAACGGCAATAGCTTCTGCCAGTGCAGCTTTTGCCTTATCTTCTTCAAACTCACGGAGTTCCAGCAGTTTTGCAAGTTTAAACGTAAATTTTTTCATGAGTTGACAATACCAGCGGCTGCGGCCAGTTCTTCTTCAGGAATTTCAATACCGGCAATCTGTCCCATGGCTTTCAGGGTTTCTTCTATGGGAGCCTGTTCATATTCGCCTTGTTTCAGGAATTCTTCTATCGCCGGATGCACTGCAATAGCCTGATCAATCTGAGGATTAACACCGCTGGCGATGGCACCAAGATTAATCATGTCTTCATTTTCTGCATACAGTGCCATATTCTGCCGTAAAAACGCAAAGGCCTTTTTTGTTTCTGTGCCATTTATGCGGTTTGCAAGACGGCTGATACTGGAAAGAACATCAATGGCTGGGTAATGATAGGCAGAAGCAAGACGTCGGCTTAACATAACGTGTCCATCCAGTGTTGCTCGAGCTGTGTCGGCTATAGGTTCGTCAGTATCATCACCATCAACAAGAACGGCATAAAATGCGGTTATACTACCTTTTTTGGCAGTTCCGCTCCGTTCCATCAGTTTAGGCAGCAGTTCAAATACGCTGGGTGGAAATCCACGCTGAGCAGGAGGTTCTCCAACAGCAAGACCGATTTCACGCTGGGCCCGGGCAAACCGGGTAACGTTATCAAACATAAGCATAACGTCTTTGCCCTGATCGCGGAAATATTCTGCTACTGCAGTTGCCACATAGGAACCGCGTAAACGGCAAAGGGGACTCTGATCACTGGTTGCTACGATAACAACAGACCGTTTTAAGCCCTCTTCTCCCAAATCATTCAGAATAAAATCATTTACTTCACGGCCACGTTCACCAATCAATGCAATAACATTGACATCAGCATTGGTATTGCGGGCAATCATGCTGATAAGCGTCGACTTACCAACACCAGAGCCTGCAAAAATACCCATGCGCTGTCCTTTACCAACCGCCATAAGACTGTCTATGGCACGCACACCGGTAACAATACGTTCTTTAATGGGAGCACGATTCAGGGGATCAGGTGGATTTGTTACTGCAGGATACCAGGTTTCAGGGATAATTTCGCCTTTTTTGTCGTAGGCTTTACCGGTAGCATCAAGGACACGGCCTAAAAGCTGAGGACCGACACCTACACGCAAAAGAGAACCAGACGCCGTAACTTTACAGCCAATTTCTATTCCCTTAGTCTCACTGTATGCCATCAGCTTTACCGTAGTACCATCAAGGCCAACAACTTCAGCAAGAACGCTTTCGTTACTGTAGGGAATCTGTATGGTACATAATTCCCCCATCACCGATTGCGGCCCTTTGCTTTCAATAAGCATACCGTTTACACGGGTTACTTCGCCAATAAAGAGAATAGTTTCTGTATTTTCTACACTGTTAATGTATTTATCAAAAATTGTTTCCATAATTATTCATGCCACCCCTCATGAATCAATTACTCGATGCAGAACGTATGTTATTCTATACCATTGGACCGGGTTACAGTCTTAATAGGAGAAATTTCCAGAATCTTCTGTTCAAGTTCAGAAAGCTGGCTTGAAATTCGTGCATCAATAGCACCAAAGTCAGTTTCAACGATACAGCCACCCCGCTCGACCGAAGAATCCTCTGCGACACTGATACTTTTGATGCTTTCTACGGCTGCCATAAATTCACGGGTATGTTCAGAAGTCAGTTTTACGTCTTCTAGATTTACACGGATTGTTACATCCCCACGTCCTTTAACGTGTTTCAATGCCTGCAGAACATTCTGCATAACAACCTGACGCTGGTTTTCGGAAATTACCTTAACAACTTTTCTGGTTATAAGAAGTACCAGATCTACAATCTGCTGTTCTGTTGAATCAAGAATCTCCTGACGTTTATCCATGGTTTTTTCAAGGATGATATGAAGCCGGTCAACCAGACGCTGTACTTCCTGTTTTCCTTCGTTATAACCGTCTTCACTACCTTTATCAAATCCGTCTTTATAGGCATCGCCAACAGTCTTCTCGCGTTTCTGTTCGCCTTCCTGAATAATCTCCATGCTGCGAACTTCTGCCTCATGAATAATATCAGCTGCTTCTGTTTCTGCCTGCTGCTTGATTACTGCAGCCTGATCAGTTTTGCGGCGAACTTCTTCAAATGCAGACTGCTCTGCCTGCCGGATAATTTCATCAGCCTGAGCTTGAGCTTCCTGCAGCATCCGGGCTTTTTCCTGTTCCCACTGTACCTTAAAAAGTTCAGCTTCGCGACGAAGATCATCTGCCGTAGGGCCTTCATAAACTTCTTCTACAACTTCTTCAACTTCTTCTTCAACAGGAGCAAAGTTTTTGAAGGGCTTAAGAATAACCTTATCTTCAAGCGGTTTGATTTCATTTATAGTAAAAACGTTTTTTGCCATATGTTAACCTGCTTTTATACTACAAGTTCGTCTTCGCCACTACGTGCAATAACGATTTCGCCCGTATCTTCCAGATGACGGATAGTTGATACAATCTTCTGCTGGGCTTCTTCTACGTCTTTCAAGCGTACCGGCCCCATGAATTCCATATCATCCTTAAGCATGGCTGCCGCACGTTTAGACATGTTGCGGAAAATCTTGTCCTGAACTTCGGCATCAACCGATTTAAGCGCCTTAGCAAGTTCAGGTGTATCAACTTCACGCATAACTTTCTGAATGGCACGGTCGTCCAGCATAACAATATCTTCGAATACAAACATGCGTTTCTTGATTTCTTCTGCCAGATCCGGATCTTCTTCTTCCAAAGATTCGATAATGGCCTTTTCAGAAGAACGGTCAACAAGGTTGAGGATTTCAACGATGGATTCAACACCACCGGCAGCAGTATAGTCTTCGCTGGACAGTGTTGAAAGTTTCTTTTCAAGAACGCGTTCAACTTCACGAAGTACATCAGGTGAGGTTCGGTCCATCAACGCAATACGACGGGCAACTTCACTCTGAGTATCTTCCTGCAGGTTCTGCAGGATTACCGATGCTTTATTTGGTTCCAGGTAGGACAGAATCAGCGCAATGGTCTGCGGATGTTCCTGCTGGATAAAGTTCAACAGGTGAGCAGGATCAGTACGACGGATAAAGTCGAAAGGACGAACCTGCAGGCTGGAAGTAAGACGGTTAATGATGTCGATGGCCTTTTGTGAACCAACTGATTTTTCAAGCAGTTCACGGGCAAAGTCGATACCACCACTAGTAATGAAGTTCTGAGCCTTCATCAGATCCTGGAACTCACGAAGAACCTGCTCTTTGAAATCAGAGTCTACGGTTTCAAGGCGGGCAATTTCAAAAGTTAATGTTTCAACTTCATCTTCACGCATGTGCTTGAAGATTTCAGAAGAAATTTCTGACCCCAGTGAAACCAGGAAGATGGCTGCCTTCTGACGGCCATTCAAGCTGCGGTAATCTTTCGGTTTTTTATTGCCGGCAGCTGCTGGCTTTGGAACCGGTTTTGCTTTTTCTGCCATACTATTCCTCCATCAACCAGGTACGCAGGAGCATTGCAACGTCTTCCGGATGTTCCTTTGCCAGAGCAATGGCATTTTCCTGAAGTTCCGCGCGTTCCCTCTCTTCAACAGACATGGTAACTTCCATACCGGCCTGTTCTGCTTCCCACAAGGTCTTTTCGCGTTCCATCTGATGCTGACGAAGAATTTCTTCTTCCTTCTGGCGGCGTTTGCGCTCCAGTTCACGGCTGATCATGCGGAATACAATGAAGGCCAGAAGAACGGATGCAATACCGGCTGCAGCATAGATAATGGTACGTTGAGTCTGGGATTTACGCATTTCTATGGCGTTTTCTTCTTCAAACTGAGCCGTACGGTCAAACTGGATATTTTCAATGGTTACTGAGTCTCCACGGTTTCTGTCGTATCCGATAGCATCCTGAATAAACCGTTCTGCTTTTGCCAGATCTTCATCACTTACCGGATGATATTCCCGCTGAATCTTTCCATGCTGAATATCAAGTTCACCATTATCTTTATATTTCCGTTCCCAGGTTCCGTCTACAGCAACTGAAACGGTAATTCGGCCGATGGTTGGAGCGCGAACTTCCTGTACATGACTTTCATTCAGTACGTTATTTACTTTCTCGCCACGCTCTTCTGTTACGGTGTACACATTAGACATATCGCTGTAAGTTGCAGGATTCTGTCCTTCTACACCAGCTGGTCCTTCAGGGTTATACTGGGTACCTTTAGTAACTTTGGTAACGGTTTCAGATGAAATGGGCAGATATTCTCTTTTGAGGGAGTCATCGTACGGGGTATCCGGGTTATCCTCGTTAATGATGATAGGAGAATACACTGTTGACTGAACTGTTTTTTCAGACATGTCCATATCAATTTTAATGTTCAGGTCACGAACACGGTCAGGTCCGAAAATATCCTGCACCGTCTTCAAGAGTTTAATGCGGTATTCATCCTGCAGATTACTGATTAATTTCTGCTGCCGTGCATACACATCGGTTTTTTCAATATCGCGCAGATCATCAAAGTTATTCAGCCGTACACCGCTGACAGAATCAAGGATGGCGATATTTTCGTCAGTCAGACTGGAATAGGCGAATTTTACGATAGTCTGAATTGCTTCAATTGATTTACGGTTATTTGCCAGATTACTTCCCGGTTTTGGAGTTACGATTACACTGGCTGTCGGTACCCGCTGGTCACTGGCAAAAAGCGTCTGTTCTGGAATATCAATACTTACAATGGCGTTATCTACATCATCAAAAGCTTTAATAGCCTGTTCTACTTCACCGATAATGGCACGCCGCTTATTTACATCGTTAAGGAAGTCGCTGGTTGTCCAGCGGTCCACATCAAAAATTGCCCAGGGATCAGTTGATGTAGGAATAATATTTTCACGGATAAGGATAGACTTCATGCGCCGGGCAGTAGCTTTATCCTTTACATAGATAATACCATTTGTTGTACGGTAACTGACACCTTCGGTATCAAGGCGGACTTGAATATTGCTGAGAACGGTTTCTTCAAAAGTAGTGTTGAAAAGAGCCTCTTCATCCGGCCCGGACGAGATACGGCTTACCATGATGAGGGCACCAATAACCACGACAACGATGCCCACAAGTATAGCTTTTTGAATATTTGACCATTTTGCCCACAGACCTTTCGCCTGTGCCACAACTTTTTTGATCCATTCGTTCATTAATCCCTCCCGTGAACGAACAAAACGTCATGTACGGTGAAGTGCCCATAACCCATAAGACACAGTACACCGGTATATATACAGACATTGTACCACACTATTACGATTGTACAAAGAGAAGACACTCTTATATGCCGCTTTTTGTGTAGAAATATATAGATTTGCTGGTTAACGTTTTCCGACAGTCAGTTATCTGGTTGTAGAAATTTCAGACCAGGCCTTGGTAATGCGGTCAATAACAGTCTGAGCAATGCTCAATGACATATTTGCCTGTGCCATTGCGATGGTAACATCATGAACATCTACGGAATCTGGATCAGTAAGCAGTTTTTCTACCATGGCTGTACTGGCATACTGAGTGTCATTGACATAGTTTGCAGCCTGTAACAGGTACTGCTCAAAAGTTGCAGCTGTTTTTTTAGCTTCTGAGTTGATTGCTTTGCCAAAGGAATTTGATGCATTGGCGGCATCTGATGCCAGCGGTGCACTGCCGATATGGGCAGGATTGGTCCTGGTCATCTGGAATGTAGATACGATATTCATTTTAGTGATAACTCCCACAGGGTCCGTTTCAGAGAGAAACAAACCCAAACCCGTATTCTACTTTAACTTACTTATTGTCCGATAGCAAGAGCCTGCTGGAACATTTCTTTAGACCCTTGGATTACCGACGAGTTAGCCTCATATGCACGGCTTGCAGCAATAAGGTCAACCATTTCTGTTACGATATTGATATTGGGATATTCAACGTATCCCACGTTAGGACCGCTTAAGATAGCATCAGGGTGTGTAGGATCATATACCAGGCGCCCCTGGGTATCATCTTTCTGAATTTCTGAAACGCGGACACCCTGCCCCGCACCGGGATCAAGTTCTTCCGGGGTAAAAATGCCACGGAACTGGGCACCGGCAACAGGTTCTACAATTACCCGGCTGCGTTTATATGCACCACCTTCAGCAGTACGTGTAGAGTTTGCATTGGCAATGTTATCTGCAATTACGTCTGACCGGAGGCGTTCTACACTCATACCGGTAGCTGCAATGTTGATTGTTGAAAAAAGTCCCATTTACGTCTCCTTATCCTTATTTGATTGCAGTTTTAATCTGGCTGAACTGAAAATTTTCCATGGCAGTAAGCAGCTGGTAGTTCATCTGAGTCTTTAAGATAAGCATGGCTTCCTGCTCAGCATCTACGTTGTTGCCGTTGGCTTTACTGGTAGAAACATAATCTGTTACACGGCGTGGCTGTACAGTGCGGTAATCGATGGAAGATGTCGACTGGATATGACGTGGATCGGTTGTACGCAGAACAAAAGATTCACCTTTGGCAGCAGCTTTTTCGCTTTCCAGTGCGCGCTTCAGCTGACTTTCAAAGTTTACTTCTGAGCGTTTGAAATTGGCTACTTCTGAGTTTGCCAGGTTATTGGCACTAACCTGATAGCGGAGTGTTGTTACATCCAGTGCTCTGTGGAGCATGTCTACAGAACGTGAGAAACTGTTCATAAAAAAAACCACCTTAGAGAGTTACATCCATGTTCCTCTCTAAGATGGTTATCGGTACATGAAAATACGACTTTAGGGATTTTTCCGTTTTGTGCTGAAAAAGCGGGTCCCAGCGACGGAAAAAAAAGCAAGGTATCCTCCGTCATTCACTCAGGGTGCTGCGCACCACTTCGTTGACGGCTCCCCCTTACTTTCTTTTTCCTGCGTCCCGCTTTTTCAACACAGACTGTGTAAGCGGGAGATGGCAGTTTGCGGGCGGTTATGAAAATACGGGAAGGAAGACAGAGACTGACAAAAACTGTTGCAGGCCGGTTCGAGTCACGGTGTAAGCTGTTGCTGACACCGTGAACACGGATGAGTCAAGGCTTTAAGTGTAACGTGCCTTGACCATACCGTATAGTTTCCTTGACGGCCTGTACCTGTAGCGACGCTAGCGAGCGGTTTTGTCAGGCTCTGGCTGACTGGTAGTATTTTTATAAACGTTACAGAATATATTTACTCAAATCCTGATTTTGAACGACGTTATTCAGTTTTTCGTCTACGTAGTCGGCGGTAATGGTGATGGTTTCGCCGGCGTGTTCATCGGCTTCAAAGCTCAGGTCTTCAAGCAGCGTTTCCATAATGGTATGCAGGCGGCGGGCACCTATGTTTTCTACACGCTGGTTTACATCTTCTGCCAGATGGCTCATCTTATCAATGGCTTCATCTGAAAACTCAATAGTCACGTTTTCTGTAGACAGCAGAGCGGTATACTGGCGGGTAAGAGAGTTTTTCGGTTCAGTAAGAATACGCTTGAAATCTTCTGCATGGAGCGAATCAAGTTCAACACGCAGCGGGAACCGTCCCTGAAGTTCAGGAATCAGGTCACTTGGCTTTGATACATTGAATGCACCGGCTGCAATAAACAGAATATGGGTTGTATCAACAACACCCCATTTGGTATTTACATTGGAACCTTCAACAATGGGCAGAATATCGCGCTGAACACCTTCACGGCTTACATCATGGCTTGAGTGACTGCTGCCACCTGCAATCTTATCGATTTCATCAATAAAGATGATACCCATGTTTTCAACACGTTTCTTGGCTTCATCAGTAACTTTGTCAGGATCAGTCATGCGGTCAAGCTGCTCTTCCATGAGGATATTGCGGGCCTCTGCAATGGTAACAGTCTTTCTGCGGGAACGGTTGCCATTAAGCATACTGGTAATGCTCTGCATTGCCTGTTCCATATCTTCCATGTTTCCACCCATCATTTCGATACTGGGCCCCTGCATTTTGCGCTGAATGGAAATTTCAACTTCCCGGTCTTCCAGTTTTCCTTCCCGCAGCATGGTCCGGAATTTTTCACGGGTTGCAACCATAGAAGGATCTTTTTCCTTTTCCGGCTCTTTTGCAGTTTCTTCTGGCCTCTGAGTTACAGCAGCATCTTCCCCAACTTTAATGACACCGCCAAATCCCATGCCACCGGGTAGCGGGAAGAACTGACCATTGTCGGCAGCAGATTTTGGTTCCGGTTTCTTTGCTGACCCACTACCAGGCAGCAGCAGATCAAGAAGTTCTTCTTCCACCTTCTGCTGTGCTGCAGCCTTCAGGTTCTCCTGCATTTCAGCCTTTACCATATTACAGCCAACAGCCATAAGATCGCGGATCATAGATTCAACATCACGACCAACATATCCAACTTCGGTATATTTTGTTGCTTCTACCTTCAGAAATGGTGCTCCAACCAGTTTTGCAAGACGGCGGGCAATTTCTGTTTTTCCGACACCAGTAGGACCAATCATGAGAATATTTTTGGGAGCAATTTCATCACGAATATCTTCCGGCAGCTGCTGGCGGCGGGTACGGTTCCTAAGGGCAATTGCAACACTTTTCTTTGCTTTCTGCTGGCCAACGATATAGGTATCAAGCTGCTTTACGATTTCTTTTGGGGTAAGGGTTTCCAGTGCTTTATCCATTTTCTGTTTTCTCCTTACAGAACTTCTGAAGTTACGTGGTGATTAGTGTAGATACAGATGTCTCCGGCAATTTTCAGCGATTTTTCGGCAATTTCCAGAGCGCTGAAATCAGAAGATTCCAGGTATGCAAGTGCTGCAGCATAGGCATAATTTCCGCCAGAGCCAATGGCAAGAACATCATTTTCCGGTTCAATAACATCACCGGTACCACTGATTAAGAGCATGCGGTCTTTATCAGCAACCATAAGCAGAGCTTCCAGATTGCGCAGAGCTTTATCGGTACGCCATAATTTTGCCAGTTCTACTGCAGCGCGGAGAATATCGCCATTGTATTCCCCAAGTTTTGACTCAAATTTATCAAGCAGGTTAAAAGCATCTGCAGTGGCACCAGCGAAACCGGTAATTACTTTTCCGTTATAAATACGCCGTACTTTAGTTGCATTTCCCTTCATTACGGTGTTTCCCATAGTTACCTGACCATCACCGGCCATGGCAATATGACCGTCCTTTTTTACGCAGACAACCGTTGTGCTGCGGATTTTTTCATATTCCATAAATCAATCGTCCTTTCCGTGCGGATGTGCACGGTTGTATGTTTCAATCAGTTTGGCGCGGCTTACGTGAGTATACCGCTGTGTTGTCGAAATGCTGGAGTGTCCCAGCATCTCCTGAACCACACGGATATCAGCACCGTTATTCAGCATGGTAGTTGCAAAAGTATGTCTGAATGCGTGAGGTGATACCGGCTTACCGGTACCTTCAACAGAAGAATACCGCTCTACTATCCAACAGATACCCCGGACAGACAGCGGATTTCCATTCTGATTTATAAATAACGCATCAACAGTTTTCTCTGCAGGAATCTTCAATGCCCGCGAAGGCAAATATTCCTTCAGACAGGCAACTGCCTCTTCCGAAAACCATACACGCCGCTCCTTTCTTCCTTTACCCAAAACAATGGCACTAGACCAGTCTGCAGTAAATGAATTCAGCGTTAACCCAGCCAATTCCTGTACACGGCAGCCCGATGAATACAAAAGCTCACAAATCGCCTTGTCTCGCACTGCCCACAACAGTTCCTGTTCATCCGGCTGATGACAAAGGGCATTCACTTCTGTCTCTGTCATATACCGTGGAACCCGGATACCGTTTTTTAACGTATGAAGCTCTAACGCGGGGTTAACTTTAATATAATCAAGTCTTCTGCAATAGGCAAATAAAGAACGCACAGCACTGATATACCGGTTAACACTGGCTACTGCCTTTTTCTGCCGGACAAGAAGCCCGACACTGGAACGGAGAGTTACGAGGGAATATTCAGAAATGGGAATATGAGGGCCGCCACACAGCGACATCATGGAGTCAAAATCAAGACGATAGCCTTTCAGGGTCTTATCTGAAAGGCTTCGTACACCCTGCAGGTACACCAGAAATTCTTCTACACACTGCGCTACCGTGCGCTGAGAACTGGAATACCCGGTGGAATCGTTATTCAAGGTCAGCATCTACCTCATCATTATCTACCGTATGCAGATAATTACAGTCAGGATTGATGCATGATTTGAATGATCCATGCTTTTTATCGTATTTCTCAACCATAAGCTGGCCGCACTGTGGACAAGTAGCGTTTATGGGTTTGAAATGGGTCAGGAAATCGCAGGTTGGATAATTGGTACAACCGTAGAACTCACGACCCCTTCCTTTTGACTTACGGGCTACAATATCACCACCACAGCGGGGACATTTTGCAAGTGGAATGGATTTAGTGTTACGGCATTCGGGGAACCCTGAACAGGCCAGAAAGTAGCCGAATTTGCCCAGTTTTTTTGCCATGGGTTTACCGCATTTTTCACAGGGAATGTCGGTTACTTCGTCTATGGTGCCTTTTACGCTTTCAAGGTTCGACATAACTTCATCAACCCGTTTATGGAACGGCCCATAGAATTCTTCCATCATTTTTGGCCACTCAACGGTACCTTCTGCAACAGAGTCAAGTTTTGATTCAACCTCGGCCGTAAAGTTTTCGTTAATAACTTCCGGAAATGATTCAACAAGAATGTCATTAATCATGCGTCCCAAGGTAGTGGGCACCAGCTGTTTATTACTGCGGGTAATGTAATAACGGTCGAGCAGAACAGAAATAATCGGTGCATAAGTTGAAGGACGTCCGATACCTTTTTCATCAAGAGTTTTTACGATGGTAGCATCGGTATACCGGGCTGGTCCCTGAGTAAAGTGCTGCTCCGGACGAAATTCCTTTGCAATTACAATGTCACCTGTAGAAAGAGACGGCATTGAACCGGATATTTCATCTTTGGATGTAAGAATATGAGTTACCGAATAAAAACCTTTTTCAATAACTTTGCTGGCAGAAACCCGGAACAGAGCGTCTCCACCCTGAATATCAACACTGGTAGTACGGATTTTTGCAGGTGTCATCTGGCTTGAAACAAAAGCTTCCCAGATCAGCTGGTACAAACGCAGCTGGTCACGACTTAAATACTCTTTTACATATTCAGGAGTATACGTTGTATACGTAGGACGGATACCTTCATGGGCATCCTGGGCTTTATTGCCGACAGCATAAATTGCAGGATTCTCTGGGAGATATTCAGGATATTCCTTACCGATGAAAGCGCGAACATCATCAAGAGCCGTCTGGGAGATACGGGTTGAGTCAGTACGCATGTACGTAATGAGACCTACCCGGCTGGAACCGATGGTTACACCTTCATACAGCTGCTGGGCAATCTGCATGGTTTTTCGAGCATTAAAGCCAAGACGGTTGGCTGCAGACTGCTGCAGTTTACTGGTGGTAAAGGGAGCCTTTGGTTTTACGGTACGTTCCTGTGATTTTACATCAATAACTTTGCACTCAGAGTCTTTTATTTCGCTGATAAGTTTTTCTACATCAGCCTGAGATTTAAGAATCGGTTTTTCGCCCTTATACTGAACAAGCTGGGCAGAAAAACCACTTTTCTGCTTCAGAAAATCAGCTTCCAGAGTCCAGTATTCTTCGGGGATAAAGTTTTCAACTTCAGCTTCCCGTTCACAAATCAGGCGAAGAGCTACAGACTGAACACGTCCTGCAGAAAGGCCGTTTTTTACCTTTTTCCACAACAGCGGAGAAAGGTTATACCCTACAAGGCGGTCAAGAACACGGCGTGCTTTCTGGGCATCTACCATCTTTTCATCAATTTCACAAGGATGTTTTACGGCTTCTTTAATTGCACCTGGGGTAATTTCGTTGAAAACAACACGACTTATATCTGCATCTGTTTTTGATTCCAGAAACCGCAGAAGATGCCAGGCAATAGCTTCTCCTTCGCGGTCAGGATCCGATGCCAGAAGAACAACATCAGATTTTTTTGCTTCTTTCTGAAGATCTTTAAGAACAGCGGCGCGTCCACGAACCGTAATATAATCGGGCTGGAAACCGTTATCAACATCAATTGCCATACGGCTTTTCGGCAGATCAATAAGGTGCCCCATTGATGCTTTTACGGTATATCCGGTACCCAGATAGTGCTCAATAGTTTTTGCTTTTGCAGGCGACTCTACAACAACAAGCGTATGTTTTTTCTTTTTTGCAGTTGCGGCTTTTTTCTTTGTTGTTGTACCACTTTTCTTTGCAGTAGCCATGAATAAAACTCCAGATTACAAGTCAAATGTCAGCTGGCCGTTTTTATCAGCCATCTGCTCTGTTTCCGCAATCCAATGCGGCAAAATATCATGTACGGAGTCAGTTACCGTTGCTCCATCAAGCATCAGCGACTGAACAGTCCGTGTATCATTCGGTGTATCAATTCTGCTGGAGTATTGAACCCCAACAGGATGTAAAAACAATTCCCTACCCTGTTCAAGGGCAAAGTCAGCAGTAATCAGCGACCCGGATTTTGCAGGTGCTTCTACTACCGAAACGCCAAAACACAAACCGCTGATAATGCGGTTCCGTTCCGGAAAGGTCCACTTCGTTCCAGGCGTTTCCGGTGGATATTCACTTATCAGACATCCACCGCGACGCATAATCTGCACTGCCAGTTTCTTATTGGCAGACGGATACATCTGATCCAGTCCTGTGCCGCATACCGCAATGGTCCATGGCCCGCAATAATCCGGCGCATAAACATCGGTAACAGCAGCAAGTGCACCTCTATGAGCAGCAGTATCAATACCGGCTGCCAGTCCCGATACAACTGTTATTCCTGCTGCAGCACAATCCCTTGCAAGATTAAAGGCAGCCTGAATACCCGCTCCATCAGGACGTCTGGTTCCAACAATTCCCACCTTGCCATATCTTCCCCCTGCCAGAGCATCGGAATTTCCCCTGACATACAGCGCATAAGGCGGCTGTGAAATCTGCCGCAGCAGAAATGGATACCGGCTGTCTTGCCAGGATACCAGCTGAATTCCGTAACAGTGCATCAGGCGAAAATCACGTTCTGCCCGTGCGATTATCAAGTCTGGTTTCCACAATCCCTCTTTCAGGGATTTGCTACATATTCTTTCTAAATCAATTTTAGAAAGTAATGCCATACTATCCAGATTGTCAAGATTTTCTGACAAGAGAATCTTCTGTGTAGTGTTCAGAAAATGCAATCTGCTGATTGCTACATTCAAAAGTACATTTGATTCATTCATAACACTATATATATTTTCCGCAAATTGCAAAAAAAAAGCAGTTTTTCAAAAAAAACTGCTGAAAAAGTGTATTTTTTTCTGAATCAGTACATTGCTTTCAAGACAACTGCCTTATTTGCTTCGGCTTCTGCTTTATTCAGATCCGATGTAGTAGTGGTAATAATGCGGTCGTACATGTCCACTGCCAGCTGAAATTCATAATTCATGTAATATGCACGGGCCAGAACAAACATGCCTTCCGTGTGTTTTGTTTCAATAGTCAGCAGTTTTTCAAGAATCGGTATAGCCTCATCACTTCTGTCCATTTCAAAGGTATACAGAACACCAAGTCCATATAATGCACGGGCATACCGGGGTTCCAGTTCAATAGCCCGTTTGTAGCCTTCTTCTGAAAGCTTCAGATAGTTCTGCTGTTTAGTGTGGTTACCAGTAGCAGTATAATCAAGCTCAGATTTTGCCATGTACCCGGCACAGACACCTACGTAATAATACAGATTCTGATTTGCCGGATAGAAGGCAATAGCCTTCTGAAAAGCATCAAGTGCTTCGCCATACATTTTATTATCCATGTAGCGGGTTGCAAGAATCTTCCACCAAATACCACTCTGAGCATCAGCAGCAATAATATCCTCTACCCGGTCTCCATATTTTTTAATGGCATCTTTCAATTCGTCAATAGTAGTAGGACTGGATACTCCTTCTTCCAGGGACTGAACACGTTTGATATAGTTAACGTTCGGTCCCCCACAGGAAACCAGAACTGTCAGAAGGACCAGACCACACATTGCACCAGTAATCCATTTCATCTCACTTTTTTTCATTATCTGCCCCTTTTTCATTTTCTCCAGTCTTTGTTTCAGTATGCTGTGGAAAAAAATCTTTATGATATTGTGCCAGTTCATCATTACTGACATGCGTATAAATCTGTGTTGTAGAAAGATCTGCATGACCAAGAAGTTCCTGTACTGACCGTAAATCTGCGCCTCCACTCAGAAGATGAGTTGCAAAACTGTGACGCAGTGTATGCACTTTGGCCGTAACTCCACTTATGGCTTCCAGATCCTGAAACCGTTTCCAGATACCTTTCCTTGAAAGCTGCTTCCCCTGATAATTCACAAAAACCCAGGGAACCATCTGGTTTTTCACTATCTGCGGACGTCCTTCATTCAGCCACTTTCCCATCCAGTAACGGGCCGCATCCCCAAAAGGAACCAGCCGTTCCTTATCGCCTTTACCAAGTACCCACAAAAGGTTTTCATCAAGATGAACATTTTCAAGACGTAAGCCACTTGCTTCGCTGATTCGCAGTCCTGCCGAATAAATCAGTTCAAACAGCGCACGGTCACGAATTCCCAATGAATCTGACGTATCAATGGCAGCCAGAATGGAATCCACCTGGTCAATACTCAATACCCGGGGCAAGGCTCGCTTTACCTGTGGTTTTTCAAGAAGCATGGCCTGATTTTCCTGCCACACCTGATTGCGGCACAAAAAGAACCCGAATGACCGCAACGCCGACATATCTTTTGCAATCGTAAGCGCATCTACCGAAAGACGCCGCTGTGCAAAATACGTGGTCAATATGCGGACATCTACAGCTTCCAGCAGTACCGATGATTCAAGACACCAGTCCAGGAACCGGTTCACCGCTATAAGGTATGTTTCCGCTGTTTCTGAAGCTTTTCCGTCTTGAGTTATCAGTTCATCATAAAACAGGGCCACAAGTCGGTTATACCAGAGCTGTGGTGTCTCTTCCCTATTGCGGCCGGACATTTAACAGTTTTCTTATTTCTGGTTAAACCCCATACCACCATTCCGCAGTGCAGTTGGGGTTTCAAGGTTATTGCCGAACGATCCTGCTCCAGCTCCTGAACCAAAGAGACTGTTCCCACCGTTTTCGCCTTTTCCCAGGTTTTTCCACTGATCAATGGTAAAGAAATCACCATTTGCCTTGCTGGCAACCGGTTCAGATGCTGCGGGTGCAGCCTCAGTTCCAGCTGGTTTTCGTGCAGCTTCAGATGCTTGTGTTGGAGCTGCATATACCGGCGTACCTTCCTGTGGGAAACCAGTTGCAATAACCGTTACCTGAATACTGCCGTTCATGGTTGGATCGATTGTAGATCCGTAAATGGTCAATACATCCGGATCGGCACTGGAGTTGATGATATCAACAACTTCAGCAATTTCCATAATGGAAACATCTTCGCCACCGGTAACATTGATAAGAATATTTTTTGATCCATCAATGTGAGAATCTTCAAGAAGCGGATTATTGATTGCAGCGGTTGCAGCATCAACGGCACGGTTGTCACCGGTTCCGTATCCTACACCAAGAATAGCATCACCTTTGTTTTCCATGGTAGTGCGTACGTCAGCAAAGTCGATGTTTACTTCACCATGTTTGGTAATCAGATCTGAAATTCCCTGAACACCCTGACGGAGAACATCATCAGCCATTTTGTAGGCTTCTTTTACAGGAGTTTTTTTATCAACAATTTTCAGCAGATTCTGATTAGGAATAATAATCAAGGTATCTACTTCTTTATGCAGTTTCTGAATACCTTCAGTAGCCAAAGCCATTTTCAGTTTTCCTTCGAAGTTAAATGGCTTTGTAACAACACCTACTGTCAATGCTCCCTGTTCTTTCGCAATACGTGCAATAACAGGAGCAGCACCGGTACCGGTACCTCCACCCATACCAGCCGTAACAAATACCATATCAGCGCCTTTCAGCACGTTTGCTATGGCATCACTGTCTTCCATGGCAGCTTTTTCACCTACTTCAGGTTTTCCACCGGCTCCAAGTCCACCGGTTAATTTTGTTCCTATTCCGAGCTTTTTTGGAGCATTTGAAGAATTCAATGCCTGTAAGTCTGTATTAGCAGCGATAAACTCAACGTTTTCTATGCCTGCAGCTATCATACGGTTAACGGCGTTAGATCCGCCACCACCAGCACCTATAACTTTAATAACAGTGGGGCTGGCTGCCCGTTCATCAATAACTGAGAATTCCATAGTACGTTCCTCCACCCATATTTGTACTATCTGAAAAGTAGTGGTAAAGACCACAACTTTCTATATTATGTCATATAACGGCGCACTTTTCAGAGAAACCGTCACAATTTTTTTATATAGTATCAGAAAAACTCTTTAAAGAAATCAGTAATCTGATTAAAGAAATGTCCTTTTTTCTCCTGTACCGGCTCCGCATTGCGGACACCGGTTTCATGGCTTTTATCAAGGTTACTTACTACAAGTCCCACTGCACTGGCAAATTCAGGCCCGTGATATTCATCCTGCAAACCGCCGAAATTTCCGGCTGAACCGATTCTGACGGACCGGGTTTCAAAGATATTCGACACAAGGTCTACGATACCGGGCATCTGAGCACCGCCACCAATGAGAACAATGTTTCCCATAAGCTGGCGCCGACTGATTTGAGCGGCAATTTTATCGCGGATAAGACACAGCGTTTCTTCCATTCGTGGCTGAACGATACGGCATATGTCCGTCCGGGAAATTTCTTCCGGTGGTCGTCCGCCAACGCCGGGGATAATTACGGCTTCATAACCGTCAAGCAAAGGTTCCCAGCAGCAGCTGCTTGATTTTTTTATCCGTTCTGCAATATCAAAACTGATACCACACACGTATGAAATATCCTGAGTAACATTCATTCCACCCACCGGTACTGTTGCTGTACAGAGCGGTGCACCGTCAATAAGAACCAATGCATCTGTTGAACCACCACCCAAGTCAATGATGATAGAACCAAGCTGCCGTTCTTCCTCGGTAGTTACCGCTTTAACAGCGCCAAGAGTCTTAAGCATAATGCTGTCAACTTCTATACCGGCACGTTTGATTACCCTGATAACGTTTTTCAGCGAAGTAATAGCCGCCGTAACAATAAGTACATCAACACCAAGACGTACCCCAATCATATCTATCGGAGATGCAATACCACCCTGGCCATCTACAGCAAACCCCTGAGAAACCGTGTGCAGCAACTGTCGTGCCGGCGAAATGGGAACAGCCGTAGCTGATTCAATGGCACGGTTTACGTCTTCCTGAGTAATTTCTCTGGTATTTTTATCAGCAACGGCAACAACTCCGTTTGAACTCATGCTTTCAATCTGTTCTCCGCCAATACAGGCAACAACACGTTCAACTTCAATGCCGCTCATCATTTCTGCAGCTTCTATAGCCTGTTGCACTGCAGAAACCGTTGCTTCAATATTTACAACCAGACCATGTTTCAAACCTGAAGAAGGTGCTGAGCCAACACCGGAAATCTGCAGTTCTCCATCTTCATTTACTTCACCGATTACAACCCGAACAAAAGATGTTCCAATATCCAGACCAACTATGCTTCCACTCATACTTCGTCTCCGGCAACTTTATAAACTACTGAACCGTATCGCATATCAACTTCCCGAATATCAGAATCCATTGATTTAATTACATCAAGTAAAATCATCATATACTGTAACGATTCTTCATCAAGATTTCTATCAATTATAACTTTCACCGGCATATGAACTGGATACAGTACCAGATCATAACTGCCAGTTGAAGTAGGGATTACATTAATTTCAGACAGTGCTGCAAAATATTTCGGACAGTTTTCCGAAATTTCACTTATCCGGTCAAGAAGTGGCCGCATGTTTGAAGATATACGAAAACCATCTCTTGCTTCATCAAGGGACAATCCTGTAATCAATGGAATATTCTGCGAAGCTGCCGACTCTACGGTATAAACCACACCATTTCTGTCAATCTGAACGGTCTGTGTCCGTCCTTCATTGGTAATCAGGCTGGTTGCAACTCCGTTACGTTCCTGTACATGAACAAGCACAATATTCGGGAACTTCTTTTCGACACTGATACTTTCAATGGCACTGTTTTCCGCAAGATGAGCCGCATATGCTGCAGTATCAAACTTCAGCCACCCGGAATCGGTCTGAACAGCATACTGCTGCCGCAATGTCTGTTCAGAAATCTGCTTTAGCCCGCTGAAATGAATTTCTATCGGTGCAAACGTTGGAAAAACAATAGTACACAATAATGCTTCAAGAACGAGCACAGAAACAAGAACGACAATAAGTATCTTTAAGAGACGGGTTTTCCTGTCTTTCGTAACATCTTCTGCGTTCTCAAAATATTTACTGTAAGACGTGTACACTAATCCGTCACTCATAGGCTCTCTCCACACTATTTTTACTTTGTGACACGTTTATGAT
The DNA here is from genome assembly GCA_045616125.1 of Treponemataceae bacterium. Classification (GTDB taxonomy): domain Bacteria; phylum Spirochaetota; class Spirochaetia; order Treponematales; family Treponemataceae; genus Treponema_I. The sequence continues at coordinate 15,778 of JAZLGC010000070.1, read as the reverse complement.
TAATCCACAGGCAATCATAGTCATTAATAACGATGATCCTCCCGAAGAGAAAAACGGCAATGGAATACCAGTACTCGGTAATGCACCTGACACTACGCCACAATTCAAAAGGCTTTGTGCCAGAATTGACAGTGCAAGCCCAGAGACAAGAAGGGCTTTGAAACGAGTATCTGATGTCAAAGCGGTAACAATGCATCGGTATTCAAAATAAAAAAGAACACCAAAGTACAGAATAACACCAAAAAGTCCCATGGCCTCAGTCCAACCGGCAAAGATAAAATCTGACTGAACTTCTGGAATTTTCTTTACATATTCAAGACCAACACCGAATCCAGATCCCCACAAACCGCCCGCACTGATGGCTCTCTGAGATGCATTCAACTGATAGTTTATTCCCTGAATATCATAGTCTGGGCGCAAGAATGCAATAAGACGGTTTACCCGATATTCAGAAACAAAGATAAACATCAGTCCCAATGGAACGGCAAACAGGGCAAAGGCAACAAACCATCGCCATTTGATTCCAGCCAGAAGGAAAATAAGTAGAGCCAGTCCCAGAACAAAGATTGATGTTGAAAAGTCGTTCTGCAGAAAGATTACGATAACAAAAACAAATACGCCAAGGGCCGCCGGATACACGGACACTTTCGGGTCATCAAGCCGGTCCCCCTTTTTATCAAACAGATTTGCAAGAAACAGAACAACCGTAACCTTAGCCGCTTCTGATGGCTGGAATGTTCCGAGCCCCGGCAGTTTTATCCAGCGGCTTGCACCATTCCGTTCATCACCGATTCCCGGCAGAAAAGTGAGTAAACACAGAAGTAAAGTTCCCAGATAAATATACGGCAGACACTTACGGATGAATTCCAGCGGAATACAGGCAGCAGTAATCATAAGAACAAGGCCTACTACCATACTGATAAGCTGTCGCTTCACAAAGTACATGCTGTCGCCAAAGGCTCGGACTGCGTAGCTTTCAGATGACGAATACAGCGTAAAGAGTCCCAACGCAAACAGGAGAATAATTGATATGATGAGTCCACTATCACTTCTACGGGTATCAATCGGTCGTGAAGCGAGAAGATTTACTGACTTCGCCATCTATGCCCCACTCGCTTCAATAAGTTTACCGGCAATACGTTCAAGATGCATGCCACGGGATCCCTTAATAAGGATCAAATCCCCGTTCCCGGCCATTTTACACAGACGGTTTGCAATACCTTCAACGGTTTTATCACTGGAATCTTTTTCCAAAAGAACCACCGGACTGTCTTCTGAAACGGGCATCCCGGCAAGAACGGTCTCTGCAGCAGACGAAAATGTTTCACCAAGTAAAACCAAAACCTGAGCACCACTATTCCAGGCTAAGGTCACCATCCGCTCATGAATTTCTGCACTTTTTTCACCAAGTTCAAACATATCGCCCAAAACCAGCATTTTTCTGCTGCCCAATGGACGCTGAATACTTCCGTAGAACTTTATGCTTTCGCCCATGCTTTCAGCATTGGCATTGTAACAGTCTTCAACAACAGTAAACCGTCCTTCCCGAATATTACTGCGTCCGGTCATGGGCCGAATCTGTTCAATACCATTCTTTATCTGTGCAGGTTTCAGTCCAACTTCCAGAGCAAGACTGATAACTCCCAGCGCATTACTGAAGTTATATTCACCAGCAAGTGGCAAAGTGACTGAAACATCATTCAACATGAAACGGGTACCAGCAAGACCCAGATTCTCTATATTGCTTACACCTGGAGTCGTTGTCTTTCCAAAGGATTGAACAGAACCTTGCGGAATCTGTTTCAGAAATGATGCATATGGATCAGATTCAGGAACAAAGCCTTTACCATTACAATCAAATTGACTGAATATCTTTTTTTTCTCAGCAGCAATGGCATCCTGCGAACCAAGAATGCCCACATGCGCCGTACCGATGTTTGTTATCAGGGCATAATCAGGACAGAGAACTCGTGCAAGCTCACCAATTTCATTTTCACGGTTCATACCCATTTCGAAAATTCCCACCTGATGTTCAGGTCGGATTCTGAATACAGAAAGGGGAAGTCCTGTTTCACTGTTAAAATTTCCTTCAGTTGCCACAACACAGTATTTCTGCTCCATAACAGATTTCAGAAGTTCCTTGGTTGTTGTTTTTCCGTTTGATCCGGTCACACCAATCTTAATTATGTCGGGAAACGAAGCAACATACGCTTTGGCAGCATCCTGCAGCGCATGCAATGTATTTTTTACAATTACCACGACGGCATTCTTTTCAGCAGCCATGGCTTCAATATTTTCTTTAATGAACGACAGATGGTTTTCATCGGCAAAAACAACAGATGCACCTTTATCCAGAGCACTGGCGATATAGGTATGCCCATCCTGAAATTCGCCTACCAATGGCACGAACAAACTGTTCGCAGATACATTTCTGCTGTCAGTTGCCACAGAGTAAAATGAGAATGTTTTTTTTGCCTGTTCAGTTCCAACCGCATTTCCACCAGTAGCCGACAATACGGCTTCAAGGCTTAAAAGCGATTTTTCTGTTCCACCCACAGATACCATCCAAATTCGATTTTCACCCCATATACGCCACCACAACGTATATCAGGCTTTCTTCGCTTTTTTTTATTCAGCGTGTACTTCTACACGGATTATTTCTTCACTATCTGCCAGGTGCATATCAAACTGCTCCTGAGCATATGCTTCAATGCGCTCATTGCTGGTCAAAATACTGATATCACTTACCAGCCGGCGATTGCTGTCGATAAGTTCGTACTGCACCGCATTCAATTCAGCTACCTGAGAATCAAGCGACATATAACGGTGCATCTGGAACATTGCCAGAAGCAGCAGAACCGGAATACTACATGTCAGCAGACCATACACGGTGCCATGAAACACACGCTTACCGTCTACTATTCTTCCCATTATAGACATCTTCTCTCTCCAATTTCCGCAAAAAGGACAATCATCCTTCCCGCAGTTTGCGCAGAACACGCAGTTTTGCGCTTCTACTTGGCGAATTTTCACTCACCTCTGCATCTGTCGGACCTACCGGTTTGCGGGTGAGAATTTCCGCTCTCGGTTTGCCACCACATGTACATATTGCCTGTTCAGGAGGGCATACACACTGTTTTCCCCAATCCCGATACAGGTTCTTAACAATTCTGTCTTCAAGGGAATGGAACGTAATAACGCCCATTTTACCGCCCACTGACAGAACTCTAAAAGCATCAGTCAACGCTACAGGCAGCCGGTCCAATTCCCCGTTCACGGCAATCCGCAAAGCCTGAAAAGTCTTTGTGGCTGGATGTATATTGCCGTGGCGGTATTGGGCCGGTACAGCCCCATACACAATATCTGCAAGCGTTTTAGATGAAACAATTCTTGACTGGCGGCGATATTCCACAATTGCCTTAGCAATACGACGCGAATACCGTTCTTCACCATACTGGTAAATGATATTGGCAAGAGTTTCCTCATTTGCCCGATTTACCAGCTGCTCAACTGATTCCCCTGCAGAGGGATCCAGCCGCATGTCAAGCGGTTCATCATATCTGAAAGAGAATCCGCGGCCAGAGCGTTCATAATGGAACACACTGATACCAAGGTCGAACAGAATAATATCCGGACGACGTTCTCCTTCAGGAAAATTTGCATAATAATCGTTGAACCAACCGCTATAAAAACCCATCCGTTCGCCAAAGCAGCCTAGCCGCTCTTTTGCCCGTGCCTGAATTTTCAGATCAGCGTCCAATCCGATTATCCGCAAATTTGAATACTGTTTCAAAAAAGCTTCAGAATGCCCACCTTCACCGGTAGTAGAGTCAATCATCAGACAGTCCTGTTCAAAGGGCTCCCCTACTGGAGACAGATACTGCAGTGTTTCCTGCAAAAGCACAGGTGTATGGATTATCTCCACAAAGCACTCCTCAATACGCTTCTAAAAGCAAATATCGGTCAGTCCTTCTGTTGCTGAAAGCAATTCTTCTTTTGTTGATTCCTGATATTCCTGATATGTGGCAGCATCCCACAGCTCAATGTATCTGTTGATACCAAGAACAACACAATCTTTTGAAAGACCGGCGTATTCGCGTAAGCTTTGGGGAATAGAAAGACGTCCGGCTTTGTCAAATTCCAGAGTAACTGCAGGCGCAATAAGATGACGTACTACAGCACGTTTACTGGCGTCAAAAGGACTGGCATGAGCCATAACCTTTTCTGACAAATCAGACCATGATTCAGGGGTAAACAGCCACAGACACTTGTCCATAGCTTTGGTCAGTACGAGAACATTTGTTGATATTTCAGAACGAAGCTTTGAAGGAAAAAGAATTCTTCCTTTCTCATCCAGCGTATTCTGGTATTCACCTGTCAGAAGTTCCATAACTTTCCACAATTTACCACAATTTACTACTATTTCCCACTTAATCTCCATTTTAACCGTAAAAAGATGATTGTCAATGGTAAAACGGTTAATATTCGCCAAAGTTGTGCCGATAAAGAGAAACATCACTATCATGATAAATACCTACAATGAATCAAAACTGCACAGAACACTGAAAGAACTGTATCAGATCCAGAACGATGGACGTACAGAAGTTTCTGTAGGAAGTTATATATGCGATGTAGTGGATAAAAGTGGGAATATCATCGAGATTCAGACAAAAAATTTGGGAAAATTACTGCCCAAATTATACAGTCTGCATGATACCGGGAAAAATATTCTTCTGGTTCATCCCCTGCCCCAGACAACAATTATTGAAAGCTATTCAGAAACAGGCGAAAAACTCAGTACGAGGAAAAGTCCCAAAAAACAGAACTGGTACACCCTGTTCACCGAATTGATGGGTATTTATCCCCTATTACAAGAAAACTGGTTTCAACTTGAAGTGCTTTTGGTTACGGTGAAGGAAATCCGAATCAAAACGGCAGAACCGGTCCAAACAGTGAATAAAAGTCGAAGATTCAGAAAAAACTGGTATAAAAAAGATAAGGAACTGGTTGAAATTATTGAATCCAAACGTTTTTCAAATATATCTGATTATCTGGCACTACTTCCCGAACATCCTGATGTTTTCTGTGCAAAGGACCTGGCATCCAAAACAGGAACGAATACCGCCCATAAAATAATGTGGGTTTTGAAAAAGGCCGGAATTATTGAGCCGGTAAAAAAAGAAGGCCGAACTACGTATTATTCGACAGCCAAATAAATACTTGCTTCCGTGGACTTACGTCTAACAGAGAACAAAATTCCTCTAAACAAAAAAAAGGCAGCTCAAGGCTGCCTTTTTTTACTAGTCAGTTAATAATTATCACCATGCATCACTTGGATCATCTGCATCACGATTTTCCATAGCGTACAAATCAGTTACTGCACGGAGGTCATCAAGATACAGGTAATACGAACCGATTGCGGTTTCAGGATCACAGTCAATACGGAATCCTACGATACGCAGACCGGGACGTTCTCCAAAGTAAGCGCTCTGCTGAACGATACCACGGGTTCCATCTGGTGATGGTGGAATAGCTACACTCAGACGTTTCCATCCAGAGAATGCCAAAGTTCCAACATATACTTCAAAATTATTACCGAAGTAATCCTGAACCAGAAGGGTAATTTTGTGGTTCTGGTTACGACCTGCAGCCCAGAAGGAAACAGTTTTGGTAACACCCTCAATTGGAATCGGGCGGGCAGCGGTGATGTAGAATGTATTTACACCTCTACGGAAGAATTCAGCTTTTACACCATATACTTTACTGTTTTCAGTATCTGCAACTTCTTCAGGAAGACCGATTTTTCCAGCACGATCTTCATCACTCAGATTTGAGTATGGACCACCATCAAAAAGACGGCCGGTAATAACACCAACATCTGGAGACATACGGCAATTCCAACTGCCTTCACGTTCAAAAAGATCAAGTGATACTTCACGAAGAGCCTGGCGGGCAGCATCAGCAGTCATGGCAGGATCAGTTTCGGTAAGAGACCGACCATCCTGAGCAAAAGCTGCACCAGCAAGAAGCAGAACTGCAAGGATTGCAACTAACTTTTTCATCTTCCAGCCTCCTCGCTGTCAAAGTTTGGTTTTCTTAAATCGAAACCATCATAAATATAATTCATTGTGTGAGTTGTATAGCGGAGCTGATCCAGGTAGATAACAAAATCATCTACATATTCATTGGCATCAGTACGGATTCTGAAACCGATGAATGTTGCATTTTCCGGACCTGAGCGAAGTCTTGACTGCTGACGGATTGAAGTTGGAATTGAAACGATAATGTTTCTCCATCCCTGATAATTCATGGTTGCTGCAGGCAGTACGTGAACAGCACCTTCTGCATCACGAATCATGATTTCCAGATAATACAGGTAATTTGCACCCCATGCCCAGAAATCAATCTGAGATGTGCTTCCTTTTAAAGGCACCTCGGTAATTTTCCCAGATTCTTTATCAACAGGATAGATTTCAAACCAGTTATCACCCTTACGGTCAAATTTTACCTGACAACCCAAAACATAAGGGGTTGGATCGTCATCAGTTCTGTAACCGCGGAGTGAGTTAGGAATCCCCTGAACATATCCCATTTTAGGATATACATCGTCACCTTCTCCTACATGGATACTTCTGCTGGCCTGAACTTTCCAGTCAAACGAGACTGCATCACGGTCATCAAAATTATCGATAAGAATAGTCTCAACACTCTTTGTGTTAGGCTGGGCAAATACCGGTGCACAGAACACAAAACAGAGAACGAGACAAACACAGACTAAAGCGCCCTGTTTCATCCAAAACTCCTTCGTTTTATTTACACAAAACATAATTTCCATAACATGCGTAACCCACCGGAATTTTACTTCCAAATGGTAATACTTTTAAAAGTATATTTCGCTACGCATTCTTTGTCAAACTCACATATCGGCATAATTTATCATTCTCTTGATTATTTTATGAGCATTTTTTACAATCAAGTAATCTTTCTTACTTAAAGGAGTCACTATGACCAGCTATAAGGAACTCGGTCTTGTAAACACCAAAGAAATGTTTGCTAAGGCTGTTGCAGGCGGATACGCTATTCCTGCTTTCAACTTCAACACAATGGAACAGATGCAGGCAATCGTACAGGCTGCAGTTAAAACAAACTCACCTGTAATCATGCAGGTATCTAAAGGTGCACGTAACTATGCAAACGGAACTATCCTCCGTTACATGGCTCAGGGTGCTGTAGAATATGCCAAAGAACTGGGATGTGCTAACCCACAGATTGTTCTTCATCTGGACCACGGAGATTCATTCGAACTGTGTAAAGATTGTATCGACAACGGTTTCTCTTCTGTAATGATCGACGGTTCTTCACTGCCTTACGAAGAAAACATCGCTCTTACAAAAAAAGTAGTTGAATACGCTCACGCTCACGATGTAACCGTAGAAGCTGAACTTGGTGTTCTGGCTGGTGTTGAAGACGAAGTTGCTTCAGAAGTTTCTCACTACACCAAACCAGAAGAAGTAGAAGACTTCTCAAAACGCACTGGTTGTGACTCACTGGCTATTTCAATCGGTACCTCTCACGGTGCTTACAAATTCAAGCCAGAACAGTGCACCCGCAACGCTGAAGGCAAACTGGTTCCACCACCACTGGCTTTCGACGTACTGCACGAAATTGAAAAAAGAATCCCAGGATTCCCTATCGTTCTCCACGGATCATCGTCAGTTCCACAGGACGAAGTAGACACCATCAATGCTAACGGTGGTAAACTGCCAGATGCAGTTGGTATTCCTGAAGAACAGCTCCGCGAGGCTTCAAAATCAGCAGTTTGCAAAATCAACATTGACTCTGACTCACGTCTGGCAATGACCGCTGCTGTTCGCAAATACTTCAACGAACACCCAGACCACTTTGACCCACGTCAGTACCTGAAACCTGCTCGTGAAAACATGCAGAAAATGTACGAACACAAAATCGTAGAAGTACTGGGATCAAACAACAAACTGTAATCCAGTTACCGATGCCCTTCTTCGGGGCATCTGGACAAAAAAAGCTGTCTCGAAAATCGAGGCAGCTTTTTTTATCGTTAAGAATAACTAAATTCACACTTTGTGCGGAAAAGAAAGAACCGCCGCATAGCCAGAAATTCCAGCAAACAGCACGCCCAGTATGATACGAAGCCAGGTTGCCCCGTTAATGAAATACAAAGTGTAAATTATCGATGGTAACAGCAATGCCAGAATGAGAACTGCAGCAGCCAGCACAAAGACAACACCTTTTCCTTCAGAAAAAAGCGTACATGCATACCAAATCAGAACAAGAAAACAAACTGTAACCAGCGGGAATACATACAGCAGAAAAAAATCAAAACTCTCATTCATATGAATTGTCTGATATGGCACGAAAACCATGAAAAAGCCTGAAACATAAAGTGGCAATGAATACAACCGCTCGCGAATTGTCCCTTTTGAAAGAAGGATAAAAAGAACACAGAGATATATCACTGGAAAAAGAGTTCTGGTACACAGGAAATAGCCCCAGTTGGAAAGAAAGGAATATTCAGCGAGTCTGTATGCACGAAAGAATGCAGCACAGACAGCACTATACAGTATACCTGCAAGCATGCCGAACAGAACATGCAGAATGTCTTTTTTATAATTAAACCGGGGACCGCTCCAGGTTAAAGCACAGAAAGAAAACAATGGTATTACAGATAGAAGAAATGTAAACATATGATGAAAAAATATCACGTCACTTGAGTAAATACAAGTCCGAAAACCATTGAAAAACCTATAGAATGGCCGTTACCAGATATCGTTCAGTACTAGACATTTCCTATATATTTCTGATAGTATTACGCATTGCTTACACTTTAACTTAATTTTGCATACTGCTGCTGAAAAGCAGTATGAGGAGGATCGTTGGCAGACAATAAGGAAAAAGGATTGCGCATCAATGAGCAAATCCGTGTACGAGAAGTCAGACTTATAGACGATGAGGGCGAACAGAAAGGTATTGTCCCTACCATACAGGCTCTCAATATGGCTAAAGAGAAAGAACTCGACCTTGTTGAAGTTGCACCTAATGCGAATCCGCCGGTATGCAAGATTCTGGATTACGGCAAGTATCGATTCGAACAGGAGAAAAAGCTCCGTGACTCCAAGAAGAATCAGAAACTGTTGAAACTCAAGGAAATCCGAATGCAGCCTAAAATCGGTGCCGGAGACCTTGATTTTAAAGCTAAGCACATTCAGGAATTCCTGGCCGAGGGCAACAAAGTAAAAGTTACCGTTCGTTTCCGCGGACGTGAACTTGCCCACACAGAACTTGGTCTCGTAGTTCTTCAGGAAGTATTAAAACGGCTTGAAGATGAATACGTTGTAGAGAAGCAGCCCGCTATGGAAGGACGCTTTATGTCTATGACGCTTAATCCAAAAGCTAAAAAATGATGAGGTAACAACATATGCCTAAGATGAAGTCTAAACGCAGTGCCGCTAAAAAGTTTTCACTGACCGGCACCGGAAAAGTTAAGTACAAGAAAATGAATCTTCGCCATATCCTTACCAAGAAGGCTCCTAAACGCAAGAGAAACCTGCGTGCCTCTGGTATCCTTAGCGAAGCTGACTCAGCAAAAGTACGCAAACAGCTTCTTCCATACGGTTGATTATAGTTCAGTCTGAACTATACCGTACAAACTTTTCAGGAGATTAAACTATGTCTAGAGCAATTGACGGAACTAAACGGCTCAACCGCCGCAAGAAGATTCTTAAACTTGCAAAAGGTTATCGCGGACGCCGCGGAACCAACTATAAAGCAGCACATGATGCTGTAGTACAGGGACTTACTGACGCTTATGTAGGACGTCGTGATAAAAAAGGTGACTATCGTTCACTGTGGATTGCACGTCTCAACGCTGCATGTCGTGCAGAAGGTATTACCTACTCACGCTTTATCGAAGGTCTGAACAAAGCTGGCGTTAAAATTAACCGCAAAGCCCTGTCAAACATGGCAATTGAAGACCAGGTAGCTTTCAAAGCAGTTGTAGAAACTGCAAAAAAAGCAATCGGTGCCTAATCCATATATTGGAGCATAACGCATGATTACCCTCGATCAAGTTCTTGTTCTACAGGAAAAAGTTAAGGCAGCTGTTGAGAAAATCAACCGCCTTGAAAAAGAAAACGCTCAGTTACGTGCTCAGCTTGCAGCATCAACAAGTAACAATCAGAGTCTTTCTCAAAAAGTTTCCGATTATGAAGCCGAACAGAACCAGATCGAGGCTAAAATTCTTCAGGTATTGAATTCATTAAATACAGTCGAGGATACTATTCGTAGTGAATTATCTACTGAATCACTTGTCATGACAGATTCAATACCTGAAGGCACCATTCCTGTTGAATCTCAGAATACTTTGGGATTTGAATCGCAGGAACCATTACCATCTGACTTTTCAGAGACTACAACTGCAGAACTTACCTTTACTGATGTAACAACTGAAGAATTAGATATGATTACTTCTGATACTGTTACAACACCGGAATTTGATTCTGTTCCAAAAATGGACGAGTCTATCGTGCAAAACAACGGACAGCTGGATATCTTCTAATCATACACATTTATGGGAATTCTTCAGATTGATATTTTAGGAACATCTTTCGCTATTCAAGCACAGGAAGATTCCCTTTATATGCAATCACTATTATCTCATTTCAAACAGGTATCTGATAAGGTAGCTCAATCTACCGGACTTACTGATCCTTTAAAACAAGCCATTCTTGCAGGAATTTTTATCTCGGATGAGTTGTATAAAGAACGACAACAGGCATCCAAAAAAGAGAATGTAACCGTTCAAAATTCACAGAACTTAGATAAAGCTGAGAAAGTTGCGCTTGAGATGATCAGCGAATTAAACCAGATTGTATTATGAGTCATAATTTTCAAATATGGATTGATGCTGATAGTTGTCCGGCCCCTGCGCGGGATATTGTTATACGAAGATGCAAATCTCTGGAAATCAATACCTATTTCGTTGCCAATCGTGAAATTCCACACCCTAACAACCATCTTTTTTCTATGGTTATCTGTGATTCATCCAAAGATGCAGCAGATAATTATATTGTAGAGAATGCCAATTCAAATGATTTAGTTATAACACGTGATATTTTGCTTGCTGAAAGACTTTTACAAAAAGGTTGTACAACCATCAATGATCGTGGCAGTCTTTTCACACCAGATACTATCAGAGAGAGACTGTCATTACGAAATTTCAATCTCGAATTATTTCAAAACGGTTTAATTGGTGACAAAATGAATACCTACGGTAAAAAAGAAGCAGGTTTGTTTGCCAATTGTTTTGACCGGGAATTGCAGAAGAAATTAAAAGCCGAGCAATAAAAAAGCTACACGAAAGCCTTTTGAATCTGTTTTATTCGTGGCAATACAGAAAAGAAAATTTCAATTATTTCAGGATCGAACTGTTTACCTGCCTGATTCTTCATCTCCTGTAAAACAGATTCTTCATTCCAAGCTTCTTTATAGACACGTTCTGATGAAAGTGCATCAAACACATCTGCAACAGAAACTATTCTGGCTGCAAGAGGTATTTCCTCCCCTCTCAACCCTTCCCACTGTTCTACAATCGGATTAAATTCATCAACCTTGGAAAGATCTACCTTACCAGGATATCCTTTTCCATCCCATCGTTCATGATGCCGAAATGCAACATCACATGACATTTTATCAATTGGTGAATGCTGATTTGTGAAAAGAAATGCACCTATCAAAGTATGCCCTTTAACAGTGTTATACTCAACGTCAGTAAATTTTCCTGGTTTCTTTAATATAGTATCAGAAATGCCGATTTTTCCTACATCATGCAGCATGGCAGCAATTTTTAATGCATCACGATAATGATTTGCTTCTATATCAGGAATTTTATGATTAAATGCATACCTGTCATAAATTTCAACAGCATAACTGGACACCCGGTTTACATGTGCACCCGTTTCTTTTGGATCACGAAATGAAACCATATGTATCATTCGATAAACCATTTCACGGGTTAAACTGGCACGTTCCAACGCTTGAGTAACATTTCCTGCAAAATGTTCCAGATAAAAAACAGCCTCATCAGAAAAAGAAATAATATTTCCCTGATTATCTTGAGCATTTATAATCTGTAAAACACCAAGTGCAACACCATCCTGATTAATCAATGGAATACTAACCATTGATTTTGTCCGGTATCCGGTAATTAAATCAGACTGTTTATTGAATGAATACCGCCGATCAGGGCCAAGTTCGTAAACATCAGGATCATTTAAAACCTGCTTTGTTATAACACAGAACCCACTGATAGATTTTTCATTAATGGGAAATGAAAAACTTTGATACGGAAGTTTTTGTCCAGGAGCTAACTTTTTCCGTTCTGTTTCGTTCAATGCATATTTAATAAATAAACGTTCCTTTTCAATAACATAAATAGAACCTGCATCAGCATTAACAATTTTACAGGCTTGTTCCAAAGCCTGTTCAAGCATAACATCAACATCCTGAATCTCATTCAAAACTTTTTCAGATTCAATAATGCTTCTTAATTTCTGTTCACTTACTGATACACTATCCATATCACTTATATTTTACCAAAGGTTATTCTTTTAAGTCTATTGTTTTTGTATGAGACAGAAATACAAAGGACCTGCACCATGATTACTATCAGGTAGAATATGATATCCATACGCAGTTTTTTCAGCGCTAGTGATATTTGATCCAATCGAAAAGACCCGTTGATATTGATTTTCAACTTCTTCAAAATCAATCTGTTTTACCATGCTGTCAGGATACTTTTTAAGTAACTTTCGTACAGGTCCATCATTTTCATCCGGTGAGAGAGCACAAGTTGCATATAAGAGCGACCCACCTGATTTCAGACAGAGAAAAGCAGAAGATAGCAGCGACCATTGTTTCATAGCCAGATTTTTAATTCTCGCAGGTGTCCATTGTTTCAAATACGAAGGATCATTCCAGACATGACGTTCTGATGAACAAGGGGCATCAAGAAGAATAGCATCATAGGAATCTTTTTCAAATTTACACCATGTTGCACCATCAAAACATGTCACAGAAACTCTTTCACTTACCGATGGCGGCAAACAGTACTCAATATTCTTCTTTAAGCGAATATAGCGTTCTTTGGAGAACTCATTAGATTTAAGAGAAGCATCCTGATTCATTCTCGAAGCAATAACAAGCGATTTTCCACCAGGTGCTGCACACATATCAAGGATTCTAAAAGCTGATGATATCGGTAGACAGCATGCTGCTAAACCGCTGGCTGAATCAAGAAAATATTCCTGACAGTTATCCTTTCTAAAACTTACGTAAGCAGGATCCTCAGCAAACGCAGTTTTTAGATCATGCCACCTTTCTGCATAGAACTCATAAAAATATTCATCAAAAGCCTGAGCTCCTGATTTTTTCTGATCTTTTTTACTCATGAGAATTGCCTTTAATTGAATCTGAAAAAGCTTGCCACAATGAATCAATAAGAGGCAATTCAGCATGAACACTTACCTTGGTATGAGAAAATGGATCAGTAAAAGATAAATTAGCAGCGTGAAGTCTTATCCCTCCGTTTTTTTCAGAACGTTTCGAACCATATTTCAAATCACCTTTTATGTGATAACCCAGGGAGGATAACTGACAGCGAATCTGATGAGTTCGTCCGGTTATAAGTTTTACCTTCAAAAAAGTATATTTTTCCCCCTTACCGACAATTTTATATTCAAGAATTGCAGGTAATGCTCCATTTACAGGCTTTTTTTCTATATGTGCTTTTTGAGCCCTCTGATTATACGTTATATATTGCGACAACGATATCCAATCGGATTTATCATAAACTCCCTCAATAATCGCCCAATATTCCTTATCTACACCATCATGACGTTTGACCATATTCGAAAGTGCAGCATTTGCTATTGGATTCAAAGCAAGTATGACAACACCTGATACGGGCCTATCAATCCTATTCACACACTGGATTTCATCTGGTTTTATAGACGGATTTTTATTACTTATATATTTCGCAAAAACATAAGGTATATAGAACTTTTTTTCTTCATCATTTTTTGGCAGGGAACAAATTTCCCCAGAAATTTTATTTATCAGTGCATATTGATCTGTTAGATAAAGAATACGCGATTCGAGATTTTCCATTTTTTCACCTAGTAATACTTCTTTGCTATCATAATACTTTCATTAAATTTCAATTCTTTCTCATTACAAATGAAATCAATTTCTTCATCAGACAACACACCAGGATTCTGAATACTTATGTGCAATTCATTATCAGTATTTCTCACATTCAAAGAAAGAATACCTTGCTTACATTTCCATTTTATGATTTTTGAACATGACTTCGTTATTGAGTTTTCAAGATTTTCGTCAATATTTGCTGCTTCCAATAACGCATCTAGGTACATATCCCATTTTGATATGGTAAGCATTACGATATCTATACCAGCTTCAACAGCCTGAATTACACTTTCTACAGGAGGATACCCGTTTTTTGTCAGTGCTGACATAAGCAAATCATCAGAAAGAATCAAAATATCATCAGAAAATTCATGAATTTCTTTAAGTGAATGTATGTGTTTTTCTGAAAGACAGACAGGTTTTGAATCGATAGAAGGAACTACAGTATGTGCAGCCAAAACTCCAACAGGGTAATTCGAGAGAAAATATTCAAACATTGAAACATACAATTTTTGGTATTCTTCATTAGATATGTATAAAACAGGAAGCCCTAGATGAGGATCGGCATTAGTATTACCAGGATAGTGTTTAACAACAGGATATACTCTATTTTTAAACATCTGTTTGATAAAAATTGAAGCATACATTTGAACCTGTTGTTTCGAACCATATGACCTGTTATCAAGAAAAGATATATTATCCTCATTTAATGGTTCTATAACAGGAGCAAGATTCATATCAAATCCTGCTGCTGAAATCAGTTGTGATATAGCATCTAAATAATTTTCCGCTTGAGACACAGATAATTTTTCGGCAACATCACCGGGCGACATAATTCTACCAGTTACCGGTCGAAGCCGATTTACATCACCACCCTCACAATCCAATGAATAAAAAGGAGGTATTTGCTTATTTTTTACGTAAAAGTTTCGTATTGAAATATTCTGCCTAATTAAAGTTCGGCAATCAGTTGGAACATTAAACGCAAAATAAAGAAAGCCTCCCGGAACAGGAGAATCGGATCTGTTATATAAGAAGTCTTCATTTGGAAAGGAAACATGAAAAAGTTGCGCTGCTTTATCCCGTAAATTCATTTGTGAAACAAAGTCGGAGACAGCAATATCCAATAATTCATCATATAAAGACTTGTAAGATGAGTTTAAATCAGAAAGATCCGGTATTTTATTCTGAAACAAATTAGCATTAAATGAAAAAGAAAAAAGATAATTAAAGAAAAAAAACGAAAATAAATGTAAGATTAATAACCGTTTTAATTGCATAGTTATGACAAGTATAATGAATAATAGGAATATCTAAAAGTAGTTAATATTGAAAGACTTAGCTAAAACAGAAGCTCTTAAAGAAAACACAACAATTCAAAATAAAAAAAGCCTGTCAGCTACCTACTTTCCCACCACGAAGGCAGTATCATCGGCGTAAGAGAGCTTGACTTCCGTGTTCGGAATGGGAACGGGTATTACCTCTCCACTATGGCCACCAGGCATTATTAACTTAAACAGTTCACTGAACTTGTCAG
>JAZLGC010000069.1:0-39081 GCA_045616125.1 Treponemataceae bacterium | reverse complement strand
TAATTTAGAAAACATTGTGATTCCAGAAGGTGTTACTTCCATTGGCTGGCGTGCATTCTATGGTTGTTCAGGATTACAAACGGTGACAATTCCGAACAGCGTAACGGAAATTGAATCACCAGCCTTTGATGGATGCTACGGCCTGAAAGAAGTTATATATCTTGGAACCGGAAAAGAATTTAACCAGATACAATTTGGTAAAAAAGGCAACGATAAACAGTTTTTAAAAAGATTTATAAAGGAATTTGCCGTAAAAGCAGCTAAAGAAACTAAAATCAAAGAAATTCAGACCGTTTCTATTGAAGCGTATTTGAATTCCATGAAAGAAACATATCCTTCTTTGCAGTTCAAAACCTTGAACGTAACAAAAACCAGTCAAGTATGGTTAATTATTGGCGGAAAAAATGCAACGGTCATTCAATTAGGTACAAAAGACTATTCCTGGAGTGAAAATTTACAGGGATTTCTGTCAGTTTTCTGTGATGAAACAAAATCAAATGATGAGATTAACCAGGCTTTTGAAACCTACAGAATAAAAATTGCAGAAATAAAGAAAACTTACACAAAACCTCAAATTACTGTTGAAGAGATGAATCTGTTCATTGATGCACTTCCAAAAATGAACATCGAATTGGAGTGGATGGATAGTCCTAACTCATTCTTCTGTAATGCTCAGATAAAAAAACTGACTTTTGCAAGAAATACCGTGATTGACTGGTGTACCTTCAGCAATGGTAAAAGTTTTGAGAGCATTGTTCTTCCGGAAAGTATTTCTTCAATCGGGGAAAAAGCGTTCTTCGGGTGTTCAAACTTACAGAATGTTGTCATACCCAATAGTGTAACCGAAATTGGAGAGCACGCATTTACGGGCTGCAGAAAACTGACTGTAACGTATGGCGGAACAAAAGAAGAATGGGAAAAGGTACAAGGCGATAAACCCGAAACCGTAACATTCAGTAAATAAATTGCCCCGATGGCAAGGCGGAGATGGTTCCAGCAGCGGAGTCGGGCTACATATGGGCGAATCTGCCGCCATGGACGGCGGCGCATAGCCTGTAGTTTTGCAAAGCAAAACTACGGAAGGTTGGTCAGCACGGACGCTGGCCAACCGACCTAACGCAGCCAGCGCGGCAAAGCGCCCGGCCAGTGGGTAGGCCGGGACTAGAAACACAACCCTCCCCCGCCGCAACTCCCCAGTTAAACGCAGTTTCGTAGCTGCCGGTTTTCAGCCAGCCGGCTAGAAAGCCGGCTACCATGCTGTCTCCGGCACCGATAGTGTTTACCACGGTAATGCTCCGGGCTTCCCGTTCGTAACTGCTGCCGTCTTCTGCTACCAGCACGGCGCCTTTGGCTCCCAGGGACACCAGTACATTACGGGGCCCCAGATGCTGCAGCCGGCGGGCGTAGTCAAGTGCCATGCTGCGGTCAGTTATTTCAAGGCCAAAAAGGCAGCCTAGTTCATGATTGTTTGGTTTTACCAGAAACGGCTGGTACTGCAATACGGCCTGCAGTTGACTGCCTGATGCATCAACAGTCACCGGCACTCCGCGCTCTTTCAGTAACGCCATCAGTTCACAGTACAGGGTATCAGGCAGGCTGGCAGGGATGTTGCCGGCGAGAACCACCATATCGTCAGGCGTTACTTCAGAAAGCCGGCATTTCAGCTGTTCAATATCAGTTTCAGTAATCCGGGGGCCCATGCCATTGATTTCAGTTTCAAGGTTGCCGGCAGAACCGCCGCCCGAAGCAGAGCTCCGCATCTTCACGTTTATGCGGGACAGTCCCTGTTCATCCGGCACCCGGATGAAACCAGATTCTATGCCCTGTTCCCGTACCCGCCGTTCAATTTCTGCCCCGGTAAAGCCTGCCGTAAATCCCAGTGCCTTTGTAGGGACACCAAGTTCATGCAGTACCCAGGAAACATTGATGCCTTTTCCGCCAGCATACAGTTGCTCAGTTGAAGTGCGGTTCAAAGTTCCCGGAGCAAAACCGGGCACATCAATAACATAGTCTAATGAAGGGTTACAGGTAACAGTGTAAATCATCTTCTTCCCCAGTAGTTTTTTGTAGAAAGTGTTGCAGACCTAGTTTTTCCAGTAAAATGTGTAGTGGCGGTGGTCGGTGAAGCCCAGATGGCGGTAAAAGTCCATGTCGGAAATGACAAAGGCTTCTTTTGCGCCCTGATGAAAAGCACGGTTCATGGCTTCATAGAGGGCGGCTTTTGCAAGACCTTTTCCGCGAAAATACGGGACCGTACACACCGGTTCCACATATGCATACTCTGTTCTTTCATCATACCACAGACAGCAATAGGCAACCGCAGTTCCTTCCGGATTTTTTACCGCCAGACTCAGATTTTCGTTAAGATGAGGCCGCCGCTGGATACAGAGAGGCTTTTCGCTGGCGCTCCATTCTTCACGGTCAGAACCATGATCAAAACCCTGCCACAAAAGCCAGCCGAATGCTTCAGGTTCAGCAGCTGGATCCAGTTCACACAGCCGGAAGCCTTCCGGAAGTTCGTATTGCAGACCGCCATCAAGATGGCAGACCAGCATGTTTTCGTCCTGCTCAACCTTTTCAAACCCATGGCTTCGTGCTATCTCTATCGCTTTATCGTCATCATCGCCAATAGCAATACCAAGACCGCCATCATCACGCAGTTGTGTCCGTGCATACAGCAGCACTTCATCATACAGTAATTCGTACCCGCTAAGAACGCCGCAGAAGGCTTCACCAAAATACATATCGTATATGGCAGCCGCTACCACATTGCCGTTTTCCCACCACAGACCGATGGATTCCTCCAGGCTCTCATCAAATTCGGGATGTCCGTACATCCACTCAAACCGTGCCCAGTTCCAGTTAATGTGTTTTTTGTCTGCATTCAATGTAATAAGAAAATCGCAGACCTTCTGATAATCTTCTTTTGTATAGTTCTTCTGTTCAATCATCGATGCATCATCCTCCATACAATAACGATAAGTTCAGTATAGATGGACAATGCGCCCCGCGTCATCCAAGGGTTACTTTACAGCTGAGCCTTCACCTTGCAAAAAGTTGCAATCTGGTATTTCATAGCACTTATGAATTCACAGAACACTACGCTATCAGTTCCCCGCAAATGGGGACCCTGGTCTTTTTACCAGCGTGCTCTGGCCATCGCCATTCCTGTTATGGCACAAGCCCTGATTCAGTCCCTTGTTTCTCTTGTTGATAATTTCATGGTATCAGGTCTTGGGGACATTAAAATGTCCGGCGTTAACATTGCAGGCCAGATTAACTTTATTTACATGATGACATTGAACTCCCTGATTGGTGGTGCCGGTATTTTCATGAGCCAGTACAACGGCGCCAAAGATCCGGACGGCATGAAGCAGGTTCTGCGCTACAAACTGGTGGCCGCCATCCTTTTCGGCATTCTCTATACCACCTTCTGTGCCATGTCACCTAAAGGCGTCATCGGCATGATGGTTCACGGCAATGCCCAGAGTACAGAAATTCTTGAACAGGCGGTGCGCTACGAACGCGCCCAGGCCCTGCAGTGGCTGTTTTTCGGTATTTCGTTAAGTTTTGCGTCCAGTTTTCGCGAGATCGGCATGGTAAACGTGCCCCTCATCATTTCTTCTGTTTCTACGCTGATTAACACAATTGGGAACTTTATCCTGATATACGGAAACTTTGGCGCTCCCCGCATGGAAGTTGCAGGCGCTGCCCTTGCCACCGTCATTGCCCGCGGTTTTGAAGCTCTGGCATTCATTATCTATGCCCTGGTAACACGGCCGCCCTTCTTTGGAAAGCTGAAGGATCTGCTTCGGATTCCACCGCGTCTTATCGGCCTGATCATCAGTAAATCTACCCTGATGCTGGTAAGCGATGTGTCCTGGGTTCTGACGGAAACCATAACTACTGCCCTGTACAACAGCCGTGGTGGAGCAGAAATCGTTTCGGGTATGAGTGCCGGGTTTGCTATCGCGAATCTGTTTTACACCTGCTTTAACGGAATCTTTGCCTCCATCGGGGTTATTCTGGGCGGAACCCTGGGAGCCGGAAAGCTTGATGAAGCCCGTGCCCAGAAAGGCTGGCTCCTCCGGGGATCCATCGTTCTGGGGCTGGTATTCGGCGGAATCGGTGCCTTTACCGTTTTTCTGATTCCCATTGTATACATGCGCTTAAGTCCTGAAGCCCAGGCCTGTACCCGCGCCCTGGTTCTGGTAAACGCGGCCTACATGTGGCTCTGGTGTTACCTGAACGCCCTGTACGCCATCAGCCGCACCGGCGGGGACGCTTTTATGGGGGCCGCCATCGATGTAGTGGGTAACACTTTTGCCTGTCTGCCACTCATGTTCGCCTTAACCTACCTGACTCCCATGGGCCCCGTACTGCTCTATGCCACCGTCAAGCTCATCGACGTGCCTAAGTGTATGTTCGGGACCTGGTGGCTGAAAAAAGAAAAGTGGGTAGTAAACCTGACGGAATAATTTGAGTAACGGGCGATTTTCTGTTACACTTTGAAGACAACGTTTTGCTAAGGAGATTCACCTATGGAAGGAATTCGATTAGAGGACAAATACGCACATCTTTTTAAGGACCTGGCAGCTTTGGCCCGGGCTGAAAATGTCATTGACGAAACAAATATTTATCAGGAAGCAAATACCAAAATTCTGCCGATTATCGACAAAATGCTGGATGAAGTTATGCTGCCCGGTTCAGGAATCAAGGGTGGAGAAAACATTACCGAATTCATGAACCAGATTCGTGCCGGAAAACGCGGTCTTGTTATGTGTGAACACTACAGTAACTTTGACCTTCCCGGTCTTTCGTATGCGCTCCGTCACAGCGGAAACCCGGATGCCGTAGAACTGGCAGAAAAAATAGTAGCCATTGCCGGTATGAAGCTGAACGAAGAAAACCCCATGGTTTCAGCATGGGCAGAAGCATACTCACGCATCATCATTTACCCAAGCCGCTCTCTGGCTGCCATTCATGATCCGGCAAAGAAGGCTGAAGAAGAAGCACGCAGCCGCAAGATCAACATGGCTTCCATGCGCTATCTTGATGCCTGCCGCCGCCGTGGTCAGGTAATCATGGTATTCCCAGCCGGTACCCGCTACCGCCCCGGCGTTCCGGATACAAAACGCGGCGTTCGTGAAATTGACTCGTACCTGCGCCTGACTGACGTATTCCTGCCATTCAGCATCAACGGTAACTGTCTGCGCATTTCAGAAGACGATCCTAAAAACATGCTCCACGACCGGGTATGCGAAGACGTGGTAACCTTTACCGCCGGTAAGCCGGTAGACTGTAAATCGTTCCGCTCAAATATCCTTGATAATCTGGGCGATGACTACGACGGAGATAAAAAACAGGTTGTAGTAGACGACGTTATGCGCATTCTGCAGGAACTGCACGACGTTATCGGAGACTGAGTCGCAAAAAAATGCCGCCATGGACGGCGGCACAGACGTCAGGTTTTGCAAAGCAAAACCCGGTAAGTTGAAACCGCACGGATGCGGTTTCAACGACTAGTATTTACTTAAGTACTGCTGGGTTTCCCACTGGGAAACTCGGGTAGTATATTCTTTCCACTCCAGCTCTTTTGCTTCCACAAACTTTTCAAGCACATGTTCACCTAAGGTAGCGCAGACCAGTTTATCTTTCTGCAGTTCCTTCAGTGCGTCTTCCAGATCTACCGGCAGACTTTCAATATGAGCCTTTTTGCGCTGGGCAGCGGTCATGGCATAGATGTTGCCGTCAACGGCAGCAGGTGGTACAAGACCGCGTTTAACACCATCAAGACCGGCGGCAATAGTTACCGCCAGGGCCAGGTACGGGTTGGCGCTGGGGTCAGCAGAGCGCAGTTCCACACGGGTTCCCTTACCACGGGCAGCAGGAACGCGGATCAGCGGGCTGCGGTTCTGGGCAGACCAGGCAATGTACACCGGTGCTTCAAATTCCGGAACCAGACGTTTATAGCTGTTAACCAGCGGATTGTTGATGGCAGTAATTGCCTTAATGTGCTCCATGATACCGGCAATAAAACTGTAGGCAGTTTTACTCAGGCCGTTAGGGTCACTGGGGTCAGCAAACACGTTTTCGCCGTTTTTACTCATGGAAAGATTCAGGTGCATACCGCTGCCGGCTATACCGAAGATGGGTTTCGGCATGAAGGTGGCGTGCAGACCGTGTTTGTGGGCAATAGTCTTAACGGCCAGTTTGAAGGTCATAACCCGGTCAGCGGTGGTCAGGGCATCACCGTATTTAAAGTCAATTTCGTGCTGACCACGGGCACATTCATGGTGGCTGGCTTCAATTTCAAAGCCCATTTTTTCAAGAGTAAGCACAATGTCGCGACGTACATCTTCGCCAGGATCAACGGGTCCCATGTCAAAGTAGCCGGCATCATCAAGAGTCTGCAGAGTCGGTTTACCTTCTGCATCAGTGCGGAACAGAAAGAATTCACATTCAGGGCCAACGTTGAAGGTATAGCCCATGTCGGCAGCCTCTGCCAGAACGTTTTTCAGCACCTGGCGGGGAGACCCGTTGAACGGGGTGCCATCGGGTTTGTATACATCACAGATCAGGCGGGCAACTTTATCAGTTTCGGCACGCCAGGGGAACAGGCAGAAGCTGTCCAGATCCGGATGCAGTTTCATGTCAGATTCTTCAATGCGGACAAAACCTTCGATAGAAGAACCATCAAACATACATTCGTTGGAAAGTGCTTTTTCAAGCTGAGAAGTGGTGATTGCAACGTTTTTGATAGAACCGAGGATATCGGTAAACTGCAGACGGATGAATTTTACGCCCTCTTCACGGGCAATGCGAAGAATATCTTCTTTGGTGTAGTGTTCCATGTGCCAATTTTAGTGAGATATCGAGGGGCGCGCAATACTAAACAAACTGCGCGAGGATTGTCACAGGTTGGCGTACACCGTGTTGTACATCCGGTAGCGCAGATCCATGTCGGCCCCCTGGACAATGTGCTGCATGTACACCAGAATCAGACCTGAAGCGGGATCCACGTGCACATAGTGACCGGGAAGCCCGTCCCAGCCGAATTCTCCTACAGGGCCTGAAACGCCGGCGACAGCTGGATTCTGCAGCACGCGAAGGAAGTTATGATAGCCGTAGCCAGGCCGCAGTTCGGTCTGAAACTGATGCAGTGCCGATGGCGAAAGGGAGGACGACGGATGGAACGATGTATCAGAGAGCATGTGACGGGTAAAAGCCACGTAGTCTTTCATGGTGCTGAATAGTCCTCCACCGCCGGAAAGAAACTGCGGAACCGAAGTGGGAGACGAGAGCGAAAGCCAAGCAAGTTCTGATTCGGTAGCAGGAACCAGCCGCTGTTCCCGAGGGTGACGGCTGTACATGGGAGCAAGCCGTGCATACTGTTCCGGCGACAGATAAAACGAAGTTTCTGTCATGCCAAAAGGGGCAAAAACCTCTTTTTCCAGAAACCGGTCAAAACGCATGCCGGTAGTTACTTCTATGATACCGCCGATAATATCTGCGCCAATCCCATACCGGAAACCGGTTCCCGGCTCAAATTCCAGCGGTGTTGCAGCAAGTTCGTTACATACATCAAGGGTAGAAAGTCGTTCACCGCGGTCTATGCGGGCATTCATCAGTTCCCGCTGGTGCTGCATGAACTCCTGGCTCACACTGCCTTCTCCCGGATACGGCAAGCCACTGGTCATATCCAGAAGATGCTGTATTAATACCGGATTCTTTGCCCGCCGTGCACTGCCATCCGGCTGAATCACCAGGGGATTTTCCAACGCCGGAATAAAATCCCCGGCATGCTGCAGCGGATTGAACAGTCCCCGGTCCATGCAGATTTTTGCCGCATAGGAAGTAATTGGCTTGGACATGGAGTAGATTTTCCAGATACTGTCCGGCTTTGCATCTCCATAAACAGCATCGTGAATTACTACGCCCTCTTTTTCTATGAACAGCGCGGCATCATGCAGCCGGCCAATCTCAATCTCGTGATTCAACAGTTCTGTAACAGCAGGTATTTCACACATACCTATCCCCCTCAGAAGCCTTATCCATTCAGGACTTTAACATCAATCTTGTCATACGGAATTTCAATTTCTGCACCATCAAGGGCCTTTTTAATTTCAATGAACAGTTCATTTCTTGCATCAAGATATTCAGCAGGTGTAAACCAGGCAGCAATAACCAGAGCAACGCCACTGGAACCAAAAGAATCAAACCATACCTTGGGTTCAGGATCTTTCAATACATGAGGACATCGAACCGGAACACGCTGCAGAACATCCAGAGCCTTTGCCATATCAGTTTCATATGCAACACTTACCTGTACCGTCATACGGCGGCATTTAAAATAACTGTTATTCGTCAGACTGCTGTTCAAGATAGTACTGTTGGGAATGCGGACCATCTGGTTATCATAGGTGTGAACCCGTACACTCAGCAGGTTAACCGTATCAACAACACCGGTAATTCCATCAACAATAATGGTATCCCCTACTTTCAATGCGCCTTCCGTCAGCACAAAGATACCGGAAATCAGGTTGCTCACAGAGGTTTGAGCTGCAAAACCGATGGCAACTCCCGCAATTCCCGCTGCTCCCCATACAGCTGACAGCTTAATGCCAAAAAGACTGAGTATCATAAGAACAAGCGCTGTATAGTACAGATACTTAATGGCCTTTTTTAACAGCATATGCCGCTGGGGATTAATCTTCCCTTCCGGAATTTTGTTTACCGATTTCATCACCAGCTTGTAGACACCCCACAAAACAAGAATAGCAAGCAGGCTGCCACCGTAATTAAACAGTGTGTTCCAGGTAAGATACGGTTTAATGAACTCAATAAAGGAAGAAGTTTTTTCAAGAAGCATGATTTCCATACATTTATGGTATCACAAAGAATGAAAAAGGTATATTTTTGATGTATGGCACAGAAAACTACGTTCACCAACGTTCTGCTGCGACATCTGGCGTATGCCCGCTTTATCATTGTTCTTGCAGCCATTGCAGCACAGTTAACTTTTGCAGTTCTATTCATCTTTAAGTGGTCAGAAAATCAGGAAGTGTACTGGGGTGTAAACTTTGCGCTTTCACTTGTTTTTGTCATCATTCTTTTAAGTACCAAAACAAAAAACGAATTCAAGATTGCATGGATGATTCCCGTACTGGCAGTACCGTTTGTAGGTATCAGTCTGTACATAATGTATGTAAGTAACCTGGGGCGCCTGACAACAAAAAGACGACTTAGGGCAATAAAAGGAACCGTAGTTCCATGCCTGATGGAAGCACAGAAACTGCTGCCATTGCCAGACGTTTCGGGTCTTGCGGGAATTGATACCTACCTGACAGATTCCGAAGGCTGGATTCCCTACAACGCCGGTAACTGTACGTATTTTCCCTGTGGCGAATCCCTGCTGGAACAGTATCTGGCAGATTTGCGGTCGGCAAAAAAATCCATTTTCTTTGAATACTTTATTGTTTCTCCCGGTGAATTCTGGTCACGGGTTCTTGAAATTCTGAAGGAGCGATCTGCCGCTGGTGTAGAAGTACGGGTGCTGTATGACGGATGGGGATCTATTACCTATGCCGGCCGCGCATACGAACGATATCTGGCAACCTTTGGCATCAAAGCAAAAACCGTTCAGCCTTTCATCCCCTTTTTTGATGTAAGCCTGAATAACAGGGACCACCGGAAGATCACCGTCATCGACAACAACATCTGTTATACCGGTGGGATTAATATCGCCAATGAATACGTCAATATCGGCAGGAATAAATTTCCCTACTGGAAAGACTCGGCCATCCGCATGACCGGACCCGTTGCCATCTCTTTCAATGC
The DNA here is from genome assembly GCA_045616125.1 of Treponemataceae bacterium. Lineage (GTDB taxonomy): Bacteria > Spirochaetota > Spirochaetia > Treponematales > Treponemataceae > Treponema_I. The sequence goes on along the minus strand of JAZLGC010000069.1, from coordinate 29,241 downwards.
CATGTTCCTGGAACTATGGCATCTGGCTCATAAATCAGATCCTTCAGACGACTGCCGGAGATTCATTACCGATGTGGCAGAAAGCTTTGGGAACGACAAAGAATTTGGAGACGCATGTCTGATACCGTACGGCGATGATGCCTTTAATACCGACGACCTGGCTGAAGATGTATATATTCATGTTATTGCCCGGGCACAGAAATATGTTCATTTCATGTCTCCCTATACCGTATTTGACAACCAGCTGCAGAACACACTGATTATGGCTGCCAGACGTGGCGTACAGGTCCGGCTTATAGTTCCACAGCCCTTTGACCATTATGCCACCTGGTGCATGGGCCGCGTTATCCTGAAAAAACTGATTCAGAATGGGGTGCAGGTATTCTGCTACACCAAAGGTTTCATTCATTCAAAAGTCTGTGTCAGCGATGGCACTGTTGCTACGGTTGGAACCATCAATCTGGATTACCGCAGTTTTTCTACCAACTTTGAGTGCGGCGTGCTGCTGCATCAGGTTCCAGAAATTGCAGCCATGGAACAGGATATGCAGGATACTCTTGCCCTGTGCAGCGAATTTACCATGGAAACATATCGTAAACTTCCCTGGTTCCGCCGCATGATCGGGCACCTTCTGCTGCCTCTGGCACCGATTTTTTAAGGTCCGTAACGTTACACCAGCGCATAGATAGCAGTGGTATTGGCAGGAATATGAAGCCTGTTACTGCCACCCTGTCCCAACTGCACAGTCTCACCGGCAAGAAGATTCTTCCATGTTCCGCCGGGTACCGTCTGGAACTGCCACTCCTGGTCATAGTCAGCACAGTTACTGATGACCAGAGTATGAGCGCCGAAAAACTCCCGCTCAAAAGCAAACAGGGTGTTGGTTACGCTGATTTCCCGGTAACTGCCTTTTTGCAGCGGAACATTATATGAACGCACCCCGGCATACAAGCGGATCCACTGTTCCAGACTGTCACCATTGCAGCCGCAGGCAGTTGCAGGACTGGCATAGTCAGGTACCGGGGAAAACGGTGGAAGCGCCGGACGCAACTGGTAATCACTGCAATCTGTCCGCACTCCACGAAGCCCCCATTCACTGCCGTAATACACACTGGGAATACCCGGCACAGTAAACAGAAGACCATACAAAGGAATCAGATGCCGGTTGTCCTTTACCACTGAGGCCACCCGGTTTACATCGTGATTATCAAGAAAATTGTACAGCATCAGGTTTTCAAGGGTGCCACCGGAAGCAAACTGTTGCTTTAAGGTCCATGCCACTTCAAAAAAGTTCCGGTCATTAAAGCTGGACCACAGGCCTTTGTGCAACTGGTAATTGGTTACGCTGTGCAGCATGGATCCGTTGACCCACTGGCGGTAGTCGCCGTGTACTACTTCTCCCATAAGCCAGAAGTTCTGATTAAGGCGGCAGCAGTGTTCCCGCAGCTTCCGCTGAAAATCAAAGTCCATAACGTCTGCCGCATCAAGACGGAGCCCGTCAATATGAAAATCAGCTATCCAGTGGGTTACGGCAGCAAGCAGATGTTCCTGCACAGCTGGATTTCGCAGATTCAGCTTTACAAGGTCATTGCACCCAGCCCAGTTGGCATAAGAAAAGCCATCGTTATAGGGGCTGTTGGATTCAAAGTTCACGTTCAGGTACCAGTCACGATACTGGCTGGCAGATCCATTCTGCTTCAAATCTTTAAAGGCAAAAAAGTCCCGGCCGGTGTGATTGAACACGGCATCAAGAACTACTTTTATTCCCAGTTCATGGGCCCGGACAACCAACGCCGTAAGGTCAGCGTTGGTACCTAGCCGCCTGTCTACCCAGAAGTAATCAACCGTGTCATAGCCATGAGCCGTGCTCTCAAAAAGCGGACCGATGTACACAGCTGTTATGCCGAGAGAACGGATACGGTCAAGCTCTCCCGTAAGCCGGGCAAGACCGTTTCCCGCTGGCTGACAGAAATCATTCCGCTTGGGACAGTTACATAATCCCAGCGGATACACATGATAAAAAAAATCTTCTGCAAAAGTTGAAGTTGAACTCACGATGCAACACCCCAAAGAAAAGCATGAGTAATACGGCTAATAGTTTCTTCATTAAGATTCAGATGGCCACTGACAGCCTGAGAAACCGAATAACAGGCAGTAGACTGGAACATTCTGGCATACAGGCTTTCAAACCCCCGCATGTTACCAAAAAGACCGGCACCTGTTTCAAAAAGTGAATCAAACACTGCGTCAAACTGCTTTTTCCAAAGACTGAACGATTCCTGAGATTCAGTGGTCATAAGACTTGCGGACAGGGAGCAGTACAATTTGAAAAAATCCTCGTGGCTATGGGCAAATTCCAGTATTGCGGCCATAAGGCTGTTCAATGTTGCATGAAAGGTCTCACCTTCCATTTCTTCTGCAGCATATTCACTGGCTTCTGCAACGACGCTCAGAAAGTCTTTGCCCTCAGATTCCAGAATTGCCTGAAACAGGCCCAGTTTGCTGGTAAAGTAGTAATACAGCGTTGGCTTTGTCACGCCACACACGGTGCATAGTTCCTGAACACCTACTGATTCGTAGCCTTTTTCTGCAAAGAGATTCAGGGCCTTCTGAAGAATTACTGTTTTAGTCGGGTTATCTGCTGTTGATTCCATGTCCTAGTTATATACCGAACGGTAGGTATAATGTCAAGCATACCGATGTAGACTTTGTCCGTAAAAATCTCCATTATTCTTACAGATAAGACAGAATCTGAAAATTCCAGTATGATATGGCCATGAGTATTTTGATTAAAGACACTACCCGCGAAGAACGAGAGCGGATTGTTGCTGAATCGCTGGAAGATTTCACCGGTTGCGGGGCAGAATCAACCGGCATTGATTATCAGTTATATATTGACGGTATTAAAGAACTGCGGGAACTGAACATGGAAGCCCGCGAAAAAGCCACCCGGGGCCTGGAAAAAGCATTCCCGGATGATATTCCTTCTGCCGGCTGCGGCATGGGCCTGTAGTTTTATTCGGTATAGGTTATTTCAGAACCATATAATGCGGTAGCCCGGTGCATTTCGCGCCGGATTTCAGGCCGTTCCATAAACTGCAGCTGAACACTTTCCCACAGGAAAACCCAGCCAACAATATCTATGGATTCAACAACCAGATCGCTGCCGCCAAGCAGTTTTGTGGTAATACCGGCTGCAATCACGATAATGCCGGCAAGACACATCCAAATTACCTGCCACTTGTTTTTTACCAGCCGCTTATCTGCATCGATTACTTCGCTGCGGTAGTAATTTTTTATGGCCGCACGATACTGCACTTTTTCGGCATCATCAATTTCTTTGCTCTTGATTATCAGATGTAAATTATTGTGGAGCACTTTTGATTTTACGGCATTGTTCAGGAATTCTGCCACATCAGCAGAAATTACAGCACCGTGATCATCGGAATAAGGCGACAGAAAGCCGGAATCTTCCCGAACTTCCATGCGGATAATTTCCCGATGCTCATCATCATACTCAGGAACCAGCGACAGCAGCGCTTCTTTTTTCAGCGCCGCCAGATTTTTCAAAGCATTCTTCATGCCTCAAGTATATCACAAAACGTCCCACTCTCAGTAGCAGGACGTTTCGTAACAATTTACGCTTTTCTTGTGGCACAGGCTTTATCCAGCAGATACAACGAATCTGGTGTACTGCCGAATAATTCCAGCTGGTCAATCAAATCGCGGGCGTTACTTTCTTCTTCAACCTGTTCCTTGATGAACCATTCCAGAAAATTCCGGGTTCCATAGTCCTCCATTTTTTCTGCCAGATTATAGATGTTGTGAATGGAAGCCGTGACCTCTTTTTCATGTTCCAAACCCTGGTTCAGAACGTCGGAAATGCCATCAAAGTTCTGCATTGGAGCCGGAATAGACTGCAGTTGCGGCTTTCTGCCACAGTCGCGAAGATAGGTATATATCTTTGCACCATGAGATTCCTCTTCCAGAGCCTGAATCTTGTACCAGTGGGCAAAACCGGCAAGACCAAGTGAATCGCAGTAGGCAGCAAAGGCGAAGTAATCCCATGCCGAAGCGAATTCCATCTGAATCTGATTGTTCAGTAATTCATAAACCTTATCTTTCATCGTGTACCTCCGTATACCACGTTTCAGTGGCAAAAACTTATGAAAGAGGTCACAAAGGGAGCCTGACCCGATTGAGGAGTGTTGACCGGATCAGGCCGGGCTTGGGGACCGCTTTCACTTTTAACGGTACGGCAGCAGCCCCGAAAAAGCCAGAAAACTCACCCGCAAACCGTCACCAAAAACTCATCAGGGGCGTTGGGGAGCAGACAGCATTGGAAAATCAGTTTCCGGATTCAGAACGGAACCGTTCAACCAGTTCATCTCTGGTGGTACAGCCGTTTCTCTCGCGAGCCGCCTTCAACTTGCGGTAAATCGTATTTTCGCTGTAGCCCTCAATTTCTTTCTGATAGACTTTTCCTGCAGCCAGTTGGGACAGAATTTCCCGTTCATCGTCGTACAGAACCAGTTTGTGTTCAGCGTTCTGACGCCGGATTTCGCGTTCATCATTAACAAAGAGAACACAAAGCACGAACCAGGCACTGCGAATCAGATGTATCAGCAGGTACAGGGCCGGTTCTTCATTGAGGGCAAATGCGATGGAAACGGCAGCAGCGTACAGAACCAGAACAACTTCTGTTAATGCAGGTTTCAGACCGATGACGATGCAGATAAGGAAAAGCGGGGTGTAATTATTGAAGAGAAATGTTTTTTCAAAGGCAGTTAGATAGATCAGAACTATGGCATACAGAAGGCAGTACCAGGCAAAGGATTTCTGACGGAAGATGATGGTTACGGGAATCCAAAGCAGGTTCAGTGCGATGATGATGACAGTTCCGGGAAGGAATCCGTCTTGCAGTCCTTTTATGGTGTAAAGAGTCGCGATTGTTGCTGCAAGGACCGAAGACAGCAGAACAAAATGACGACCGACAAGATTTGAAACAACTCCAGACTTCATAGGCACCTCTACCCGTCATTGTAGTACTGCTTCTGAATTCTGCAACTGAAAAATCAACAAGGTCTCAGGAGCGCAGGCGGGCTACCGCCCGTTGAGCACCGCAAGTCCGCAGCCAACGCCGCTAGCGCGCCTCAGCTTATCTGTCATATTGTGGCTGACGATGGGGTGCGATGGCAAGGCGGCAAGGTCTCAGGAGCGCAGGCGGGCTGCCGCCCGTTGAGCACCGCAAGTCCGCAGCCAACGCCGCTAGCGCGCCTCAGCGTCAGCCACAATTGAGTTGACAACATGCGACGCAATAATCAACCCCGCCACACTCGGCACAAAAGATACGCTGGCGGGAACCCGTTTTTTTAAGCGGGGCTCTTCCCGCGAGTATACAACGGGAACCCCTTTTGTGACGCCGAGTTTTCGAAGTTTTACGCGTACAGCTTTGGCGAGGGGGCAGACGCTGGTTTTGGAAATATCGGTAAGCTCAAAACGGGTGGGATTAACTTTATTGCCGGCCCCCATGCTGCTGATGACTGGAACTCCGGCGGCTTTAGAGCGCAGGATGATTTCGATTTTTGCGGTGACGGTATCTACGGCATCAACGACCCAGGTATATCGGGAAAAATCAAAGGTGTCGGCGGTTTCGGGAAGAAAGAAGCACTGGTGTTCTTCAACAACTGCGGAGGGATTGATATCATGAATGCGTTTTGCCATAACGCTGACTTTGGACTGACCGACCGTGCTGTTCAGTGCGATAATCTGCCGGTTGATATTACTGACGCTGACAACATCTTTATCAACAAGAACAAAATGCCCGACACCACATCGAGCCAGAGCTTCAACAACATATCCACCTACGCCGCCGACGCCGAATACGCAAACCGTTGATTCTGCCAGTTTCGCCAGAGCTTCGGTTCCATATAATGTTTCTGTGCGTGATAACCAGTGTTCGTTTTCCATACAATCAGTGTATCGATTATGACTTCTGTACGCCACTTCTTTTGTACACTTCCAGCATAGATTGCAGCGTTTTGACATCAAGAGGTTGAGACTCAGATTCAAAAGTACTGAGAAAATTGATACCGGGAACACTTCCGCTGCAGGCATATCCCTGTATTTTCTGCAGGGTCCTGTTTAGATAGTCAGGTTTATCCATCCAGCCAAAATGTTCAAACACTATTTCACGCCTGCTGTTTACATCGAGCAGAAGAAAATCCGGATACACGCTTTGCTTCTTATTGCCCAGTACTATTTTCCTGCAGGATTCATAAACAAACGGTATGTTATAGTCGCACAGCATATCGGCAATGATTTTTTCAGATTTTGACCGTACCATAACGCCGTTTTTTGCAGGAAACTTCTTTTGTTCTGGTTCATAATCAAGATATTGTCGTGGAAGAGCCAGCCATTGCCGGATATATTCATCGTCTGTAAGGATTTTATGTTGTACCAAGTCTCTTCTGATTTGAGATGATTCGTATATGCGGTATTCATTTTCCTGTGCCAAAGTATTCAGGCATTTTTTCAGTGCGCTGATCTGACGGGTTAGGGATCGTATCAACCGCCGGTCATATCCTTGTTGGGCTAGCCGTAAAATGGTTTCTTTTTCTGAGCGGCGCAGATAATGGGGCTTTTTACCTTTTTCCACACCGCAATGATAGAATTCTGCTGAATCCTTTCGTTTTTTTATACGCAGGTATCCCGGCAAAGGATGGATTTGACGGCGGGATTGCACGACAGCCAATTGGTGTTCCAAGTCTGATAATCTTTTCTGCATTGCTTTAAGTAGGTTTGTCATATCTATATATATGTACGTGTAGCAGCACAATTGCGCCATTTTTTCAAAAAAATTGATGATTTTTTTTCTATTTTTTAATGAAGAAGGCGGGAATTGCCTGGAACACTGGCATTTCAGGTAGTTTGACCCCACCTTACCCTGCGTTTTGCTCAAAAGGTGGGGCGAAAAGCGCAGGAAACACTGGCATTCCAGTCAGTTTGACCCCACCTTGGGCTACGTTTTGCTCAAAAGGTGGGGAGAAAAACGCAGGAAACACTGGCATTCCAGTCAGTTTGACCCCACCTTACCCTGCGTTTTGCTCAAAAGGTGGGGAGAAAGGCGCAGGAAACACTGGCATTTCAGGTAGTTTGACCCCACCTTACCCTGCGTTTTGCTCAAAAGGTGGGGCCGAAAGCGCAGGAACACTGGCATTCCAGGCAGCTTGCCCCCACCTTACCCTGCGTTTTGCTCAAAAGGTGGGGCCGAAAGCGCAGGAAACACTGGCATTCCAGGCAGTTTGACCCCACCTTGGGCTACGTTTTGCTAAAAAGGTGGGGAGAAAAGCGCAGGAAACATGAATAATGAGTTTTCTGCAGGGGTGAGGGGCACAGTGGGAGAGCAGGCGCGGGAACCAATGGAGCCATGACGGCTTTGCCGGCAGCCGTGAAGCGGCCGAGCGGATAGCGAGTGGCGGAACTGGTGATGGCGAAGCCACCCGCCCACATACATTCCAAAGTACACTGTATGGCTTTGCACAACTGACTGCCGCACGCTATACTTCAAGAAAAATGTCCGCAATGCCAGGAGGCATCCACCATGCACCAGATTATTACCAGTTTGCTCGAAACAGACATGTACAAATTCAGTATGGGTCAGGCTATTTACCACCAGTTCAGTGATTACAAAACAACCTGGTCATTCAAGTGCCGAAATACCGATGTGCACTTTACCGCCGCAATGGTAGAAGAAATTACCAGTCAAATCCGCGCTTACTGCAACCTGCATTTTACGGAAGACGAGCTGGCATATCTGAATTCCATTACCTGGATTAAAGGTTCCTATGTAGATTTTCTGAGATTGTGGCATCCCCGCTTTGAAGATTTCGAAATCACCACCGACGCTGAATGCGGACTTGCCATTGAAACCCGCGGAACCTGGCTTTCTACCAGTATGTATGAAATTCCAACCCTTGCCATTGTCAACGAAGTGTACTTCCGCATGGCTCATGATTACGACAAACTGTACAAAAGTTTTGTTGAACGGCTGAATGAAAAAGTTGCCCGCATTGAAAGCGGCGAACTGAATATCGGGGCATTCAGTGAGTTCGGGCTTCGTCGCCGTCTTTCTGCTCAGGCTCAGGAAACTGCCGTACGCACACTGATGGCTCATTCCTACCCGGACAGCATCTTTGTGGGAACAAGCAACGTATACCTGGCAAAACTCTGCGGCATCAAACCGGTTGGCACTATGGCCCACGAATGGATTATGTGTGTAGGACAGGGGAATCACAAGCACAACCCGGCATACAGTAACTGGTACGCTTTGGATGCCTGGGTAAAAGAATACGGTGTTCTTAACGGTACTGCCCTGACCGATGCCATTACAACAGAATGCTTCCTGCGGGATTTCCAGCTGACATACGCTACCCTGTTCAGTGGTGTACGTCATGACAGCGGTGATCCTGTTGTCTGGGGAGAAAAAATCATTGCCCACTACCAGAAATTGGGCATTGACGAACATACTAAAACATTGCTGTTCAGCGACAGTCTTGACTTTGACCGGGCCTCTGCACTGTATTCCCACTTTAAGGGCCGAGTGCGTGTGGCATTTGGTATTGGAACTTACATTGCCAACGACACCTGTGTGCCCCCGTTGAATATTGTCATGAAAACTACCCTCTGCAACGGCATGGATGTTGCCAAACTTAGTGATACTGCCGGCAAAGGTATGTGCAAGAACCCGGAATATGTTGAGTATCTGGAACGATGTATTAACTGGCGGCTGCAGAACGGGAAATAATCCGGAGGACAAAGCCACGCACCAGGGGTTTTAAGAAAGCCAAGTACAGAGTCTTTTGGGTCTAGACATAATCTTAATTAAGCATTAATATTTACTTAAGATAAATCTTAAGCTTTATTAAGCTGAGGCTTTACAAGGAGATGAAAATGAAAAAATTGGTTGCAGTTGCAGTTGTACTCTGTGTTGCACTTACGAGTGCATTTGCCGGTGGAAAAAAGGAATCACGTCCTTCTGGTAAATCAGAACGCCCTGAAATTTCTTTTATCATTCCTACTCTACAGTGTGCTGGCAGTACATCATCACAGAATCTCTACTTTACCAAACTGAACGAAAGAAACGTACTGTTCATCACTCCATCTAAAAAAGAATTCTAAAAACAAAGCAGCCTAAGCTGTTTTTATGCAAAATGCCCGTGTCTGAAAACTGTTCAGATGCGGGCATTTTTTTATATGTGGCGCTTTTTGTGACGCTATGTCCGTAAAAAGTGTAGCGGAATGCTACACAGCAACGAGAATTGGACAGAAATACCACAAATCGAGAGGAGGGACAGTACAGGCAAAAATTGTTGAAGCCCGGCGTTCATGCGGCAGCATGAACTATACATAGTTTCTACGCCGGGATTCATCAATAGCGCTGATATCGAGCGTTTTTGGATGTACTGGAAATCCGGTAGATTTGTGGACTTATGATGAGACCCTGAAACTAGTTCAGGGTGACTATAAGTAACACTTTTTACGGACATAGCCTTTTGTGAACTGACGATGAACTGGATTTTTTTTAGGTTAAAATTTTCCATAAGAAAGTGGGATTTTCCCCTTTGACAGATTTTACTATCAGGACTTACACTTTAATTACGTGCACGGGCACGCCCCAAACGTGTTCGTGCACAATGCAACAAATCCTCTCCAGATGGAGAGAAAAAAATAGGAGTTTCAAATGAAAAAAATTGTTGCTGTTGCTTTAGTGCTTTGTCTTGCACTTACAAGCGTATTCGCCGGTGGTAGCAAAGAAGCTGCCAGCAAAGTAAAAGTTGGTGTTTCAATGCCAACTAAAGACCTTCAGCGCTGGAACCAGGATGGTGCCAACATGCAGGCTCAGCTGGAAAAAGCTGGTTATGCAGTAGACCTTCAGTATGCAAACAATGACATTGCTACTCAGGTTTCACAGATCGAAAACATGATCACTGGTGGATGTAAAGTTCTCGTTATTGCTGCTATCGATGGTTCAGCTCTGAAAAATGCTCTGGACAATGCAAAAGCAAACCGCATTTCTGTAATTGCTTATGACCGTCTGATTATGAACAGCAATGCTGTTACCTACTATGCTACATTTGATAACTACAAAGTTGGTACCATTCAGGGTGACTACCTTGTTGAACACCTGAACCTGAAGACCCGCACTGCAGCTGATCCTGCTTACATCGAATTCTTCACCGGTTCACCAGATGACAACAACATCAACTTCTTCTTCGGTGGTGCTATGGACGTTCTTACTCCTTACCTGGAATCAGGAGTTCTGGTTTGCCGCTCAGGACAGACTGCAAAAGCTCAGTGTGCTACCCTGAACTGGTCAACTGAAGAAGCTCAGAAACGCATGGAAAACCTCATTACCTCTAATGGTTATGGTCCTAACGGAACCAGACTGGATGCTGTATACTCATCAAACGACTCTTGTGCAAACGGTATCACCAATGCTCTGGTAAATGCTGGTTACAACAAAGCTAACTTCCCTATCATCACTGGTCAGGACTGCGATATCGTATCTGTTAAGAACATGCTTGCTGGAACTCAGGCTATGTCTGTATTCAAAGACACCCGTACTCTGGCTGAAAAAGTAGTAGGAATGGTAGACGCTATTCTTACCGGTTCTGCTCCTGAAATCAACGACACCAGAACTTACGACAACGGTGTTGGTATCGTTCCTTCATACCTGTGTGAACCAGTATTCGGAGACATCAACAACTACAAAGAACTGCTGATTGACTCTGGCTACTACACTGCAGATCAGCTCTGATTAAAACCAGCTGATTGGTAAATAAAGGCGGGACTATTCCGGTCCTGCCTTTTTTTTAGTTAAAATTTTTAAAACGCGATTTTTATTACAGACAGGAGTTTCCAGTGGCAAAAGCATTATTGGAAATGAAACACATAACCAAAGTTTTCCCGGGCGTACGCGCTCTGGATGACGTCAGCCTTACCGTTGAAGAAGGTGAAATCCACGCACTCTGCGGTGAGAACGGCGCCGGAAAATCTACCCTGATGAATGTTCTTTCAGGCATTTACGGGTATGGTACCTATGAAGGCGACATTGTCTACGATGGTGAACTGTGTAAATTTCAGAAAATCAAAGATAGTGAAGAACGGGGCATTGTAATCATTCACCAGGAACTGGCTCTGGTTCCGCTGCTGAGTATTGCAGAAAATATGTTCCTGGGTAATGAACGTGGAACTACTTCACGCATTAACTGGGCAGAAACCTATGATCAGGCAGATAAACTGCTTGCTCAGGTTGGTTTGAAAGAATCATCCCATACCCTTATTAAAGATATTGGTGTAGGTAAACAGCAGCTGGTAGAGATTGCCAAAGCGCTGGGTAAAAAGGTACGCCTTTTGATTCTTGATGAACCAACGGCTTCCCTTAACGAGACTGAATCCAAACATCTGCTGGACCTTATGCTCGAGTTCAAGAAACAGGGCATGACATCCATCATCATTTCACATAAATTAAACGAAATTTCTTACGTTGCCGACAAGATTACGGTTATTCGTGACGGTGCGGTGATTAAGACTCTGGACAAAAAAGACGGTACCTTCTCTGAAGACATCATTATCTCTGCCATGGTAGGCCGTGACATTACCGACCGGTTCCCAAAACGTGACAGCAAGGTTGGAGATGTCTGCCTTGAGGTTAAGAACTGGAATGTAGATCATCCGGTATTTGACGGCATTAAAGTTTGTGACAATGTCAGCTTTAACCTGCGTAAAGGTGAAGTTCTGGGTATTTCAGGACTGATGGGTGCAGGACGAACCGAACTTGCCATGAGTCTTTTCGGCCGTTCATACGGAACCAATATTTCCGGTGAGATTTATCTGAACGGACAGAAAACCGAACTGCCCACGGTAAAATCTGCCATTAAAGCCGGTATTGCCTACGTAACTGAAGACCGCAAAGGTAACGGCCTGATTCTTACGGAATCAATCACCAAAAATACCACTGCGGCAAAACCGGAAAAGATTTCTCACAACTACATCATCAACTTTGATAAGGAACGCCAGGTTTCTGAAGAAACAGCCAAAGAAATGCACACCAAATGTGCTTCGGTAATGGATGACGTTGGAACCCTTTCCGGCGGTAACATGCAGAAAGTTCTGCTGGGTAAATGGCTGTTTGCTGACCCGGATATCCTGATTCTTGATGAACCGACCCGTGGTATTGACGTTGGTGCAAAATACGAAATCTACCTGATCATCAACCGCATGGTAGCAGAAGGAAAGTCAGTAATTCTGATTTCTTCTGAAATGCCTGAAGTTCTGGGTATGAGTGACCGCATTTACGTTATGAATGAAGGCCGGATGATTGCAGAAATGAACGCAAAAGATGCCAGTCAGGAAAAGATCATGACCTGCATCATCGATTCTGCAAGATAAGAAATAAAAACGAGGTAACAGAAAATGAACGCTTTACAGTCTATAAAGAAAACTGCCAAGAACAACACGATGATTCTCATCCTGCTGGCAGTAACCATTCTTTTTCAGGTAATGATCAGCGCTGCAGGAAAAGGTTCCCTGTTTGCACCATCAAACATTACCAACATCATCAACCAGAATGCTTATGTAGTTATTCTGGCAACCGGTATGCTGCTGTGTATTCTTACCGGTGGTAACATCGACCTTTCTGTAGGTTCTATTGTATGTCTGGTTGGTGCCGTTGCCGGTACCCTCATCATCAACATGGGCTGGCCCGTATGGCCAACCATTCTGCTGTGTCTCCTGATTGGTACCATGGTTGGTGCATGGCATGGTTTCTGGATTGCATACGTACACATTCCACCATTCATCTGTACCCTTTCCGGTATGCTTTTGTGGCGTGGTGTTTCACTGCTGATTCTGAATGGTATGACCATTTCTCCATTCCCAAAACAGTACATGAACATCTTCTCAAGCTACCTGCCTAACCTGTTCCTGAAACAGCCTACCGATGAAATGCCGCTGAATGAATACTATGCCATTATCGATGCCAATGCCCGCGTTACCTTTATCGTAACCCTGATTATTGCCATTGCCATCTGTGCGCTGGTACTGGCTATGGCATTTATTGGCCGTGCAAGCAAAAAACGCAAGGGCTATGCAGTTCCTTCTTTCGGTTCGTTCATTGCAAAACAGATTATTCTGTGTGCCATCATCATGGCCCTGGGTATCCTGCTGGGAAAAGACAAAGGTATTCCGATTGTACTGGTAATTGTAGCTGTTATCGTACTCTGCTACGGTTACTTTACCCAGAACACCATTCCCGGACGCTATCTGTACGCCATTGGTGGTAACGAAAAAGCAGCTCGTCTGTCTGGTGTTAATACCAACAACGTAATGTTCTTTGCTTACACCAACATGGGCTTCCTTTCAGGTATTGCAGCCCTGGTTGTTGCAGCACGCCTGAACTCAGCAGCTCCTACTGCCGGTCAGAACTACGAAATGGATGCCATTGCATCATGTTTCATCGGTGGTGCTTCAGCTTACGGTGGAACCGGTACCGTTGGTGGTGCCATTATTGGTGCTATCTTCATGGGTATCCTGAACAACGGTATGTCAATTCTTGGTGTTGACATGAACTGGCAGCGTGCGGTAAAAGGTTTGGTACTGCTGCTTGCTGTAATTTTTGATGTAACTTCAAAGAAACGTGGTAAGGCACGCTGAGAATAACAAACATACAAACAGTTATTCAACATAACTGATAAGGATATTTATTATATGGCGGTAACAATAAAGGACATAGCCACAGCAGCTGGTGTTTCACGCGGTACAGTAGACCGTGCATTGAACAACCGGAGCGGTGTTAATCCTGAAGTTGCCGCCCGTATCCGGAAACTTGCGGAGGATATGGGCTTTGAGCCCAGTAAAGCCGGCCGCATTCTTGCAATCTGCAAGCAAAACATCAAAATCGGCTGTGTACTGCCCAGTGACGGCAACAACTTCTTTAACGATATAATTGCCGGCATTAAGGCAGCCGAAGCTGAACTTTCTGACTACAACATTTCCGTTGAAATTATCAGCATTAAAGGATACAACCTGAAAACCCAGATAAAAGCCATTGATACGCTGATTGAACACGGCTGCACGGCTCTTGCGCTGGCAGTAGTAGACCTGCCGGAAATTGTCAGTAAAGTAAATGAAGTAATGGACAAAGGCATACCGGTTGTAACAGTAAACATTGATCTTACCGATTCAAAGCGCCTTTGTTACTGTGGCTGCGATTACGTAGCAGCAGGACGCACTGCCGGCGGAATGCTCTCACTTACAGCCGAAAAACATCTGAACATTCTGGTAGTTATTGCCACCAAAAAACATCACGGACACCAGATGCGCGTAGAAGGATTCTGCTCGGAACTGGACCGGTTGCAAACCCCCTACACTATTGTAGAAACGATAGAATCAGAAGATAACGCAAAATACGGCTATTTTCTGACACGAAAAACCCTGGATGATAATCCGGAGATAAATGCCATTTACATTGCATCTGCCGGCGTTGACGGTATCTGTAAAGCTGTTACCGATCTTGACCGACAGAATCAAATTCATCTGTGTGCATTTGATGATATGGCAAGCATACGGGAACTGGTGGAACAGCGCATTCTTGATTTTACCATCTGTCAGGAACCGTACATGCAGGGATACATGTGCATACAAAGACTGTTTCAGTATCTGCTTTCAAACCGCACCGAACAGCTTGAAAACTACATAACCCGCTCCACCATCAAAATCCCCGCAAATATACATAACTAACGGATTATTCAACAGTAAACAACATGAACTATGAAACGTAAGTACTCATAAAAATCGAGAGGCGGGATGGAGAATTTCAAAAATAGCGACGATATCTAGCGGTTTTGAAATTCTTCAGCACGCTGGTAGATTTTTGAAAAGTACAACAATAATAGGAGAAAAAAATGAACCCATATCTTCCCAGCTACGAATATGTACCCGACGGCGAACCCCGCGTTTTTGGCGACCGTGTGTACATCTTTGGAAGTCACGACAAATTCAACGGACAGAACTTCTGCCTGAATGATTACGTATGCTGGTCTGCCAGCGTAGATAACCTTGCCGACTGGAAGTACGAAGGCGTTATCTACCGGAAGGATCAGGACCCGAACTGGAACCCGAAAGTACTGCAGCAGCTGTTTGCCCCAGACTGTGTTCAGGGCCCCGACGGCCGCTACTACCTGTACTATGCCATCTGCGGTACCGGCACCATTTCTGTAGGTGTTTCAGAAGTTCCACAGGGACCATACGACTACTACGGCACCGTACATTACAAGGATGGCGTAGTATTAAGCCGCCGCCCTGGAGACAGTTTTCAGTTTGACCCTGGCGTTTTTGTAGAAGGAAATACCGTTGTCCTTTTCAGCGGATTCTGCATGCCCGACATTGCCACGGAAGGACCCAAGGCCATGATTCTGGAACCTGATATGATAACCATTAAGGAAGAGCCCGAAGAAATACTTCCCTGTAAGAAAACAGCTGCCGGCACCGGGTTTGAAGACCACGAGTTCTTTGAAGCTAGCAGCATGCGTAAACGAGGCGACATCTACTATTTTATCTATTCCAGTGTAAACAGCCACGAACTGTGCTATGCCACCGGACCTACTCCCAAGGGCCCCTTTACCTACGGCGGCACCATTGTCAGCATTGCAGATGTTTTCCTGAACGGACGCACCAAAGAACAGGCACTGAACTACATGGGAAACACCCACGGATCAATTATCCAGATTAAGGACGACTGGTACGTGTTCTACCACCGCCAGACCAACGGCCACCAGTACAGCCGCCAGGCCTGCGCAGAACGGATTGAATTTACCGCCGACGGACACATTCCCCAGGTAGAAGTTACTACCCAGGGACTTGAAGCAAAACCTCTGCCGGGAACCGGAAAATACGAAGCCCGCTGCGCCTGTAACCTGTGGGGCCGGAATGGTGCCTGCGCCTACAGTCTGCCCGGTGGTGATCTGGATAAGAGTCATCCGTTCTTTACCCAGGACGGCCCGGACCGTGAAGACAACCCGAACCAGCACATTGCCCGTATGAGCACCGGCTCCGTTGCCGGATTCAAATATTTTGACATGCAGGGAACCACCGGCCTGGTACTGACCACTCGCGGAAACGGAAAAGGTGTAATGAAGATGATGACCGAACCAGGCGGAAAGCCGGTTGCAGCCATTGAAGTTGGCCCCAGCGATATCTGGACCGAAACCGCCGGCACCATGGAAGCCCTGAACGGCAAGCAGGCTCTGTACTTTACTTTTGAAGGCATTGGCGACATTGACTTTATGAGTTTTGAACTGAAATAGCCGATACAAAGTATCACAAATAAAGCGAAGCAAATTGCCTCTATTTTGACTCGCTTTATTGACATACAATATAAAAGTCTGTTAGTATAGTCAGCACATGGGCCACTAGCTCAGCTGGTAGAGCAACAGACTCTTAATCTGTGGGTCGAAGGTTCGAACCCTTCGTGGCTCAAATTCAAGGTCATTGGAATAATCCAATGACCTTTTTTTATGTCCACCCAGTGTTTTCAAGGCTCTGAGGGGGATGTAACCGAAGAAAAAACAGCTTGATTGGTGGTTCTATCTGGCTGTTTTTGGCGGTGAAAAAGTAGCGGATTATCGCTCTTTTTTTAACACTTTGCACGATTTGACATGGACTTGGGTGTAAACTTGACAAAGACTTGGAAAAAATCGGGTATTTTTGCAAAATAACTCACACAAAAGACTACCGTGAAGCAATGTCAAAAGCCACATTATGGGCTCTGAGAGGTTACCAACTGTAGAAGAAGGAAGGTTGACGAGTTAGGGAAACAGACGTATAGTATGGAAAGAAAAAGGCACTACCGATAGACGGTTAGCCTGAATAGATTTTAGCTATGCCGCCAAATCTGCCAGGATGGGCGGCTATTTTTTTGTCCCGGTGCTACTCCCGATGGAGAAACCAAGAGTGAACCCGAGAGCGATACATGAGGCGCATAAGCCAAGAACGCCAATAAGGTCCATAGTGGTTAGCATAGGGCAATACCTCCAAACAAGATTCTGCTTGCGCAGTTTCTATGTGAACCGGGCTTGAACTCCCGGATTAGAGGCTAACCGCCTACCGTATTGGTAGTGCCAGATTCTAAACAGAACCCATCGAGAGTATAGCAAAAATCACGACTGATTTGAAGATACAGCTAGTATGGCCGTGATTTTTTCACTGGCATTTTAATACAGACTTGTAGTCGGGTCATATCCATCAAGAGTTCCAAACGTGATGAGATGCAGCTTCTTCTTGAATTCTATCCGCTGAAACGTTGTCCAGGTACAGTCCGGATCTGCGTCTGGACTGTAGTCATACATAACGTCTTCACCCCGTTTTTGAGCAGCAGCCAGATCCCCCAGCTCTTTCATACCTTCTTCAAATGTCATAGTACCTCCTCTCACCCTTACGATAGTACATGGATGCCAATGCAGCCGACGTGTCTTTAAGCCTGATTAAGATTTCATACATCTGGTCGTCCTCCTTACAGGGAATTTCGTGTATCGCATTATTTGTACCATCTGCAGAATGTCAAAATATGACACCGGCGACTGGAAGATGCTGACACCGAAGTCTGGGAGCGGATAGAAGTTACCGGAATCCGTGGTACACAGCTGACGATTAGGATTGTAGATTAAACTGGGACAGGGGCAATGACTCTCCAAAAATAGAAGGTCCTTATCCAAATGGTAAAAAAGACCACCGGAAGGCGGTCACCTCTTCATAACGGAGCCTTTTTTTCTTGCATTTTCAGCATTACCTTAGATTAAGAAACCGATTTGACTGATTTTTTAGCATATGTTATTGCTTACGTGCTGGACGAATCGCCTTTATGGTCTCGCCCATACGCCCCGCTTGTACGGGGTTCTTTTTTTTATACACTGATATACCAGCGCAAACAATCGAAACAACGGAATACAACTGGATTTAGAATAAGTGTATCTATTCTGAAACAGTTAAATGCACCTTCTGTCCATTCTGCAGTTCATTGGAAAGAGCATTCAAATACTCAATATCAACAGGCTCCATACCCCACTTAAGGCAGCATGCCAAGGGATAGGCTTTTTGCTCAGCTTTAGGAATGTATTCATCGGCCCGACCTTTGGATTTTACAAAGTAAAAATCGCCATCATCATAGACAACTGTCTGATTGTTTCTGCAAAGCAATTTCATGAGATTATTTACCATTCAACCATTTCTTCCCGGTGGATTAAATCATGCTGATTCTTTGTAAGCATAATCAGATTATCAGGGCTGTTGTTATACCCGTTGTTATCAATATGATGGACAGCCCTGCCTTCACCCATAATACGACCGCAAAAAGTATCAGCAATTAATCTGTAGACCAATATGGGAGTCTGAAAATTCTTCAGGATCAGGTAGCCTTTCTTCTCTTTGCCGGGAGAGTCTGCCTGTTCTTGAACTACATACACCCCATTAACGCATATTTTTACACGCCCCAGAGTACTGCACATATACGTAGATAACGTTGGATGCTGAACCCACTGCTCGCCGGGCAGAGTTTCAGTAGCTAGGTTCTGTTCCTGTTCTGTGAAGAATTTTTCCCAAGCAGACTCAACCGTGGCCCTGTATTCTGGGGATCCATAGGCACTTGGCCTGGGACACGCAGTAAAGAGAACCTCATAGCACGTTTTAAACTCTTCATCAGTGGGCTTCAGATAACCAGTTCTATTCATATTGATAACAATTTTACGGTTTCAGCTTCTCCTGAACCATCTGATACAGGAAAGCTGAAACGGTCATACCTGCTTCAGCTGCAGCCTTTTCAAGTTTCTCACGAGTAGCAAAATCAACACGAATCATAATCCTTTCAGATTTCGGATTTTCAGCCTTTGGGCGGCCGGATCCTTCTCGTGCTCCACCACGCATCAGAATAACCTCCTAATAACAAATTAGTTTTTGATGAATGCTCAGAATAGACAAGTATCATCAGTGTTTACAATCAGAATTATGATTTGAGAATACCTAAAATATTCACGAACACCCCACGCAAGAAATCCTTGCGTGAGAGAAGCATTTAGGTAGCGCTTCAACTACTTCCAGTCTAAACGTGCATCAGAAGAATTTAAGTACCATCGAAAATACTTTTAGTGCTATGAGCACTGAAAGCAGTACGATAAGCGTGTACATCAGTTTCTTGTTCATTAAAAGAATCTCCGACAGATATACAGCGTAATACCCATTACAACACCTTCGACAACACCTTTGCCAATGGCTTCTAAAATCCGTTTAACTGATGGTGACATTGTCAAACCTCCTGTATCAAGTTTCTGATGGAATGGTACATGGAGGATGATGACAAATTATGACACCAGAAAAAACATTAATTTGCCGTTCTGTCAGCTTACATCCCCACACAAAGCATCGAATACTTTCTGGGCAGTGGTATATTCGCTGGAACTGAAGGCACAGAGCATTACCGTTATGGGATAGTCGGGATTGTCAGCTGTGAACTTTTTGTAAGCTCTGCAGCACTGTTTTGTGGACTCTGATACTGGGTCTGCAAGAGTTCCGCCAAAAATTCCTGAACTGATCAAGGGAAAAGAAATATTGTGATACCCGTTTTCCTTGAGGACTACCAGGGAATTGTAGTAGGCATCAAAAAGCTCTTTGAAGGCAGCCGGAGTTTGCCCGAAATCAAGCCCCACCGCGTGGATGACAACCTTGGCGTTAGACAGGTTAAAAGCCGGCGTGATAACCGCACTGCCATCTTTAAGCGGAGTTTTGTACGTATTGCATGCAGCCTGCAACTGCTGCAATCCTGCCTTTGCAAAGATAACTCCACAGATACCGCCTCCAGAGTGAAGCCCGGAGTTTGCAGCATTAACCACCGCATCTACCGTCTGGTCCGCACAGGAACCATGAATAAGATTGATTGTGCTCATAACAATTCTCCTTTAATTCACTGTACAGTTCATTGGGTGCCAAAAGAAGACACTGCCTTAAAATTTCTGCATGTGGTTTTTCATATAATCTGACAATTCCGGACGGAAATCATGAGGTATACGAATAACCCCTAAAAGTTCAGAAATATAGAACAGGTCCTTCTTGAAGGTACTTACAGAATCTGCATAGTGAAAATGAGCATAGTGATTCCGCACATCAATGGCATTGTAAAACTTGTCACGATCAGAATGTTCAAAACCTTTAGCATCTCTGACGAATGACCAGTTCGGATTTTTAGCTGTCAGTTTCAACAAATGATAAACATCCATATCTTCCAATCTGTGCAGACCATCATCTTCAAGCTTGTCGTAATCAAAGACCGCCAATACGTACTTCTGCCAGTTGTCGTTATTGTTTAAATCCGGATACGTACGTTTAGTAAATGCATACATGATTTCGGTAAGTGCTTTCATAGCTTTTGCAACCATTATCTGGGGAGGAAGGACAGAGAGTGATTCCAGTTGTGATTCCTGCTCTGTTATTGTTTGCTTAAGCTTTGTCATATCAGCACTGATTTCTTTAATTAACTGAGTTTTTGCAACAATAATACGCTCTTTTTCCTGCAGTTGGTCTGAAATTTCTTGTGTAGCCTGGATAAGTTTTTGTCTTTCCTCTGCAAAGCCATCGTTTTTTGAAATAAGTAAAGATTCCAGCTGGCTATATTGTTTTTTAATTTCTTCTGATGATTTTTCAGTAGAGGCTTTTTCCTGTTCCAGTTTTTCATTTGCAGATGTCAGTTGTGCAATGACTGCTTCCAGATTTGTCAATTTATCCTGCAGAGCATGAAACTGGTCAGAAGATATGCTTTGTTCTCCAACATTCTTACGTTCTGCATCTTCTGCCTTAGACAATAAAGCTTCACGGTATGCTTCATCTGCTTTGTACAATGCGTCCGGGTTTTCACCGGAAATTGTTTTTGCAAAAATAACATATTCCAGAGATTCTTCAACACCATATATGGCAGCTGCATTCGATAATGCATCTGCCGCAGGAACTATATCCCGATGAGCAGCGATAAAGAAGGAAGCTTCACGAAAAAGATTCTTGAGAATATTTTGCTGGCGAACACGGATTACATCAACATCTGTTTCGGCGGATGTTCGCGCTAAATCTGTCAGAAATTTTGAAGGGTTACGGATAACCCGGCTTAATGTTCTTTCTACATGTAATTCTGCATCAATGTAATTGTGGAAAACCCAGCAAGGAACCTGGTCTTCTTCCTGAAGCTGAACCAGAAGCAGTAGGTCGTTCAAGACACGTTCATATTGGTTGGTTTGATTGTATACCGCAGCCAAATATTTAATTACTGCCAGATATGCATTGGGTGATTCCTGATAACTAAGACCCTTTTCTATAACAAGATTAGCTAAAGCTATCTTAGTCTCATACGAAAATACACCTATTTTTTGCTCACGCATAAAAAGATAGTCACCGTAACATTCCTGCCAGGTTGCATAATTCTTTGTAGCGGTCTTTTGAGTAATATCAATTACTTTTCTATTGTCTGCAGGTTCCAATTTAAGCTCCAATCTACTAAGTTTCTTGCATCAGCCTGATTCATAGGACCAAACACATCTATACAACCGTCTTCACATGTTTCTGTAGAATAAATGCAGTACAACTCTTTTTTTGCGCGGGTACAGTTAACATAGAAAAGATTGGTGTCGTTTGCATTTTTTGATTTGAACATTCTGTGGCAATTGGCAATAATTACAATGTCAAATTCAAGCCCCTTCACAACCCCATAGGGCATGATGTACACACCTTCTTTTGAGTAATCAAAGTCCTTGCCATTTGAAGTTTCAGTTTTTACGCCATAAGCAAAAACAGGCTTATCTTTGATTATTGCAGAAAGTTCAGTATTTGCTTTATTTACAAAAGTAGTATTTGTAAATACACCGATTGTTTTGTATTCCAAATGAGACTTAACAATATTGTTGATAGTTTCATTTTGTTCAGGATAATCCGGTACCTGAATAAAATAAGGACGTTTCCCTGTAGGATTTGTGTGAAGAACTGTTTTGCTACCTCCATAAAGACGTGCAAACTCAAAAATTTCACGGGGATTTCTATAGTTATCCTGTAAAGTATATTCGTTACGAACACCCAGCAAATCAATAAGTTCTTCAAGATGAACAGAACCCGTAGTAAGACTTTGCTCAGGATCCATCAGGCATACAAGATGTTCGGCTATCATTTGTGCAGCTTTAAAAACGTCCAGACCAAAGTCTTGTGCTTCATCAAAAATGATGTAGTCGTATTGTTTGTCCAGAGTTGCGAAACAGCTCATAATGTCTGCCCAGGCATAGGCGTACTTACCGTCTGTAGTAGGAACACGCTTCTTGAAGTTCTGCATGAAGAAAAGAGGCAACCATTGATGAAGCGTAGAAACTGTGAACTGATATTCCTCTCCAAATACCTGAGTTTCAATGAATGATTTAAGAGGCCGGTTATGAATAAGAAACAAAACTTTCTTACCACGTTTAGCAAATCGACCAGCCATATGAAGCGCAATCACCGTTTTACCGGTACCTGGTTCACCAGTGACAATATAATTATGAGTCGGCGGTAAATTAGCGATGTTCCGCTGAGAATCAGTTAAATCTGAATATGCAATGATAGCCATAAATAAAGTATAACATGGGAATGTGACACGTCATATAGGACAAAAATCATCATAAGAGTGTCACCATTTGTCATATCAAACGCTTATAGTATCTTATGATATAATACTTCTCATAAGTAGTTTTTATCGGAAGAAGAATATGGCAGATTTGAAACCAGAAGAAAAAGCCCGGATTAAAATTGATGCAATGCTCAAGAGAGCTGGCTGGGACGTTATACCACGTAGTGAGATGACACCTAATAGGGCCGCCTGTGCGATTGAAGAAGCTTTAATGAAAGGTGGTCTTGAATCGGATTATTTATTGTTTGCAGGGGGAAAGGCCATTGGTGTTCTTGAAGCCAAACGAAAAGAAAATCATCTGGAAACTGAAGTACAGGAACAGGCAGAGAAATATACCCGGACTCTGAATAGTTACCACCAGTATTGGTTCAATCCATTACCCTTCTCATTTATTTCTAACGGTGAAGAACTATACTTTAAGGATTTACGTGAACCAGAAATGGCCTACATAAAGCTGCCGGAAATGTTTAAGCCAAAAGAACTAGTCGATATGGCAGGTATTGAGGATGAATTTGCACGGTTACCAGCTGTGCCACCAGTTGGTCCAAAGGGACTGAGAGATTGCCAGTACGAAGCAATCTCAAACCTTGAAACCTCAATGAAACTTGGTGAGAAAAAGGCACTGATTGTTCTTGCCACAGGTGCAGGAAAAACGTTTACAGCTTGTACAGCCGCATACCGGTTGTTGAATTATGTAAATAAGAAACGTGTTCTTTTTCTGGTGGACCGTAATAACCTTGGAACACAGGCAGATGGCGAGTTTGGTACCTATAAACTCACCGAGACAAAGAATTCCTTTAAGGATGAATTTGTAGTTAATAAGCTGAAAAAACTTACAGTTAAAACTACAGATGACTTTGGAAACGAAGTAATCCAGACAAACACAGACAATTACAATGAAGCTAAACGCTCAAGTGTCCTCATATCAACAATACAGCGATTATTTGCAGCATTGAGCGGTGAGCCCATTGAAGATTCAGACGATGATGAAGAATCAGATGACGGCATGTTGTTTATAGATACTGTAGACAGCGGTAGCACAGTAACCTTGCCGGATAACCCATTGTTACCACCAGACTTTTTTGATGTAATTATCATTGATGAGTGCCATCGTTCTATTTATGGACTGTGGAAATCTGTACTTGATTACTTTTCTGGGGCTCAGTTAATTGGGCTTACTGCAACACCTACGCCCGAAGCTTTGGCATTCTTCAACAACAACAGGGTTGTTAATTACACGTTAGACCGCTCCATTGCAGATGGGGTAAACGTAGATGGACACGTATTCAGAATCCAGACGCAGATAACAGAGGCTGGAACAAAACTTGATAAAGGTGAACGGATTAAGAAAAAGTCCAATCTGACAGGTGATGTAAAAAAGGAAAAGCAGCCTGACCAGCGCGTTTATGAAAACACCCAATTAGACCGGAGTATTGTTGTCCCGGATCAGATAAAAACAGTTATCCAAGCGTATAAGGACAATATTTACACAGTTCTTTATCCTGACCGTAAACCCGATTGGAGCATGATTCCAAAGACTTTGATTTTTGCGAAAAAAGAAACACATGCTTCAGATATTGTTGATGCTGTTAAAGAAGTATTTGGCCCAGAATTCCCTGATGGGGAAGTGCCGCCTCATTTTGTACAGAAAATTACCTGTTCGCAGGGAAATACAAACCAGCTGATTAAGGATTTCCGCAACCATAGTGATTTCCGAATTGCAGTAACTGTAACGCTGGTAGCAACAGGAACTGATGTTAAACCGCTTGAATGCGTTATGTTCATGCGTGATATCAATTCAGAAATATTGTACACACAGATGAAAGGTCGTGGCTGCCGCACAATTGACGACGATAAGTTACAGGCAGTAACGCACAATGCTACAAGCAAGGACTTTTACTATCTTATTGATGCTGTTGGTGTAACAGAACACGAAAAGGAAATACCAGGACCGACAGGTAGACAGCCAATAGTAAAATACCCCTCACTTGCTGAAGTATTGGAGTACCTGTCTCATGGTGATGTGGAAGATGATTATCTGAAAATACTATGCAAATACATGGGTCGTGTTGTAAAGAAAGCTGAACAGGCGGACATTGATAAACTTGAATCAATGATGGGTATAACGTTGAAAGAGTTTATCAACAACATTTTTAAAGCTCTGGATGACCCTTCGTTTCCTGTATATACCAGTCAGAATGATCCTAACCTGGAAAGAAAAAAACTGATAACAAAACTGATAGATAACAACGAAGCAAAAAAAATTCTGCTTGAAGTTTATGCAGGATTTGTAAAGATTGCTATCAACCAAAAGGATACGCTAATCGGTGCCGGATTTTCACAGGAACAGGCAAAAGAGTACATTGAGCAGTTTGAGAATTATGTACAGGACAACCGTGATGAAATAGAAGCTCTAAGGATTATTTATAACCAGGAGAACTATGCTATCACACATGAAATGCTTCTTGATTTGAAGAAAAAGCTGTTGAAATACAACGGCCAACTTACCCCTGAATACATTTGGCAATGTTATTCAACCATGTATGGTGAAACAGGAAAAGTAAAGAACCTGTTGAAAGAAGAAACTGAGCTTTTGACTAACATTATCCAGCTTGTACGTTTTGCCTATAAACAGAATGACGAACTGTTTTCGTTGAACAGTTCCTTTGGTAGTATCTTCAACCTGTACTGTGGACAGAAACAGCATTCATACAATGCTGAACAACAAGAAGTGGTAAAAGAAGTTGCTCTTTATATCTTGCAGAACGGCTGTATTGATAACAAAGAACTTTTCACAACAAAACCAGACTTATTGAGAAAACTTGTTCCAATTTTTGGAGCTAACAACATTAATGCAGAACTGCAGACATTAACAAAATATATTTTCTACGGAAAGGCGGCATAACACATGGCAGATATTAACGGTTTATCAAAAAAAGTATGGAACATGGCAGACGTTCTGGCAGGTTCAGGCGTTGGTTTCACTGATTACGTAGTACAGCTGACCTACCTTCTGTTTTTGAAGATGGATGCTGAACGTGAGTCCTTTGGCTTAGGTTCAGCTTTACCGGAAGAAAATAAATGGAAAGACTTGGTAGAACTGAATGGTCCAGACTTAACTGCTAAGTACGAAAAAATACTTACTAACCTTTCGGAAAAAGACGGCCTGATTGGGGCAATCTTTATTGATGCACAGAATAAAATCAACAAGCCGACCTTACTGAAAAAGCTTATCGGGATGATTGATGATGAATCCTGGTTCATTATGGAAGGAGACCTGAAAGGCAAAATTTACGAAAGTATCCTTGAAAAGAACGGACAAGATAAGAAATCAGGAGCTGGACAATACTTTACCCCACGGCCACTTATTCAGGCAATGGTTGATGTAACACGGCCCCTTATTACCGAAACAGTTTGTGACCCTGCTTGTGGAACCGGTGGATTCTTGCTTGCTGCGTATGATTATATGCATACACAAAGCGATGATATGGAAAAAATTAAATTCCTGCAGACGAATGCATTAAGTGGAAACGATATAACTCCATTGGTTGTAACACTGGCTTCTATGAATCTGTATCTGCATGATATTTCACCTGATACTACCCCAATTAAATGTGCCGATAGTCTTGAAAAAGAACCTGAAAAGCTGGTTGACGTTATCCTAGCAAATCCACCATTTGGAGACCGGGCTGCAGGAAGTGTAGATATCTCATCACTAAGAACAGACCTTTTGGTAGACACCAACAACAACCAGTTAAACTTCTTGCAGCACATGATGCTTTCATTAAAAAATGGTGGCCGTGCTGCAATTGTTCTTCCTGACAATGTTCTTTTTGCTGATGGCGCAGGACAGAAACTCCGCGATGAACTGTTGAAAAACTATAACCTGCATACCGTTTTGCGGTTGCCCACCGGTATTTTCTATGCTCAGGGAGTAAAGGCAAATGTTGTTTTCTTTACCAAAGGAACACCTACTACAGATATCTGGTACTACGATTACCGTACTGGTGTAAAACATACGCTGGTTACCAACCCACTGAAACGTTCTGATCTGGATGACTTTGTAACTTGTTATTCTGCAGAAGATATGACGAAACGGCAGGAAACCTGGTCAGAAGAAAATCCTAATGGCAGATGGAAGAAATATACAGTTGAAGAAATCCGCAAGGATGAAAAACTAAGTCTTGATCTTAAATGGATTAAAAATGAAACAGATGAATACGATGGAACCCTGGCTGATTTGATGAAAGAAATTGGTGAAAAAGCAGAGAATATCTCTACCGCATATAAAGCTCTTTTGGATTTGGTAAAAGATATTAAAGAGGATGAGGCTGAATAATGAATACAAAAGCATTAAAGGCAAAAATCCTTGACCTTGCAATTCACGGAAAACTTGTTCCTCAAAACCCAGCACATGAGTCTGCAGAAAAGCTGCTTGAAAAAATCCGTGCAGAAAAAGAAGAAAAAATCGCAAAAGGTGAACTTAAGAGAGATAAAAAAGATTCCTATATCTTTGTTGGTGATGATAAGAGGCATTATGAGAAGTTCGCCGATGGAACTGTGAAAGATATTGAAGATGAAATTCCGTTTGAAGTTCCTGAGGGTTGGGCTTGGTGTAGATTGCCTGAATTATGTACAACTCCAATTATCGACGGTACTCACCAGACGCCAACGTATTCAGATGAAGAAAACGGAATTCCTTTCTTATCATCGAAAGATGTAACTTCTGGTCAAATTGATTGGTCAAAAATCAAATATATTACTAAAACACTTCATGAAGAACTGTATGCACGTGTCGCACCTCAAGTTAACGACATTTTGCTTGCAAAGAACGGCACGACAGGTATTGCAGCTATTGTTGAAGATGAAAAAGTTTTTGATATCTATGTTACATTAGCTCTAATTCGTCCAAATATAAAACTCTGTAATCCACATTTTTTGTTGAACCTTGTAAACAGTGATTTCTGTAAATTCCAATTCAATTCTCATTTGACAGGAATTGGGGTTCCTAACCTTCATCTAGTAGATATTAAGAAAACATTAGTTCCATTACCCCCTTTTGAAGAGCAGAAAGAAATAAATGATATTCTTAAGGTTTATCTGAATACAATTGAAGAATTAGATAGAAATAAAGCTGATTTACAAGCAGCTATCAAACACGCCAAATCAAAAATCCTAGATTTGGCCATTAACGGCAAACTTGTTCCACAAGATCCTTCCGAAGAACCTGCAAGCAAACTTCTCGAAAAAATCCGTGCAGAAAAAGAAGCAAAAATTGCCGCAGGTGAACTCAAACGGGACAAGAATGACAGCTACATTTACAAGAATCCATCGGATAATTGTCATTATGAGAAGTTTGCCGATGGCACTGTAAAAGATATTGAAAATGAGATTCCTTTTACACTGCCAGAGGGATGGGCTTGGTGTAGACTGAATGAACTCGCAGAAATCGCCAGAGGTGGTTCACCTCGTCCAATTCAAGATTTTTTAACTGATGATGATAATGGGCTTAATTGGATTAAAATTGGTGATACTAGAGTAGGAAGTAAGTATATAACTTCAGTTAGAGAAAAAATAAAACCCGCAGGGCTCAGTAAAACGAGAATGGTTCATTCAGGGGATTTTCTTTTAACCAATTCTATGAGTTTCGGTAGACCTTATATTTTAAAAGTTGATGGCTGTATCCATGATGGTTGGCTAGTATTTGCTAATATCATCAACTGTGTGGATAAAGATTTTCTCTATTATGCTCTTTCTTCGAAATACATATATGATGTTTTCAGCTTGAAATCTGCGGGCTCAACAGTAAAAAATTTAAAATCTGACACTGTAAAAGAGGTTTTATTTGCACTGCCTCCTGTTCAAGAACAAAAAAGAATAGTATCCAAGATAACTGAAATTACAGAAACCATAGATACTATTGGACAAGCATTATTGTAAGTTACTTTCAATCATTTCAAGAGTAGTAAAAATATCTTTGACTTTTGCAATGATTCTATGCTGTTCGTTTACTGGGGGAAAAGGGAAAAAAATCTTTTGGATATTTGTTTTTGTGAGACTCGGTAATGTTGTACTGTTGTCTAGTTTCGTAAAATCAAAGGCTTTACAAAAATAAAATAGATATTCAGGAATAATATTTTTATTTGGACATAAACCAAAAGCGGTATCTACAATCCAAAACTTTTCTTGAACAAATATTGGATTGTTGATGGAGCCTTTTCTTCCAATAATCGTACAGTTTTCTGGGCATATATAGTCATCCGCTCTACTCATGATACCACCACTGCCGTAAATCGGATATTTTCCATTTGGATTCTCAACTTGCTTTTGATTTTTTCCGTTTATAACGGATGCAATTTCCTCAAAATAACACCAGTGCCAACAATCTGGTATACCATAGGGAGTTTCGAGTTTTACTAAGTCTCCGTTTCCAAACTTCTCATAATGACAATTATCAGATGGATTCTTATATATGTAACTGTCATTCTTGTCTCGTTTGA
>JAZLGC010000068.1:0-16999 GCA_045616125.1 Treponemataceae bacterium | reverse complement strand
TGTTGCTGAATGCTACTCAGCAACAAGAGAGTTACAAAATGCCGCAAATCGGTAGATTTGTGGACTTATGATGAGACCCTGAATCAAGTTCAGGGTGACAATAAGCAACACTTTTTACGGACAGAACCATAACTAAAAATCTGCAGCGCTCAATACTGAATATCGCTGCGTTATAGTTATTCGCCCGGGAGAGAAAAAAAATTGCAGTTTAGAAAAAAAATCGAAAAAAAATTCTCTGAAAAATAATATCCCAACTTTTTTCTGTATATTATACATGTTCTCAAAAAGGAACAAAACTGAAGAATCTGGAGATACCGACATGACCAAAACAACTAAAAACACCTACAAAGTTCTTTCACAGGAAGAAGTAATTGAACTGGCAAAGAAAGCAGAGCAGGGTGATGCTGCTGCCCGCGAAACTCTTATTCTTGCCAACGTAGGTCTGGTAAAAAAATATGCCAAAGAAATGCTCCAGAAAACCGGAAGTTCAATTCTTGAATTTGAAGATCTGGTAAATGAAGGCATGATTGGCCTTTTTACCGCTGTAGACAAGTTTGATTACCGCCGCAACATCAGTTTTGCAACCTACGCTACCTACTGGATTTTAGATTCAATCCGTCTCTGCGTAAAATGCAATAACAGCGCAATCCGTCTGCCTGTTTCAAAACAGGCACAGCTGAACAAAATTCTTTCTGCCAGAAAGTTCCTCATGACTGAAAACGGAAAAGAACCTTCTGTAGAACAGATTGCAGCTCTTGTCGGTATGTCTGAAAAAATCGTTCAGAATACCCTGAAAGCTCAGAAACTGGTTATTTCTCTTGATACCCCGTGTGGCTCAGATGACGATGAAAACTGTACTCTTGGTTCATTTATTGCAGCAGAAGATCAGAATCTATCAGAAAATCTGGAACTTGCTGAGCTTAAAAAACTGGTTTCAGTAGCTCTTGAAGTACTTGATGAACGTGAAAGAGCAATCATTACCTATCACTTTGGGCTTGATGATGGTGAACCAAAATCCTTCAGCGAAATCGGTGAGCTGGTAAATCTTACTAAGCAGCGCACCTGTCAGCTGGCAAACCTGGCTATGTATAAACTTCGCCAGGTAAAAAATGGCCGCCTGTTTGAAGGATACGCCGCTGCCTGATTCTGCTGGAGCCTTTTTTTGGGTATGCAATAAGGCGGAATGTGTGATACAGTACGCTCATGGCGCACACAGAGCAGTTTATTCCGCCTGAAGAAAATCCCCAGTATTTACGCACTCAGATTCTTACCTACATTGGGAACAAGCGTGGTCTGTTGCCAATGATTCAACGTGCAGTATCAGATGTTGCCGGGGAACTGGGTAAAAAAAAGCTTTCCATTGCCGATGTGTTTTCTGGCAGCGGCATTGTAGCCCGTGCCTTAAAGCCCTATGCAAGCACGTTATATGCCAATGATCTTGAGGAATATTCTGCAATCCTTAACCGCTGCTATCTGGCCAACAGTACATCTTTTGACCGGAATCTCTATAATCAGCTGCGTGACCATATACTTTCGGAATCAATACGCAACCCGAAACCAGGGGTCATTACTGAAACCTATTCTCCAAAAGATACGGAAAATCCCCAGAAAGGTGAGCGTGTGTTTTATTCCCGGGAGAATGCCATCCGCATTGATACCTGGCGAAGCCTTATAGAAACCGATGTTCCAGTCCATATGAAGGATTTTTTTCTGGCACCCCTTATTACGGAAGCCAGTATCCATGTAAATACCGGTGGTGTATTCAAAGGTTTTTACAAGGATCCTGCCACAGGAATCGGGGCTTTCGGGGGGCATGCTCATAACGCACTGAACCGTATTCTTGGCGAAGTAACGCTAGAGGAACCGGTACTTTCCCGCTACGACTGTCTGAGCCGAGTGTTCCAGCTGGATGCTTATGATTTCGCAACACATATCGCCGCCGAAGAAGGCATCATCGACATAGCCTATCTGGACCCTCCCTATAACGAACATCCCTATGGCTCCAACTACTTTATGCTCAATGTCATTGCTCAGAATAAATTGCCTGACAATGCCCGCTTAAGCCGTGTGTCGGGAATTCCGGATACCTGGAATCGAAGCGACTACAATTACCCGAAAACTGCTCTTGCAAGTCTTGAAAAAGTTGTGGCACATTTACAGGCACGGTATCTCATTGTATCTTACAATTCGGAAGGGTATATTTCTTTTGATGAAATGATTGGTATGCTGCAGAAATACGGAAAAGTTTCCACGGCTGCCACTCCGCATATTGCTTTCAAGGCAAGCCGGAATCTGCAGAACCGCAATTTATATGTGAACGAATATCTGTTTGTGCTGAAAAAAGATATTTGAATTGTTTTGAAAAGGATATTTGATGAAGAAAACAGTACTAAGTATGATGGTAATGCTGGCGGCTGTGCTGGCTGTAATGACCGGAATTACCGGATGTGCAAAAAATGAGAAATCAGAGGATAACGTGATTGTCTGCACATCCTTTCCGGTGTACGATTTTGCCCGGGCCGTAACAAAAGATTTGCCGGTACAACTTGTGCTGCTTTTAAAACCGGGGCAGGAAGTGCATTCCTATGAGCCAACTCCCCGTGACCTTATTACCATTCAGAACGCCAGACTGTTTCTGTGTGTTGGCGGTGAAAGCGATGAATGGGTTGACACCTTGATGAAGGGTAAGGAATTCCAGAAGGTGCCGGTTGTGCGGCTAATGGAATCGGTGTCGCTGCTGGAAGAACCAGAAGCATTGGAAGGTCATGATGAGCATGAAGAGCATGAAGAGCATGAAGATCATGACTATGAGGCAGAGCATGGTCATGACGGCGTTCATATTGATGAGGCTGACGAACATATCTGGACCAGTCCTGCCAACGCCAGAAGTATGGTAAAGACCATTGCGCACGGAATTACAGAGGCGTTTCCTGAACTTGACGATAGTGTCATAGAAAGTAATATGGAATCATATTGTGCAGAAATCAGTAAAACCGAAGCTGCTTTCAGGAACGTTGTAGAAAATGCCCGGGACCCGTTTATTGTTATTGCAGACCGGTTCCCCCTGGTGTATATGGCTGATTATTATGGCATTGGCTATGCAGCTGCCTTTAACGGATGTTCCAGTGCGGTAGAAGCTTCAAGTGCTACCATTGCTCAGCTTATTTCCATTGTTAAGGAAAAACAGTTGCCTTGCGTATACTACATTGAACTGAGTAACCACAAGATTGCAGATGTGGTGTCAGAAGATGCAGGGGTTTCAGCCTGCATGCTGCACAGTATTCAGAATGTTACCAAAGACGAATTTGAAAACGGGGAAACCTGGGTAAGTCTTATGTGGCACAATATTGAAGTGCTGAAACAGAGTTTGAATTAAGAAGGAAGACCATAAAGATGGGGAAAACGCTCATTAGTTGCAGTGGCATTGGCGTGGAGTTCGGGTCATTTACGGCATTGAAGGATGTTTCTTTTGAACTGCATGCCGGAGAATATCTGTGTATTGTAGGAGCCAATGGTTCCGGTAAGACTACACTGGTAAAAACACTGCTGGGTCTGCAGAAGCCTACTGCAGGAACGGTTGAGACAAAGGATACGGCCATTGGGTATCTGGGGCAGAAAAATGCCATTCAGCGGGATTTTCCTGCAACGGTAGAAGAGATTGTGCTTTCCGGCAACCGGTTCCGTTTTTTTGCCAGCCGCCGGGACCGGGAGAATGCCCGTGCGCAAATGGAAAAACTGGGCATTACGGATATTGCAAAGAAACCATTCAAAGACCTTTCCGGCGGCCAGCAGCAGCGGGTTCTTTTGGCCCGATCCCTGTGTGCGGCAAAAGATCTTCTGGTGCTTGATGAACCGGTTACTGGTCTTGATCCCATGGTGACCGATGAAATGTACCAGATCATCCGCCGCCTTAACACCGACGATAAGCTGGCAGTTCTTATGGTAAGTCATGATATCCATCGGGCTGTGCAGAATGCCACCCATATACTCCACCTTGATAATGAACCGCTGTTTTACGGAACTTCTCAAGAATATGAAAAAACTGCCCTGTATGCCGAAATGAGTCATGTGGAAGTATGCGAAACTCATTTCTGTACCCATTGCGGCATTAACTGCAACGCCAGTCATATCGGCGGCATGCGGTTCCGGCCCGTAGACGGTTCAGATGGAGGAGATAAATGATATCGCTTTTTTCTCATGCATTCATGGTACGTGCCCTTGTTGCAGGAACCTGTATTTCCATCTGTGCAGCTTTACTGGGTGTAAGTCTGGTATTAAAGCGTTTTTCCATGATTGGTGACGGTTTAAGTCATGTAGGGTTTGGAACCATGGCTATTGCTCTGGCTTTTGGCTGGGCGCCGCTTACGGTTGCTATTCCGGTGTGCGTCATTGCATCGTTTCTTCTGCTCAGAATCAGTTCCAGTTCCAGCGTAAAAGGGGACGCAGCTATTGCGTTAATCTCTAATTCAGCCCTTGCCATTGGTATTCTTGTTACCAGTATGACCAGCGGGTTGAACACTGATGTTACCAGCTTTATGTTCGGTTCCATTCTGGCCATTTCAAGTGGTGATATGTGGCTCAGTGTACTGCTGGGAGCTGTTGTAATCACAGTGTTTGTTGTGCTGTACCATACTATTTTTCTGGTTACCTTTGATGAACAGTTTGCTACGGCAAGCGGCGTGAATACCGGCTTTTTCAACGGTCTTATTGCGGTTCTTACGGCTTTGACCATCGTAATCGGTATGCGCCTTATGGGAGCCATGATGATTTCAAGCCTTATCGTATTCCCTGCATTGTCTGCCATGCGTCTGTTCAAAAGCTTTAAGCGGGTGGTACTCAGTGCTGCCATTATCAGCGTAACCTGTTTTGTTGCCGGTATTGCATCAAGCTATTATCTGGCAACTCCTGCCGGGGCTAGTATTGTTGTGGCAAACCTGCTGGCATTCTGTATCTGCTGGGGATTGGGACGCTGTATTAAATAATACAAAAAATATCGATAAAATTGGTACGATATATTGACAAATGAGGGGTAAGTGCGTATCTTTACATCGTGAGATGCGGTTACCTCCTTTGAAACGCATCTTATCCAAAAGTAGTCCTCAATCTTTTGGAAACCTCTCTCGTGTTTGAAACTGCCGCACTCCTCATGCGGCAGTTTTTTTTCATGCCGGGACTGCAAGTTGTAAAGTCTTATAGTATATTAATAAGACAGTTATCCCCGTAAACAGGAAAACGCCTATAATAATTGTTGCTTCCGCTGCCAGGGGAACCTATAAAGGGAATTGTATGTATAAAAAATTTGTAGTTACTCTATGTATTTTACTGCTGGGGGGATCAGTCCTATTTGCCCAAACCATTCCGTTATCTTCAAAACTGACTGTAATCAATAAGGGAAACGAAAACCTGAGTGCCAGCGAAAAGGAATGGCTTCCGGGAGCTGTATGCGATAAGGTTTCTGAAAACTTTCTGACCTATACTGGATATTCTCTTGTCAGCTCTGATACATCTGCCATAAGAAAAGCGCAGAAAGCCTCAGAAAGTGCTGAATTCAGTGAATCTGATGTAATAGAAATCGGAAAAATTTCCGTTGCAAAATATGCCATCTTTGTAACGCTCCGTAAAAGCGGATCTGGGTATTCGGTAGCTGCAGAAGTTACGGATTTAACAACTGGAGAGAAAAAGGCAACAGCTACCAGTTCCGTAAAAAAAACAGACGAAGCCTTGTATTCAAACTCAAGCTGTGCAGCCAACGAAATTACCGTAAAGCTCTGTGATCAGTTGGGAATTCCCCTGAGTCAGAATCAGAGAACTGCATTACTTAATGGCGAAAGTGATGTTTCAGTAGAAAACCAGGCTCAGCTTGCAATAGAAGAAGAAAATGCATACCGGAACGCCATTGCCAAATACGATGAAGAAATAAAACGCCTGGCAGCTTCTACCGATGTGAATGCAACTGCTGCCAAAGCAAAGGCAGAAGCCGATAAAGCCATGGCAGAAGCCAAAATGAAGGCTGCACAGGAACGTGCTGCCCGCCTTGCAGAAGAAGCAAAGAAGGCTGCTGCCGATAAAGCAGAAGATGCTGCCCGAACTGCCCAGCAAAAACAGAAGCGTGATGAAATGGCTCAGCTGGCAGCACAAAAAGCAGCAGAAGTACGTGCCAGAACCTTAGAAAACGAGAGTATCTACACCAAAATTGGCGTAATAGAAAGCAAGAAAAAAGCAATGCTTGATATTCAGGCTGCTTACGATGCCCGTGTTGCAGAAATCAAAAAAGAGTATGAAGCAGAATACCAGACCAAAAAGAAAGAGATAGAAAGTGCTCCATACCGTACAGCAGAGAAAAATCCTGACGGTACACCTTCGGAAACTGCAAAGACTCGCCGTAAAACACAGGTAGAAAACCTGCGGAAAGAAACTGATTCACAGATTGCAAGTGAAATTGCTGCTACTAGAGCCCCAGCTGAACACAGTGTAAGTGAACTGTATATAGAAATTCAGGAAGACCTTGAGAATATTGGTAAAACGCAGTCAATTACCTCTTTAACTAGTGACCTGAAAGTACAATTTGACCTGTTCAATGCTACAACAAATTCATGGCGTACAACCTTCTGGCTGTATTCCAACGGCATGCCTGTGTGTACCAGAAGTTTCAATATGGATTACAAAGATTTAACCGGCAATGATGTTGATGTTTCAAGTGATACAGCTTATGACACATTCCTTGATACCGTAGATTTATATAACTCTCTTTTCAGCCGCGGAGAGCCGGTTGTAACGGTAAAAGTAGATTACCATGCAGAATCAGTAAGTGAGCAGAATTCAAAGTACCGGTTTGTAATCGATAAAGTACACATTATTGATACAGTATCTGGAAGCGAAAAGAGTTCATTTGGGTTGAAAGAACCGGTTACGAATTACGAGAGTAAACCAAGTTACGGGCTTAAAGTTGGATTACTTAATGTATCTTTGGTAGATTCAATTAAGGCTGGAAAAGATGCACTATTATCGTTAGATAATGATATGGTTACCATACTCCGTAAAAAATATAAAATGCTGAAAACAGAAGTTACTCAGGAATTATATATGGCAATCATGGGAGAAAACCCCAGTTGGCATAAAGGAGATAATCTGCCGGTAGAAAACGTAAACTGGTATGATGCCATCTATTTCTGTAATAAGTTAAGCATAACAAAAGGCTTGTCGCCGGTATATGCTGTTGATGGACAGACTGATATAACAAAATGGAATTATACCCCTCATAAGAAGAATGAAATAACGGGAACAATAACGCAGAATGCCAGTGCCAGCGGATACCGGCTTCCTACTGAAGAAGAATGGGAGTATGCGGCAAAAGGCGGACGGAACTATACGTATGCTGGAAGTAATAACCTTAATGAAGTTGGTTGGTATAGGGATAACAGTGGAGATAAGACACACCCTGTAGCACAGAAGAAACCTAACGGTTACGGCTTGTACGATATGACAGGAAATGTTTGGGAGTGGTGTTGGGATTCTCGTGGCGATTACAACCGCTATAGCCGTGGCGGCAGTTATAGCAGCTACGGCAGCAGCTGCGAGGTAGGCATCAGAAACTACTACGGCGCTTACAACCAGGACCGCAGCCTGGGCTTCCGTATTGTCTGTTCCCCTTCTAAGTAACAGGCAAGCATAAGCAGCGGTACGGCACATGCAGGCGGCAAGCCGTAATGTGCCGTACCGCTGCTGCCAAGATTTCTGCCAGATTACATATAAACCTGCGTCCGTTTCAGCTTTTGCTGGCAGTTTATATGTAATTTTTCTGCAATCATGGTCGCGGATTACATAGTTTTAGCCCGCAAATGGCTGATTTATATGTATATGCATTCCCATAACGCTGCAAATTCGCGTCACATTACATATAAGCGGCTGGAAACATCAACAATCATCGCCAGTTTATATGTAATCGCAAAGAAATCTCATTTCTCAACAATCTTTCTCATACCGTTTTAATCTGGCAAACCCGGGTTTTATTTCTTTGCCAGTTGTGCTTCTTTTAGTAGGGCTTTCAGTTGGGCAATTTCATCATCTTTAGCTTTCAGTTCAGCTTCGTCCAGTTTACGCTGTTTTTCCATACCACGGGCTTCACCGCGTAATTCTGCCTGGTCTAACATGGTACCCATAACTGAACCTCCTGTGCTATCGCCTTTAATCTGGCAAACCCGGTCTTTTAGCGGAGAAGTGCTCATGGCACTGCTTTTGGTACAGTGAAAGTCTTTCATCAGCTGCCCCACCGGGTCTTCTCCAGTCCATTGGCCGTTTACATAAAGTATATGCAGGTTGTCTTCAAAAGGCAAATACTGATCGCCGCACAGGACAAACCGCTCAACCGGATACAGTGCCTGGTTTGCATGCCAGTAATCGTGTTCAGTGATGAAAATGATATACGTTTCAGGCAGGTTTTCGCCAAAAACACCCGGATTCTTAACGTTGGCGTCAAGAACAGAACTATTGCGGCGTGCACGTTTTGGCTTGGCACCGCGATTGTCGCGCTGCACTTCAATGTTGTACTCTTTGCCGTTCTCATCAACAGCCATGATATCAAGCCGTGCAGTCTGCCCGTGCAGGTTGGGCAGTTCCTTCTGACCTTCTGCTTTCAGCACTTTAAGATCTTTGTTGAGCAGAATCTTTAAGATGTACTCAACACATTCATTCTGGCCGGCAAGGCATGCTGTCATGAACACATCATCGAACAGGCACATGTCTTCCAGCGGCTTACCGAATTTTTCATTTGCCATAAGGGGTTCCTCGAATAACTTGAACTTGTAGCGGTCAGTAAAAAATCGCTGCGTTATAGTTATTCGCCCGTGGCAGAAGAAAAATTGCAGTTATGAAGAAAAATCTCAAAAAATCCGTAAAAATACTCAATAATTCGCATATAGTTGCAAACTTTGCGTTTATTTACTAAAGTGTGCGCAATGGACGAATCTATTTCTTTTGAAGACCTGGGTCTGGACGAACAGATCCTGAAAGCTGTAGCCACAAAAGGCTTTGAAACCCCTTCCCCAATTCAGATTTTAGCTATTCCCCGCCTGCTTGAAGGCGACTCCAACATGATTGCTAAAGCCCGTACCGGTACCGGAAAAACAGCAGCTTTCGGATTACCTTTAGCCCAAAAAATCCGTGAAGACAAAGGCTGCCCCCAGGCACTGATCCTTACGCCAACTCGCGAACTGTGTATGCAGGTATGCCGCGAGATTGAATCATTTACCGACGGCGAAAATGCCATTCCCCGTCTTACCGCTGTGTATGGCGGTGCCGCATACGGTGCGCAGCTGAAGGATCTGCGTCGCGGCGTTGAAATTGTTGTCGGAACTCCCGGCCGTGTTAAAGACCACCTGGAACGTGGGACTCTGCGCCTTGAAAACATCAGTTACTTTATTCTTGATGAAGCTGACGAAATGCTTGATATGGGCTTTATCGACGACATTGAAACCATCTTTGAACAGGCAAACAAAGACTGCCGTATCCTGCTTTTCAGTGCTACCATGCCGCCGGAAATCCTTTCAATTGCCGGTAAATTCATGGGTGACTATGAAATCATCGAAGAAGAAGCAAAGCCGGAAGAACCACTGTTAACCGAACAGCATTACTGGATGGTGCGGGAATACGAAAAAATTGAAGCTCTGGTACGTCTGATTGATATCTCCCCGGATTTCTACGGTATTATTTTTACCCAGACAAAAAACGATGCGGATGCCATCAGTAAACAGCTTGATGAAAAAGGCTATGATGTGGCAGCACTCCATGGTGATATACCTCAGGGACAGCGCGAAAAAATCCTGGACCGGTTCCGCCGCAAGAAGACCCGCATTCTGGTGGCTACCGACGTTGCTGCCCGCGGTATCGATGTAGAAGGTCTTTCTCATGTAGTAAACTATGCCTTGCCCTATGATGGTCCGACATACGTCCACCGTATCGGTCGTACTGGCCGTGCCGGGGCAAAAGGGCTTGCCTATACGCTGGTACGCCCGGAAGAACGCCGCAAGCTTGACTACATCAAGAATGTGGCTAAGAAAAGTACCAAGGGTGAACTGCAGGAAGATACCATTCCAACGGTTGATGAAGTTCTTGCCGTTAAGCGGGCACGGATTTTTACCGAACTGCAGGAGAAACTGATTCCGCAGATAGTTGAGGTGAAGGCTTCGACAGACTCAACTGTCCTGGATGACGATGCGGAGACTTCAGCAGGCTCAGCCGACCTGAAGGATGCTTCGGCTGGCTCAGCCACTCTGGATTCGCAGCATAGAATCCCTGAGCTTGTCGAAGGGGCCGAAGTTTCAAAACTGCCTCCTATCCGTCAGGAATTTGCTGACTTTGCCCATGAACTGTGCCAGAAAGAAGACCCTGAAGCACTGGTTGGCCGCCTGCTGCAGCTTACTGCCGGTGCCCAGCTGGATCGTAAACGGTATGGCAGCATTGCACCGCTTAAAGTATTCAATCAGGAAAAACAGATCCGGCTGTATGTGCAGCTGGGACGTCGCGATGGCTATAATCCCAAGTCTATTGCTCAGTTCTTCTCCATGTTGTGCCATATTCCCGGTCGAATGGTAGACCGTATCGACATGGCAGAAAACTTTTGTCTGGTAAGCCTTCCGGTAAAAGAAGGAACGGCTATCCTGGAACGGAGTAAAAAAGACAAGTCACTGCCTCATATGCACATAGACAGCAA
This sequence comes from Treponemataceae bacterium, assembly GCA_045616125.1. Classification (GTDB taxonomy): domain Bacteria; phylum Spirochaetota; class Spirochaetia; order Treponematales; family Treponemataceae; genus Treponema_I. The sequence continues at coordinate 6,291 of JAZLGC010000068.1, read as the reverse complement.
GGAAGGTGGTGCTGGTGATGGCGGACACCGGGGTGGAAGCTTTGGTGGTGGCCGTCGCCGTGATGGTGAACGCTCAGAACGCCGGGAACGTCGTGATTTTGATGGTAAACGGCGTGATGGCGACCGTGACGAAAGAACATTCCGTGATGGTAGCGAACGTCGTGACCGCCGCGATGACCGCCATGACGGAGAACGCTCTGAACGGCGGGACCGCCGAGACTTTGGTGACCGCCGTGACCGGTTCCCCCGGGACGACCGTAAGGGTAGCGTACGCTATAACGGTGGCCGCACCCCTGCCAAAGCTGGAACCCGAAGTGAGCGGCGGGACGTAAGTCAGCGGGCCGGAAACGCCAGCCTGTATAAAAAATCAAAATAACTAATACCAATGCCTGATGATGGTTTCATTGTCAGGCGTTTTTTTTTGCGGACAAAGCCCTTTTTTGTCGCTATATTGTAATGGAAAAATCACTCTTTTTTGAAAGGGGATGTACTGTGATTAAAAAAATGTCTGGCGCAGCACTTGTGACTGCCTGTATCTTCAGTATGCTTGTATTTGCCGGCTGTCAAAAGTCCGGAGCTCTCACTGCCTATGCAGAAAACTCCTCTGCTTTGTCAGGAGAAACGATTGTAAAAGGAAAAAGTTCGGCTGATTTTATTGCCACCGGCGATTTTTCTTTCAACGAGTTTCAGTTTGAATCAAAGAATAACGGTAGTAAAAAAGGCGATACTTCCATTGAAGACCGTACTTCCAAACTGACCTACAAAGAATTCTTTACTCTTGATTATTCTCCTGAAAATATCGAAGAAGTGTCTGTTCCCGGTAAGGTAAATCTGAATAACAAACCTGCCGCCGCCGGTACCTCTACCAATCATGTTCCGGGGCTCCGTACCCTTACTTCCTATAAAACACGGTATAACGCTACCAAGCTCTCCCTTTCTGCCTATCTGAAAACCCTTAAGGACATGGAAGTTCCTCAGGCTCAGTATGTTGATTTTGATGTGGACCTGTCTGAATTTGAAGATGGTAACGCCAGCGTATCCGGAACCGCCGGTACTGTTGGCTCTGCTGGCGCTGGCAGCACTTTAAACCCTGCCGGCGGAAAATCTCTGTATGTTGCTGACTGGGGCCCCCAGTGGAGTATTCCCAGTTATATGTCACGTCCTGAGTTCTATGTTGAATTTTCAGATTCCGTTATTGCCCTTTCGGCATTAAAGGATGTTGACGAAGAACAGGCAGAAGCTGCAAAAATCCTGACTATTACGCCGCCTTTAAAAGGTCACTATCAGTGGAATGGTAATAAAAATCTGTCATTTATTGCCGATGAACCTGCGTACACTGGCGAAACCTATACCCTGAAAATTTCTGACAATCTGAAATCCGTAAACGGTGTCAGAATCAGCGGCAATCTGGAATTTTCAACCAGGACTTCTGATCTGGAAATCAGTTATCTTTCGCCGGGTGCACGGGACGAAGAAGATTTTACGTACAACTACGACTCTGACCAGGGAATTCCCGCTGAAGACGCAAAATATTTCTCCGTACGGTTCAACAGTGCCATTTCTCTGGATGACGTATATAAAGCCCTTGAGGTAAAACAGGGAACCTGGCGGGATGGTACCAACTTATCGTATACCGCCAGCATGCACGCAGACTCCAGCGATATTACCGACCGGTCATCGCTCTTCTATATCACCGTACAGGATTCCATTAAAAACAACGATAGGATAACTGCAAAGGTAACTTCGCTTAACGGCGAAACCATCTCCCATAAATATTTCAGTACACTGCGGCCTTTCCAGATTACTGATCTTGAAACCAGAAGAAATTACATCCAGGTAAGTTTCAATCAGACTATAGATCAGGATACGTTCCTTGCAGGCCTTGACCTTGACGGTATTACGGTAACGGAGAAAAATCTGGAGATGTACGGATCGACGGTGTACATCCGCGGATTGTATCTTGAGTCCGGAAAAAAAGGTACCATTACTTTCAGTAATCGGATTAAGAATAAGGCGGGATTTTCTCTGTCTGAAACCCGGTCTGTAGAATGGGAAGGCAAGGATTACGACGGATACGCTAAATTCCTTGATTCCGGTTCAGTTATGCTGGAATCCCAGTTTCCCCACAAAATTCTCTTTGAATACATGAATGCGCTTCCCGGCAGCAAGTACCTGTTACGGAAACCTGCTGATCCGCTGGTTTCCGAATACTCCGGTAATATTAAAGGTATTCTGGACAAGGCTCCTGATGCTAAAACCATCGATGTTTCCCAGCGGAACGTGCGCCTTTTTGAAGAAATTGATCTGGAACCCTATCTGGAAGACGGCAAGGGTGCCGTTCAGTTCCTGGCACAAGTTGAATATACCGAAACCAACTGGCGAGGCAAGACGGAAACCAATTACTCCACCAACTGTACCAATATTCAGGTTACGGATCTGGCTGCAACAGTCCGATTCGGTATCAATAAGGCAGTTGTCATGGTGCGTAGCCTTTCTGATAACAAGCCGGTTGAAAATGCAGCCGTTCATTTTGAAATTGGCAATGCAAATTACACCTCGCAAACCATTAAGACTGATAAGAACGGTATGGCCATCATACCGATACCGGTAGAACAGATTGACGCCATTTTTCAGGCTGACTTGGTATTGAGACACGGTGCAGATCCCCGTTTCTTTGTTGAAAATGCAGGTGATACCATACAGTTCTACCTTTCCGGTCACTCTGCCTGGCGTTCCGGTGTAAGTACATCATCCCTTTCATCTGCTACCAGATCAAGCAACCGGGTATTCATGTTCTGTGACCGCGGTCTCTATCAGCCGGGAGAAACCATTACCTTCCGCGGAATCGAAAAATCATCATTCCTTGGTTCCCTTACGCCATACACGGGCTCCTATACCATGTATCTTGAAAAAAACTCCTGGTATGACCGTGAAACCATCAGTCAGCAGAGTGGCAAAACTTCTGAATCCGGTGGTTTCTGGGGATCGTTCACGCTTCCCCGTGATCTGGAACCCGGTGAATACGTACTGCGGTATACGCATGGCGGAAACTCTACGTACCAGCGTCTGTATTTTACCGTTGCCTATTTTGAACCGCTGAAAATCCAGTCAACACTGACCATGACTGAAGATACCCTAATTGCCGGCGATACTATCACTGCTGATTTTGAAGCGTCATATCTTGCCGGTGGATATCTGGCCGGTGCTGATTACGATGTTTCCTGGTATAAACGCCCTACCGACTGGCGGCCGTCTGATACAAAATTCAAGACTTTCCGCTTTGGTCTGGAAGACTGGTATGGCTATGAAGATTATGTGAAGGGTGTATCAGGAACGCTGAATGCATCCGGCTTCGTACAGCTATCCTGTGATACTGGTTCAGATTTCAAGACTCAGCCCTATGTGTACACTCTTGAAGCTTCGGCTATTGATGTCAGCAACCAGAAGATAACTGCCAGAGGTCAGAAAATTGTCCATCCTGCAGCCTTCTATGTAGGTATCGGCCGTCCTGTAGGGCTGAAAGGATTCCCGAAAACCGGCCAGACCCTTAATTTCCCGGTTGTGCTTGTAACGCCGGAAGGCCAGGTACTTGAAGACACGTCATTAGCCGCTGCCACTCTTTCGGTAAAACTAAGCCGGGAATACTGGTCATACGACTATCAGAACAGCGTTGATGACTCAGTCTATGAACGCTGGACAAAACATAATGATGTAGAATTTGAAGGTGCAATCAAGGCAAAAGCTACCCAGAGCCTGATGATTACTCCTGAAAACGCCGGCTATTACTCCCTGCGCATTGAAGGCACTGACAGCAGCGGACGCCTTACCGTATCAGAATACACTTTCTATGTAACCGGTAGCGGCGCCTCTTTCGGCGGCAGCAGTAACTCTACGGAACTGAAGCTTACTCCGGACCAGAGTATGTACGTACCGGGCGATACGGCTCAGATTCTTCTGGAAAGCCCGCTGCCACAGGGTGACTACCTGATTACCGTTGAACGTGAAGGTATCTTCTCTGAAGAAATCCGTCACTTTACTGAAAGCTGTAATGTTATTGAAGTTCCCATTGCCCGCAATTATCTGCCTGTTGTATATGTTTCAGTTGCTTCCTATTCAGTGCGCGAAGGAGAACCGACCCACGAATACGGTGAAAGGGATATGGATAAGCCAAAAGGTTATTACGGGGTTACACCGCTGTATGTAGATCCTCAGGCCCGCGCATTCTCCATTTCTGTAGAAACCGATAAGGAAATTTACAAGCCTGGTGATACTGCTACGGTAACCTTAAAGGCAACCCGTGGTGGTGATCCTGTTGAAGGCGCAGAACTTTCCGTAATGGGTGTAGACCGGGCAGTTCTTGATCTTATTGATTATCACGTGGCCAATCCTATTTCCTACTTCTACAGCACCGGAAATTATCCGCTGTATGTAACCGGCGGCGATTCCCGTTCCTACCTGATGGATCCGGTAACCTATAGTATTGCAAAACTGCAGGGAGGCGATGCTGAAAAAGAAGATGACGATGAACGGAAAGATTTCCGTCCGACAGCATTCTTTGAACCGGTTCTTGTTACCGGTAAAGACGGAACGATAACCTGTACCTTTAAAGTGCCGTCGAACCTGACTACCTTCCGCGTTACGGCATTCGGTGTAAAAGGAAACTTCTTTGCCCTGCAGGAAGATGAGTTTGCCGTTCAGAATCCGGTAAACGTACAGTCGGTTCAGCCGAAGAAACTTCGGGTTCGCGATACGGCAGAATGCGGTGTTCTTTTGACCAACGTTACTGACCAGACTCAGGACGTAACCGTTTCAGTTCTTATCAGACAGCCTAAGGAAAGCTATCCGGAAGATGTGGCTGCCGGTATTGTTACCCAGAAGGGTGGTGCCTTTATTGATGGCGAAACCCAGTGTACCGTAAAGGTACTGCCTGGGCAGAGTTCCGTTGCCTACTTTGACGTGGCTGCAACGGACCCCGGCAATATCGAACTGGTGTACAGCATTTCCTGCGGTGCCCTTTCTGAAAAACTGGTATCCCGGCTGGCCATTGAAAAGACCTATGCCTATGACACCGTTGCCCTTATGGGATCTGTTGACCCTGTCGTTAACGGTACTGATCGTGCCGTAGAAAAAGTTGCCATTCCCGGATTTGCGGATGACGGACTGGGAAACATTACCGTTTCTGTAGACGGTTCTCAGTTAGGTTCTCTTTCCAGCTCTGTCCGCTACGTATTTGATTATCCCTACGGCTGTATGGAACAGCGCTCATCCCGTATCCTGCCGCTGGTTATCTTTGGTGAAAACATCAGGGACCTTGGTATGGCAAGCAGGGTAAGCGATCCTCGTACCGTAGTGAAAAATGAACTGATGGAATGGAAAACGGTTCAGCACGATAATGGCGGTTTCCCGTACTGGCCAAGTGATAAAGAAAAAGAAGACTATTATGTGTCTCTCCGCATTGCCCATATCTGTGCAACAGCACTGAAAAACGGCTACAGCCGCCGTGATCTTGCTATTGATGTAGACGGTCTTTTTGACTGGCTTTCTGAAAATGTCAATCCGGAAAAACCCTATGCGGCATATGCCTGCTATGTATTCTCCCTTATGGGACGTTCCGATTTGGATCAGACACTGAACGACCTGTATGCTGCCTATAAGACAAAGAATAACTATATTGCTGCTTACTGCGGTCTTGCCTATGCGCAGAAATCTGATGCCCTTTCACAAGAGCGCGCTGCAAATTGTGCTGCCATCCTTAAGTCTCAGATGCGGCCCAATATGCGTTCCGTAGATTTCGGCAGCCGCTTTGACAGTGATTACTGGTATCTGTCCAAGACCGGTCTTATGGCAGCATCCATGCAGCTGATGCTGTATATGAACCCGGACGATGTCATGATTGACCGGCTGCTGTTTACTATCCAGCAGCGTCAGAAATCAGGCTGGTGGAGCAATACGGCTACAACTGCCCAGATTCTTGAAAGCGTTAACCTATTCATTGAAAAACGTAATGTCCGTAATCTTGATATGCAGGCAACGGTAATCTTGGGTGATGCAGAGATTCTTGATACTCATTTCAAGTATCCTTCAAAACTTTCGTCAGTTTCTGAGCGCAAAGAGTTTACTGATGCTGAACTTGCTGCTCTTACCCGCGATGTTCTGCTGCCGCTGACCTTTACGGCTGACGGTACCGGTACTCTGTATTACAACGCCACCATGACCTACGCCATTCCTGACGAGATTCAGTCGGCCCGCGATGAAGGCTTTAACCTGACCTATACGCTGACTGACTGGAAG
>JAZLGC010000067.1:0-72100 GCA_045616125.1 Treponemataceae bacterium | reverse complement strand
TGTATCAATTACATATAAATCATCTGGAAAAACCAAGGCAAACAGAGTTGCCGGTATAAAAAAACACAGCACAGTCAAAAATAATCTTTTATTCATTTTACAGGATCTCCTGGATGAATGATGACATACCCATCGTAATATTAAGTATTTTTTTCAGCTTCTGTTACTGACGGCTTTCTGGACGGTTACGGCCTGGTGGATAAGGCAGCTGAAGAAGGCTTCCAGTTCTACGGTAAGGGTGCGGACTGTCCGGCTTAGGGAACGTTTTCCGCGGGGACTTCTGGCAAGGGCTGCCAGATGTACCTGGGACCAGGTCTGGAATACCAGCGGGATAAACGTAATGGCCAGGCTGAGAATCAGTGCAAAACGGATCTTTTTTACCGGTGGAACAAGCCGGGCAATGGCGTTTTCCAGGGTTTCAAAAGCGTCCTGAATTTCAAGGGAACTGGTGGTTTCAAAAATTGTCTGGGCAGTCCAGGTGGTAATGAAAAAATGAGCAGTCCAGTAGATACCGGCAATCATTTCATCATAGACAAAACGGATGCAGGGGCTGGCGGTAAAATCCAGCTGGAACATACGGAACACCGTAAGAATTGCACCGATAACCAGTACGAACTTCAGCTGTGTAAGGCCTTTCCACCATGCCCCGGCCAGTACAAACAGTACAAATGCTGCTGCTGAACAAGCTGCCGTCTTCCACCACGTTACAGGATTGGTGAAGGTAAAGACACACAAAACAAACATGATGGCAAGTTTTATCAGGGCAGGAGTTCGGTGCAGGATTGTAGTTTCCCGGCGGTAACTGAACAGACTGAGTTTTACAGCCATAAAAGGTCCTCAATGTTCTGGCCGGGCACCAGTGGGTTTCTGATACTCCACTGTTCAAGATTCTGTTTCAGGCCATCTGCAACGCTGCCATCAAAGCGGATGGTTCCCCGGTCAAGAACAAGAAACCGGTCTGCCAGAGCAAGACATTTTTCAAGTTCATGGGTTAAAAGAATAATGGTGTGACCTTCTTCTTTCAGCTGCTTCAGAATGGCGCAAACCTGACGGACACCTATCCAGTCAAGATTTGCAAAGGGTTCATCAAATACCAGACAGGTGCGGTTCATGGCAAGAATACCGGCAACGGCAAGGCGCCGCTTTTCGCCACCGGAAAGAAAGCGGGCACCGGCATCCCTTTTGTGCATAAGGCCGACTCTCTCCAAAGCCGAATCAACTTTTGTCCACAGCTCGCTGCCCCGTACTCCACAGTTTTTAACGCCAAATGCTATGTCTTCTGCCGGTGTTTCTCCCAGAATCTGGGCATCAGCATCCTGGAATACCAGACCCACATCGCCTTCATGCAAGGTTATGGATCCCGTTGTAGGGTCATCAAGCTGGGCAATAAGGCTCATGAGCACACTTTTACCGCTGCCGTTACTGCCTGCAATTACGGCAAATTCTCCGGTATTGATGGCAAAAGACACATCATGGAGGGCGGTGGTGCCGTCAGTGAAGGTTCGTGATACATTGGTAACGGTAATGGCTGGGGTACTCATGATTCTCCGGGATTAAACGTTGATGTAGTTTGCGAGAACTGCGCGCAGTTTCTTTGTCAGTGGGATGGAAACCACAATTTTGATGATGGTTCCGGGAATAAAGGGTACCAGTACTGCAGCCAGAGTTGGTGCCAGTGGTTTTCCGGTAACACGCATAAAACCGATGGTTCCTGAGCAGTAATTTACCACGTTGGCCAGAATAGCTGCAACGGTAATAAGGATCCACTGTTTTGCAGCAGGAGTTTCACGCAGTTTTGAAGCCGGCAGTAAGAAGTGCAGGAAAAGGCCTGCAGTAAGGGCTGCCAGCAGGTAGCCAATAAGGAATCCACCGGTGGGACCTGCAATGATAACGGCAATACCCGCTTTTCCTGAGAAAACAGGAAGCCCGATACAGCCAAGTACCAGGAATACGAATACGGCAGCGGTGCCGTAAACAGGACCCAGAAGCAGACCGGTCAGGATGGCAAGCATATCCTGCAGTACGATCGGTACGCCACCGGGCAGTGGTACGGAAACAAAGCATCCTGCAGCGGTAATGGCTGCAAACAAAGCAACAAAAATAATTGTTGTGCTTACTTTTTTAGTGTTCATGTTTTTCTCCATGTTATTTGATATATCGGGCAGTGCCCGGCGGAAACAGCTTTGTGTTTCCGTTTGAAACTGTCTGAGCCCATCCGTAGCTGTTAAGACCAAGAAAGGCACATTCGGTACCGTCGTCCAGACGGATGGTGTTTCCCACATCAGAGCAGGCCGCATTCCACAGGGTGGTCAGTTCTGCGTCATCCCGGGTAATGGCGGGGGCAAGCTGTTTCCAGTGGGTAAGAAAGGAATTGAGCAGGGGACGGCGGCTGTTTTCTGCCTCTGGTGTTTCATGGGGTGAAAATACGCATGCAGCTCCTTCCGGGGCTGCATGCAGGTTTACACCGATTCCCAGGTTCAGGTACTGGGTATAGCTGCCGGTGGCACGGAATTCGTCAAGAATGCCGCAGACTTTACCGCAGCTGGTATCATCGCGGCACCAGATGTCGTTGGGCCAGCGGAGGTAAAACTGTTTGGCTGGATTTGCTTCCTGCAGGGTGCGGACCATGGCCAGCTGGGAAGCCATAAGGGCCCGGTGGCTTTCTGCAACGGGCAGTTTTGTATCGGTTACCAGCGTAAAGGCAAGGCTTCCGGTGGTGGTGGTCCAGCTGCGGTCAGCACGTCCGCGCCCGGCGGTCTGGGTATCTGCCGTAATAACCTGCGGGTACCCGGCTTCTCCAAAGTTTCCGGCTTCTGCAATGCGGCGGGCTTCTATCATGGTGCTTTCGGTCTGGTGAAAGTGCAGGAACTGTTTTTCTGCAGTGCCGAATTCCCAGGGGTCAAGGCTGTCGGTTTTATCAGCGGTCAGCTGGTACCCGGCGCGACTTCCGGAAATGCCGTAGCCGGCTTCCTGCAGCTTTTGGATGGCTTTCCATACGGAAACCCTGGTAACGCCGCAACTGGCAGCCAGTTCTTCGCCACTGACAGGAGATGTGGCATTGCGTAAACAGGTGAGTACGGCGTTTTTGGTACTGTGCAGATTTTCGTTACCCATATGTAAAAGTAGGGTAACGAAAATAGCCCAACACTGTCAAGTGAGAGACTGTCGTTTCATCAGGCGGTCAGTGACAGAAAAAAGTTTTAAAATGACATGGCAAAACGGATGAATGCGTATACACACATAAGGTAGCAGGGAATCATGACGGTAAGACGAACCCATTTGGGGAGCTTTGGATGCAGCGCATACCGGTATGCAGATAACAGTCCTGTTACAATCAGGGCAGCAAGTACCGTCAGGGCAATAGCCATAGCCGATGTACTACTCAAAATACTGTACCCGGTTATAAGGGTGATGAGCATGTATACGGTTACTACCAGCGCTGCAATGTCCAGAATTACCGGCCGCAGGGCCATTTCCATGTTCCAGTTTTCACGGGATTCCTTGTCCTGAAACGGATGCAGATATTCCATGGGCTTGTTTTTATCGATTTCTGGTGCGTTCATACAAATCATCTCTTTTAGTGAGAACGGCGGTCTATGCCGTGGTTCAGGTGATATGCCCGTTTTTCAGCGTACATGCGGTGGTCTGCTTCACGCTCCAGAACAGCAATGGAACATTCTTCGTACTCATTGGAGCAGACAACGCCCTTTGAAAAACTGAAGCTGGAACAGAATTCACCGTGCCATTCACTGCGCAGTTTTTCAAGTTTTTCCAAAGCTTCGTTGACAACCCGCTGGTCGCCTTTCAGAATGGCTACAAATTCATCACCGCCAATGCGGTATGCCTTTCCTACACCGGTAAAGGCTTTTCTCATACAGTCAGCAGCTCCCATCAAAAGTTCATCACCGGCTGCATGTCCTATGGTGTCATTCGCTTCTTTCAGACCATTCATGTCAAAATTGACATACCAGACAGGTTCCTCAAAGTGGGATTCTTCAAGTTTCTGCAAGTCTGATTCATAGGCATACCGGTTCAGCAGCTGTGTCAGCTCATCGGTGGTGGACCGTTTTTCAAGTTTCAACGATTCCCGCTTACCGGCATCGATATCCTGGGTTACAAAAACAACTTTTTCCAGTTCAGAATCAATGGTGCCAATACGTATAAAGCTCAGCTCAAACCACTGGTTATCTTTGTTAATGGCTTCCGTATAGATATTCGTTTTACCCGTAAGCCGTTCATTCAAAGTTGTAAGATTGACAAATTCCAGCACTTTATCAAGTTCTTCGCCCTCAAACCTCTTTTTAAGAACCTCAATAATAACGTTCTGGGCAGATTTCCGCCGTTTTCCAACAATATTGGTAATGCGGTCCATGGCATTCAGCTGATAGAACTCGCCGGTTGTAATGTTCAGTACGTGGGTTGAGTTATAGATGGCTGCTATGGCTGACAGGGCTTCCCGCTCCCGTTTTTCTGCAGTCATGGTTTTTTCAAGCTTCTGCTGTTGGCGTATTTCCTGTTTCTTGAATGCGTCAATGCTTTCGGTAAAACAGATACACCGTTCCAGATTTCCTTCTGCATCATAGGTTGACGGTATAAAGGTTACTCGAATCCATCCAAGACTGATGCTTTCAATTTCGATGGATACAGGGCCCTTGCTCTTGAGTTCTGACGAAAGAAACGTCATGTTGGTATATTTTTTTATCTTGAGGAAGGATTTATCCGTAAACTTGTAAAAGTAGGGGCTTAAATCCATGGAGATAATGCCGTCGGCAGTAACGGTGGGGGCAAATGTCCGATTTCGGTCACACAATACCCTGGCCTGGTTTTTCAGCAGCTCAATATTAAGAACGCAGTTGTAATGCGACTGGATTGCGGCACCAAGTTCCAGTTGCTGCAGAAGACGTTCGTTAAAATGCGTTATATCCTGATGATATCCGCGCAGTTTCATGCCTTCTTCAATAAAAAGAGGATCGCGCATACCGCCACAGCGGACAATAATCCGGCCTCGCTCAGGATGGTGGTACAGATAGGTTACTTCTGTCTGTGCTCCACTTTTCATTTTGTCTACGCAGTCAAGAACGGCAGTAATATATTCCCGGTCAATATGGCTGAACCAGTAGTTATATGCCTGTTCCGGAGTAGATTCTTTGGGGCAGCCGATAAGGCTGATCATGGTCTGGTCACCGAACATTTTGGGAGCCCGTATGCCAATATCTATGGACCAGGTTCCCATGGAAGCAGCCGACAGAACGCTGTTAACCTTGTATTCCAGGTGCCGGTGTTCCTTTAATGTTTCTTCCTGCTGGTCAAGAATGGGCTGTAGGTCGCGGATGGTAATGTATGCATCTTTTACACCGTCTGCTGTACGCTCAACGGTAATAGACCCCTGCAGCTTGTGGTATCTGCCTTCAATGAGCATCATGTTGTCAAAACTTTCCGGGCCACGCAGGGTGGAAAGGTGCTCTACGGATAAGGAGTGGTCTATCCGGGCAATGTAATCAGGATGTGAGGTAGAAGATATCTGATTGCGGAATGCACTGACTGTAATGGTCTGTCCTTCTAAATCACTGTCGAACTTGTCCATAAGGACTTCAACGGTTTCATCTTCCAGATTGATATGCAGTACGACATCAGAGAACATGGCCATGCTGTCAAAAAGGGCATGATTATAGGAATCTCCGTTAATAACAGACTTATACATACTATCAGTGTAGGACTGAATCAGTAAAACTACAATACCCTTACTGCAATACCCGTATCTGCCGGTTGCTGTCTGAAAAACCTGATTTTGCGTAAATAAAAAGGTAGCTGGATGGGCTTGAGTCTTCCGGAACCGGTGACAGGGGGTCGATGTCAAAGGTTTCCATATCTGTAGCGCCGTACAAAAGGCGGGTAGGTCCTTCAAAGCCGTTGGTTTCCAAGGCTGCGCGATGATTTTCTTTATCGTAGCGGTGGGTATACCAGACGGGGAATGTTGAGGTTCTGCCTACGGCGATGAAGTCAAAGCGGAGTAATTCCCGTGCGGTATGGTCTGTGGCACAGAAAGATGCAAGCCAGTCGAACCAGTAAGCGGGCCGCCGGGCGTCATCCAGATCTCCGTGAGAACGGGCAAAAGTAGCAGCGGTGCTCACCAGGTGCCAGAATCCCCGGGTGCGGCCCAGATACTCCATGGTGCGGGGCATGGTGCCGCTGTTCCAGAATGCGTCGGTAATGGTTTCCACATCTTTCAGAAAATTCACATCATCATAGGACAGGTAGGGCGTAGAAAAGGTTTCGTACGGTGGTTCTGCCATCCATTTCCAGCCGTTTTCCTTTGCATAGTCTTCCATGGTGGTGCCGTGGAGTACTTTCAGAAATCCCAGTTGCAGTGCATCAGGGCGCAGCGCCATGACAAAGTCATAGGAGCGGCCGAAGGATTCCAGATCTTCATAGGGAAGGCCCGCAATCAAATCCAGATGAGTATGAATGGTTCGGGGAATGCGTCTTATGTTCTCTGCCAGTTTTGTGGTTTCAGGGGATCGGCCAACTGCCTGCAGGGTCTGTGGATTGGAAGACTGGACGCCGATTTCAAACTGCATGATGCCGGCCGGAACCTGCTGCAGAAAGGCAAGAGCACGGTCACTCAGATATTCTGCTTCAATTTCAAAGTGGAACATGGTTTTGTGGCCGTTGTCACCATGGTGATCAAGTATGTACTGCCAGATGGCAATATAACGGTCTTCGTTCAGGTTGTAGGTGCGGTCTACGAATTTTACCAGTCGGACTCCTGCATCAATAAATGTCTGCAGGTCCCGGTATACCCGGTCCAGCGAAAGAAAGCGTACCCGCTTATCCAGCGATGACATGCAGTAGGCACAGCTGAAAGGGCATCCTCTGGCAGATTCATAGTAGTAAATGCGGTTTTCCGGGTCGGTAATTTCAGGATACGGGAACGGCAGTGTATCCAGGTTGCAGATTAAAGGACGTTCGCCCGTAAACTCACAGAAACCGGTATCACATTCGCTACGGTAAAAAATACCTTGTACCGTGTGGTAATCCTTTCCTTCTGCCAGCTCTTTTACGGTTTCTTCGCCTTCTCCGGTAATAATGAAATCAAGGTCCGGAAAGTCATTCAGGTAGCCTTGGGCATAAAAGCCGGTTTCCGGTCCTCCGGCTCCAACCGTTGCATTGGGAAGTACTTTCTTAATGTCGCCCAGCAGTTTTTTGACCATTGCCGCATTCCAGATATAGGTTGAAAACAGCACCATGTCCGGCTGGTAACTTGCAATGCCTCTCAGAATTTCACCTTCGCTCTGGTTGATGGTCCACTCAGCAAACGTGATGTTTTCCGGCTGTGCAATACGGGCCTTTGCATACAGGGACAGATAGCGGACTGCTATGTTGGTGTGGTTGTAGCGGGCGTTGAGGGCGACTAAGAGGATTTTCATGGCGTTAGTATAGCAGGGGCGGGCCCTTTGAGACTATTACTCAATGGGCCATACGAACAGTGAACGACTTTAGCAAAAGGCGATGTCCGTAAAAAGTGTTGCTTATTGTCACCCTGAACTTGATTCAGGGTCTCATCATAAGTCCACAAATCTACCGGATTGCCAGTACATGCAAAAACGCTCGATAACGTCGCTATTGGTGAATCCCGGCATGGAAACTATATAACGTCCATGCTGCCGCATGGACGCCGGGCTTCAACAATTTTTGCCTGCACTGTCAATCCTCCCGATTTGCGGTATTTTGTAACTCTCTTGTTGCTGAGTAGCATTCAGCAACACTTTTTACGGACATCGCCTGACAAAAATACGGGAAGGAAGACAGCGACTGACAAAAACACTCGCAGGACGGAAAGATAGTTTCCTTGCCGGCCTGCGCGTGTAGCGACGATATCTAGCGGTTTTGGCAGTTGCTGTCTGACTGGTAGTATTTTTATGCATGATGCTTTTCTTCCGTAAGGGCTGTTACTGTTATGTGGGGTGTAAAGTTTTGCTTGGTTTACGATTTTGGAGGATGTTCCTACATTATGTTCAGACAGACAATGGAGGAACATAATGAGTAGAGACTATGTACATTCAATCAAAAACCTTTCCCGCCAGGAAAACCTTACCATCGCATACTGGATGTATCAGCTTGTAGACGATATCCGTCGTCTTCGGAACCTGGAAGAATCTCAGGTAATTTATACCGAACTGGTATCAGCCCTTAATCTTCAGGAACATGCTCATAAAGTCCTTTCGGCCTTCATTACCCGGGCAAAAAAAATGGGAAAACTGACTCCTGTACGGCAAGTTCGGCAAACACCCTTTGACCTGCATGTAACCGACCTTATTGAGTACTTCAAGCAGGATGAAGAAATTTACGACCGCTGTGGAAACTGGAAAGCAAATTCTCCGGACACGGTAGATCAGTGCCGCGCCCTTTTCTGCTGCGACGGGGAAGAAAGTTCCGGTGTATTCAGAGAGCTCATTGCCTGTGTCTTTTTTGACAAAGAAAATAAAAAGCGCAAAACCTATACTATTCCAGAGTTCCCCGGTGACCTGCTGGACGATTTTTCCCTGCCTGTTTTCAAGCGCATTGAATACATGAAAGATGCCCTTAAACTGACCCGGGAAGAAGCAGACGTTCTTACCGTAGGGTATTACTCACACACCGTAAAAGAACTGTATCCGTTCTTTTCTGAAGTTTCAAACCAGACCGACGACAGCCGTACCATTATCTATGCAAAATGTCTTCATCGCCCTGGTCGTCAGGTTAAGTCTCAGCTTCGTACTGACAGTCATCTGGTAAGTTACGGCATAATGGAACGTGACGGCGACATGGTTCTTGATGCCATTGACGTTATCTATTCAGAAGACATCAATTCCTTTTTCTGCGACCTGTTGAAAAACGATACCAGAAAAGAATTCTACAATCTTGATACCTTTTCTGTACCCGTTGATGAAAGTGAGCTGGCTCTCCGGCTGCTTCAGAATCAGGGTTCTGCAAATGTGCTGCTGTACGGGGCTCCCGGTGCCGGTAAAACAGAATATGCCCGTGCACTGGTAAAAGCCTGCGGCATGGAACCGGTTATGTACAAAAACGAACTGGAAGTATCGGGTAATAACGAAAATACCGCGCTCCGCCGCTTGAACTGTTATCTTTCTCTGGATAATAAGGACAAGGTTATCATTGTTGATGAGGCAGAAAGTATTCTTGATACCCAGATTAATGTTTTCAGCTTTTTAGGTGGCAGTACCGGTTCCAACGGGTACAAGGGAACCGTTAACACTATGCTGGAAAACAGCGTAAACAAGGTTATCTGGATTCTCAACTACACCCGTGGCCTTGATGAAAGTACCAAACGCCGTTTTACGTATTCAATCCGTTTCCCGGAAATGAGCCGCAGTATGCTGGAATCAATTGCCGATACAAAGCTTGATGCTATCAGCATGAGTTCTACATTGCACAGTCAGCTGGTGGACCTGTGCGGCAAATACCACGTTACCGGTGCTTCGGTAGACAATATGGTCAAGACTGTACGGGGCATGGACCTGAAAAATCTGGGTGAAGAACGGGTCATCAGCGACGTTAAGCGTGTTCTTACTGCCAACCAGACGTTGCTTCACGGCAAAAACAAAATGCGTGACCTGGTCCGCGATTCATACGACCTGAGTATCCTTAACACCACCACCAGTGCTGCATCCATTGTAAAAATGGCACAGCGGGCTGTTGAAATTGCGGAACAGCAGGGAACTGACCGCCGTGATTGCGGCTTACGCATGCTGTTCTATGGCCAGAGTGGTACCGGTAAAACTGAACTTGCGCGGTATCTTTCGCAGACCCTTGAAAAGAAAATCATTCTTAAGCGTGTCAGCGACATTCAGAGTAAGTGGGTTGGAGAAGCTGAACAGAATATCCGTGAAGCATTTGAAGAAGCAGAAGCAGAAGATGCCATCCTGCTCTTTGATGAAGCTGACAGTTTCTTTGCGGACCGCGGCTCTGCACAGCACAGCTGGGAACGTACTCAGGTAAACGAATTCCTTACCCAGATGGAAGAGTTCAACGGTATTTTAATCTGTACCACAAACCTGCGGACCATTATGGATCCTGCCATGCAGCGCCGGTTCCACATTATGGCGGAATTCAAGGCTCTGGACGGTGCCGGTGTTGAAAAACTGCTGGGAAAATACTGGAACGGTATTCAGTTTGACAGTGCTCAAATTGAAAAACTGTGCCGCTATGACAGTGTTACGCCAGGCGACTTTGGCAGTCTTTCAGGCAAAATGCGGTTTCTGGACAGTGCCGAAATTACCGGTGACTATGTTGTTGGCGAATTATGCCGCATGCAGGAAGAAAAGGCATTCGGCACCCGGCGGGTTGGGTTTGCATCGTGATTGATGACCTGGAATACCTTGAATCAAAACCCAGCACTGCATTTCCGGAACTGTTTTCCTATGATGCGCTGCTGGTAACTTTTTCTGAATCCATTTCCGGGGCATGGATGTATCTGTGCGGCAGTGAGGATTTTGAGCAAAAAGTTATGGAGCGGGCCAGGGAGCAGAATATCATTATTCCGGAACTGGTGGTCACCATATCAGACCAGCCGGATTCCGGGTGTACCCTTACTGTTCTGGGGGAACCTGTCTGCCAGGTTGGGAATGCGGATGAAATAGGGTATTTCACTTCTGACCGGTTTCTGGAAGATCTGGTTACCCGCATTATTCAGGAGGCTGCCCTCCGGTTTGCCGGAGCTGATTGGGACAGCGCCCTTGAGAAACTGGAAAAGTGTAATACGCGAAGTGCATACAGAAAGCTGATCTGGTTTTATAAACACGCTGTGCCAGACCGGAAAAAGGCGTTTCACTATGCAAAAAAACTGGCCATGTTTGGAATACGATGTGATGTTCTGGATTTTTCCAAATTTTATGAGGAAGGGTTTGGTACGGAGCAGGATAATCTGGCATATTTTAAAGTACTGAAGCCGGTTTTGCAGGAAAGAGGATCCCTTGTATTTGAGAGCAAGTGGGAAAGTACCATGGGGAGAGAGTGGATTGAATTCTAAGAAAGTAGACCCGTACGATACTGTAATTATCTGCATTGAATCAGGACAGGGAATTCCCCTGGGGTATTGGAGTACGGTTGTTGATTGGATTGAGGATTTCAGAAGCGAACTGAAAGAGGAAAGGGGTATTCTTTTGCCTCCTGTTGACATTTTCGGCTTCAGCAAGAATATAGAAAAAACTCATTTTCGCATTACCATATCGGGAAAGATTGTTTTTGATGAAGATGCAGCCGATGCAATGGAGGATATTGAAAAGGAAAAAGAACTGAGAAGGACTCTGTATCAGGTATTGGAAAGCCAGCGTGCATCGTATGACATTGACTGGAACTGGTGCCTTGAACAGTGGGAAGCTCAGAATACCAGCAGTGCATATCTGAAGCTGATGAACTATTACCATAAGATGGAGCGCAATGAAAAAAAACAGTTCCATTACGCAAAGAAACTGGCTGCCTGCGGGGTGCCGCGGGGATTACGAGCATTAAGAACTTGTTACAGCGATGGGTATGGTACTGAACAGGATTACACTGCGGAACGTAAAATAAATATTCTTTCTGAAGGAAGATTGCTTTGGGAAGTGGATGCCTGGTAAGGCGCGGTTGGTCAGCCGGCGCCATTCGTGGCGCCAGCTCGTCTGAATAGCTGGAATCTGGCCAGCTATATGAAGTTTACAGGACCAGCCTTTATTTTTTCAGCATAATCTTGCGGGCGATAGCGCCTGCTGCCTTATATGGCCAGGGGCGTAATACTTTGTCGGCTTCTACCAGTTTTTCACGGATTGGCAGGTGCTGCGGACAGTGCTGCTCGCATTTACCGCACTTAATGCATTTTGTGGCAACTCCCGGATCAAGTTTCAGACCGGCAGCCATAAAGTAGCCGTTCCGGGCAGAACTTTTTGACTCAACGCCGCTGATGTTGTAGTGGTAGAAAATGCCGGGAATATCAACACCTTTCGGGCAGGGCATGCAGTACCGGCAGCCGGTGCAGCCAACTTTTTCATGGGATTTAATGGCATTCCGGATATTGTCGATAACGGCCAGATCGGCGTCAGTAAAGGAACCGGCTGTTGCATCGCTGGCAATGCGCAGGTTTTCTTCTACCTGATCCATGGAGTTCATGCCCGAAAGGACACAGGTAACGCCCGGCTGGTTCCACAGCCAGCGGAGACTCCATTCTGCTGCGGTGTAGTGACGGTCGCTGTTCTTGATGCACTGCTGGGCCTCTTTTGGCAGCATGTTTACCAGTTTGCCGCCACGGAGCGGTTCCATAATCACTACCGGAATGCCTTTTGCGTAGGCAGCTTCCAGACCTTTCCGTCCTGCCTGGCTGTGTTCATCCAGGTAGTTATACTGAATCTGACAGAAATCCCAGTCATAGGCATTGAGAATCTTCAGGAACATATCGGTGTCGCCGTGATATGAGAACCCGATATTTTTGATGCTGCCATCGGCCTTGTGGCGGGCAATCCAGTCTTCAATGCCCAGTTTCTGCAGGTTTTCCCATTCGTGAAAATCGGTGAACATATGCATCAGGTAGTAGTCAATGTAGGTGGTCTGCAGGCGCTTCAGTTCTTCGTTAAAGGTCTTTTCGATGGCTTCCGGTGAGCGCATCAGGTACTGGGGCAGTTTGGTAGCAATGTGTACTTTGTCGCGGATGCCGTTTTTAGCCACGATTTTGCCGACAGCTTCTTCGCTTCCTGGATAAATGTATGCAGTATCAATGTAGTTGACACCGGCTTCTACAGCCCGCATCAGTTCCTTTTCGGTTTTGTCCAGATCAATGGATCCGCCCTTCTTTGAAAAACGCATGCAACCGTATCCCAGCTGTGAAATGTCGTTTCCCTTACGGTCTTTTCTGTAAAGCATATTTTCTCCTCTCTATGTCCGCTGCCTGGGGTACTGCATGGTGGGTGGAATGACGGCAACTCCCTGCTAGGATAGCACATTTTCTTCAGGTAACATATAAAAATGCTGTTATATGTGGAGCTGGTGAGATTTTTCGTGAATTACATATAAAAGTGCTGTGAACCCTGATGTTTGGTGCGGCTTATATGTAATTTTTGCTGGAAATGGGATAGGGCCTACATATAAGCGGCCGCCAGTTCGATAACTTATATGTAGTCGTAAGGGGAAAACGAGCGATTTCGTTGGATGAATTACATATAAGACAACGCAATCAACTGGGCTGACGGGGAGTTTATATGTAATCCGGCAGAAATTTCAGTTGCGCGGTATAAACCGCATGACAATTGAGTCTATCTGGGCCGTGGTGAGCGGGTGGTTATCGCATTCAAAGGTGTAAAAAATATCAATTCCCTGCTTGAATCCTGACTCAGCATAGCGGTTCACGCGGTCAACATTTTCGGCTGCATACGATGATTTCGTCAGCATGCCCAAGTGTTCCAGATACACTTCACGCCGGTTTGCCACATCAAGAATCGTAAAATCCGGATGCATGCGGATTCCGCTCTGTAAAGTCAAAGAGGCTTCATACCGGTAAGGAATATGAAGTGATGCCAGTCGGTCTGCAATAATCTTTTCAGATTTAGAATGTACCCGCTCACCTTTATTGGTGAGTATCACGGGCCACTCTGATCCCACCCCTTTGGTTCGGTAGGGCTTTTTCTCCCATGCAGCCGCATATTCTGCATTGCTCTGTCCGTATGGCGTTATCAGGGCTTGCCGTCCGGGGTGCAGGTTTGCCGGATGAGTTAGTGTCTGGACAGCATGTTCCGGAATGGATTCCAGCTGTTCTTTGGCAGAATGCAGTTTTTTTTCCCACAAAGAAGCAACACGAAGAACCTGTTCAGCATAATCCCGCTGCGCTATCTGTTTTGCTGTTTCTTGCTGTTTTACCGGCAGATACGTTCCATTTGAATCGCCTTTTCTCTCAATTACGTAATATTGCCAGATCCCGTGATTTTTTATGACACGCAGATGCTTATCACCAGCTGTTGAACACCGAATGTCCAGCTCAGCATTTTTTTTAATACGAAGAATACTTTGGAGCAGTGAATTAATTTCATTTATTATTTGCATACATTGTATATATGCACTCAAGATATATTTTGTGCCACTTTTTGAAAAATAAATTCAGATTTTTGTCAGACTATATAAAAAGGCTATGAATGCTGATGTTTTTTGGGGGGCGGCATCGGTTCCCCCGTTGAAACTCACAGATTTCTTTTCAGCAGCTTTTGTTGTAGGGACATCTGCTTCCGATACACTGCTGGTTTCTTTCAGAAAAACTGCAGATGATTTCGCCGGATTCCAGTGTTACGCCGCAGTGTTCGTTGATAAACGCAATGGCTGCTTCAAAAGAGATATAGGCATCGCGCTTGCAGCATCGGGGGCCGTTGATCTCTCCTATCCGCTGAATCGCTTTTGAAATAACGAGCATCTTTCGTCCCCATGAGCCGTCGGTTGCCAGCGGACCTGTCTTATCGATTACCGACAGAGCTGCTCCTATGGATGTGGTTGCACCGCAGACACCCCAGTACGCACACTGAGCCCCAGGCATTTTAAGTCCTTGTGTTACCAGCCAGTTCAAGCTTTCATCAAGATTAATGTCGCCACCGGCATTTTTATACGCTACCAGAAGACATGCCCCATCCAGCACGTGATGCTCTGGCCCGTGCATCCGGACAAAATCTTTTTTTGCAACTTCATTAAAAATTTCCATGGGATTTATTCCCGTGTATTTTTTGCATTCTTCAATGATCTGCTGTGCAATGTGTTTCATAATTTTTCCTTTGGCTATGTCCGTAAAAAGTGTTGCTTATAGTCACCCTGAACTAGTTTCAGGGTCTCATCAAAACTCCACAAATCTACCGGATTGCCAGCACATGCAAAACCGCTCGATAACGTCGCTATTGGTGAATCCCGGCGTAGAAACTATATCTAGTTCATGCTGACCGCATGGACGCCGGGTTTCAACAATTTTTGCCTGTCCTGTCCCTCCTTACGATTTGTGGTATTTCTGTCCAATTCTCGTTGCTGTGTAGCATTCAGCAACACTTTTTACGGACATAGCGTTTCCTTTAACGCGGTAACACTATAGCATACTTTGAGTGGCTGTCTGTTAGGGCAGCTGAGATTTTTGTCAGATTACATATAAAAGTGCTGTAAATGCTGATGTTAGGGCTGGCTTATATGTAATTTTTGCTGGAAATGGAGGAGCGGTTACATATAAGAGGGCTGAGATTAGGTGATGTATATGTAACCATATGGCTGAAAATGGTGATGAGGCCAGCAGAATTACATATAAGAGGACGAAATCTGCAGGGCTGGCGAGGTTTTATATGTAATCTGCTGAAAATCTTACAGAACACGGCTAAGGATTTCAACAACGCGGCGGATGGTTGCTGATGTAAGTCCTGAGTAATTAACGATGAAGACTGCAGAAGTACTGGTCCCAGATTCAGAGTATGCGCCCTCGGGAGATGTCATCGGTTCTCGGATTGCGCCACCGCTGTCCTCTGCAGACGACGGAACCGGCTTGGAAAATGCAGCTGCAATCGGCCGGGCATAATATTCACTCAGGAGCGACAAGGTAAGACCTGCATCTTTCAGCCGTTGCTGCAGTTCCTGTGGAGTGCTTGCCCTGTTAGCATCCGCCATCGACGTAACCGTCAGCAGAAAATGAAGGCCGGCATCTTCTTCCTGAATAGTGCAACGCTCCCGCAGCGCAGAAGACTCAATGGCGGTTATCAGCTGGTCACGCAGGGAACGATACCAGTTTTTCATGCGCATGATATGGCGGGCATAGTGTCCCTGATCCATGAACCGGGCCAGCGTATGCTGTTCCAGTGCCGACACCGTACAGCTGTAGAAACCTAATCGGGCTTTGAACTGCTGCAGCAGGGCCGGCGGCAATACCATGTAACTGATACGGAACCCCGGTGCCAGGGTTTTTGAAAAAGTGTTCAGATAGATAACCTGCGGCCCGTAACTTTCAGCTGAACCGCTATAGGCGGCTGCCATGGCATAAAACGGTGGAAGCGGGTTCCCCCGGAACCCGAATTCGCTGTCGTAGTCATCTTCTATAATAACGCGCCGCCCTGGCACTGCCAGTACCTGCTGCTCTTTTGCCATTGCTGCTGGCAGCCTGCTGCTCACAGGCCCAGCCATAGACTCTGCATCTTCAGCGTCCATGGCCCACTGCAACAGCTGCAGCCGCCGCTGAACACTCATGACAACACCGGTGGGAAAGTGATGGTTCGGCGTAACGTGGACTACGGTAGCTGCCCTTTGGCTGCTTTCTGAAATAGCCGCATCCGCATACAGCTTTTCATCCAGCCCCGCAACAATCAGCCCTTCGTTATCCAGTGGCAGTGGCACCACCGTTCCACCGCAGGACTGCAGTACCCGCCGGGTATTGGGGTAGCCCGGGTTTTCAACTCCAAAAACAGTGTCTGCCGGAAACAGCTGCACCAGAAAACTGTAGAGAACTTCAGCCCCTGCAGCAACGATAATCTGCTCCGGGTTTACCTGCATGTTACGGAAACTCTTAAGATAGCGGGCAATAGCTGTCCGTAAGGCCATGGTACCTTCCAGTGGCTGACGGCGCAGCAGGTCTTCGTGGGGTTCCTGCAGAACCTGCCGGGTAACACGGCTCCATACGCTGAAGGGAAACTTTTCATAACTGATGCTGTTGGTTCTAAGATCAATAGTGTCAGCTCTTTCGACAATGCCGCTGGAAACTTCACTCCGAATCATGGAACCGGCCGTCAGAATAGCTGAGCCTGTCGAAGCCTCCCTGCTTTCTTCTGTTATGGATGGTACCACACCGCCACGAACCATCGGTGTCACAAAAAATCCTTTTTTCTCCAAAGAGTAGACATATCCGCGTGAAATCAAGTCCGCATAAGCATTCTGTACCGTAATGACACTGACTCCCAGATGCATAGCCAGTTCCCGTTTACTGGGCAGTTTTTCATCGCCTTTCAGCACACCGCTTTCTATCTGCTGTTCAATACATCGGGTTAAATATTCACATAAACCGGCCTTTCCCCGGTTCTCAAAATCGCAGGTAATCACTCAATAATTATAGAGGGCTCCTCTGAACTTGTAAAATATGGCTATGTCCGTAAAAAGTGTTGCTTATTGTCACCCTGAACTTGATTCAGGGTCTCATCATAAGTCCACAAATCTACCGGATTGCCAGTACATCCAAAAACGCTAAATGACGTTACAACTGTTGAGTTTTGCATCAGCAAAACTCAGTAAGGTTGTGTTGCATCATGCAACACAACCGACCAGCGATATTGGTGAATCCCGGCGTAGAAACTATGTGTAGTCCATGCTGACCGCATGGACGCCGGGCTTCAACAATTTTTGTCTGTACTGTCCTTCCTCTCGATTTGTGGCATTCCTGTACAATCTTTGTTGCTGCGTAGCATTCAGCAACACTTTTTACGGACATCGCCTAAAATATGTGCTTCAGAGGTGCCGACGAGTATACTCGCATTTGCAAAGTTGCCTCAAAAAACTGAAGTTTTTAGAGGCTCCGATAGATAAAAATACATTTTTTTTGTATACTTATGCAGAAATTGCACAAATAAGGTGGATCCCATGGCAAAAATACAGATGAAAAACGCAATCGCTGAACTTGACGGCGATGAAATGACCCGTGTTCTTTGGGCTGTAATCAAAGAAAAGCTGCTTGAACCCTTTGTTGAACTGAAAACTGAATACTACGACCTGGGATTGAAAGCCCGCGATGACAGCAATGATAAAGTAACCTATGATTCGGCTGCCGCCATCAAACGTCTTGGCGTTGGGGTAAAATGTGCAACCATTACCAGTAATGCTGCCCGCATGGAAGAATATAACCTGAAACAGCTGACCCCCAGCCCCAACGGTATTATCCGCGCAGAACTGGATGGAACCGTATTCAGAAAACCAATCATCGTTAAGAACGTAAAACCCGCCGTAAAATCATGGACAAAACCGTTCATTATGGGACGTCATGCCTACGGTGATGTATACAAAAACTGCGAGATGTATGTAGATGGCCCGGGAAAAGCCGAACTGGTATTTACCGATGCCAACGGAAAAGAAACCCGCAAGACCATCATGGAAATGAAAGGTCCTGGTGTACTGCAGGGTATGCACAATACTGATAAATCCATCACCAGTTTTGCCCGCTGCTGTTTCCGCTATGCACTGGACGAAAAAGTAGACGTATGGTTTGCTACCAAAGATACCATCAGCAAAACCTACGACGGCCGCTTCAAGGCAATTTTTCAGGAAGTATTTGATGCAGAATTCAAGGCAGACTTTGAAAAAGCAGGCCTGACCTATTTCTATACCCTTATCGACGATGTCGTAGCCCGTGTCATGAAACACGAAGGTGGTCTTCTGTGGGCCTGCAAAAACTACGATGGGGATGTTATGTCAGACATGGTTGCCAGCGCCAGCGGTTCTCTTTCCATGATGACCTCCGTACTGGTTTCTCCTGACGGAAACTTTGAATACGAAGCTGCCCACGGCACCGTTCAGCGCCACTACTACCGCTACCTGAAAGGCGAAAAAACATCTACCAACCCGGTTGCTCTGATTTTTGCCTGGACCGGAGCCCTGGCAAAACGCGCCGAACTGGATGGTACTCCAGATCTTGCTGACTTTGCCCACAAACTGGAAAAGGCTACCCTTGATCTGATTGAATCAGGCGTTATGACCGGTGACCTTAAGGCTCTTGCTGATCCTGCACCAAAAGAAATCCTCAACAGCTGGGATTTCATCGACCGCATTGCAGCGCAGCTCAGCTAAGGTTCCCGGCGTTCGTGCCCGGAACATACTGCTTGCCATTATCGGCCTTGTCGGGGTGGCAGCAGTTTTTACCTTTATTTTCTCTGCACGTCTTGTAACGGCACTTCAATCAACTGCATTTGAAGAAACAGATTCTCATTCTGCCAGCCACTTTGTAGTTGTTATCGGCAGCTGGGCAGACCGTGCCATTGTGGAACAGGTGTATCAGGGTGTACAGTCCTCTGCGGCATTCCTGCACTGTGCAGTTGAACTCTGCGCCCCTGACAACTTTGCACAGGACGCCCCTATTTCTCAACTGCTGGAATATGCTTCCTTTGCATGTGCCGATGGCGTTATTCTTGTAAACAGCGATGAAACCCTTAATCTGCCGGCACTAACCGATGTTCATGGTAATAGTATCCCCGTTATCACCGTGGGCCAATGGTCTGAGACAAATACAGAAATCAGCTGTATTTCTTCCAACTACTATTCCATGGGAAAAACAGCTGCCCGTGCCTTGCAGAATTATTCGTCGGAATCTGTCCTGCTTTTAACAGACCGGGCTCATGTGCATCAGGGAATGAACAGTCTTGTTTCAAGTATTCAGGAATCGTACCGGGAGCAGGGAGCGCACCTTTCTGTTGAAATAGCCACCATTGATACTTCTACCGCCTTTGCCAGCGATGAAAGTATCAGAGAAACCATTATGGCAACAGAGGTACAAACAGTACTATGCGTATCACCTGAACTTACTTCTCTGGCGGCCCAATCATTAATTGACACTAACCGCACGGGAGATCTGAAACTTATCGGACTGTATCAGACGGAACGCAACCGGGAATATCTGAAAAAGGGCATGATATCATCACTTATTACTCCGGATATCGAATTAATGGGGCAGTATGCCATAGAAGAAATGGCTTCGTACCTGAATACCGGGTATTGCAACAGTTACCGGCGGGGTAACATGCAACTTCTGGAGCGTACCAATGTCCAGTAAACATCGGCCTTTTCATCTGTTTTCCCATTCCATCCGCTCCCGCATTATGGCATCGGCCTTCGTTACCTTTGGCCTTTTTGCCCTTGTTATCGTATATTTCATTCTCATTTTTTCCATGGTGCTTTCGTCGGTTTCGTCATCCTACGTAACCAATCAGGAACTCGATGTGTATCTTTCATTGCTTGAAGACACAGAATCGTCTCTTGAACAGTACATGAATCTGCGGAATTACGAGACTATCGACAGTTACTACACAAATCGGGCAAAACTGGAAACGCGGACTCTGTACCTTACATCCCGCCCCAGTCAGGATCCTTTGATTCAAAAAGAATACGTAGTATCCCGGCTGACTGAAACTTTCTTGGGCTATGCAGACAGTGCCGTATACTCTCGCCGCGCCAACAACACAGAAAAATCTTCTGCGGCCTATGAAATGGCCCTCAGTTCCTATACCATACTGCACAATGCCGTTGATGAGCTGAATTCCATGTACTTTAAAAGCAACATCGCCCGGTACAACTATCTGGTTAAGCGGCTTCAATCGGTAACAGCTTCCAGCATAGCATTAATCGCAGCCGTCATAATTCTTGATGTATTGCTTTTATATCTGCTGGTTACCAACATCATGCAGCCTCTGGAAGACATTTCCGTTACAGCAAACCGGCTTGCAGAACGCGATTTTGACATATCCTTGTTTACCTATGACCGACAGGATGAAATCGGTTCCATTACCCGTGCCTTTAACCGTATGATTATCTCCATCCGCGAATACATCGATACCATCTGGAAAAAAGCTGCTGCGGAGACAAAAATGCAGGCTCTTGTGCAGGATGCCCGTTTTAAGGCGCTGCAGAATCAGATAAATCCTCACTTTCTGTTTAATACCATAAATACCGGTGCCCAGCTTGCCATGATGGAAGAAGCTGACCGAACCTGCAGTTTTCTGGAACAGGTTGCGGATTTTTACCGTTATAATCTTCAGCATACCGGTAAGGAAGCAACGCTCCAGGATGAAATTTCCCTGGTTGATTCCTACATGTACATCATGAAGACCCGTTTTGGGGACCGGTTCTCTTTTGAAAAGGACATTCGGATTTCTGCTTCTGACATTCTGCTTCCGGCAATGACACTGCAGCCTTTGGTTGAAAATGCTGTACGCCACGGGCTTTACGGCAGGGAAGAAGGTGGTCGTGTTACCCTGACTGTCGGTTTTGACGAGAAAAGAGAAGGCGTTGTGGCTATAACGGTGGCAGATAACGGTGTTGGATTTCCAGAAGAACTGAAGAAACGATTTCTGGAAGAAAATGATGATGGCAGTCAGGCGATAGTTCGTGAAGACGATGCGGAAGTACGCGGTTCTGATGGAACGGGCATCGGGTTAGGTAATGTCATTTCCCGCTTACGGATGTATTATAAGAATACGGGACTTTTCAGCATTGAGGATGCAGAAGGTGGCGGTACCCGGTGTATCATAAGGATTCCATATGTATAACATTTTGATTACCGATGACGAACAGATTGTCATCGATTCTCTTTCTTTCATATTGTCAAAAAACTTTCCCGAGGAAGTGCAGCTTTTTTCAGCAAATTCAGGATCAAAGGCCATAGAAATCTGCCGGCAGGAAAAAATAGATATTGTCTTCATGGATATTTCCATGCCTGGTCTTAATGGACTTGAAGCCATTAAGGAAATTAAATCTTTCAGCCCCCTTGCCGTAGTAATCATCCTCAGTGCTTTTGACCGTTTTCAATATGCTCAGGAAGCTATGGCATTGGGTGCCTACCGGTATCTGACAAAACCGGTGAACCGGAATCTGGTGGTACAGACGGTACGGAATGCCATGAGTCTTGTTGATGCCGGCCGCGGTAAGATGAATACCGACATCGAAATGAAGGAAAAGCTGAACTTTGTGGCAAACATTGTAGAAAGCGACTTCATTTATTCCAGCGTTTTTGCCCGTGATGCAGGGCGGGATTTACAGAGTTATCTTGATTATTTTGGTATCAGCGAAAGCAGTTATTACTTCTGCGTAATTGAACTGCCTGATTCTTCAACACAGGATAAATATGGAACCTATGTACAGGTTCGTGAACTACTTACCAGCCGCATTACCTGTATTACCGGAGCCTTTATGATGAACCGGGTGACAATTTTCGTTCCAGAAGACGATGCGCTGTTCCAGCAGGAGACGGTTAAGAGTCTGCACACGGCCCTGGCTATGAGAATAGGACATGGAGTCCGCATGGGTGCCAGTCGGCTGCAGTCTGATCTTGGAAACACGGTATCAGCCTACAACGAAGCCCTTTCAGCCCTGAACAGCACCGATATGGCAGGTGGCTGGAAATGTGCTTCCAGCAGAGATGACCGGCAGATTGGTTCCGGCGATACACAACAAAAAGCTGCAGACAGTAAGGCATTTCTTACTGGACTGGAACGCCGTTTGATCAGTAGGGTTACGGTTGGTGATGTTACCGGTACAACGCTGTGTATCGGTCAGTGGTTCAGAGCTGCAGAAGAAGCAGTGGATGCCGGATTTATTACCCTTGATGTGATACGGAATAATCTGTTTACCGTTCTTGTTGAAAGTAGAAATCTGGCAACTGCAGTAAACCGGTCATTTGGAGAAAACCCGACCTTTGGTTCAACGTTTGGAACCCTGGCTTCTTTACAGACAGTGGCAGCCATAGAACAGTATGTCACTCCGCTTTTTGCAGACTGCTCATTGTGCCGTTTTGAAGGCTGCAGCAAAACAGTGAATCCTGTTATAGAAAAAGTCAGAAAATATGTGCAGGAGCATCTGGGAGACCCGATTTCTCTTGATGATACAGCTGCCCAGGTTAAGGTTAACCCCTATTATCTCAGTAAGCTGTTTAAGGACGAAACAGGACAGAATTTTATTGATTATGTAACGGGTATGCGCATGGAAAAAGCCCGTGAACTGCTTCGGGGTAATGAGCTGAGTATAAAGGAAATCAGTCATGAGACCGGTTATACAGACCAGAATTATTTCAGCAAGCTGTTCCGGCGCATGTATGGTTTGACCCCAACGGAATACCGTTCCAACTGTCAGTAAAAAGATTCAGGATCCCTGAGCAATAATGAGCAAAGCTCATTGTCGAAGGGTCCGTAATTAGTGAGAGTAATATGAAAAAGTATTTGAAGATTCTGTATAGCGCAGTAGCTTTTATCGTTATCATCACCGCCGCCTCCTGTTCCCGATCATCAGCATCCGGTTCTGTGGCCCGTACCGGACTTCGATCTGCAACATCGGATGGTAAAAAAAACATAACCATCGGTTTTTCCATTGATACCTTTATTATTGAGCGGTGGCGCCGTGATCTTGATGTATTTATGGAAGCCGCTGCCGAAGAAGGCGCACAGGTTATCGTACAAAATGCGGGTAATAGCGAAACAGAACAGATTAACCAGATAAAATATCTGATAGACCAGAATGTTGATGCACTGGTTATAGTTGCAAAACGGGCAGATTCGCTTACAGAGGTGCTGGCCAAGGCAAAAGCAAAGAATATTCCTGTCATCAGCTATGACCGTTTGATCCGCAATGCAGACGTCAGTCTGTATGTTACAGTCGATAGCCGGCAGGTTGGAACACTCATGACTCAGGCACTGCTGGAAAAAGCTCCGAAAGGTGGCTGGTTCTGTATATACGGTAACGAAGATGATTTTAATATGGCCATGATAGATCAGGGAGTACGTAATTCTCTTGATGGCAAACCTGTTTCGGTTCAGCTCAAGTACTACACAAAAGACTGGAATTATGATCTGGCATATCAGAAAATGTCGGATCTTCTGGACAGTAAACTTATTCCTGATGCTGTTCTCTGCGGCAATGATGCCATTGCGGAAAGTGTTATCCGGGCTCTGCGGGAGCATGCCTTAAGTACAGTGCCGGTTGCAGGACAGGATGCCGATATCGCCGGTTGTCAGCGGGTAGTGCAGGGAACTCAGACTGCTACCGTGTATAAGCCGATTACAGAACTGGCTCGTCTTTCTGCCCGATATGCCTGCCGGTTGGCTCGTGGCGAAAAAGCTGCAGATTTACCTGGTGTAACAGAAACCATGGATAACGGCATGCGGCAGGTTCCTGCCTGTTTTATCCAGCCGGTTCTGGTAACGGCAGAAAACATGGATGAAGTAGTTATTCAAAGTGGTTTCCATTCTCACGATGAGATTTACCGCTGATACAAAAAGATCCCGAAACAAGTTCGGGATGACAAGCCGATTCTGTCATACTGAACTTGTTTCAGGATGACAAGACGATACTGTCATGCTGAACTTGTTTCAGCATCTCCCTTAGTACTTTTTTGTTGCCAAATTTTTCCCTGTTCGTAAAAAATTCTCCTTTTTTTCGTATAAATTTCTCCTTTTTGTGTACTACACTTCTAAAAATCGTCTAGAAAAACGCCACGCACGGCAAATGGCTCTCTCCTATACTGAAACAGTACTAAGGAACGGTGATGTTAAGTCTCCGTTCAGAAAAAGGAGAAACCATTATGAAAAGAATGGCAAAAGTTGTTTTCAGTGTACTTGCACTGATGATGGTAGCTACCATGGCATTCGCCGGCGGTGCTAAAGAATCGTCAAAAGTTAAAGTAGGTGTTGTACTCCCTACTAAAGATGAACCACGTTGGATTCAGGATGAAACTTCATTCCTGAAACTTCTGGAAGGTAAAGCATCTGTTCAGCTCCTGTTCAGCCAGGGTGACTCAAACAAAGAAAAACAGAACGTAGAAGCTCTTCTGAACAAGGGTATTGAAGTTCTTATTATCTGTCCACACGACGGTGCTGCTGCTGCCGCTGCTGTAGAAGCTGCTAAAAAAGACGGCGTAACCGTAATCTGCTATGACCGCCTGATTACTGATACTGCTGCCGTTGACTACTATGTAACCTTCGATTCATTCAGCGTAGGTGTTGCACAGGGTCAGTTCCTTATCGATAACGTAAAAGCCGGATCAAAAGGTAACTCTCTGTACCTGTATGCTGGTGCTGCATCAGACAACAACGCATTCATCTTCTTTGAAGGTGCATGGTCAGTTCTGCAGCCAAAAATTGCTGATGGTACTTTCGTAATCAAAAACTCTGACAAAGCTGTTGCACTCTCTGGTAAAAAAGACCTGAGCCGTTCTGAAATTGCAGACATCATCAACCAGGTAACTACTGACTGGAACTTTGATGTTGCAAAGAAAAAGGCTGCAGATAACCTGACTGTTGCAAAAGCTGCAGATAAAGGTGACTGTTTCATCCTGGCTCCAAACGATGGTACCGCTCGTGCAATCGCTGACGAATTCGCTAAAGACCCAGATGTAACTGCATATGTAATTACCGGACAGGATGCTGAAATGGCTTCTGCTCAGTACATTATCGACGGAAAACAGACCATGACCGTATGGAAGAACACTGCAATCCTTTCAGCTGACGCTGTTGCAATGGCAGAAGAAATTCTGGCAGGTAAAAAACCAGCAACTGCTGCTTCTTATGACAACGGTAAAAAACAGGTAGCTGCAAAACAGACTGCAGTAACCGTAATCACCAAAGACAACGTAAGACTGCTTGAAGAAGCTAACCCAGACTGGTCTCTGAAACACTAAGATTAAAAAAATAGTCAGGAAGGATCCCTGAGCCCGTCGAAGGGGCCGAACGGACAGTTCGACAGGCTCACTGATCCTTCTTGTCATAAAAACGAAAAGAGGGGCAAATACAAAATGAGCGACATAATTCTTGAAATGGCTCACATAACAAAAGAATTCCCCGGTGTTAAGGCCCTTGATGATGTAACCTTTAAGGTAAAAAAGGGTGAAGTACATTTTCTGGTAGGTGAAAACGGCGCCGGAAAATCAACACTGATGAAGGTTCTTTCCGGAGTATATCCGTATGGAACCTACGATGGCCAGGTTTTGATTAATGGCCAGGTACAGCAGTACAAAAACATTAAAGACAGCGAAAATGCCGGTCTTGCCATTATTTATCAGGAACTGGCACTGATTCCGGAATTGACCGTATATGAAAACATCTATATGGGTCACGAAATCCGGACGTCTACCGGTGCTATTGACTGGAACAAAACCATTATCAGCGCACAGGAACAGCTGAAAAAAGTTGGTCTTGATGTAGACCCAGGTGCAAAAGTAAAAGATCTTGGTACCGGTAAACAGCAGCTGGTTGAAATTGCAAAAGCATTAAGCAAAAATATTAATATCCTGATTCTTGATGAACCAACTTCATCATTGAACGAGGATGACAGTGAGAATCTTCTGCAGCTTATCCTGAACCTTAAAGCTCAGGGTGTTACCTGTATCATGATTTCTCATAAATTAAAAGAAGTTCTGAAAATTGCAGACACGGTAACTGTACTCCGTGACGGACATTCTATCGGAACCATAGATCGTAAGGATCTTACCGAAGAGTTGATTATCCGCCAGATGGTTGGCCGTGAAATAAAGAATATATATCCAAAACGTGAAAAGATTGATATTGGCGAAGTGGTACTTGAAGTAAAAGACTGGAAAGTTTACGACTACGCTGTAAGCCGTCAGCTTTTGAAAGGCTTGAACCTGCAGCTGCGCCGCGGTGAGATCCTGGGACTTGCAGGCCTTATGGGTGCCGGCCGTACTGAATTTGCACTGAGTCTGTTCGGTAACCCACGTAAGTACAAAGTTGAAGGCGAAGCATACCTCCATGGAAAGAAAGTAAGTTTCAAACATCCAAAAGAAGCCATTGATGCTGGTTTTGCCTACGTTTCAGAAGACCGGAAAGGTAACGGCCTGATACTTTTGCAGGACGTAAAGCAGAATATTACCATTGCTTCTTTGAAGCAGCTGGTTAAACGGGGCGTTCTGGATAAAAACAAGGAAATTGTAGAAAGTGCACAGTATGTAAAAGACCTGCACATTAAAACACCCAGCATCGATAGCCCGGTTAACAAACTTTCCGGTGGTAATCAGCAGAAAGTTTCCCTAGCCAAATGGATGATGAGCCGTCCGGAAATCCTCATTCTTGATGAGCCAACCCGCGGTATCGACGTAGGTGCCAAGTACGAAATCTATACCCTGATGAACCAGCTGGTAGAGCAGGGTATGAGTATCATCATGATTTCTTCTGAACTGCCTGAAGTTCTTGGAATGGCTGACCGTATCTGCGTTGTATCCGGTGGTGTAGTAGCCGGTGAAATGAGTGGAGCAGAAGCTACTCAGGAAAATATCATGCGGCTTGCAACAGAAAACTAATGTGTAAGGAAGTGACAAAATGAACTTTAGAGAAATAAAAACAAATGCCCGTCAGTACGGTATGTTCGTTGCACTGATGGCTGTAATGCTGTTCTTTACCGCAACTACCGGCGGTATCTTCATGACTCCCCGTAACCTGTCAAACCTGTTTGATCAGACCGGTTATGTTGCCGTTCTTGCCATCGGTATGACTCTGGTTCTCATTATCCTGAGAATCGACCTTTCCGTTGGTTTTGCTGCCGGCTTCACCGGTGCCATTACTGCCATCGTCATGAAACACTATGCCGATGCCGGATCTGCCTTTGCTGATTCTCCATGGCTTGCTGTTATGGTCGTAGTTATCGCTCTGATCATCGGGCTTTTAATCGGTATTTATCAGGGCTGGCTCATTGCAATCCTTGAAGTTCCAGCTTTCGTAGTAACCCTTGCCGGTATGTTCATTTTCCGCGGTGCCCTGCTCCGTGTAACCGAAGGAACCGGTACCATCATCGTTAAGAATGCTGCCTACAATGCGCTGGGTAATGGCTTTATTCCTGACCCATTCCATGGCTCAAACATTCATATTCTGACCATGATTCTGGGAGTTGCTCTTGTTGCATTCCTTATTGCAACTGAAATCAATGCCCGCAGAAACAAGAAAAAGTACCACCTGCAGGACAGCCCACTTGATATGTTCATCATCAAACTGGTGTTCATGAGCGCCTTGATTCTGTTCTTTACGACCAAAATCGCTCTGTACCACGGTATTTCATGGACAGTAGTAATCGTACTGGTTGTACTGGCTATCTATGCCTATTTCATGAGCAATACCGTACTGGGGCGTCATATCTACGCCATTGGTGGTAACCCGGAAGCAGCTGAACTTTCAGGTATTTCAGTTCGCAAAGTAACCATGTTTGTATACGCTTCAATGGGTATGCTTTCTGGTCTTGCCGGTGTTCTGTTTACTGCCCGTCTGCAGTCAGCAACTACCACTGCCGGTAACGCATTTGAAATGGATGCCATTGCATCAAGTTATGTAGGTGGTGTTTCTGCAAACGGTGGTGTTGGTAAAGTAACCGGTACCATTATTGGTGCGCTGGTAATGTCTTCACTGCAGAACGGTATGAACCTGATGAACATCGGTATCTCGTACCAGTACATCGTAAAAGGTATCGTACTGATTGCAGCAGTCCTGTTCGATATCCGCGCTAGACGTATTAAGGTGTAAAATCGCAAAGCGATACACCGCAAACACGGCTGAGTCAAGGCCTTGAGATAGCCGAAGGCGTACGTGCCTTGACCAGCCGTATTAAAGTTTGATTAGAAAGAGCAAGAATCTTTTTCATAGGTGGGTAGCTCCCATCAAACCCGTTCGGTAAAAACCGAATCTCCTCCTTTACGTGTGGGTGGCTGTACGTTGTGCAGCCACCTTTTTTTATGCATGTAACGATATACAAGGGCAGTCCGGCACAACAGTGCCGTCGCTATGTTCCAGGTTCCGCTATCGCTTCAGCCTCCTCACTCGCCATGATCGCTCCGGTGGCCGGCTCCGCCGCCTTTCACAGCGCTACTGCGATAAAACTATCAGCCCCACCGCCATATGAGGCTTTAGTCGGAAATCTGTCAGGACTTTTTTCAAGAAGATTAAATATTCAGCATAGATTTGTGTATCAAGTGTATCTTGAAAAAATAATTGAGAATGATATCGAATACATAACACCGTTTATCAGATATTTGCATACGTTATGCCGGTTGCTTTTTTTAGTGTATGTCACTGTGATGTCACTGCTTTTCTGTTACCATTTACATAGCTGCAGGTTGCAGAAAGGAGAGTGGCGTGAAGTATGTATGCATAGATATAGAAATGACTGAAACAGTTGACAGAAAACAAAGACGGAATCTGCATGGATTGCGTCATGAAATTATTCAGCTTGGGGCGGTATTGCTGGATGAACAGTTCCGCTATCTGAGTTGCATTGAAATTCCTGTTAAGCCTCAATTTTGTACGGTAACTCCATTTATTGAGCAACTTACTGGCATCACCGATGCTTCCCTTGAATCTGCAGATTCTCTTGATATTTCATGGGAAAAATATCTTTCCTGGGTGGGCAGGGAACCTGTCAAAGTGTTCTGTTGGAGTAACAGTGATTTTATCCAGTTATGGGATGAATTGTGGGTAAAATATGGCTATCAAAATAGATATATGAAGCCACTCAAAAGCTTTATAGATCTACAGCAACTTGTTGATAGTGCAGTAGGAAGTGGCAGTGCTCTTTCTCTGGATGGAGCATTGCGGTTAATGGGGTGTTCATTTAAGGGGCAGCGTCATTCGGCTTTAGGCGATGCCTTAAATACTGCCCGAATCCTGAAAAAAATGTCGGGAGAACGCAATTTTAATCCGGATAGTGCTTTGGTTTATGGAAAAGCGATAACTATTCATATTGAAAATGACAATCTGTATCAACTGAATTATGAAGAAACCTGTTCTTTTGCGTCGTATGTGCCTGAAGAGCTGAAAGAAAAATATATGCGAAAAACGGTAGTCGCCAAGTCTTCGGTCGAAGAATATGCAGAAACTCAACGGGGAGCTGACGATATCCTTTCACGATTTGTGAAAAAACATTTCCCTAAATCGTTCTGTGTGCGGTATCAGATACCGGTGCGTACCTGGTTCTGGTTTCTTTGTCGCATGAACCTCCGTAGGGATCTTGCAATTCCTGATTTTGCAGATGTTTGATGTAAACATCTTGTTTCGCCAAATTGAGCAATTTTGAGATTTGCGAAACAAGATGCTGTAACAGGTAACACTATAATGATTTCCAGGCCAGGGTTTTCCAACCGTGATTCAATAAATTGTTGGAATCATAGATATATTCTTTGGAATCATTAATATACTTCTGGCCATCTGCTGTAATCACCACAATTCCTCCGATGTATCTTTTTTTACTTACGGAATTTAATTGTTCAATGTACATATGCAATGCTTCTGCTTTTTCTTTTGTTTCCTGAGAGGAAGCAGTGTTACCGCCTTTAGTGTCAAGAATGCAGATTCTTCCGTCATCCAGAATCACAAACCAGTCTGGATAAAAAAGTCTGTTTCGATTTTCTGTGGAGTCAAAATATTTGATTGCAAAATGGTCTTTGCCACTGTCTCCATTTTTGAACCAGTGAAGCACATTCGGTGAGTCTTCAAGGAACTGAATGAATTTGGTTTCGTTAATTCTTCCATTGTAGTCTTTCTTCAAATAAAATGGCTGAACAAAGCTTTTTGATGCAGTCTCATAAACTTCATACTCATCTGTATATGAGTAGTGAGTTTTGATTGTGAATGGCAAAGATACGCTTGAAGAATTTTCCCGCTCCGTAATGAATTCATCCAGAACTTTTCTGTATTCTTTGAGTGCATTGGTAATTGCCGCTTTAAATACGCAAGCTTTGTTGCAATCGTTTAAAAATATTTTGTATGCCGAAAGATAATCGGAATGTTTAAAAGCGTGTCTGGTAAGCCAAAGCCGCAACGTCTGCCTAAAAGCGGCCCAGGAGCGGGCGACGTTACCAACCTTGGCGTCTTCTTCCGTTTGAGTGGTAAGAATTTCATAGCACATTTCCGTAAAGGCCACTTCCACATTGCTTTGTGCAGTTTCATAGTCAATGTTTTTTCCGGTTTCGCTGTTTTCAGAACCTTGTTCACTTACGAATTTTGCGTTGACCATGATTTCCTGTTTCAGTGAGGAATCAAGAATCACTCCTTTAGCAGTAAGCTTTTTATTCAATTCTTCTGCATCATACATCTGGTGTGAGTCAATTCCAAAATAACCGTCCATGGATTTCAAAAATGATCTTCTGAACTCGCTGACTTTTCCCAAATCGCCGTAATCTGCACGACTCAAAAAATCTGTTTTCAACATTGGGTCAAGAACAATCTCTGATTCTTTTTCTCCAAGAGCGATTTCTTCTGTCTGCTGAATGATCAAATCCAGTTTTGCTGTAACTTCATTTTGAACCGTTTCTTTCTGATTCTCTGGAACATTTTCAATTGCTTTAGATACAATTTTGTTCACATCATTTTTCAGACTTTCAATTTTTGTGTGAATCTCAATTTTCGCAGCATTATGTTTTTCGCTGTCGCTTTTCACTTGGGAAGTAATAAATTCCAAGTCAGAAACGGTCTTTTCAAAAGCTGCCTTTATTTCATTTTCAGAGTTTCCCTTTACATTTTCAGCAACAGAAACTTCCGTAAACAGATCCTCAATAGCCTTATTATTTTGCTCCTGTAAAATAGATTTTTTGACTGTAACATCCAGCTGCGTGTGATTTACCTTTGCTTTATTCTCATTTGTTTCCTCTGGAATATGAACGGTGCTTTTTGGAAAGTTTGTGTACAGATAGCCGGTCTGCAAAAGCTGATTGTTAAAATCTTTCTTTACCACAGGCATTCGTAAAATTCTTCCCAAAGTCTGAGTTTCAAAACTTTCTGATTTAATTTCACGATACCGGACAAGAATATGAGCACGGGGACAATCCCATCCTGTTGCAGCTGCCAGTTTGAACAGAAGAAACTCTATCGGACTGTCATTCTGTGTAATGTCGTTCATTCGTTCCGTTGTTTCCTGCAGACGGGTAGCGATTTTGGTTTCTTCAATTCCCAAATCCTTAAGGATCTGCAGAACACGAGTTTTCTTGCTTTCAATTTCGTTTGCAGTTTTTGTCTTTGAATCATTGGGAAGCTGAATCATTACAAGCGGATTTATATTGAATCCAAGTTTTTGCCATTCTTCACGAACCTGCTTTTGCTTTTCAATTGCCAGTGTCAAAAGAAGTTTTTCAATGTCTTCATCAGGAACTTTATAGTTCATAATGTCTTCTTCTGTCTGGCTGACAATTGATTCCTTGATAAGGCCTTCCGCAATTACCGATTCTCTTTTTATTTCCACAATTTCTGCATGGCCCATTCCTTTCTGGGCATAAAAATCCTTTTTTTCTGAATCGTTCTTAAATGGAGTTGCAGAAATTTTTATTATGATTTTTGGCTCAATGGTTTTGATTACCGATTCTTCCGCAAGTTTTGAATCATACGCGTGGCTTTCATCTATCAAAAGGACAATCTGCCGTCCCTGATTTTTTGTATTTTCAATCAGGTCATCAAAATAAAAGCCATTTTCCTTCAGCTTGCGCTCATCTTCCGGGCGGCGTAGAGTACGTTTGTCAAATTTATCTTTGCTGATGTTGTATTTCTGCCAGTTTGAAAACAGGATATCGTTTTTTAATAGGAATTCATTTTGCTCAATGTCACTGGCTGTCAAAAGTCTTGAATTAAGATTCGGTGAAAAATATTCGTAGAATTTGTCGCGGCTTTGCATTGCCAGAGTATCGGAACAGGTCATCCACACAAAGGCAACGTCTTCGTTAAAATCCGGTTGAGCTGCCAGACGGTGAATGAAGCTTTCCGTCATAAATGTTTTTCCGCTTCCTGTCGGTGCCTTTAAAATGATTTTTGGTGTGTTTTCAAAACTGTCGGGCTGAGTTTTATAAAGTGTTTTGAATTTTGAAATCAATTCTTCTATTGCGTCATTCTGAAATTTCAGTGCGTTCATCAGCGGGCCTCGTTCAAAGTTTTGTAAATCTGCAGTATCGGGTGGGGAATTGCCTTAATCTCAATGTCTGTCAGGTCTTCAAATTCGTTTTCATAAATTTCCGGGTTTCCTTCACAATAAACATAGACTGTTGTCTTGTGAGTGGTTGTAGCGTTTATTGAAACTTCTGCAATGTCTTCCACAAAGTCAGGGAACATTTCCGGGTCTTCGTTAAAGTATATGGCCGTAAGCTTTTTCCCGTCTGTGTAAAGTTGGTAGTATTCTGTGGTCTTTATTTCTTCTAAAGTGTTTTCACTCAATGAAATGAGACACCCCGCTTTTTGCGCCAGAAGAATTTTGTCTTCATCGCTGGCAAGCTTTTCTGAATGTTCACCAATAAAGTCGGTTTTGTAATATTTGAGGGAATTTCCCAAGCCGGGAATTTCTTCGCCTTTTGAATTGGTGTAGCCGTTCATTACACGGCGGTTACGTTCGTAGGTGATGGATTCACAGATGTTGGAATCCGTTTCTTTCTGCTGAACAAGAATGCACTGACGGTTGCCGCCATCTGACTTATTTGTCTCAAAAACAGAATGCATTGTTGTTCCACTTCCAGCAAAGAAATCTAAAACAATGGATTCATTTGAACTTGCATGGAAAATTAATTTTTTAATTAGTTCCACTGGCTTTACCGTTTCAAATTCAGGATCAAATGGAAATAAAATTGTATTTAGTTGCTTTTTCCCAGATTCCCCGGTTCCAAGATCTTTTGATATAAATCCCCAAAAAGGTTCAGTTATTTCATTTCTCTCATCTTCAGGTCGAATTCTTAAAGTTGGTTCATCATCTAGTAATATTAAATCTCCTCTCTCTTGATACTCATTTATTGTTTCAAGTCCCCATTTCCACTGTCTATTTTCTGGAGGATTGATTCCAAGAATTGGAAATACCATTGTCTCTCTGCCGCGAACACCAGAAGCATTCATCACTTCTATTTTGTAATATCGAAATTCACCCTTTTCATCTCTTTCAGGATATTCTTTTTCGCCTTTTGTTATTAAATTGAAATGATTTCGTTTTGAATAAACTAGAATGTGTTCAACTTTTGGTTGCAATTTATCAAAAGCAGTTTTTGTGTTTTGAGATTTGGTCTTTGATTCCCAATCGATATTTCCAAGAAATAAACTTTCCCCAAACACCTGGTCACAAAGCAATTTAAGATTTGCCTGTTCGTTGTCATCAATGCTTATGAAAATCACGCCTTTTTCACTGAGGAGATTTTTTGCAAGCTTTAATCTTTTGCTCATAAAACTGAGCCAGGTACTGTGTCTGAGTGGATGTTCCTTTGGAATCGTTGTGCCATCCGGGTATTGTTCAAGATACCGTGCATCCTTATAAATGAATCCGTCGCTTCCTGTGTTGTATGGCGGATCAATGTAAATCACATCGATTTTTCCTGCGTGAGTATAGTTCAGGCACTTTAGGGCGTGGTAATTGTCGCCTTCAATCAGAATGTGGGTCGGCTTTCCGTCATCATTTTTAATCGCCTTATCCTTAACTTCCCTTAAAACAGGAATCTTGTTTTCACTTTCTTTTTCAAAGGCTTCTGGAACATCAATCCAATTAAGGCCATATCGTTCAGACTTCATTTTTTCAGTCTGCTTTTTCTTAAGAATCTCAATTTCCTTCTGCAACTCTTCTATTTTGATTTTGTATTCTTGTTCAGTAATTGGTGTCATTGCCGAGCTCTCTTAAATATACAGTTTGTTTAATACATTACGTATATTTAAGTATCGTCTTATATTCTGTTGACTTTACGTATTACTGCGCATAAGACTTATTTTTAAGTATTCAATAAAACAATGAGTTTTAAAGAAAATTTAAAAGATGAGTTGAATTATCAAGGTATATTAGTAAAAGAATTATCATCAAAATCTGGGGTTGGAAAAAGAACAATCGACAATTATCTCAGAAGTAATGAATCTCAGCCCACTGCCGAAAATGCCGTAAAAATCGCCCAAGCCTTAAATGTAACCGTAGAATATCTTGTTACAGGCAAAAATCCCTCCTCTCAAACTTCAATACCTCAGCTTACCGATGAAGAAATCCGCATCTATAAACAGAATGCAGCACTAATCAAGAAACTTGATCATATTTCCCCTGCAAGTAAAAAAGCTATCGAGAATTTAATGGAACAAATGAAATAAGGGTTTCTTACTTTATCTTCAGTAAGTTTATGCAGATATTTGCTCGATGTTGTGCATATTGGCAGTATCCGCACAACTCTGAATGATTTATTCGCAAATTACTTCCAGATTTTTGTCAAATCCAATGTACCGTATAAGCCAATTATCTGGCCCTCTTGATTTGAGCAAAGGCTTCTTCTGCCGGTACAGCTTCGCAACGGAGCATACTCTGGTATCCTTTATCGAGTTCTGCATTGAACTGCTCTTCAGTCATATCAGCAATATTTAAAGGAGCTGAAGGAAGCTGGGCTTTAAATGGCAAGCCGTTATGCAGGATTATCTGCTTGTAAAACATATTGATTGCAGTAGAAACGGGAATACCAAGAGCTGCAAGAATTGCTTCTGCAGGTGCTTTTGTATCAGGTTCTATACGTAAAATATGCTCTTTTGTGCGCACAAACACAATACAAAAAATATCCCTTAACCAATCCAGATTTCAATTCCACGTCTTCCACACATCGGGCTGATAGCCGATGGTGGCGGCCAGTTTTCCGTTGCGGCAGATGGGCTGTACCAGAAGTGATGGATTTTCCAGCAGTTTGTCTGCTTTATCGCTGTCATCAAGGTAGGCAAAACTGGCGTAATCCTTGCTCTTTTTGTCTGCCAGCATATCGATGGCGTCGGCACGGCTACCGGCGTCTTTTGCCAGCAGGCTGATGATGTTTTCAAGTTCGCCTTTTGAAATACCTTTTTCCTTCAGGTCAATTTTCTGTACGGGAATACGGCGTTCGCTAAAGTAGCGTTCTGCCTTTTTTACGTCAAAGTTTTTGGAAGTTCCGAATATCTGAATCATGGTGGCAAGTATATCAGAACATAGAACTTCCGGATACTCTCGGATGATCTGAATGTTTACAAAGTATGTTATGTGTCGTACAATGTAAACACTTAACGGAGGCTCTATGACAAACAAAACAATGACCGTAGCGTTTCGTACAACGCCGGAGATTAAAAATAAAGCCGAAGCACTTTTTAATTCTCTTGGCATGAGTCTTTCTTCTGCAATTGATATGTTCCTGCATGAAGCCGTAAAAGAAAACAGGTTTCCCTGTTCACTTGATTCAAAAATAGTATCCGCAAGAATTCAGGATATGAGTTCTACCTATCCGGCAGGCTTTTTTGATCTGTTTGGTGCAGTGCCGGAACTGGATTGTGAAGAAGCGGAAGAACTCTCTTTTACCCTTGATGCAAAACGTGAGCCTTTATGAAGTATTTTCTGGATACCAATATCATTTCTTACATCATAAAAGGGAAATATCCAAAAATTATTGAGCACTTAAAAAAGGTTCCGGCTCAGTCCATTGTCATTCCCTCAGTCGTAAAGGCAGAACTGGAATTTGGTGCAAGAAATTCCGGCAATTACGAAAGACTGATTGTTCCTTACATGCAGTTTCTTGAACCCTTTGACGTGAAAGACTTTGACAGTGATGCTTCGTATTTCTATGGATTAATCCGGCAGTCACTTACTGATAAGGGGACTCCAGTGGGCCCCAACGATCTGCTTATAGCGGCAACAGTGCTTGCACATAACGGGACTCTGGTTACGCACAATACAAAGGAGTTTTCCCGGATAGAAGATCTGCGCATTGAAGACTGGTGTGAATGAATGACTGGAGCCGTTACGCAGCAGCTGCCGGTGGTATACGGTTGCCACTGCGCAACAGAAATTCAGCGTAGAGTGTTACTTGCTGTATTTTGCAGCGTTTTTACCGGCTTCAAAACCGTAGGTCATACTCATGCTGTTTGAAGTTCCGGAAGCAGGGTATTCCTGATAGAACAGGCCTGCGTTGGCAACTCCACCTGCAGCATACAGGCCGGCAGCCTTTGCCAGATCTGCAATGGTATCGGCTTTGAATTCGGTATCGGCTTTGAATTCGGTATCGGCACCGGCTTTCATACCCATCAGGATACCTTCACCGATATTTCCTTTGTTTGACAGTGGGAAATCGCCAACTGCAATGGGAGACCATTTGGCTTTCAGTTCTTCAGAAGCATCAAAACCACCGGTTGCAAGAATAATTGCCTGATAGTATGGTGACAGTTTATGATTTAAGACAAGGGGGAGATGGCGGTTCCAATCGTAGAGTGTATCGTGTCATTCCGAACTTGATTCAGCATGACGGATTGTATTGAACAGCCCAGTCAGAAAAGGCTCAGCTGGCCGAAATCCGTATCGGGAACTTTCCAGGATTTCTGGTCAGCAAGGTGCAGCTGGTCATCAGGTTGCGGGCCTCCGATAAGGAACGGAGATTTGGGATCATGCAACTGGCGGTTTTTCAGCACATTCTGGCGGCTGGTATTGGCATAGCAGTACCGGCAGAAATGCATGCAGGTATCGTAGGCGCCGATGTCGCAGGATAAATAGCAGGCGCACTCTTTCCGCGCTCCCGGTTTTTTGGGGGCGTTCAGCGGGCAGCCGATGGCGTCCTGGTACATGTCCATGGTCATGCAGCCGTCGCAATCGATGCTGAACTGTTCCATATCCCGTCCTTCGGCACAGGCCTTGATGCGGAATCCGTACCGTCTGGCTATATCAGAAAAGGCTTTTCCCAAAATCAGCCGCTCTTCTTTCGTAACCTCCCGCACTTCCGGAAAATTCCGCCGGACCTTATCGTACAAGTCAACAAAACTGATGACGCAGATGTCGGTGTAACCGGAAAGCCGGGATGCCATGCGTTCAAAGGCAGAAAGATGAAATTCCAGGGAATAGCGGGGACTGATGAAAATGGGATCGTATCGCCAGCCGACACGTTCTTTTCCCACGGCGCGGGATAAGGCACAGAAGGTATCCATGACCTGATCTTTGTTGGGGACCGAAGGTTCAATGTCGGTTCCATAGGGAGTAATGGTCATGTACCAGAACTGGCCGTAGTCTTTTAAAAGGGAAAGATAGGGCAGCAGGGGAGCCGGATTTTTTGAGCAGAAGCCGATGACGTCAACGACATTTGGATTCAGTTCGTAGCGGGTGACCTGCTGCGGGTTGTAGGGGTTCCGTACGCAGACATAGCCTTCTCTCAGGCGGTTAACGAACCAGGGGGTAAAGAAGGCCGGAATATCGGTTCTCTGGCCGGTGTTGATGATCAAAAGAGCTCCAGCTGGTCGGCTTTGCTTTCAAACTGATGCAGGTACGCAAAGACATCATCTGCTTTGTACATAATGCCGGCAGCCTTACACCGTGAAGCCATCATGTCGTACAGTTCGTCTCCGTTGGGACACCCGATCTCGTAGTTGTCGCCATACTGCCTGATATAGGTCTGGGTGAGCCCCGGAAAGTTTCTGTTCAGCTGGTTGTAAAAGTAGCCCCGGTTGCCGTCCCGCAGTGTAACACCGATGCCAAACTGGATGATGCCCTTAACGCCAGCTTCAACACACCAGTCAAGCAGGGTGTTCATGTTTTCCCGGGTATCAGTGATGTAGGGCAGAAAGGGACACAGCCAGACAACGGTCGGGATACCGGCA
Organism: Treponemataceae bacterium; assembly: GCA_045616125.1. Classification (GTDB taxonomy): domain Bacteria; phylum Spirochaetota; class Spirochaetia; order Treponematales; family Treponemataceae; genus Treponema_I. The sequence goes on along the minus strand of JAZLGC010000067.1, from coordinate 33,821 downwards.
TGTTTTGCTTCCATCAGTACTTCAAACCGGCGCCGTGAGGTACACACGTTGGGCTCAATTTTCCGGCTTAAAGTATGGTCTGCGCAGGTCAGGGTCATCTGCAGCACGGCTTTGGTGTGACGGTTAATCTGCTGCAGCAGGTCAAAGTCCCGGAGTACCAGATCAGATTTAGTGAGCACGGTAGCTCCGAATCCGTATTTGTCGATAACTTCAAGACAACGCCGGGTAATCTGCAGTTCACTTTCTATGGGCATGTAGGGGTCGCACATGGATCCGGTACCTACCATGATTTTCTTGCGTTTTCCGGCCAGTGCTTTTTCCAGCAGTTCAACCGCATTCTGCTTTACTTCAATGTCCTCAAAGGGTACCGGCGGATGGTAGCAGGTACTGCGGCTATCGCAGTAGATGCAGCCGTGGGTACAGCCCCGGTATACGTTCATGCCGGTTCCGTTGCCGGAAGTAAGGATAGATTTTGCGGTTACGTAGTGCATAGGTGTAGTATAGCAGACTATATCATTTTCAGAAATTCCTCCGGAGTTATGGCTGGGACTAAAGAGTAAGCAAAATCCTTAGTATTCCTGGTGATGATGTAGTCTGCACACCATTCTTCTGCGCAGAAATCCTGCAGGCTGTCTTCAAAATCGGAAAAATTGATGTTCTGAAGTCCGTGTACCAGTTTTTTCTTATCGATGCCGGCTATTTCAAACTGCTCTGTCAGTTTCAGTAATAGGGAACGAAGATCTTCCGGTGAAAAATGCTTACGGAGAATGTAGAACATGTTGGTTATTGAGTGAGCTGCAATGATTCCTTTGTGCTTCTGGAAGATACATTGCCGGAAAACCTCCAGGGAGTGCTGTTCAAATGGCTTCCTCTGAAGGATGACATCTAAAAGAACGTTTGTATCCAGCAACAGATTTTTGGCATTAAGATTCATACCGTTCCTCCAGGGCTTCTGCCAGTGCATTCTTGTACATCGGGTCATCATCAGAAGTGCGGGTACAGGGAGTTCCCCGGTGAATAATTCCCATAATATTCTCCAGTATTTCTTCTCTGGATTCTATCGTTTTTCTGCCGTCATCAAAGGATATGGTAACCTGTTGTCCTTTCTTCAGCTGAACGCCTTCCGGAAAGCTGAGTATCCGTATGGCAGTTCCATCAAATACTCCCTCAAACCGGTAAGTGTTAAAGGGGCCTGTCCAGTCAAACCAAGGCTCTGCAGCAACCGAATCCTGTACGTCATCGGCCGTTGAATATAGTATCTGGCGTTTTTCCTCAGTTACCTGTGGTATCCGATTCTGCCTGATGAATTCCACGCTTACGCCATATATGCGGGCCAGTTCCTGCAGTACTTTGGGATTCGGTTCTACACTGCCTTTTTCGTATTTGCTGTACGATTGCCGTGAGACAGTAAGCTTTTCTGCAATTTCTTCCTGGGTAAAACCGTGAGTCTGGCGCAGATATTTGAGGATCTCTTTCATAGGTTCAGTGTAATAGTAAGTTTGCAAATTGTAAAGTAAAAAGTTTACAATTTGTAAGTGTAAATATAGCTATAAAATTTGACATATAGCTATAAATGATGTACTATACATTCAAGAGGCAAGATATGAAGGCTCCGTTATATGAAGTAAAAAACAAGCTGTCAGAATATGTACTCATAGCGCAGAGTGGTGAGGCCGTAGAAATTTGCAAACATGATAAACCAGCCGCATATCTGGTGGGTTGTGAACAGTTTGAAAAACAGAGCGATTCCGCCGCCAGATTGTTCCATAAAAGAATGGAATTGCTTAATTCACGGTATCCGGATTCATATGGATTAACCGATGATGATGTTCTGTCGCTGGAATCAGGCAGAAAGGGTGACTTTGGTTATCGGGCGATAGAGTTATGAAACCGTTTTATCTGCTTGATACCAATATTGTTTCAGAGTTGAATAAAGTAAGGCCTGATCAGCGGGCGGTAAATAAAATAGTAGAAAATCTGCAGTTCTCTGCAATTTCCTGTTTTACCTGGTCTGAACTGTTATATGGTCAGAAAAAGCTTCCTGAAACAAGTGATGGTGAAAAGAAAAAGAAGGAACGGTTGTTCCATTTTATATATGATGTGGTACAGCCAATGTTTCCGGTTCTTGGTTTTGATGATTTCGCAGCCAGTATATTTGCTGATTTACGGATTGCCACTGAAGCCAAAGAAACTATCCGTCCTTTCATTGATTTACAGATTGCATCACTGGCCATTTCCCAGAATATGATTCTGGTAACCAGAAATTGCTCAGATTTTGAAGGAATTCCGGGGTTGAATCTGGAAAACTGGTTTGAGTAGCAGGAGGATACTCAGTATACTTACCGTATGTTCATTACTGATATTACCCAGGCCATCGGCCGCACCCCGCTGCTGGAAGTGCAGCGCATAGAAGAAAATCTGGATCTGAAGGCCAGAATTCTGGTGAAACTTGAATTTCTGAACCCGGCAGGAAGTACCAAAGACCGTGCTGCGCTCAGTATGGTAAACGATGCAGAAAAACGCGGACTCCTGAAGCCCGGTGCCACCATCATTGAACCTACCAGCGGCAACACCGGTATCGGGCTGGCTCTGATTTGTGCTGTCCGCGGCTATAAGCTGATTCTTACTATGCCGGATACCATGAGCGTTGAACGTATTAATATCCTGAAGGCTTACGGTGCAGAAATCGTGCTGACCCCAGGGGCAGAAGGCATGGCCGGTTCTGTTGCAAAGGCAGAAGAATTACATGCCGCAACTCCCGGCAGCATTATTGCCGGTCAGTTTGAAAACCAGGCCAACGCCCAGGCTCACCGCGATACTACCGGACCTGAAATCTGGGAAGACTGCGACGGCAAACTGGATATTTTTGTATCAGCAGTTGGAACCGGCGGTACTATAACCGGTAACGGTGAATATCTGAAGTTCAAAAAGCCGGATCTGAAAGTAGTTGCCGTAGAACCGGCAGCAAGTCCCCTGTTAAGTACCGGTAAGGCAGGGCCTCATAAAATTCAGGGTATCGGCGCCAACTTTGTTCCAGCCCTCTTGAACCGCAGTATCTATGATGAAGTTATCTGCATAGAAAATGATGATGCTTTTGAAACGGCAAAAATGCTCGGTAAGACAGAAGGAGTCCTCTGCGGCATTTCATCCGGTGCTGCTCTTAAAGCCGCCATCCAGCTGGCACAGCGTCCGGAAAACGCCGGCAAAACTATCGTAGCCCTGCTGCCGGATAGCGGTGACCGTTATTACTCAACGCCACTGTTCCAGAATTGATTACAACCAGCTCAGTTGTACCTATAATAAAGCAATTATATGCGCTGCTTCGTAAGCTGCGATATCGCATATACATGTGTGACCGTTGCCGCGGTGGCGTTTAAGGAGTATACAAATGAAAAAAACAGTACTTTTGATTCTGGCAGCATTGCTGTCTGTCTCTGTATTTGCACAGGCTACAATCAGCAATAAAACGTATGAAAATACCATTTCTTCGCCAATTGATGATGATTGTGTAATGACAGTTACTTTTACCGGCACTGACGACGCCATTACCGGTTGCAAAATTAATCTGGAATACGAAAACTGCAAAACTGAAAGATACGAATACGTATGTACCAACCATAATGCAAAAACCGGAGCTCTGGTAATTGGAAACTGTGTAGATTATTACTTACTTGAAATTGAAGATGGTGAGGAATTTGAAACAGATTTTTCATCTGCTGGTTCAGGAGCAAAGAACCGGTACAAGGGCAACTGGAAAATTCAGTTTGCAGTAGATGCAAAAAAGGGAAATTACATCAAGATGCAAGGTGGTCCTTACCGTGATGAATTTACCCTTTTTGAAAAAATCTGATTGCAAGTGGTGACTGTTATAAAAGCATCATCACTTATTCAGGATTAGTGGCAGCTGTGGCTTCCGCAATCGTGGCTGCCACAACTGTGCTCTTCTCCATGGTCATGGTGGTCACAGTGTACGGCAGGATTGTATTCCAGAGTACCGGCAGCCAGTGCCAGAGCAGCAGCTTCAGCGTTACCGGTAACTCCACCAAAAATGGCAATACCGGCTTCTTTCAGGGCATCCTGAGCACCGCCGCCAATGCCGCCGCAGATAACCTTGTTAACCAGATTTTCTTTCAAGAAAGCAGCAAGGGCGCCATGTCCCTTGCCATTAGTTGGAACAATCTGGCGCTTGATAATGTTACCGTTTACCACATCGCAGAACAGAAACTGTTCACTGTGTCCAAAGTGCTGGAATACTTCGCCGTTTTCAACGGTAACAGCGATTCGGATAGCGCCGGTTTCTTTAGCGGCGCCATCTTTAGAAATAGCAGTAAAAGTCATGTTTTACAGTTCCTGTCCGGTAATGCGTTTTACACATTCGCGGTAAATGGCAGCAGTCTGCTCAACAACGTCAGCAGGCACTTCCTTAATCGAAGGATCACCTGCCAGATTGTTTGCTTTCAGCCAGTCGCGTACGAACTGTTTGTCGTAAGAAGCCGGGCTGGTATCTACGGCATATTTTGAAGCATCCCAGAACCGTGAAGAGTCTGGAGTCAGAACTTCGTCAGCCAGAACCAGTTCGCCGTTTTCATCAAGACCGAACTCAAATTTAGTATCAGCAATGATGATACCGTTTTTAGCAGCGTGTTCATAGCATTTTTTGTACACAGCCAGGGCAGTTTCCGCAACTTTGGTTCCCAGTTCTTTGCCCAGGTCGTTCTTCATGTATTCAAGGGTAACGTTGATATCGTGACCTTCAGCAGCCTTGGTGCTTGGGGTAACAATAGGTTCAGCAAGTTTTTCTGCCTGATGGTATTCCTTGTCAAAACTGTGGCCCAGGAATGGTTCGCCTTTTTTGTAGGCTTCGTACATGGAACCGAACATGTAACCGCGAACGATTACTTCGTAGGGCAGCATCTTCAGTTTTTTAACCAGAATGGTGCGGCCTTCAAATTCGGGCTTCTGGAATTCTGCAGGCATATCAGCCAGATCAGAAGAAATCATGTGGCTTTTTACAATGTCTTTGGTGTAATCAAACCAGAAGTTAGAAAGAGCGTTCAGAACCTTACCCTTGTCTGTAATCATGGTTGGAAGAATAACGTCAAAAGCAGAGATACGGTCAGTGGTAACAATTACCATTCTGCCGTCTTCAAGATCGTACACTTCGCGTACTTTGCCGGAAATAATCTTTTTCATGTCGTCCTCTGTGTGCCGCAGCACGAGCGGAAATACCGCAAGAATTTCTATCAGACTGTACCATATGTCAGCAAAATGTAAAAGGGCAGCAGAAGCTGCAGCGCAACTACCTTGATTTTCAGTAATTATTCAGTTATACATAAAAGTAATTTTAATAAACAACGAGGTATGTAATGAATCATATGTCTCAGTCAAAACTGATTGTTGCAGCAGCCCTTTTTATGTCACTCATCTTTGTAATTACCGGCTGTGCATCAAAACCGGCAGCTCCCGTTCAGAACAGTTTTCCTGTATCGTCTGTTCCTGCGCAGAAAGGTGATGTATCCATGACCACCGCATCAGCCAACGTAACTCCCGGCGACAACGCTCTGCTGCCAGTTGCTGGAACCTTGGTTCAGATTGGAAATATTGGACTTCCATCACCTTTTGGCCCTGATTCAATGGTATTTGAAACAGAATACGAATACTGGTTTGAAGGTAAAAAGACTTCAGTTCCTCTTCAGGTTCTCTTTGGTGGTGTAATCGATAACGGGAATGTATCGATTGGTGATTATCTTGATGATGCGGATATCGTTCTCGGAGTTACCAGCTCGTCAGAAGTAATGCTCAATGTGCGCTGTGCCACCTTTGATCCTTACCTGGTTCTGACATTGCTCGATTCCGGTTTTCCTCCACAGAAAATCGGTAACTGGTATTACTTTGGTATCGGTGTGCTCCAGATGAATACTATGCTGGATTTTCAGCCTCTGGCAGACGCCGATGACGGATACGAATTCTGGGATCAGCCGGAGTCATTGAGGGAAATCTACGAACATGGATACAGCGAATATCAGAATGGAAGAATGTCCATGAACTCTTATCCACGTATGATGTTCTGCATCCAGAGTGTCCTTGATGATTATCCCTCTTCACCCAGTGTATTTGCTACAGAGTTAAGTCCTGCCACACAGCTCTTGATTATGCGCCAGTTCCCAGACACCCAGAGCATTGGCATTACATTTGACTCAGTTCCACTGCAGGTATTTGTCAACGATTACATGGCAGATGCTCTTGCTGAGTACTACGTTCCTGGTGAACCGGTCTGGTTGTATCTGATGGCCGATACTGCAGTTAACGGTGAATTATGCTGTTACCTGTGGGACTTCAGTTCTGTAGACCCGGTAGAATATGCCCTTGGAGCTTCCGAGTACATTGCCGGGTACATCGATATCCAGTAATCGCTGATTTTTCTGTTCTGGATATTATAATCTGATATCCAGAACAGTTATGTCATCAGTCAGCATACACCGCTCGGTCCATTTATCAACAGTATCTGTTGTAGCTTTGCGTGAATCTGCAAGTGAGGTGTTGTACAGATTGATGAAAAATTCCTTCGCCCGTGCGTCATCGTAGCGGACACCTTCTTCGTTAATCATATCAGTAAAACCATCAGAATACAGTTCCAGATGCATGTTTTCCTTAACCGGCAGGGCTGAAAAAGGTTTCTTTTCCTGGTTGGCGCATTCCTGCAGCGCTTTTGCAACAGAACCCATTCCTAACGGTGGAAGACCCGGCTTAATGGCTGCCATTTTTACGCTGTTTGCATCATCCTTAAAAAGACTGTAGACAGTAGTATGACCGCAGTTGAATACGTACATCTGCTTGCGTTCCATATCAAAAAAACAGATAGCTGCAGTTACAAAGGTTCCCATGGGGACAATCTGTTCCAGATATTTATCAAGCATGGCCACCAGTTCCAGTGGATTGGTCGGCCGGTTTTTCAGCATTTTAAGCGGCTTGAAGAATGCTCCCAATGCAACAGTAACCAGACTTGCTGCAACGTTTTTTCCTGAAACATCATAACAGGCAATGTAATACTGGTTTTCGGCAATTTTATCGGTGGTATAAAAGTCTCCACCCAATGTATTTGCCATGCGGTTGAATGCCATGATTTCAAAAGGCAGAGCGTCAATTTTGTCATCAGATGGCAACAGGTTCTTCTGAATCAGAGCTGCTTTTTCCAAATCCTGTTCACGGATATCGGCGATACGCTGCAGAAAGTCATCAAGGGAAACAATTCCCAGGAATGTACGGCTGTTGAAAACAGAAAAATACATAACACCGGTTTCTCGATTAATGGAGCTTACTTTCTGCATTGATTTTTCAATATATTCGTGGGCATACAGCACGGTATTGATGTGGGTAACGTACGAAGAAATGTTACCGCTGGTAAGACGCTTCCAGGTTGAGTTTGTAGCAGCCTGTACTGTTTTCCGGTCAATAACACCAATTACATGGTCCATTTCTTCAATAGGAACAGCAGTAAGTTCCGGATCATTCTGGAACAGTTCTACCAGCATTTCGATAGAGTTTTCACCGCTGACTGGTTCTACATATTTGGTAATTGAGCCAATCTGTTTGAAAGAGTAACCGTTTATCAGGTTTTCATTTGCATTTGGTGTAAGATCACCTAAAAATTCACTTGAATCTACATTTTCCATTGTTTTTCTCCCTTTTTCTTTATAGTAGCGCAAAATAGCCATCCTGTAACCCATATTTAATTAACAACGCTGATATGAATAAAAATGCATAAATATACAGTTTATTGCATAATAATTGAAAAACTGATAGTATGAAGCCATTACTTATTTTAGAGAGGAATCTCATGATTACGCTTAAATTCGGCGGAACCAGTATGGGCAGCGCCCGCCGCATTATTGATTCAGCTGCCATTATGATTGGACGCGCAAAAGAAGATCGCATCAGTGTGGTTGTATCTGCCGTAGCTGGCATCAGCAACAAACTTCAGGAAAGTATCGATAAAGCTGTTGAAGGCGGCACCGCCGGTGACTATGTCACTTCTATCCGCACCACACACGAAACCATCTGCGCCGAAATTGCCCAGTCACTTGCAAAATTTGACGCAAAAGACGTTATGGCTCAGCTGGAGCCTGTTTTAGCAGAATACGAAAAACTTCTTACCGCAGTTGCTGCATTCGGTGAATGCCCAACTTCAGTTCACTGCCGTATCATGGGTATAGGCGAACAGCTTTCAGCTCCTATCGTAGCAGCAGTTCTTAAAGCACAGGACCAGACCGTATGTCTTCTGGACAGTCGCAAATATATCTATACCAATGGCAACCAGGCAGAAGGTGACCCGGATATGCTCCGTACCATGCAGGCTTTCGCCCGTGTACGTGACGGCAGCGTTGGCGCCGGTGCCCGTATCCTGCTGTTCCCCGGTTTCATCTGTTCTTACAAAGATGGTCGTATGGGTCTTCTTGGCCGCAATGGTTCGGATTTTTCTGCAGCCCTTGTTGGTGTTGGCCTTGGTGCTTCAAAAGTAGAATTCTGGACCGATGTTGACGGTATCTACACTGCAGACCCACGGGTTGTAAAAGATGCTATCATGGTAGATGAAATGAGTTATGAAGAAGCCATGGAACTCTCGTTCTTTGGTTCAAAGGTTCTGCACCCTAAAACTCTGGCACCACTGGCTGCAAAAGGCATTGAAGTATACAGCCTGAACAGTATGAATCCTGCCAGCAAAGGTACCCGCATTGGACCTCAGACTTCAGAATCCGGTAAAACCGGCTCAGTTCGTGGTATTTCGTGTCTTAAAAACACCGCTCTTATCAGTGTTTCAGGCGCCGGTATGAAGGGTAAGTCAGGTATGGCTGCCCGCATCTTTGCTGCTGTAAGCCGTGCCGGCATCAGCATGCTGCTTATTACCCAGTCTTCTTCTGAATACACCATTTCTTTCTGTGTAAACCAGAAAGATGCCCGCCGCGTACAGGAAGTACTTGGTGCTGAATTTGAACTGGAACTGCGTGAAAACGTTATTAACCTGATTGAAACAAAAGAAAACTGCGCCATCGTATCCATCGTTGGTGACGGTATGAAACACAAACGTGGTGTTGCCGGCAAATTCTTTGAAGCACTGGCTTCTCAGGACATCAACATTCTGTCTATTGCACAGGGATCTTCTGAACGTTCCATTTCTGCCGTAATCAACGGCGAAAACGGCGATACGGCCGTCCGCGTTGCACACCGCTTCTGCTTTAATACTGCCCAGACCATCGAAGTATTTGCCTTTGGTGTTGGTAACATTGGTGGAGCTCTTCTGGATCAGATCCGCGACCAGCAGTCAGAACTGCTTTCTCAGGGCATTGACATTAAAGTTGTTGCTGCAGCCAGCATTGACGGCCTTCTGATGAACGAGAACGGTATTCCGCTGTCCAATTGGCGCGAAACTCTGGCAAACAACGCTCAGCCCGGTAATGTAGACGATATTCTGGAATTCGTTCAGCGAACAAAACCGCTGAATCCTATCTTCGTTGACTGTACTGCCAGTTACGACTTGCCGGAACGTTACCTGGACATTCTGAACGCAGGTCTTTCCATTGCAACTCCCAACAAACGTGCCAACAGTATGAGCATGCAGTTTTACAAAGACCTGCGCGCTACTGCCAACAAAATGCACCGCCGCTTCCTGTATGAAACCAACGTAGGTGCCGGTCTTCCCGTTATCGATACCCTGCAGAACCTGTTCAAGTCTGGTGACCGTCTGACCGGGTTCTACGGTATCATGTCAGGAAGCCTTTCCTACATCTTTGGCCGTCTTGATGAAGGTGCCAAATTCTCAGAAGCAGTGCTTGAAGCCCGCGAAAAACGCTATACCGAACCTGACCCACGCGATGACCTGGGTGGTCTTGACGTAGCACGTAAGGCACTGATTATTGCTCGTGAAGCCGGTCTTGAAATTGAACTGTCTGACGTTGTCATCAACAAAGTATTCCCAGAAACCTTTGATGACACCGGTTCTGTAGATGAGTTCCTGAAAAAACTGCCGGAAGTTGATGCCTACTTTGAAAAGAAGATTGCAGATCTTAAGGAAGAGGGCAAAGTTCTCCGCATGGGTGCCACCATTGAAGACGGTAAATGTTCAGTTGGTATGATTGAAGTAGACAGCAATCATCCGCTGTATGCAATCCGTGGCGGTGAGAATGCCTTTGTATTCCACACTGCACGCTATACACCAATCCCAATGACTATCCGTGGATATGGTGCAGGGGCTGGCGTAACGGCTGCCGGTGTATTCGGCGATATTCTCCGCACTGTAAGCTGGAACCTGGAAACACTGTAAAACTATGGAACGATACGTACTTTCAGTTTTAGTAAAAAACACTGCAGGTGTATTAAGCCGTGTCTCTGGACTCTTTAGCCGCCGGGGCTTCAACATTGACAGCCTGACGGTAGGAGTTACCAGCGACCCTGCCGTATCCCGCATGACCATTGTAGTCCAGGGAGACGACCATACTCTAGACCAGATTATCAAGCAACTATTAAAACTGGAAGACGTAATTTCTGTCCGCCATCTTGATACCAGCGAGTCGGTACTGCGGGAAACCGCCCTTATAAAGGTAACGGCTCTGGCATCAAACCGCTCCGGCATTATTGAAACGGCCAGTATTTTCCGTGCTCATATTGTAGATGTGGGCCTTGAAACCCTGGTGATTCAGGTAACCGGCAGCGAAGATAAAATTGCCAGCTTCATTACCTTGATGGAACCCTACGGCATTGTAGAACTGGTTCGCACCGGCATCACTGCCCTCGAAAGAGGAAATAGAGTACACACAATCTAGTAGATTTTAATACTCATACGCATCAAGACACAGCTGAATCCAGCGCTTGCTGATTGCCGGATATACGCCCTCGGTGCTCAAAAAGCAGGTGAGTGCATCTTTATATTTCCCCTGAAAGTACAACGTCTGTCCCAGATAAATGGTACTGCGCGCCGTAATATCTATACCATGATTGGTCTGTAAGAAAGTGCGCAATCCTGCCTCTGCAGCCCCATAGTCACCTTTGGTAAAGTAGGTTGCAAGAATTGCGTATAAGGTATAATCATCACCATTACTGGTATCTTTTGTATCACGCTCAAAAATAAACCGTTCAGTTTTTTCAGGATTTTTCTTTGCGTCGCGTCCCAGTTTGTCTGCATTGGCAACAACATAGGGCGGAATAACTTCCGGCGATTCTTTTTCGTTCTTAATGATATGAAGGTATGGAAGCGGCGTGCTGCGCAACGGTATTTCAGTATCCTGCGGAGCGGCTATAACGGCACTTTCCCGTTCTTCAAACAAATCCCGGCTGGAAAGCCCCGTTACTTCAGGAGACGGAATTGCAGCACCGGTAGCCGTAGCGTTGGCTGTTGGAATAATGACATCGTACAGACTGCCATCAGTTAATTTGGCAATAACGCAGTAATACCAGACGGTGGCAGTGGTAACAGAATCCTTATAGATTTGGGTTCTGACCGGAACCGTGGCCAGAGGAATATCATCAGTAATACTATCTCCGGTGGCATAAGGTTTCTGGGAGCGGAAAATAACATAACTGAGCACATTTTTTTGCTGAGATTCAGAAGGCAGCTGCCAGGAAAGGGTAATGGAAGATGTATCAATCTGTGTTTTAATGCCGGTAACCAAGGGCCGACCGCTTTGGGCAGACAGAATTTTTGGAGAAGTGAATGCAAAAAGTACCACCAGGCACAGAGAAATATGACGAATCTTCATACTTAGATTTTCGGCAATATGGGCCGTTTTGGCAAGAGTCGACACACTGCCATCTTTCTCATATACTATAGTATGTTTGTTTCTGTCATCCTTGACCCAAGCGGAGTTGATTCTGCTAAACAGCTTACTGCAGTGCTGATGCAGTATGGTTTTACAAAAGTTCAGCGTGCTTGTTGGGAAAACAACGCACTAAGCGAAAAACGGCTCCAGACTCTTAAAAAGGACATTGACAGAGTTACTGATTACTATGATGTGGTACGACTGTACCAGTATCCGGTTCAGGGGATGATGGCCATTACGGAGCTTGCAAAAAAACAATGGAAACGCTGTTTGCTTAAGCCCAACGCAGATCCACCGGCTGCCCCTGGTCCCCGGAGATAATATTTATTCAGCATACAGGAGAATGGCATGTTAGAAGATTTTAAAATGCCTATTGCTAATCTTAAGAACGACATCAACGAAGTTTGGAGCCGTCTTGATGTAACAACTATTGAAAAACGCATTGCCGATAAAGAAGCTCAGTCTGGCGAACCTACTTTCTGGGATGATCCGAAAAAGGCAGAAAAAGTGCTTTCTGATATCAAGATGCTGAAAAACCGCATTGAACCATGGCGCGACCTGATTGCCCAGATGGAAGATCTGGATGCCACCTACGAACTGGCAGAAGAATCAGGTGACGACGACCTGACGGCAGAAGTAGAAGCCCAGTATAATGATGCCAATGCGAAATACGAAAAACTGAGTATCCTTAATCTGCTGAGCGATGAAGTAGATAAGAACGACGCCTTCGTTACCATTCATGCCGGTGCCGGCGGTACCGAAGCCTGTGACTGGGCCAGCATGCTTATGCGTATGTACATCCGCTGGGCAGAACGCCGCGGCTACAAAGTAGAAACCGTAGACCTTCTTGAAGCAGAAGGCGGCATTAAGTCTGCTACCCTGCAGATTCACGGTGACTATGCATTCGGCTACATGAAAGGTGAAGCAGGTGTACACCGTCTGGTACGCATTTCTCCGTTTGATGCCAACGCCCGCCGCCATACGTCGTTTACTTCGGTATACGTATTCCCCGTACTGGATGACAGCATTGAAGTTGAAATTCGTCCTGAAGATCTGCGGGTAGATACCTACCGTGCCGGTGGTGCCGGTGGTCAGCACGTTAACAAAACCGACTCTGCTGTCCGCTTTACCCATATCCCAACCGGTATCGTTGTTGCCTGTCAGACAGAACGCAGTCAGACCATGAACCGTGCAACCTGTATGAGCATGCTGAAAGCCCGCCTGTACGAATACTACCGCGAAGAAAAAGAAAAAGAGAACGCCAAGTTCGCTCAGGAAAAGAAAGACATTTCCTGGGGTAACCAGATTCGTTCCTACGTATTCCAGCCTTATACCATGGTAAAAGACCATCGTACACGCTATTCCATCGGTAACATTCAGGCCGTAATGGACGGTGATATCGATCCATTCATCGAGTCATACCTTTCTGCAAAATGGAAAGGCCTGCCAATGGGTGATGATACCGGTGACGATCTGTAATGATCAGCGGTGCTGCCTGAGTAAGAAATGCCTGTGCTCCGTTGTACTTGGTTTTCTGCTTATGGCAGCAGTGCCCCTTTGGGCAGATTCAAACAACAGTTCAAAAAGTAACTGGGTACTGGCTGCCACCGCATTTTCCGGCAACAGTGACCTGTCTGAACATCTTCCTTCTCTTATTCTCTCATCCCTTCCAGAAAATCTGGAACGAACCATTGATGCCGGCGAACAGATTGACCGTCAGCGTCTTGCTATACAGAAAGAATTGCCAACTCTTGTAAATAACCTGAATTCCCTTATTACCAAACGTGATTCTGTGGTGTTAACCAGCGACAGTCAGAGTGTTAAGCAGGAAAAAATACAGGATTTAGATAAACAGATTGCGGAAACACGGCAGAAGATAGATGATTGCAGATCTTTTGCTTCCCTTGATTCCTTTGAACCGGCCGAAAACAGTAAAGAACCTCTGCAGATAAAAGAAAATCTGGTTACCCTGAGGGGCGATGAAACTGACGATGAACTTGGTACGAAAGCCCAGAAAGAAAGTTTTCAGGCACTGCTGCAGGGAACCATTCTGGAACGGGGTAATTATCTGTACGCAACGGTAACCGTAACAAGATTTCCCGGTAACCAGCTTATCGGCAGCTGTGATTCATTATATCCAAAAACGTCAGCAAATCTTCTTGCAGATGATATTGCACAGCAGCTGGTAACCATTCTGGTAAATAAAGCTCCGGTAACCATTAAAATTGATATTGAAAATGCTCCCGGCAAAGTTACCGTCCGCATGGATGGAGTGCCGTTGGTAAACTATACCCAGCCGGTTATTACGCAGGCAGGAGTGCATCATTTTTCTGTAGAAGCAGAGAACTGTGCAACCCAGGGATTTTCCTATGATTTTTCGGGAAAGACCGGATATCAGATTCATGTACTCATGAAACCTTCGGTAGATGTAAGTCTTACGGTACATTCTGTTACGGATAACGGTCTGCTGCAGCGGCTGATGAACAGAACAGAACCTGATTCCGGAGACAGCAGCATATATCTGATGGGTGGAACTTCAATAAAAAGTGGAGCCAGTGTAACAGTAAACGGCCTTCCTGTTCTGGGAGAAATCGTAACGGAAACAGGGGACTCTGCTTTCTTTATTGTTGAAAAACAACGAAACATGTCGGGGGGAAATGTGGCTTTACAAACCAGCGTGTCGCCAAAATCAGGTAATACCTCAAAGACCATTGATCTGAGGCGGCGCAGTATGTACACCGCATTTGGATTATTCTTGATTTCGTTACCGGTAGGTTTTGGCTCATATGGAAAAATGGAAGACTATGCGGCCCAGATTGAATCCCGTTACCGTTCAAAGAATCTGGTGGAACCTGAGGAATTATGGCAGGGCTATGAACGCTGGAGAAAAATCAACAATGTATCATCTGTTATATCAGCAGGCTTCGGCATAAACTGGGCCATCCAGCTGACCCGCTACATCCTTGCCGCCAATCAGGTTCTCCCTGAAATTGTCTATCCTGAAGAAATCGAGTAAAATAGCAAAAAGAAATTAACGCTAAATAATTATCTGTGAAAGTGGTTACAGAGTAATAATGCAAATCGGGAGGCTGGACAGTAAATGCAAAAATTGCTGAAGCCCGGAACAAATAGTTTCCTTGCCGGGCTTCACCAATAGCGACGATATCGAGCGTTTTTGCATTTACTGGCAAGCCGGTAGATTTGAGATATTATCTATAAGGACATACTATGGCAAAAGAATCGTTTGGCCACAAGCTTGCAAAGCTTTTCGGCACGTATAAAGCAAAAACAGAAGACTTTTTTGAAGAATTAACTGATACCTTGGTTGAAGGCGATATCGGCGCCAAAACTGCCTATGAAATTACCGATACTCTTGAAAAAATCTGCCATGAAAAGAAACTGACAGATGAAAAAGATATTACCGGTGAATTGAAGAAACTGCTGTTACAGTATGTAAAAACCGTTGAACTTCCGGCAAATTCCGGAGATGTAACCCTGTTCATGCTGCTGGGAGTTAATGGTGCCGGAAAAACCACTACGGCTGCAAAACTTGCCAACTACTATAAAAAAAACGGAACTCCTGTAATCATGGCCGCTGCCGATACATTCCGTGCTGCAGCTATTGAACAGCTTACCTGGCATGCAGATAAAGTAGGTGTACGTATTGTTGCACATCAGAGCGGTGCAGACCCGTCTGCAGTTGTCTTTGATGCTGCTGAAGCGGCCAAGGCTAAGGGCGGCGCACTGGTTCTGGCAGATACAGCCGGACGCCTTCATAACAAGGAAAATCTGGTACGGGAACTGCAGAAAATTGACCGCATTGCCGGTCAGAAAGCAACACCCGGCGCTTACAAAAAAATCATCGTTCTTGATGCAACAACAGGCCAGAATGCCCTGCGTCAGGCAGAAGTATTCCACGAAGCCGTTGGTATTGACGCTGCCGTTCTTACCAAATACGACAGCACTGCCAAAGGCGGTGTAGCCATTTCTCTGGGAAAAGAGCTTGGCATTCCAGTTGCCTTTGTGTGTACCGGTGAGCACTACGAAGACATCGGACCATTCAATCCGGAACAGTACATCAACGAGTTTCTGGCCGGCTGAGGCAGGCGTGGCAGTTCAGTCCTCCTTGAAAAAACAGTTTCATCTTCTCATCTGTGCTGCCCTTCTGGCATTTCCTGTACTGCCGGTCTTTGCAGAAGAAAGCCGAACATCAACGATTGGAGTAAATTCCAGCGGCCGGCTCCGGGCAATGCAGGACAGTGACGGCACGTTTCTTTTGAATTACAGTGGTGGAACCATTTCGAGCCAGGTTACTGCATCTGATGAAAACATGATTCTGCGAATGGTTGATTCTCTGGGCCGCGTCCAGAAGGAAGTGTACTGGAACAAAGACTACTCTACCATTGAAAAAGAAGTTTCCTTTGAATATACAGGCAATCAGATAACTGCAACAACAGAAACACGGTGGTTTTCTGGAACAAACAGACAGACTGTTCTTGAATACGATGATGACGGCCGGTTATCAGTACAAAAAGAATACAGTGGCGCAGAAAGTTCCTCAGATACGGTACATCGCAAACTGGAAGTAACCAGATTCTGGAAATGGGACAGTAAAGGCCGCTGCGTAACTGAAAAAATTACAACAGAAAGTACCAAAGTGACAGAACGCACAGAATATGTTTATGAGGCAGGATTCAGGCAGCCGGATCAGCGGTTCTATGAAAATGACGTACTTATAAAAGAATTGGAATGGCAGACAGACAGTGATTACATTGAGCGTCTGTATTTTGATAACGGCTTTGAAATTGTCAGCCAGTATTCTGATGGTATTCAGATAAGTGAGAAAATTCTGAGTAACGGAAAAGAAATCCGGAGTGGCAGATGAAAGATACATGGATTATGTATGTGGCTCAGCGTTTTGCCCGGGTTGACCGCACCGGCCGGGGACGCGCCACCAGTCAGCTGAGTATCTGGGGAATTGCATTCGGTGTTGCAGCCCTTATTGTCATTATGTCTGTTATGAATGGTTTTCAGATGGGATCAATAGAAAGTATTCTGGAAATTTCCAGCTATCATCTCCGTGCTTACGCTACTTCAAGGATCTCTGAGCAGACAATCAGGATCTCTGAGCCTGTCGAAGAGTCCGTCCTTACTCAAGACCAACTTTCAGCTGTCATAAACGCTGTTCCTGATGTCCGAAGCTGCATCCCACTGTATGAAGCCCAGACCCTTTTTGCCGGCCGTGGTGGTCGTCAGCGTCCGGGCCTGCTGAGAGGAGTGCCTGCAGACGTACTGACTCAGGATGTCGGTTTTTCTGAACAGATCAGCATTGATTCAGGTCGTTTTGACATTTCAAAACCAGGAACGGTTGTTCTTGGTACTATCCTTGCAAGAAGCCTTGGTGTGCGGCAGGGTGATACGGTGAATCTGCTGGCTCTTTCCGGCGGCAGCAGTACCGACTTGTTTGATACCGGTCGCACCCTTACCGTTACTGGCCTGGTCAGCTGCAGTTACAGTGACATAAACGCAACCTTTGCCTTTGTTTCTCTTGAAACGGCCCGTAACCTTCTGGGCCAGAACGTGGAACCCATATATGGTATCAAGTTACGGAATTCAGATCATGTTGACCGGGTAATGGCCCGATTGCAGCATATACTGCCTGATTTGCAGTACGAAAGCTGGCGCGTATACAACCGGAGCTTTTTCGGTGCACTGCGGGTAGAAAAGAACCTGCTTATGTTAACAGCACTCCTCATTTTTGTTGTTGTGGGCGTTACCATTTTCAATGCCATGCGTCGCATGGTGTATCAGAAGCATGAAGAAATAGCCGTTCTTAAGGCCCTGGGAGCCAGCCGCCGTTCAATCCAGACGGTCTTCATGTACCAGGGATTACGAACCGGTTTCATGGGAGCAGTGCCGGGCCTTGTGGCAGGTCTGTTGATCAGTGTACGGCTCAGCGACATTATGGAACTGTTTACCAAGATTGGATACAGTTTTGTCCGCTTTTTTACCCTGCTGTTTTCGCCGGGAAACGTACAGTTTCTGGAAAGTTCCAGCGTATTTCTGTACTATGCAGCCATTCCTGCACGGGTATTCTTTTCAGAAGCTGCCCTTATTACCCTGTTTGGCGTTCTTGCCAGTTTTACAGCAGCCTGGGCCGCCAGCAGAAGTGTAGCTCAAATGTCAGTAGCGGAGGTTCTTCATGATGAATAATCCAGAAATCGATAACAGGCAGAGTCCAATCATAACCGTACGGAATCTGGAAAAGACGTTCCGCGGAAATGGCGAACCCTTGACCATACTGCATAATCTGGACATGGATGTGTATGCCGGCCAGAAAGTAGTTATTGAAGGTTCCAGCGGCAGTGGTAAAAGCACCCTGCTGAACGTAATTGGTGGCCTTGAAACGGCAACAGGTGGTTCTGTTACGGTTGGCCCCTGGAATATTACCTCACTGACTGAAGACCAGCTGACCCGGTACCGGTCCAGTTACCTTGGTCTGGTATTCCAGTTTCACCATCTGTTAAAAGACTTTACTGCTCTGGAAAATGTATTCATGCCTGCCTACATGGCCGGTATGAAAAAAAAGGAAGCCATGGAACATGCCCGCCAGCTGCTTGCTGACGTGGGCCTTGAACATCGTCTGAACCACCTGCCCAGCGAACTTTCCGGCGGAGAACGCCAGCGGGCAGCGGTAGCACGCGCTCTTATCAATAATCCGGAGCTGATTCTTGCAGATGAACCAACGGGAAATCTGGATCCTGCCAACGCAACGGTTATTGCCAGACTTCTTTTTGACATGGTTGAAAAATATGCAAAAACTCTGGTTCTGGTTACCCATGATCCGGGAGTAGCCGCACAGGGCGATATACGTTACCACATTCAGGAAGGCAGTCTGCAGCGTATATGACCTTTTCTTCATCAGCATTTCTGGCATCCCGTATTATATTCCCCAAAACTTCTGCAACCGGCAGTGCCCGCAAAAGTCTTGCAGGCGCCATTGTGTGCATTGCGCTGGCACTTATACCGCTGGTAGTGGTTCTCACTGTTTCAGAAGGCATGATTCAGGGTATCACCGGTCGTCTTATTGGTTTGAGCAGTTTTCATGTGCAGGTTGCCCAGTATAAGTCATACAGTGACACTGCCAGTAACCGCTCTGATCTGGAAGATATTGCCTCTCAGGTGCGGCAGATTCCCGGTGTTACCGGTGCATGGATAGAGCGGCAGGGAACCGTGCTGGCAGCAGGGCCTGCAGGCCGCAGTGGTGCTGTAGTGCGGGCTGTTGAACCAGGATTGTTTACAGAAAACCAGGCTTTTTCCCAGTATCTTACCGTGCACGAAGGTTCAGCAGATCTATCCGGTACAACTACGGCTCTCGTTGGTCAGAAAATTGCCGGAAATCTGGGCCTTTCCGTAGGGGATTCTCTCCGCCTTATTTCAAGCTCTACCAATTCCCGTGGCGTTACGGTGCCCAAAGTAAAAACCTTTACCGTAGGGGGAATCGTATCTTCCGGATACCAGGAAATTGATGCCCTTTGGGTGTTTATCCCGCTAGATACCGGCTTTGATTTTCTTTCCAGTGTGGCAGGTCAGATTATTGTAGGCGTAGAGACAGAAGATGCCTATTCAGCAGGACTCAATACCATTACAAGACAGATTCAGATGATGTGTCCCAACGGATTTGGCGTGTACCGGTGGCAGCAGGTAAATACTGCACAGTACGAAAACTTTTCTTCTACACGGGTCATGCTGCTGTTTGTCATGTTCCTGATTGTCCTTGTTGCTTCCATGAGTATTTCGTCTGCCCTTGTCATGCTTGTTCTGGAACGCCGAAAAGAAATTGCAGTTCTTAAAAGTATGGGAGCAAGTCCTGCCGGTATAACTATAAGTTATGTGCTTACCGGAACATTTGCAGGCACAGCCGGTGTTGCGCTGGGCGTGCCACTGGGGCTTCTGGCAGCCGTCAATGTTAACCGGATCCTGCAGTTTTTTGAGGATTTAATTAACTTGCTTACAAAATTTGTGTATATTATTACCGAGGGAAATTCCTACGTGCCTATTCAACTTTTGAACCCGGAATACTATCTGGAATCCATACCGGTAATTATCCCTTTCAATCAGCTTTTTGCAGTTGCTTTAGGAACCATTCTTCTTTCTGTTCTGGTTTCTGTTATTCCTGCCCGCAATGCAGGAAAGGAAAAGCCTCTGGCGGTACTGCGTAAAGTCTGAATACGATTAACCTGAGGTTTTGTTTGGATGAAATGCGATATCTGTAAAGTGAATGAAGCGGTGATGATGATTCAGCAGCGTCACGGCAGCGAAAAGATGGAACTGCATCTGTGTGCAGACTGTGCCAGAAGCCGGGGAATAGAAAGTCACAGCGATCATATTGAATCAACCATTCAACGCCTGATGAAGGATTTTACCGAGGTACATCCCTGTACGGTCTGCGGCACAAGCCTTGAGGAAATAAAGAAGCTGCGCCGTGTTGGCTGTCCCAACTGTTACAAACAGTTTGCCGATGAAATCAACGGATTGTTACGCCTGAAAAATCCGGATGCCGAATATACCGGCAGTTTGCCCCGCCGTCTTACCTTTGGACGGCCTGTCCTTGAAGACCGTGCCATTCTGCAGAGTAAACTTGATGCTGCTGTTGCCGCAGAAGACTACGAGAAAGCAGCCGTTTACCGGGACAGAATCAGACAGCTTGATGAATCTACCGGTGTTCCCTCTGACGGCATTATCCGGGATGTAAAACATGACTGAGTTTGCTTCGTTAAATACCTGGTATGCCCAGGACGGTCTTGATACCGATGTTGTAACCAGTACCCGCGTACGTCTTGCCCGTAATCTCCGCGATTTCCAGTTTCCCCGGACATTAAAAAGCGAAGATAAGCCTCGCGTTGAGTCCATAATCTTTGACGCCTTTTCTCATATTCAGGGAAGTGATACCTATCAGAGTTTCCATACCGGTAACATTGAACCTTTAGGCCGCCAGATTCTGGTGGAACGGGGTGTTCTTACTACCGATATGCTCAATAAACTTGAAACCGGCGCCGTTGTCCGTGATGACGGCCGGGTAACCTGTACTGTTAACCGGAAGGATCATCTGCATCTGTCCAATGTTATGACCGGATTCTGTCCGCAGAAAGTGTACGATGAGTGTGCAGAAATTGACCGGCAGCTGCAGGAATACCTCTTGTTCTCTGGCGATGTGAAAAACGGCTATCATACAGCTAATCTGCGTGATGCCGGCACCGGCCTTAAAATCTCGGTTCAGCTGCATCTTCCAAGCCTTACACAGGCGGCTTTGCATGAAAAACTGTTCCGTTCCCTTATTGAACAGGGGTTTGATGTTTATGCCTGCTATGCTACATCTCCGCTGGGCAATGCCAAAGCACTGGGCAGCTGGTACCGCATTTCCACCGGCAGCCGCTGGCCTTTGAGTGAAACAGATCTTATTGCCCAGGTGGTGCAGACTACACGCAATATTATTGAAATTGAACGGAAGTCACGTCTTGATCTGGAGCAGTCTATTCCGACTACCATTCGTGATAAAACAGGCCGGGCTCTTGCTACCGTTAATTCGTGCAAGTTCCTGAACCTGCATGAAGGTATTGAACTGGTTTCTGCCATGAAATGGGCGTATGATTTGGGCCATGTTACCGGCCTGAAAAAAACTGATTTTTTTGTACTGTTGAACCGTATTCAGACTGCCCAGTTGGGGTTTGTTATCCGCACCGGCAATCTGGAATTTGAAGACGATGTAAGGACCGAAGAGCAGCAGATTGACCGGCTGAGAGCGCTAATTCTGCAGGAAGCCGCTGCAGAACTGCTGACCAGGGACTAATGGGCAGTGGCACTTCGACAGGCTCAGTGACCCTGCCAGGACGTTTCAGGATCCCTGAGCCTGTCGAAGGGTCCGGTAAAAAGGTACTTAAAAAAGAGAGTGTATATGATTAAAGGTTTATCACCACGCGCCCAGAAATTACTGGTATTTTACTCACAGCGCATTGCCCGAAACATGGGCAGTACCTTGCTGTATCCGGAACACGTTGTATTAGCCATCCTGGAACTGACCGACTGTGTTGCCTACCACGCCATGCACAATGCAGGCGTAAACACCTTGATGCTTGAACTTGCTCTGCGTCAGAACATGCCCAAAACAGATTCTGCTTTTACTACCCCTAACCGGGATTCAGACATACCGCCTTCGCGCAGACTTAGGAGTCTTCTGGACACTGCCTCGGTGGAATCACGTTCGTTGCGCCATGAGTATATCGGTACCGAACATCTGCTTCTTGCCGCCATTCGGGAAGATAACAGCACTGTAGCACGGTATTTTATGGAAATTCCCCTTACGCTGGATGAAATGCGGCAAACCGTGATAAACACCCTTAAAGAAGTTGATTCATCAGCCAACGGCAGCCTGCGGGGCAGTGGTAATGGAGGAAGAGACGGAGATACTGCAGATACCGGTCGGAATTCTGATGGCGTTACAGCAGGTAAAAAAAGAGGTAATAGCGAAAGTCAGGGTTCTGCAGAAAGTTTTCTTGCAGAATTCAGTAAAGATCTTACCGCACAGGTTCGGAATGGAACTATAGATCCGGTAGTAGGACGAGACCGTGAAATTCAGCGGCTTATTCAGATTCTAAGCCGCCGCAACAAGAATAATCCGGTGCTGGTAGGTGAACCAGGCGTCGGTAAAACGGCCATTGTTGAAGGCCTTGCCCAGCGCATTGTCTCAGAAACGGTACCCGGAAACCTGATAAACAAACGGGTAATTGTTCTTGATCTTGCTCTGGTAATCGCCGGAACCAAGTATCGCGGTGAATTTGAAGAGCGCATGAAGCGCATTATCAAGGAAATTCAGGAACAGAAAAACATCATTATATTCATTGATGAACTTCATACACTGATTGGAGCGGGTGGGGCAGAAGGTTCCATGGATGCCAGCAATATGCTGAAGCCTGCATTAAGCCGCGGTGAACTGCAATGCATCGGTGCCACCACATTAAAAGAATACCGGAAGTATTTTGAAAAAGATGCTGCCCTTGAACGCCGGTTTCAGATTGTGCAGGTAAATGAACCAAGCGATAAAGAAACGGAAGCAATTCTTGAAGGAATAAAGAAAAAGTACGAAGAATACCATCACGTTAAGTATGCAGATGGTGTGATAAAGGCCATCGTTACTTTCAGCCGCCGCTACATAACCGACCGTTTTCTGCCCGACAAAGCCATTGATCTTCTGGACGAAGCCGGAGCATTAAAAAAGATTGAAGCTGACGAACGCCCGGCAGAACTGGCAGAGCTTGAAAAACAGATTGCCATTCTGATTGAAGAAAAGAATCAGATGGTAGAAAGCCAGAATTACGAACGGGCGGCCCAGGTACGTGATGAAGTGCGCATTCTGCGTCTCCGTGCCGAAGAACTTGGTAAGAACCGGCTGCCAACTACCATAACGGCCCGAAATACCGTAACCGTGCACGATGTCTGTACGGTGCTCAACACCATTACCGGTATTCCCATGGAACAGCTGAATACGGCCGAAACATCACGGCTTCTGCATATGGAAGAGGAACTGCACAAAACCGTTGTAGGGCAGGATGAGGCTATCCGGCTGATAAGCAGCGCTGTACGCCGGAGTCGTGCCGGGGTATCAAGCTTTAAGCGGCCTCAGGGATCTTTTATTTTCCTGGGCCCAACTGGTGTCGGTAAGACGTTACTGGCTAAGACCCTTGCCCGGTTCCTTTTTGGAAGTGAAGATGCTCTGATCCGCGTTGATATGTCGGATTTTATGGAAAAGCACACCTCAAGCCGTCTGGTAGGTGCTCCTCCGGGATATGTGGGATATGAAGAAGGTGGCGTTCTGACGGAAAAAGTGCGCCGCAATCCGTACAGTGTTGTTCTGCTGGACGAAATTGAGAAGGCTCATCCTGATATTTTCAATCTTCTGCTTCAGATGCTTGAAGAAGGCGAGCTGCGGGATAACCTGGGGCACACGGTAAACTTCCGGAATACGGTTATCATCATGACCAGTAATGCGGGAGCGCGGCAGATAACTACCGGTAACCGGTTGGGGTTCAGCAGCAGTGGGGACGGATTGATGGATTATGACGATATGAAGCAGAGCGCCTTAAGCGAGCTGAAAAAGATCATGAGTCCCGAATTGCTGAACCGTATTGATGACACGGTAGTATTTACTACGCTGAGTAAGGCCGAAGTCAGCAGGATTCTTGATAACCAGCTTTCTGAATTTGAGGACCGCCTGAAAGAGCAGGGCCTTTCTTTGAAGTTAAAACCATCCGCCCGGGAATATCTGATTGAAAACGGATACGAACCGCAGTTTGGTGCACGACCTATGCGCCGTCTGATTCAGCGCGAAATAGAAGATCCAGCCGCCCTGATGATTCTTGCAGGTGATGTAAAACCCGGAGATACTATAACGGTAGATTTCAAGACAGGATCCCTGATTCGCAACGAAGGATCCCTGAGCTTGTCGAAGGGTCCGAAGTCTCGTAGCGGCTTGTCGAAGGGTCCCACGTCTCGAATCGGCTTGTCGAAGGGCGCTGCTAAGAAAGAGAAGTCTCAAAAGACGGTCAGTGACACTTCGGCAGGCTCAGTGGCCCTGACTAAGTAACGCGGATAATGTCATCCCGATTGCACATGATGTCACCCCGAACTTGTTTCGGGATCTCAAAAAAATAGATGCTGAATCAAGTTCAGCATGACTGGAGATAGATTATGAAAAAAATTGTACATTTGGTTGCCGGTATACTTCTTGCCGGCATGCTTGGTGCCACAGCCTTAACAGCAGAAACCCCTGCAGTTGTTCGTGTTGCTGCCCTTAACGGTCCAAGTGCCGTTGGTATGGCATATCTGTTTGAAAACCATCCTGACCTGGGTGGCGTAGAAAGCGTATTTGAAAACGCCGGAGCTGCTGACGTGTTTCTGCCCAAAATCATCAAGGGCGAATATGACATCGGAATTCTTCCGCCCAATGCTGCCGCAAAGGTGTACAACGCCAACAAAGGCAGAATCATTATGGCTGGTGTCTGCGGCAACGGTATGCTGACCGTCATTACCCGTAACCCGGCAATCAAAACAATGAAAGATCTGAACGGCAAAACCGTATACGTTGCCGGCCAGGGTGCCACCCCTGAATACATGATGCGCTATCTGGCAGACAAGAACGGCGTTTCTGTGAACCTGGACTATTCAATTCCTACTGCTGAACTGGCTGCCGCCATTGCATCAGGCAAAATTGAAACCGCCTGCGTACCGGAACCATTTGCTACCGTTGCCTGCATGAACTCACCTGACGTTCGCCGTGCCATTGATCTGCAGAAAGAATGGGGCCCGGTTAATTACCCTATGACTGTAATCGTTGTACGTGCCGAGTTCGCACAGAAATATCCTGAAACAGTTCGTGCTTTCCTTGCCGCCTATAAACAGTCAATTGAATGGACCAACGCTAATCCGGCTGAAGCAGGCAAACTGGTAGAAAAACATACCCTGGGGCTTAAAGCTGCCATTGTTGCAAAATCTGTTCCCTATGCAAACTTTACTTATGCATCGGCTGAAGAAGCTCGTCCACAGGTAGAAAACCTGCTCAAGGTATTCCTGACTTTTGCTCCTGAATCTATCGGCGGCAAACTGCCGGATGCCGGTTTCTACTTCAAGTGATGAGATGCTGAAACAAGTTCAGCATGACACTCGGGACTCCGACGATGTCATCCCGAACTTGTTTCGGGATCCCTGAAATGTAACTAACCATGAAATCAGCCATAAAACGCCTGGTTCAGACCGTCCTCATCCCCCTTGCCTTTCTGCTGGTGGTATGGGTATGTCTGGAACGCGCAGTTGATTCTCCTCTGATACTTCCGGACCCTGCAACGGTTCTGCTCCGTTCCTGGCAGCTACTAAGAACTGCAGGGTTCCGTGCGCAACTTGCTGCAACCTTGGGCCGTGTAGTATCTGCCTTTGCAATCTCCGTTCTGCTATCGGTTCTTATTGGATCAGTGCAGGCTTTTGTTCCTGCAGCAGAACGGTTTCTGCGCATTCCCTTTGCCTTTATTAAGGCTGCTCCGGTGGTTTCATTTATCCTTATTGCTCTTTTCTGGTTTACTACGGGAACAGTGCCGGTTTTTGTTGCTGTCATTATGACCATGCCTGTGGTAACTGCCTCAGTTCATAAAGGGCTTACTTCAACAGATACAAAATTGCTGGATATGTGCCGTGCGTATGGTTTTACACGGGCTCAGAAAGTGCTTTGGTGTTACATACCGTCCGCTTTGCCGGTATTCAGTGCCGGTGCCGTAACAGCATTTGCCCAGACCTGGAAAGTGGTGGTTGCTGCAGAGGTTATCAGTTTGCCGCAGAAAGCCCTGGGAACGGCCATGCAGACCGCTAAAGTGCATTTGGAAACTGCAGACGTTTTTGCCATTACCCTTATTCTGGTAACGGTGAGTTTTATCCTGGAAACCGTTTTCCGAAAATCTATTACTGTCATCCCAAAGGCAGCCCTCGTCATCCAGCATGCCGTCCCTGTCATCCCGCATGAAGATAATGTCATCCCGCATAAAGATAATGTCATCCCGAACTTGTTTCGGGATCCCAATAAGATGCTGAAACAAGTTCAGCATGACATTTTTGCTCCCTACAAGATGTCCCTTCAACCTATGGAAGTCAGAGTGCAGAACTTTACTTCCGTTCGTAGCGGCAGAACGGTGTACCAAAACTTTACGCACACCTTTTCAGCAGGTTCAGTAACTGCACTCATTGCACCGAGCGGGGCCGGCAAAACCACCTTACTGGATTATATTGCCGGTCTTCTTCCAGAACCTGTCAAAACTTCCGGTATGCACCGGACAGTGTCCTATATTTTTCAGGAACCACGATTGCTGCCGGCGTTGTCTGTTGTACAGAATATTGCAGCACCTTTGTACCGTACCATGGGGAAAAAAGCTGCCACTGAACGGGCACTGCAGTTGTTGCACCAAGTTGGACTGAGTCACAAAGCCGGGGCTCGTGTAACAGAGCTTTCCGGCGGCGAAAAGCAGCGGGTCGCATTGGCTCGGGCTTTTGCGTATCCGGCGCCGGTTCTTCTTATGGATGAAGCTTTTCAAAGTCAGGATCTGAATCTGCGGCTGCAGCTTCTGGAACTGTTTGAACATCTGCAGTATCTGGATAAAAAGGGGGCTCAGCGCACCGTTATTATGGCAACCCACGATATAAAAGAAGCCCTGTCTCTGGCCGATACAATTCTGATTCTTCGCCGTGATACCGAATCCGGTATAACTGATCCCACCCAGACTTTATCTCTTACCCAGAACCGGTTGCAGGATATTCACAATCGGTACCTGTCCGGTAATGCATCAGCAGAACAGCTAATACTTACTGCGCTGACCGAACGTAATTCTTAGCCTTTCTGATTTGCTAGAAGACTTGCAATCAAAGCCTCTTTTTCTGCCAGCAATTCTTTGTATTTTGCTTCGGTTTCAAGGCGTCCAAGTTCAATGCCTTCAGCTATTCCCTCCGCTCGACCCTCTGATCTTCCTTCGGCTAAACCTTCTGCTCGACCTTCTGCTCGACCTTCTGCTAGACCTTCTGCTAGACCCTTAGCCATTCCTTCAGCTCGGCCTTCGGCAAGCCCTTTTTCAATGGCATCTTTTTCCAGATTCAGCATATGAATTCTCATGATGTAATCGTCGTCCTGTAAACAAGTAATCATGGTATTCTCAACCTCCGGCTTGTGTTCGCGGATATATTCTGCAAGAACATCGTTGTCCTGGCATATGGAAATGGTATTTTTTATAGCCTGCATCCTGTCGCCATGGCAAGCAGCTATCTGTTGGGTAAAAATCCAACAATAGTCAAAATATTGCTTCAGAATATTACCATCTTCTGCATTATACAGCATTTTTACGTTCAACTGAAGTGGAATGCTATCGTCTTGAAAAAGACCTCCAAATTCCTCAGAACAGTCAACAAAATGATTACTCAGTGGCATAACCGATTCTCGGGTACGTGATGGTCCGGTATAAATAACATAAAACTCAGGTTTGGGCAGCTTAATCATTTTTTTACTGAACAAGTCAATCTGATTTTTTGAGATATACCGCTGATAAGTGTCAGCAATGTAAAAAAAGCAGCGAAGTGCCATATTTGGATTCCAGTCAGTCTGCGATTCAACCAGAATAATCAACCGGTCACCGACAATCATCCCAAGATCGTTATATTGCCCTGATGCAAACACATTTTTAATGGTAACAGCGGTAATGTCTTTTTCTGTGACATTCGTGGCTTCTGGATGAAGGACCTTAAATAGTTGTAATGCATATTTGGGACGATGAAACAAATCTGTAAAGACGCTATCCCTTGTTTTCCGATCAGCAGCAGGTTCTGGCAGAGGGTAATCAAAAACAGTCAGTTCCTGCGGATTGTTAAGTAATTCATCACTCATACATATTCTCCAATAGTAAAAATGTTTTCAAAAGATATATATGTATGTCTGAGAGAAAAAAAATTGCAGTTTTTTTGAAAAAAATAAAAAAAAATTCAAAAAAACGGGCTAAAACCGAAAAAATTACCCTAATCCGAAATAATTCCCATATTAATTTCTACTGATTACGCATTAAATTATTATTAATAAATGAATTTATTTATCAATAATATAAGAAAATGTATGCGCGCATGTATTAAAAATTGGGAGGATTAACATGAATTTTAAAGTATGTATCTACAGCAAAAGAAAAGGTTTCAGCCAGCAGCTGGCAGATGTTATTACGGATATGGGGTTCCACTGTGATGTAATACCTGGATTCAGAAAACTGTTTCGTTACATGAAGGAAACAAAAGATCTGTCGCTGCTGTTAATTGATGAACAGACCTATGCTGTACCGTATTTTGACGTACAGGAACATGTACTCAGTCACAACCGGCATTTTGCTGTACATTTTCTGTATGAAATCCGGGCGACAAACATGGTTCTGAACGGTCTGGAATACAACGCATATTACGATATCATGCATGAACTGCGGCCTATTCTCATTAAGAACAGAGATTATTACCGCATTGTGGAAATGACCGGTGTAAAACGGACCGAAGAAGAAAAGGACCTGCTGCACAAATACCATCTGCGGCCATCACATGTGCCTGTTATCAAGTATCTGGAAGGACATAAAGACCGGGATATCCACCTTGATTCCATGAGCAGGTATTTGTGGCCGGCAGCTGAAAGTGAACGCATCCAGACTTTGTACGCGTACATTAACCAGATGCGTTCCATTCTTCCAGATTTAAATCCAACTATGATAATTGAGCGAATTTCAAAAAATACCTACTGGTATCATGACAGTTCGGTTCCGGTAAAATTCGCAAAAAACTGAATAATCTGGTTTATTTATCCCATAGTTTTTCAGGGTACATACCGGCAGCAATTTTATCGGCAATACTCTGTTTTACCAAAGGGCGGTCTTCAGGATATGTCATGCCGAACCAGGTTTCGTGGGTGCCAAAAACACGCATGTTGCCTTTTTCGCGTATAATCATGTCCTGAACCGCTGTACTCAGCAGTGCTTCGGCTTTAGGATGCGCTGCATTCAGTGCAATAAAACTGTTCCAGTACTCAGTCATGTGGTCAAAAATAGCAGGCGTAAAGCCGAACAAATTCATGCTGACCCATTCTTCGCCGGTTAAACCTGTTTTTACACCCTTGGGATTTTCAGTGATAATGGGTTTGCCGTCAATTTCGGCTCCTTTTGGTGCCCAGTAAATCTTCAGGTTTTCTTCTACCTTGCTTAACAGAGGAATGGCGCTTTTTGAACCGGTAACACTGCAGATACCGCGGCTTACAGAACCACTTTTACTCATGGTGTTTTTCAGGTAATAGCCAACCATAGCGTGATTGGTGCTGTCGCAGGGCAGGGTAGAAAGATAAGAAGCAATGGTGCTAAATGATTCCCGGCCGTAAAAGTCATCGGCATTGATGATGGCAAAGGGGGTGTCTACGGAATCTTTTGCACAAAGCAAAGCGTGCACGGTTCCCCATGGCTTGGTGCGTTCTGACGATACAACAATCTGATCAGGGGTTAAAAGCGATTCATGGGTTTGAAATACGTATTCGGCATTGCAGTTGGCGGCAACCCGGTCAAAAAGGCGTTCACGGAAATCTTTTTCGATATCCGGGCGGATAATATATACAATTTTGCCGAATCCGCTCTGAACAGCATCATAGCTTGCGTAATCAAGAAGACATTCATTGTGTGATCCAACGGCGTCAATCTGCTTAACGCCGCCATAACGGCTGCCCATACCGGCAGCAAGTACTACAAGTGTTGGTTTCATATGGTACAAATATACCTCACTTCGACAGAAAAGGCAAATTGTGTCAGAAACCGAAGTTGACCAATAGATAATTTTGTAGTATTTTAGGCAAACTCGTTATATACTTCTA
The DNA here is from genome assembly GCA_045616125.1 of Treponemataceae bacterium. Classification (GTDB taxonomy): domain Bacteria; phylum Spirochaetota; class Spirochaetia; order Treponematales; family Treponemataceae; genus Treponema_I. Next base: position 3,554 of record JAZLGC010000067.1, on the reverse strand, counting down.
CAAGATAGTGATTTTTCAGGAGGATAATATGGCCGCAGTTCAGAAAAAACCTTTTAAAAGTAGTTTTACGGTTAATTCTCCTTCAGCTGCTAAATGGATAGCAGAAAAGTTACATCGGAAGACTACCCCGGCTGAAGTAAAGAATCTTTCTCAAGATTTGAAGACAGTATCTGCTAAGATTGGCTGGTAGTGTACGTGCCTGATATAGGTAAAGATCAAAAAATCGATTTACTTGCTATTTCTTCTCAACTTGCGGTTCTTACTCTTGAAGAGTGTGAATATTACGGTTTTGATTATAGTAAATTTCGAACTATTGATTCGGAATATGATGATTTCTTACAGAATGTTGCAAAAGTTCAAGCAGATCAACATATTTCACAAACCTATCTTGTAGTCTTGCGGGATACTGAATCTGATACCCCTGCATTAAAAGATATGGTGGGATATTTTACCATATCTGCAGGCTCTGTTCGATTTAACAGAACATTAAGAACAGAATTTGGTATTTCGGAAGAAGAAGTAGGAACTATAGTTATCCAGCGACTTGCATTAAAAATGGATTCTGAGTACTGTCATTTTATCAAGCTTGTGACGAATACGGTGAAAAGCTTGTATCTCGATTTTTTTTATCCTCATATAAATATTCCTTTCATTTCACTTGAAGCCGATATCAGGTTTAATGATGATAACCGTCAGCGATACGAAAATGCAGGATATATCTGTATTTCTGATGAAAATGATAGATATGACGGTCAGGAAAACCCAGTAATGGTTTGTTCCCTTCTTGATAACAATAAATGAATGAAACATAATTCTAGATAAAGTTTTCGTTTCTGCAGCATCTTTGTGGCATACTGGTATTAAGGAGTGCTTGATGATTTTTGCATTATGGATACTGATAGCCGTTATTTGTCTGAGCTTTGCCGTTCTGATAGCGGTAAGTGCTTACTTTATTCATTTTATGACAAAGCCGAAATTGATGACGGAAGAAAAATCCATAAGCGACGAAATCTCCAACGGTACGTGGAAAACCCTGGACGATTTACCCACCGAAGACTGGAATGTTATCACCCGAGACGGCTACCTGCTCCACGGCACCATAATCTACAGTGTCCCCGTGTCATCCGGACATTGCACCTTGTCATCCCAACACTGCACCATGTCATCCCGAACTTGTTTCGGGATCTCTCACTGGGTCATCATCACCCACGGCTGGACCAACCGCCGCACCGAAACCCACAAATACGTTCATATGTTTCATAACCTCGGTTTTAACTGCTACATCTATGACCTGAGAAATCATGGCGTAAACAAAAAAAGCTGGACCAGCATGGGCCCCATTGAAAGCCGGGACATCATCGATATAGCTGCAGCGCTCCGTTCCCGCTTTGGTTCAGACATTTCCATCGGCTTACATGGCGAATCTCTGGGATCTGCCAGCTCCGTCCTCGCCCTGGGCCTTGCCGATAAAACACCATGTCATCCCGATACCATACCATGTCATCCCGAACTTGATTCGGGATCTCAGATGCTGAATCAAGTTCAGCATGACAACGCCTCTTACCAGCATGACAACGCCACCCGACAGCATGCCGATGGTGTTCACTTCTCGTTCCTCATATCAGACTGCGGCTATGCCAGCCTTAAAGACCTGATGATTGACCTGTGCACCCGGCTGTATCATCTGCCACCAATCTTTGCTCATGCTGCCAGTAACCTGAATGTACTGCTGCACGGTTACCGCCTTTTCAGCGTTGAACCCTACAAAGCCCTGGAACACACCACAACTCCCGTCCTGTTCATCCATGGAGCTGCCGACGACTTCATCATCCCTTCAAATGCCCAGAAAATGTTCTGCACATTGAGCGCACAGGGGGCTTCGACTACGCTCAGCCACCCTGAGCTCACTCACAGGACCCCTGAGCCCACTCTCAGGATCCCTGGGCCAACACCTTGTCATCCCGATACCGCGCCTTGTCATCCCGATACCGCGCCATGTCATGCCGAACTCGTTTCGGGATCTCAGATGCTGAATCAAGTTCAGCATGACACTATTCGACAAAGCCCCTCCGTCACCCCAAAAACAGAGCTCTACCTGTGCCCCGGCGCCAACCACGCCCTCAGCTACGCCACAAACCCAACCGAGTACGAAAAACAGGTAGCAGCGTTTCTTTCTGCACTACAAATCCTGAACGTTCATTGATAAAACAGTATCGGTTATCGGTAAATTATTTTTTGTAAGACAAATAACCATTCCTGTACCAATAGAGACGGGTAATTGTTCAAGCACTTTGAAATTTGTTATGTCAGTTTTATTTGGATTTGACTTTTTCTTTATCTCAACAGGATACAGAACAGAATTTTCTTCAAGAATCAAATCAATTTCCCTTTTGTCTTTATCCCTATAAAAATACAATGCAGGTATTTTCCCATTGTGAATGTACGATTTCCGAATCTCTGAAACAACATAATTTTCAAAAAAAGCTCCGCTCATAGCTCCGTTTTCAAGAACTTCGCTTGTCTTCCAGCCGGTTAAATAACAGGCAAGACCTGTGTCACTGAAATATACTTTTGGAGTTTTCACAATTCTATTAGTTACATTGCTCGAATAAGGTTGAAGAAAAAAAACAATTCCGCATGAAACAAGAATGCTCAACCATGCTTTCGCGGTCGGCTGTGAAATTCCAACATCTTTTGCAATATCATTGTAATCCAGTAAATTGCCAATTCTTGCAGCGACTGTCCTCATGAATTTCATAAAGGAAAGCTCATCGCCTATTTTTGTCAAGAATCTTACATCTCTTTCAATGTATGTCTGAACATAGGATGAATAAAATAGTTCCCAGAAATCTATGGCATTTTCATTTATACATAATCGAGGATATGAGCCGAGCCATATTTCCTTGAAAATGACAGGCACATCTTTTTGGTTTGTTGTATCGAAGATATGGTTTGATGGCAAAAAAGGAGCACTTATTTTTTTCTCTTTTTCAGCAATTGAAAAACCTTGCATTTCCAGGATTCCAACCCTCCCTGCAAGACTTTCTGTAACATTCTGCATCAGTAAAAACTGCTGGCTTCCCGTAAGCCAAATCATTCCATCTTCATCAGATTGGTCAACAATTGATTTTATGTATGGAAAAAGTTCCGGGACATATTGAATCTCGTCAATTAAAAGAGGTGTTTTGTATTTCTGAAAAAACAGCGATGGATCATTCTTTGCAAGATTCCGGATTTCAAGGTCATCTAGAGAAACAAAAGTCCGGTTTTTTTCCATACAGTTTTTGAGCATAGTCGTTTTTCCAACTTGCCGTGGTCCTGTTACTAGAATCACCGGGAAAAAGGTGCTTAGTTTTTTTACCTGTGACTGCAAAGTGCGAAAAATATACATGGAATAAAAACCCCGTCTAATTCAAAATGTAATTTTATTTTAGACGGGGTTTAAATATCTTGTCTACAGCAACATATATTTTTTCTATTGCCTTCTAGCGCTGCCGGCAGTATTTTGATGTGGGGACCGAAATCTCGCTGTGGAGGTACTGTGCAATGCAGTA
>JAZLGC010000066.1:0-14034 GCA_045616125.1 Treponemataceae bacterium | reverse complement strand
CATGCAAAACCGCTGTGAATGACGTTACAACTGTTGAGTTTTGCGTTAGCAAAACTCAGTAAGGTTGTGTTGCAATGCAACACAACCGACCGTCGCTATTGGTGAATCCCGGCGTAGAAACTATGTACAGTCCATGCTGACCGCATGGACGCCGGGCTTCAACAATTTTTGCCTGTATTGTCCCTCCTCTCGATTTGTGGCATTCCTGTATAATCTTTGTTGCTGTGTAGCATTCAGCAACACTTTTTACAGACATAGCCAAATCATAACCACCCCTCAAAGGGGTGGTTTGCACTTAGCCTATAAGGCTAGGGCCTCAAGCTGAGACTTAAGTCCCAAGCTTTCACTTACGTTCAAGCCTATTGCAACTTATCACCCGCTGGCCCTTAAAAGGCCGTTGGTATTACTTGCTACCCTTAAAAGGGTCTTCGTATTCTTTTTCAGCAACCTTATCCATTGCTATATCATGGGCTTCCTGTTCCCGGATATATTTTGCAATTGTTGCTTCATTCAAGCCAACTGTGCTTACGTAATATCCTTCTGCCCAGAAATGGCGGTTCCCAAACTTATATTTCAAGTTCGCATGCTTATCAAATATCATCAGGCTACTCTTACCTTTCAAATATCCCATAATTTGCGACACACTGTACTTCGGTGGTATACTTACCAACATGTGTACATGGTCGGGCATCAAGTGTCCCTCTATAATTTCCACACCTTTGTAGTTACACAACTGCCGTAATATCAGCCCGATACTTTCTTTATATTGTCCGTATATTGCTTTTCTTCGGTACTTCGGTGTAAACACTATGTGGTATTTACACAACCATTTTGTATGACTCAATGAGTCTCTTATATTTGCCATTTAGCTTTTCTCCTTGGTGTTACGCAATAGACTTGAACAATCTTATTGTACACTTTCGAGAAAAGCTTTTTTTGCTATAAGCATTTGTCGCTCACCCGCATAGCGGGTGGTTTATTGTGAAAACATTCCGCTTCGCTTCACGTTTTCACGGACTAAAGTCCATAAATAAAGAAGGGGCCTTACGGCCCCTTCTCTATCGACAGGTTTCAGGGCTGCTGGCGTTCACGTTGTTGCGTCATTCCGAACTTGTTTCGGAATCTATGCACCATACGTACTGCAGATGCTGAATCAAGTTCAGCATGACAGTACGTACATCGTTACAGGCGCAACAGTGAAAAAACAACAGTAACCATGATACTGACAGCCCGGTAGCGGCGGGGCCGGTACGCAGGCAGTAGTGTAATCTTACTGTTTTTTCGCTGCTGCTACGGCCAGCTGATCACAGATTTCGTTGTATTTGTTGCCGGCGTGTCCTTTAACCCACCGCCACTCGATATTCAATTTTCCGGCAGCTTCATCAAGTTCCAGCCACAGATCCTTATTCTTTACTGGCTCTTTACTGGCCGTCTTCCATCCGTTTTTCTTCCAAGACTTAATCCAGCTCTGAATGCCGTTTTTTACGTACTGGCTGTCGCAGATCATAGTTACCGGACGGCCTGTAAGTTCAGCATGCTCCAGCACGTATTCAAGGCCTTCTATGGCGGCCATCAGTTCCATGCGGTTATTGGTAGTCAGTTTTTCGCCGCCGGAAAGATGCTTTTCCTGACCATCTGCCAGCACAACAGTTCCCCATCCACCACGGCCAGGATTACCACTGCATGCGCCATCAGTATAAATCACGACGTTGGATTCGCATCCATGCGAATCCAACTTACCGGGATTTGCTGTCGCAAACCCGAACTCTTCGCTGCCGTCCATGGCAGCAGAAGCTGCGGCAGTTGCAACGTCTACGGCAGCGGCAGGATCGGCTTTTCTCGTGGCTCCAGCAGCCTGCAGCAACCCTCCGCCCGTACTTCCACTCAAGGATCCCTGAACCTGTCGAAGGGGCCATGTCACGTCCCCACCTTCAAACGGATATCTCAGTCCCCACTGCCGGCGGCAGTCATCCAGAGTTTCTATCAGATGTAGTGCATCTGCCCAGGTATGCCGAGGACTTTCGCATAATCCGGCATTGATACAGCGCACAGCTTCTTCAAATTCATATTCGTAACCGGTAATGGCAAATGGCAGTGCAATACGTTCTGCCATGGCACCATCGGGTCCAATCAGATTCACTTCCTGAGCCTGCCAGAATAGCGGCAGATGAATAATGCCCTTATCACCAACAAAACGGGCACTTTTCAGGTAATTTCCGCAGCCGGTATCAATGGCAGAAGTTAAAGTTGCCACAATGCCGTTATCAAAGGTCATGGAAATTGAATTAAACCCGTCTACACCGGAAGGTGTCATGCGGCAGGTGCTGACCATGGTTGCAGGCTTAACGGCGGAAAACGAGGCTTCGACAGACTCAGCCATCCTGTCAGCAACTGCGGCCATCCTGTCAGCAACTGTGGACATTCTGGATGCAGCTGTTGCACCGTCCAAAGCTGCCATTACGGAATAAATGCCGACATCAAGCAAAGCTCCGCCGGCCAAAGCAGGAGTAAAAAGACGTTCTGTGGGCCGGGGAGAGCCGTCAAAGCAGAAATCTGCCGAAATTGCCTTAACAGCACCGATTTTTCCACCGGCAATCAATTCCATGGCACGGAGCCAGGCAGGTTGAAAACGAGTCCACATGGCTTCCATAAAGAACTTTCCGGCCTTTTTTGCTACGGCAAGAACCTGTCGCAACTGTTCAGCATTTACACCAGCCGGCTTTTCGCAGACAACATGTTTTCCGGCATTCAGAGCCCGAATACTTAATTCCGCATGACTCACATGAAGAGTTGCTATATACACAGCATCAATATCGCTATCTGCAAAGAAGTCATCATAAGAACCATATGCCTTGGTACATCCCCACCGGCTGGCAAATTCCTCTGCCTTTTCCTGTGTCCGGCTGGCTACCGCATACAGCTCACAACCGGCAGTTCCTTTTATAGCCGGCATTACTTTTTCCGTTATATGACCGGTGCCAATAACACCCCACCGGATTACTGTATCACTCATTTCACTTCTCCCTTCCCAATAATATCAGACCCTTTCTACTATATTCCATGAACTAAAAAAACAGTAGACGATTGGAAATAATTTGAGTAAATTCTTGGTACTTGTGAAACAAATATTCGTTGTCAGGAAACCGTTCCGCAACGTACAATACGTGTGCTGCCGCTGCAGCGGTGGCTTTATAGGAGACAAACATGGCTAAACAGCTCGTTTTTAATGAAGACGCACGCAAAAAACTGTTGAGCGGCGTTGAACAGATTTCTAAAGCCGTAAAAGTTACCCTGGGTCCTAAAGGACGCCTGGTTATGCTGGACAAAAAATTCGGTGCACCAACCATTACCAAAGACGGTGTTTCCGTTGCAAAAGAAGTTGAACTGGAAGATCCATTTGAAAACATGGGTGCACAGCTCTTAAAAGAAGTTGCTTCAAAAACCAACGATGTTGCCGGTGACGGTACCACCACTGCAACCGTTCTTGCTTACTCAATGGTTCGCGAAGGTCTGAAATCTGTTGCAGCAGGCATGACTCCTATCGAACTGAAACGCGGTATGGACAAAGCTGTTGCTCTGGCCGTTGAAGAAATCAAAAACTCATCTGTTGCCGTAAAAGGTGGTGATGATGTTAAACACGTTGCAACCATTTCTGCAAACAACGATGCTGAAATCGGTTCAATTCTTGCTTCAGCCATTGAAAAAGTTGGTAAAGACGGTGTAATTACCGTAGAAGAATCAAAAACCATGGAAACCACTACCGACTTTGTAGAAGGTATGCAGTTTGACCGCGGTTACATTTCTTCTTACTTCGTAACCGACCGTGACCGCATGGAAGCAGCTTATGACAACCCACTGATCCTTATCCACGACAAAAAAATCAGCAACATGAAAGATCTGCTGCCATTGCTTGAAAAAGTTGCACAGACCGGCCGTGCTCTGGTAATTATCTGTGAAGATATGGACGGCGAAGCACTTGCTACCCTTATCGTAAACAACCTGCGCGGAACTCTGAAAACCGTTGCCGTTAAAGCTCCTGGCTTTGGTGACCGCCGCAAGGCAATGCTGGAAGATATCGCCATTCTGACCGGTGGACAGGTTATTACCGAAGAACTGGGCTACAAACTGGAAGCTACCGAACTGAGCCAGCTGGGTACCGCAAAATCAGTAAAAATCGACAAAGACAACACTACTATCGTTGACGGAGCCGGAGAATCAAATGCCATCAAAAACCGTATTGCAGAAATCAAAACCCAGATTGAAAGCGCAACTTCTGACTACGACAAAGAAAAGCTGAAGGAACGTCTTGCAAAACTGTCTGGTGGCGTTGCTGTTATCAACATTGGTGCTGTTACTGAAGTAGAAATGAAAGAAAAGAAACACCGCGTAGAAGATACTCTGGCAGCTACCCGTGCTGCTCTTGAAGAAGGTATCGTTTGTGGTGGTGGTCTTGCCCTGATTGAAGCTTCTAAAGCCCTTGAAAAAGCAGATGTTTCTACCCTGACTGACGATGAAAAAGTTGGATTCAAGATTGTTAAGCGTGCTCTGGAAGAACCTATCCGCCAGATTGCAGAAAATGCCGGAATCGACGGTGCCGTTGTTGCTGATAAGGCCAAGAACACTGATAAAGGCATCGGTTTTGACGCTTACAGCATGGAATGGAAAGACATGATGGCTGCCGGTATCATTGACCCTGCAAAGGTTACCCGTACCGCACTGCAGAATGCCGCTTCTGTTGCAAGCCTGCTGCTGACCACTGAATGTGCAATTACCGACATTCCTGAACCACCTGCTGCAGCTCCTGCTGCCGGCGGTATGGGTGATATGGGCGGAATGTATTAATTAATTGGTTGGCACTGAAGTGCCAACCAATTAATTGTCGAGTTTCACATGCGTGAAACTCGCGTGCTCACTTAGAGTATCGCCACGGCGAAACCCGCGAGTCATCTGCGACTGAAATGGTCGGAAGTTTACGCTTCCGGCCGTTTTTTAATGCTTGACTTTTGAAACAAGGAAACATACACTGAATCTATGAACTTACGAACTGTATTAACACCGGAAACCGTTAACCTTCATCTGAAGGGAACAACCAAAGAAGAAATTATTGATGAGTTGCTTGAAGTTCTTATTGCTGCTGGCAAAGTAAGCAATAAAGAAGCAGCACGCGAATGTGTTCTCGACCGCGAAAGAAAAATGTCAACCGGTATGAAACACGGTATTGCTATTCCTCACGGTAAAACTGATACCGTTAGTGATCTGGTAGCTTGTATCGGTATTTCTGACAACCCTGTTGATTTTGACTCTCTGGACCAGGAACCATGTCGTATTTTCATCATGACTCTTTCTCCGGTAAACAAAACTGGTCCGCACTTACAATTCCTTGCAGAAGTTAGTCTGCTGTTCAAAAGCGCTGAAAAACGCGAACAGATTCTGAAAACTTCAGACAAAGCACAGGTTATTAAGATTTTAACTGAATAGTCAGATTTGTCTGATAATCTGTCTTAAAGCATATAGTGCGTATGTAAATGGATAGACCACTGTAACAGGATTCCTGCTGCGGTGGTCTTATTTTTTACATAACGCTTTCCAAGGTGACTTTTATGAAACATGATGTACGTATGACAGTAAACAGTGGTTTTTTCGTTGATGACCATGGCAGAAACCGTATTCTTCGCGGCTGCACACTTAGTGGGGATGCTAAAATTCCGGTATGTCCTGATGGCCGTACTCATAATCAGGAATCTCTGAACGAAAAAAAAGCAGTAAGTTTTACCGGACGTCCATTTCCGGAAGAAGAAGCCGATGCCCACTTTCTGCGTTTGCAGTCATGCGGTTTTACCCTACTGCGTTGGGTAATCACCTGGGAAGCAGTAGAACATGACGGTCCTGAAGAATACGATGAAAATTACCTGGCCTATCTTCGAAACCTGATTAAAAAAGCTGAAGAATACGGCTTTTATGTCATTCTGGATCCTTGCATGAATGCATTCAGCCGCTGGACCGGCGGGTGCGGCGCGCCAGCCTGGATTCTTGAGAAAATCGGAATAGACCTGACTAAACTGGATACTGCCGGAGCTGTCTATACTCATTCTGCCTATATGACAGACCCCAACAGAGCTGAAACATATGACTGGCGTGTCAACTATCAGTTATATGCCTGTCGCACCCTGTTTACGCTTTTCTATGGAGGCCACACCTACGCTCCCGGCCTCATGATTGATGGAGATCCGGTACAGGATTACCTTCAGGAACATTTCATCAATGCCATGAACCATACGGCACGCCGGCTTAAAGACTGCGATGCGATCATCGGTTTCAGTCTGCCATCAAATACTTCAGCCGGCTACATCGGCTTATCAGACGTACAGAACCAGATTGATTCACCCTGTGCAGATATCTGGCTGGAAGGTTTCCAATGCCCCTGGAAAACCGCTGTATTACAAAACCCGGATTACTTTACTACCCGAAAGGGAGAGCCGGTTCATTTCTTCAACGACTTTCTGAAACCATTCCAGCTCTTCTTCATAGAAACGCTGCAGAAAAAACATAGCCATTACCTTTTTTTAGTAGATGACACGGCAGATACCAATGACTGTGACTACACCCATGAGGACAGTGAAATCCGGGAACATATCGTTCAGAAATTCTCACTTTATGAACCATCTGCACGCCAGTTCACCATTGAAGAAGCTGCAGCATCCCGAAAAGCCGGCATTACTCCTATTGTTTCGTCCGTACCGGCATCTTTTGACACCAAATCAAATCTGCTCAGCAACCTGCTGAAGTCACTGAAAATACCCAGCCTTGAAGCAAAAGACAAGGCACGTCATGAAGATATGCTGGGACAGTTATATTCAGCGTTTGACGATTCACTGCTATCAGCAGCAATCTGGAACTATACAGCGACAAACGATACTGAATATGGTGACGGCTGGAATGGAGAAAACAACAGCATTTACGATGGAGAGAATAAACAGCTACGGGCACAGAAAGGATATTGCCGCCCCTACGCCATTGCAACGCAAGGAAAACCGGTAAAAATGCACTTTGATATCTCCAATCCAGATTCTCCTGTGTTCACCTTTGAATGGGACAGCACCATCTGCCCCACAGCAAGCGGTGATTCTGACACAGAATTATTCATTCCTTCCGTATGGTTTCCTAAAGGATGGAAAGTTGAGAAATTTGATGGAGTCGGACAGCTGAGGGAATTTTCTGAACAGCAGCGTTTGTATATCAAGACGCTAGAAGAACGCCGCTGCTCAGTACGGATTATCAGCCTGTAAGTTATCTGGTCATGGCCAGCCACTGACCAGTTTCAGAAAGATTGTCTTCAGAAAACTGCTCACTGAACAGCGTATCAAGACCGTTACGGTAATTCATGATACTTGAAACATAGTTCAATGTTGTCTGCGGAGTGCCATTTTTACGGACCCGGGTTGTTCCGGCGTTATACATCGCCAAAGCAGCAACATCATTTCCTGCATAATCAAGACAGAACCGTAAATGAGAAAGTCCGTAGTAGGCACTGGAAGATGCATCAAAAAACTGGTCAACTGTTAATTCCGGAAACGAATTGCTGTTCAGCTGAAACAGACCACGATCAATAGAACTGTTACTGTTTTTATTGACTGCATTTGGCTGATAACGGCTTTCTACCCAAGCAAGGGCGAATGCAAGTGAAAGAGGAATATCAAAGGCGTCAGCATTATCAAGAATTGCCTGACTGACTTCAGCATCGCCGGTTATTTGAGTATAAAACCAAATAATCGCAGTTCTGTTACCGGCACCACTGCGATACATTGTAAGGCCCAAATCGTCCTGAGCTGCATGTTCAAGAATAGCAGCCCGCATTGCTTTACCCAGTTCCGGGTTTAATTCTGTAAAAAGCAATACTTCTTCTACTTCGTCAGGACTCTGGGATGGAACTTCTGCGCATTGAATCTCTTCGGACTGAAGTAATTCAGATGGAACAACTGCCGTAATCTCTTCTATAGGACACCTGGTTATGACAAGAAAGCTGACAAAAGCAAAAACCAGAGCAAGAGCTGATGTTCCTATTAATGCACGCAGAAAGTCTCCAGACATAGACTCTGTGCTTTTCATAGTGACGAAAGTATGGCCGAATGTCAGAAAAAAATCAAGCCAACACTAGAAAACCATGCTCTATTTCGCGGATAGTAACATTTCTGACAATTCCGCACCACTTTCCTACTTTCTTGCGACTATGACCATAGTTCTGGCTTTTTCGTTATAGGGAGAAAAATCAAAGTCTCCGTATATCTCTGCAGAAGAAAATCCACTTGCCAGCATCAACCGTTTCAATTCAATTGCAGAATACAACCGCTGAACAAACACATGATCTATTCTTTCGCCAGTCTGATTATCAATAAGAATCCAACGTGAACGCAGACCTTCCCATGCCCCTTCTACGGAAAATTCCGTCAGAACTGTTTTCCCGGACCGCTCAAACCACTCACCTTCCGTAAAATCACGCACCGCTATTTCCCGGCTCAGACATTCCAGAATAAAAAAACCACCGTCTTTCAGAGCATCTGCAATATGAGACAGTATCTGCCGGTCTTCATCAATGGTGTCACAATAACCGAATGAGGTATACAGATTTACCGCTGCGTCAAATTTCTTTTCCGTAGTAAAGGTTCGTAAATCTGCCTGCACAAGATTAAGAGAGACACCTTCATCGGCGGCACTTTCACGGGCTGCATCAAGGTAAAACGGCATTATATCAACGCCGGTAACATCAAGCTTCTGTAAAGCCAATTCAACACTGATACGCCCAGGCCCGCAACCGGCATCAAGAATACTGCAGCCCTCACTTAAACCTGCAATCTTACAGACAGCTTCTGCCACATCTGGTGCCTCTGCCCATCGGTTTGCATCAAACATAATAGGTCCATAATTTTGCCAGAACTGTTCACTCTCAAACCATTCAGACTGTGCCATTCGTGTCCCTCCTAAATCGTATTTCATATCACGTAACCACAGTATACCACACAACAAGCCTCCTTTCTTCCGTGACATCTTCATCGCCCTCCCCCAATGACACCTAATAGTGCCATCTCTTCTCTTTACCGCGAATGAACGCTATAATGGTGATATTGTTGCTATCACCTCGCAAATGAGGTCTTTTGGAGGAGTTTATGTCTATTGTTCAGGTAAAAAGATCAACTGTTGAAAAACAGGTTTCAACCGGAATCCGAGTACTTGCTTATCAATATCGTTTTGACAGTTCTGCTGATACCACCAGCTATCCTGATACAGCTCATCGTCTGGTAGACTATTATCCCATTGATACACTTATTGCTGATATTACCGGAACAGCCCCGGATGCCCGGTTTACCCCCAGCGATTACGCTTTTGAACGCACCGGCTGGCAGAGCTGGGATGCAGGCTGGGAACTTTTTGAAGACGAAACCGTTCCGAAATTCAAAACCTTTCCTATACCCCAGTGGAAAAACTATATCGATGTTCCAGGAACCATAACCAGTAAAGATAATCAGCTGGGACAGTTCCTCATCTATCTGCGCTGGAATGATACTTACCTGGTACTTGCTGCAACCAGCGACCACACCCCACCGGTACAATACCGCCTGAACAGAAAAGAACGCACCATTGCAACAGAAGTATATGCCAATGGAAAAATCTGGACCGATGGCGAGTTGATAACTGAAATTACCTGTTTCATCGCTGAAGGATATTTCCAGCTGAAAGATACCATTCACGATCTGTTCTACTCCAATCGTTTTGACGCTCTGTCTTTCCTGGGAAAACGCCCCGGTGGCTGGGAATCATGGTATAACCACTACAACACTATTGATGAAAAACTCATTCTTGAAGATCTGGAGTCTTTGGGAAAAACAGAAAACCTTATTAAATTGATGTACAGCGACAAAGGTCAGCCTGTCGTATTCCAGATTGATGATGGATGGCAGCAGGGAACCGGTCAGTGGGAAATCCGAGCAGAACGATTTCCCGAAGGGCTTTCACCGGTTACTGACAAAATCCGCTCTAAAGGATACATTCCTGGTCTTTGGATAGCTCCCTTTATTTTTGATATGAGAACCCCATTTATGAAAGAGCATCAGGACTGGATCTTACGTGATAAAAAAGGAAAACCGGTAGTTGCAGGCTTTAACCCATCCTGGGGTGCAGCATTTGGTAAGGACCAGCCGGCATATCCCTACTCATATTTCGTTCTTGACCTTAGCCGTGACGATGTTCTTGAACATATCGACCATGTTATTACCCGTGCCATTAACGAATGGGGATTCCGTTATCTTAAGCTCGATTTCCTTTTCGCCGGCATGCTCAACGGTAAATTTGCTAACGGAGGAGCTGCCTATCAGTGGTACGAACGGGCCGTATCCCGAATCACATCACACACTACAGCAGATAATGGCGATCATGTAGCTTTCCTTGGCTGTGGAATGCCTTTTGAAGCATCCTACCGTTACTTTCCACTTTCCCGTATTGGAACTGACACAAAGGAACACTGGGATAGTCCTGATATGAGATTCCTTAACTGGGTAGGACGCCCATCTGCCTACGTGAGCATGAAAGATACATTGGGACATGCCTTCTGGAACAATGCCATCTTCCTGAATGATCCGGATGTGGTTTTCTTCCGGAAAGACAACTGCAGCCTTTCTGATTCAGAAAAAGAACTTCTTGCCATGGTAAACTTCATGTTCGGTGGTCAGATTATGCATTCTGACGATCCTGCAAAAGCAGTATCCGAGGAAGAAGTAGCACTTACAAAAAAAATACTTTCTTTATACAGTAGATTTGAAAACGAAGAGTTTGGTACTATCTGCATTGAAAGTGATATATACTTTATATTCAGTAGAAACAGAAAATATGTCGGTGTAATTAATCTTTCAGAAGCTGATTACACAGCTGCCTCACCAGACATATGTGCAGCTGCCAGAGTTGAGAATACAGAACTGAATCCTGTCTGTGGAACAGCAACTCCAATTGACGCAGCAGATGGAACAATTTACGTAGTTCCATCTCACTCAATATTTGTCAGCGCAGTAAATTGATTATCTGGTTTCCAGGCCATAATCAGGCATAATGGAGAATAAAACAATGGCAAAAACAGTATACGTAATAGGACACCGTAATCCCGATACAGACAGTGTAGTTTCAGCAGCAGCGCTTGCCCACCTGAAACAGACACAAGGCTTTCCTGAACATGTTGCAGCCCGTGGTGGAAAAATCACTCCGCAGACTGAATACATTTTCAATCGCTTTAAGGTACCTGTACCTACCTACATTCCAGACCTTTTACCTAAAACCCAGTTTTACATGTCCGGAAGTTGCCAGACCGTAAACGAAAACACTTCCCTCTGGAGTGCCGTAGCTTTGATGGAAGATGTAAAATCCAAGGTTCTGCCTGTTGTTGATGCTGAAGGTGGCTACAAAGCTCTTCTGCATTACAACGCTTTTGCACAGAGCGTTCTCAGGATTCTTAACCCGGAAAAACAAACATCTGTTTTAACAAGCATTAACCTTATTCAACATACTCTTAATGCACAGCCCATCATTACCAAGGATGAAAATGCACTCTTTAAAAGCAGTATCCTTGTTGCAGCTGCCGAGTTCAGTTCATTCAAACAGATGCTGGACTGTCATAAAAGTGAAAATCTGATTGTTCTTGCAGGTGATCGTGATGATGTTCATGAATATTGTATTGAGAGCGGAATTCGTGCCCTCGTTATCACCGGCGGGTTTGTCCTGAATAAAGAACTCAGAAAGAAAGCAGAAGAAAACGGTGTAAGTGTTCTGGTAAGCCCATACGATACTTCAAGTACTGCAATGCTTATTGTGTATTCCATGCCTGTCAGCGCCATGGCAGACACTACGATTAAACCGGTAAAGGCTTCTGATACGTTGCGGAAAATCAGACCTTTGCTTTCTGAGTCGCCCAGCCGATGCCTGCCGGTTGTAGATGAAAACAACAAAGTACGCGGTATCATCAACGAAAGTGATTTACTTCACGAAGCAAACATTGAAACAATTCTTGTAGATCACAATGAATTATCTCAGGCTGTTGAAGGCGTAGAAAATTACCGTATCCGTGAAATCATCGACCATCACCGCCTGGGACCATTAACAACCCGTGATCCAATTACCTTCATCAATAAACCTGTAGGAGCTACCTGCACACTTGTTGCAAATCTGTACCGTGAACAGCGGGTAAGCATTCCGAAAGACATTGCTTCGATTCTGCTCTGTGGTATTCTGGCTGATACCCTTGTATTACAATCTGCAACAACAACCGATATTGACCGGGAAACTGCTGAATACTTATCAAATATTACCAACCTGGACATAGCCGAATTGGGAGCAGATCTGGTAACTGCTGCAAGTAATATTAGTGGCCGCAGTGCCAGCGATGTAATACGCCAGGATATGAAGGAATACCGCGAAACAGAAGGTGTATTTACAGTCAGCCAGATTGAAGTTGATAGCCCTGCAGAACTTATCGCCCGTAAAGAAGAATTCCTCAGCGAACTTGAAATTGAACGGCGCAGTCGAAAAGCTTTGTTCAGTGCACTATTGGTTACCGATATTTCAAAACTGAAAAGCCAGCTTTTTGCTGCCGTTGATGCACGAAATGCATCAATAATCGATTTTCCGCTACAGGAAGAGGGTATTTACTTCCTGGATGATATCGTTTCCCGCAAAAAACAGCTTATCCCGCTTCTGACTGAGCAGGTAAAGAAAACAGGCAAATAATAAGATGTACTAGCCACCTTACTGGACAGTTACTAACTGATATTGCTTGCCCATTTTTTTACACAGATCAATATCGTTTTTTGTACCTTTTGAAACGCCATCCCAAAGGATAAGACAAAAATCGCAGGCCTCAACCATAAGCTTGTTACGGACAACGCCTGCACCACGTCCGTAATGAGCCCAATCTGGGCGATACCATTCGATAGGTACATTTTTTGAATTTGCCCAATGAGCAGCATAAGTATCTACCCCTTTTGCACCACCATCCACAACTATCAAGTCTTCCAAAGACACATTTTTTTCAGCAATCAGATTATCAATCTGCTGAAAAACCAAACTTGAATCAGTGATGCTTCGACTACCACAAACCATTAACTTCATTTTCACAACCCCTCTTATAGTATTTGGGTTTCCAAAAAATGAGCAACGCCATCTTCATCATTAGTAAGAGTAATATAGTCAGCAATTTTTTTTACTTCACTAATCGCGTTCCCCATAGCAACCCCAATTCCGCTTTTTTGTAACATTCCTATATCACTATAATCATCCCCAAATGATATTATCTGTCCACAAGTTATATCGAAGTAGTCGCATAAAAAATCCATGGCATTTTCTTTTGTAGCATCACTACGGGAAAACTTGTACCAGGGAATGTCACTGAAAGGGAGATAATTAACATTAGTAACAGATTGGGCTATTGTATTGGCTTTTTCATCATTATTTGTTTGAACACAGATTTTTAATGCAGTTTGGTTAAAATGTCGGAAATCATCATAGAGAGAATTCGGTGAGTATGATTCACTTTTATTATCTTTTCTATTCCAATAAAGAGCATTAAGAGTATCAAGTGTCATTTCACAGTCAATTCCCAGTACTTCGTAAGCTTTACCGGTTAATGCCCTGACTTCTTCTGAGGAAAACTGTTTGGAATCAATAAGATGATTATTGTGGTAAATACAAGCACCACCATTACAGATAACAATGTCTGGATGTACAAGATTTACATACGAACCAATGTTTGTTATTCCTCGGCTGGTTGAAAATCCAACAAGGAATCCAGATTGCCGGCACCGTTGTAAAACAGTGAGATTTCTTTCAGAGAGTTCTTTTCGTGAATTAAGGAGGGTAAAATCAAGATCGAATAAGAGTAACTTTTCCATACAAAAGTATAGCACAATGTACTTGGATAAGCCTTGATTTAAAATAAAAAAAACCTGGCAGCTCCCGACGGTGCTTCGCACCTTAGCAGGTTGCCAGATATCAATGGTTATC
>JAZLGC010000065.1:0-16573 GCA_045616125.1 Treponemataceae bacterium | reverse complement strand
GGCTTTTGGCGTATAGTCTTCTGCTCCCAGGAATCCGGCAGCAATAAGAATCATATCTGCGTCAAGTTCTTTTTCAGTTCCTTCAATTTCGCACAGTTTCCGGCCTCCGTCTACCATGCGGAATTCAACCTGCACCGTTTTTACGCCGGTTAGTTTTCCGTCTTTCTGGTAGATTTCCTTGATGGTGGTCTTATACACGCGGGGATCACTGCCGGTACCGGCAATAACTTCCTGCTGGCCGTAGTCGGTTTTCAAGACACGGGGCCACTGTGGCCAGGGGTTATTGGCTGCACGTTCAACAGGGGGAGCCGGCATCATTTCAAGAGCAGTTACGCTTTTTGCCCCCAGACGGACACAGGTACCGGTACAGTCGTTACCGGTGTCACCACCACCTACAACGATGACGTTCTTTCCGGCAGGATTGAATTCTTCCGGCAGTTCCACAGCTTCTGCTGCAGCGTTTTCAGTTTTCAGAACTGCTTTGGTTACGGCAGTCAGGAAGGTAACGGCAGGAATAATACCTGCAGCATCTTCGCCGGCAACGTTCAGTTTACGGGCGTTTTTTGCACCGCAGCACAGGGCTACGGCATCGTACTGAGTCATCAGGTCTTCTGCCTTGACAGTGCGGCCTACATCGGCACCGGTAATGAACTCAACGCCTTCTGCCTTCATCAGGTTTACGCGGCGGTCGATAATCTGTTTTTCCAGCTTCATGTTGGGAATACCGTACATCAGAAGCCCACCGATACGGTCATCACGTTCGTATACGGTTACCGAGTGACCACGGCGGTTCAGCAGATCTGCAACTGCCAGACCGGCAGGTCCGGAACCGACAACGGCAATTTTCTTTCCGCTGCGCACTTTTGGAATTTCCGGCTTCATGTAGCCTGATTCAAAGGCTTTTTCGATAATGTACAGCTCGTTATCGTGAATGGTAACCGGTTCTTTAGTGTCACTTTCTGCAGCAGATTCAGTCAGGCTGATGCAGTTACAGGCTTTTTCACACAGTGCCGGGCATACACGACCGGTAAACTCCGGAAAACTGCTGGTTTTCAGAAGGCGCCAGGCTGCCATATCGTACTGGCCCTTATACAGAGCATCGTTCCACTCAGGAATGAAGTTGTGGAGCGGACAGCCGGTTACCATGCCGGCAAGTTTAATGGCGCTCTGGCACATGGGCACACCGCAGTTCATGCAGCGGGCTGCCTGCTTACGGCGTTCTGCATCATCAAGATAGGTATGCAGATCCTTAAAGTCTTTTGAACGGACAGCAGGAGTACGGAAATCGTTTTCCTTGCGTTCATATATCATAAATCCATCATTTTTTCCCATGGTAAACTCCTTTTTCGGCTGGCTGTGGGTTGTCTGCGGCGTTGCCACCTCGATCCGGTGCTCAACGGGCATGTAGCCCGCCTGCGCTCCTCACTCGGCATCGCCTTGCATCCATTCCCACATCCAGCCTCAATAGCTGCCGGCACGGATGCCGGCGGACAGCGTGAGTTTTGCTATGCAAAACTCAGTTTTATGCCGTGGCCTTTTTGAAGGCGGCCAGAACAGCGTCGTCGTGGTTCATGCCACAGGCTTCGTGTTCAGCAATCAGTTTCAGAATCTTTGCGTAGTCGTTCGGAATAATCTTCTTGAAGTGCTTCAGGTTTTCATTCCAGTCTGCAAGAACTTCCTTACCGCGGTTACTGCCGGTTTCTGCAACGTGCTTTTCAACCAGACTCTTAACCAGATCAATATCGTGCTGTTCTGACAGCTCACTCATGGTTACCAGTTCCTTGTTCAGGCGCAGGTACAGGTCATGGTTCTGGTCAAGAACGTAGGCAACACCACCAGACATACCGGCAGCCAGGTTGCGGCCAGTTCCACCAAGAATAACAGCCACACCACCAGTCATGTATTCAAGACCGTGGTCACCACAGCCTTCTGCTACGACGGTTGCACCACTGTTGCGTACGCAGAAACGTTCGCCGGCAATACCGTTGATGAATGCCTGGCCGCTGGTTGCACCAAAGCAGGCTACGTTTCCGATAATGATGTTTTCTTCTGCTTTATAGCCGGCGTCTTCCGGAGTTTTTACGACAATCTTTCCACCACTCAGGCCTTTTCCCAGACCATCGTTGGCATCGCCGGTAAGACGCATGGTAAGTCCCTTTGGAATAAAGGCACCGAAACTCTGGCCACCACCACCGGTACAGTTAACGGTGATGCTGTCTTCAGCAAGAGTTGAGCCGAAGGTCTTCTGGATTTCTGAGCCCAGAATGGTTCCCACGGTACGGTCGGTACTGCTCACTTTCAGGTTGATGGAAGTTGCAGAACCCTTCGACAAGCTCAGGGATCCTTGTGCATCTTTGGAAGTCTTTGTGCTCTTCAACATCTTCTTAAATGCTGGCAGCAGTTCCTTTTCATCAACGGTGCGGTCCAGGTTGAAGTTATACACATCAGCCGGGTCAAAGTGACGTTTCAGGTCATCTTCTGAATCTCCACTGCCAAGAACGCAGCTCATATCTACCAGATTAGCCCGGTCAAAGTTGCCTTTGTCTTTCAAGGCCAGCATTTCAGTATGACCGCACATTTCTTCTACAGTGCGGAATCCTAATTCTGCCATGATTTCACGCAGTTCCTGAGCAATGAACTTCATGAAGTTTTCTACATATTCAGGTTTACCGGCAAAGCGTTTGCGCAGTTCGCTGTTCTGGGTTGCAACACCGAATGGACAGGTATCCAGGTTGCAGACGCGCATCATGGCACAACCCATGGTAATAAGCGGTGCTGTTGCAAAACCGAATTCTTCTGCACCCAGAAGACAGGCAATGGCAACGTCACGGCCGGACATAAGTTTACCGTCAGTTTCAATGACAACGCGGCTGCGGAGTCCGTTCTGCATCAGTGCCTGATGGGTTTCTGCCAGGCCCAGTTCCCAGGGAAGACCGGCGTGATGGATACTGCTTAATGGCGCAGCACCTGTTCCACCGTCATGACCACTGATCAGGATTACCTGTGCACCGGCTTTTGCAACACCGGCAGCAATGGTGCCAACTCCTGCTTCACTAACCAGTTTTACGCTGATGCGGGCTTCCCGGTTGGCGTTTTTCAGGTCGTAAATCAGCTGGGCCAAGTCTTCAATAGAGTAAATATCATGGTGCGGTGGCGGTGAAATAAGGGATACACCGGGAGTTGCATACCGTGTTTTTGCAATCCACGGATATACTTTCTTACCGGGCAGGTGTCCACCTTCACCGGGTTTAGCACCCTGTGCCATCTTAATCTGAATTTCTTTTGCACTTAACAGGTATTCTTCAGTAACACCAAAACGGCCGGATGCAACCTGCTTGATGGCACTATTCTTATCAGTGCCAAGACGTTCTGGTTTTTCACCACCTTCACCGCTGTTTGATTTACCGTGCAGATGATTCATGGCCAGAGCCATACATTCGTGGGCTTCCTGGCTGATGGAACCGTAACTCATGGCACCAGTCTTAAAGCGTTTTACAATGTCTTCTACGCTTTCTACGTCATCAAGGGAGATGGCAGTTGCTTTATCTGCGGCAAACTTCAGCATGGCACGCAGGGTGTGTGGATGAGCATTGTCATCAACCAGGCTGGTGTATTCCTTGAACCGTTCGTAACTGCCGCTGCGGGTAGCTTCCTGCAGGGCAATGATGATTTCCGGTGAGTACAGGTGGTCTTCACAGGTAGGACCGCGGCGGAACTTGTGCACACCAACAGAATCCAGGTGGGTGTTGACGGTAAGTCCCAGCGGGTCAAAGGCCTTGTTGTGGTGGAAGTTCACATCTTCTTCAATATCTTTAAGACCGATACCTCCAACGCGGCTTACAGTGTTGGTAAAGTAGGTGTCGATTACGTCTTTTGCAATACCAACAGCTTCAAAAATCTGGGCACTCTGGTAACTCTGAATGGTAGAAATACCCATTTTTGCGGCAATCTTGACGATACCGCCGATGATACCTTTGTTATAGTCATCAATGGCAGTATGGTAGTCTTTATCAAGAAGCTTCTGGTCAATCAGTTCAGCAATACATTCGTGAGCCAGGTATGGGTTAATGGCTCGGGCACCGTAGCCTAAGAGCATGGCAGACTGATGTACGTTGCGTACTTCTGCGGTTTCAACGATGATCGAAATAGCTGTGCGCTTTTTGGTACGGATCAGGTACTGTTCTACGCCGGAAACGGCCAGGAGCGATGGAATGGCTACGTGGTTTTCATCAACACCGCGGTCCGAAAGGATGATGATGTTGCTGCCGTTACGGTATTCCCGTTCAATGGCAACAAAGACAGAATCCAGTGCGTCTTTCAGCGGCGTATTCTTGTAGTACAGAATGGGCACAACGGCGGTTTTCAGGCCGGGAGCGTTCAGTGCCTTAATCTTCATGATGTCAGTACCGGTAAGAATCGGGTTGTTGATTTCAAGAACGGTACAGTTTTTGCTCTGAGCCTGCAGCAGGTTACCGTCAGAACCAACATATACGGTGGTATCAGTAACGATTTTTTCACGGAGACTGTCGATTGGCGGGTTGGTAACCTGAGCAAAGAGCTGTTTGAAGTAGCTGAACAAAGCCGGATGCTGGTTACTCATAACAGCCAGTGGCGTATCTACACCCATACTGGCAGTGGGCTCTACCCCATTCTGAGCCAGCGGCAGAATCATTTCATTTACATCTTCGTAGTTCCAGCCGAAAGCGCGGTACAGAATATCGCGTTCTTCCTGACTGTATACAGGAATCTTTTTATTAGGGATCTTCAAATCTCCCAGGCTCTTCAGGTTCAGGCTGAGCCATTCACCATAGGGATACAGATTGGTGTATTCCTTTTTGGCATCGTAGTCAGAAATCAGTTTTTTCTGCTTGGTATCTACCAGAAGAATACGACCCGGCATCAGGCGTGATTTCTGTACGATTTCACTTTCAGGAATATCAAGAACACCAACTTCTGAAGCCAGAATCAGGCAGTTGTCTTTGGTAATGTAGTAGCGTGAAGGACGCAGGCCGTTACGGTCAAGGGTAGCACCAACCAGGTCACCGTCAGAAAAGAGGATGGCAGCAGGACCGTCCCAGCTTTCCATCATGGTTGCCCAATAGTGATAGAATTCTTTCTTTCTGGGGTCCATGGTGCTGTCGTTTTTCCAGGGTTCCGGAATACAGATCATGACAGCCAAAGGCAGTGGCATGCCGTTCATTACCAGGAATTCCAGGGTGTTATCAAGCATGGCACTGTCGGAACCGGTAGTATCTACGGCAGGCAGAATTTCATGCATGGTATCTTCATCAAATACGGGAGAAGTCATGGTTTCTTCGCGGGCCAGCATGCGGTCTGCGTTACCACGGATGGTGTTGATTTCACCGTTATGGGCGATGAAACGGTTAGGATGAGCACGCTTCCATGAAGGCTGGGTGTTGGTAGAGAACCGGGAGTGTACCAGAGCCAGAGCAGAAACGTAGTCAGGAGACTGCAGGTCTTTATAGAAGGTACGGAGCTGCTGAACCAGGAACATACCCTTATATACGATGGTGCGGCTTGAAAGGGAACATACGTAGGTGTCCAGATGACTGTGTTCAAACTGGCGGCGAACCAGATACAGCTTGCGGTCAAAGGCAAGCCCCTGTTCTACGTTTTCCGGGCGGCCGATGAAGCACTGCCAGATTGAAGGCATGCAGTCGCGGGCTTTTGATCCGAGAACGTCTTCTGCTACCGGTACTTCACGCCAGCCCAGGAAGGGCAACCCTTCTTTTTCACAGAGGGTTTCAAGCATTCTCTGAGCCTGGGCACGGATGAATTTATCCTGCGGAAAGAAGAACATACCGACACCGTAGTCACGTTCTTCACCAAGGGTAATGCCGCAATCTGCTGCAGCTTTCTTAAAGAAAGAATGAGATACCTGAACCAGGATACCAACACCGTCACCGGTTTCTCCAGTGGCGTCTTTACCGGCACGATGTTCCAGTTTTTCTACAATACTCAGGGCGTTTTCTACGATCTTGCGGGTCTGCTTACCGTCAATGTTTACAACGGCACCAATACCACAGGCATCGTGTTCTTCATGTGGGTTATACAAAGTAAACTCACTCATATCTGCTCCTCTGAAGCCTCAGTCTGATTACTCAGCTGCCTCTCAAATAAAATCTTTCTTATTACTGCCGGAAGCACTTCACGCAAGGGTTCCGGTTCAGTATCGTCAGGCGTTATGGCAACAGCCTGTTCCATTATGTCTGCCATTACTGGCGGACAGGCACCCAGAAGTTCCTCAACTTCCGTTTTTTTATAGTCTTTCCGGACCAGTGGCGGCCTGTGAGAAGCCAGCCGGTCAGCCGGATAAAACTTACAGGGTCGCCATACGGTGTCCCCGTTTTTTCCGCGGAAGCTGCTGGCTCCGAAAAGCCGGCAGATGAAAGGTCTTCCGCCATATATTGAACAGTGATAGCCACTGTCATCGTTATAAAAGATGCAGGTTTCTTCCCCCTGCATTCCCTGTGGCGGCTGCTGGTACGAACCGTCAGCCAGGGTTACGGCAACTTCCGGCTGATTCTCCATAAGCCAGTTTGCCATGAACACTGCTTCACTCCAGTAAAGGGCAGGTTCAAAACCGTGGCAGCAGGAGCCGCAGCCGTCAGGACAGGTGAACCGGGTTTTCTCGTACCACTTCTGCTGTTCGCCGGCCAGTTTTTCATACAGCGCTCCCGTTTCTGCGCTCACTTCTTCAGATCTTGTAAGCCTCATCGTGTACTCGACGGTGCTTCGCACCTTACCGGGTTTTGCATGCGCAAAACCCGCGGATTATTTCGTTTTATAAGCATCATCATGTACCCCTGAAATGGCGCGGCCACTGGGTTCGTCCATGTTTTTCCAGGCTTCGTCCCATTCCAGAGCTTTTGCGGTACTGCAGGCAACACCGGCTTCGTGTGGTACACAAAGGGCGGCACTTTCGCTGGGGAACAGGCGGCTGTAGATTTCGCGGTAGTAATACTCTTCTTTTGTTTTTGGAGTATTAACCGGGAACCGGCGGGCTGCCTGAGCAAATTCTGCATCGCTTACTTTGGTAGCAGTCATTTCCTTTAAGGTATCAATCCAGCTGTAGCCTACACCATCGCTGAACTGTTCCTTCTGCCGCCAGCAGATGTCCGGTGGCAGAATATCTTCAAATGCCTTGCGGACAATCCATTTTTCAATGCGCTGTTTGCCGTCAGGAAGGCGGATGTTCATTTTGTCTTTTGGGTTCAGTCCCATGGCAACATCAATGAACTCTTTGTGCAGGAACGGTACGCGGCCTTCAATACCCCAGGCCATAAGGCTCTTGTTGGCACGGAGACAGTCGTACAGATGCAGTTTGCTCATCTTGCGGACCAGTTCTTCGTGGAATTCCTGTTCGTTGGGGGCCTTGTGGAAGTACAGATAACCGCCGAACAGTTCATCACTACCCTCACCGCTTAATACCATCTTGATTCCCATGGCTTTGATGGCGCGAGCCAGAAGATACATGGGAGTAGATGCACGGATAGTCGTAATGTCGTAGGTTTCAATGTGGTAGATAACATCTTCCAGGGCATCCAGGGCTTCCTGAATGGTAAAGTGAATTTCGTGGTGAACGGTTCCGATGTATTCGGCAGCCTTGCGGGCAGCAGCCAGGTCAGGAGATCCTTCAAGACCTACGGCAAAACTATGGAGCTGTGGCCACCAGGCATCTTTCAGACTACCGGTTTCAACACGTTTTTTTGCATATTTCTGGGTAATGGCCGCAATGACGGTGGAATCCAGACCGCCTGAAAGCAGAACGCCGTAGGGAACGTCTGACATAAGCTGAGCCTTAACGGCGTTTTCAAGGCCATCACGAACGGCGTGGATAACGCTTTCGTTGATGATTTCCCCATCAGGGCCTGTGGCACAGGGGGCATCCTTTACAGCATCAAACTGTTCCCAGTCACGGTGGTACCAGCGTACCGGCTTTTCGTCTTTTGACCAGAAGTAATGTCCGTTGGGGAATTCTTCAATGGTAACGCAGTGGCCTTCAAGGGCCTTCAGTTCGCTGGCAACGTAATAGCGGCCTGATTTATCCCAGCCCTGATACAGCGGAATAACACCGATTTCGTCACGACCGATAAGATAAGCATCTTTGGTGCTGTCATACAGCGCAAAGGCAAAAATTCCGGAAAGATCTTCCAGAAAAGCAGTTCCCTTTTCTTTGTAAAGAGGAAGAATAACTTCACAGTCACTCTGGGTTTTGAATTCATAGCGGCCGGCATAGCGGGCACGGATTTCTTTATGATTATAGATTTCACCGTTAACCGCAAGGATAACTGTACCGTCATCACTTACCAGTGGCTGCTTGCCGCTGAACGGGTCAACGATGGCAAGACGTTCGTGGCTCAGTATGGCATTATTGCCGGTGTATACGCCGCTCCAGTCCGGCCCGCGATGACGGATCTTCTTTGACATATCGAGAACCTGTGAACGAAGCTGTTCCCGAAGTCCATCCGCAATCGGCTCACTGCCGCTCTGCAAATCGAATGCACCAACAAAACCACACATAATGTACCTCCAGCGTTGTAATTCGCTGGTGACCGGTCCGGGCATAAAAAAAGACGCCACGGGCCTGAGCCAGCGACGTCTTTGTCGTTATGTGGTTACTATACCGAGGGGATTCCCCTTATGCAAGTAGTTTGGACACATTTTCTGCAGTTTTGTTAAAGTTTCTGCAGTTACACTTTATTTACTCACACCTGAGTCATCAGGGTATAGATGTTTTCTACATCCTTCTGGTTCAGCGGTGTAAAGCCACCGATGGTTCCGGAATCCGAACCGTCACCATAACAGCAGACACGAGCCAGTTTTTCAATATCCTTTGCATCAGCACCCAGTTCGGTAAAGTTTTTAGGCATGCCGATGGAAATAAGGAATCTCCGCAGTGCTTCGATACCGGCTTTTGCCGTTGCTTCCGGATGGTTGAAATCCATCTGGCAGCCCCATACCCGTACGGCAATCTGAGCAAACCGCATGACATTGTGGTTCATGTTGTAGGTAAATACGGCAGGCATGGTAACGGCAAGCCCCGCACCATGAGCGCAGTCATACAGGGCAGAAAGTTCATGTTCAATCTGATGACTGGTCCAGTCCTGGGTTCTTCCCACACCACAGGCATTGTTGTGTGCCATCATACCGGCCCACATGATGTTGGCACGGGCCTGATAATCATTGGCATCAGCTACGGCCTTAGGACCTTCGTAAATCATGGTAAGGATCAGTGCTTCAATCATCCGGTCCGTAACTTCTACATCAGTGGTATTGGTCAGATACCGTTCGTACAGGTGAGCGATGATGTCGGTAATACCGCAGGCAGTCTGATAGGCAGGCAGGGTCTGGGTAAGAGCAGGATTCAATACCGAGAATTTCGGTCTGATGGCATCACCGGTGGCGCCACGTTTCAGCATGCCTTTCTCCAGGGTGATGACAGAGTCCGGAGATCCTTCAGAACCGGCGGCAGAGATGGTCAGAACAGTACCGATAGGCAGGGCTTCGGTAATCAGTTTACCTTCATAGAAATCCCAGAAATCGCCATCATAGATGGTACCGGCAGCAATGGCTTTTGATGAGTCAATGACACTACCACCACCAACTGCAAGAATAAAATCAACCTTTTCCTTGCGGCACAGTTCAATGCCTTCATATACCAGACCACTGCGTGGATTCGGTTTTACACCGCCTAATTCAATGAAATCAATACCGGCTTTCTGCAGCGAAGCCTTTACCCGGTCAAGCAGACCGCTGCGGATAACAGATCCACCACCATAATGAATGAGAACTTTCTTTCCGCCAAAGCGTTTTACCAGTTCGCCACAGTCGTTTTCACGGTCTTTTCCGAATGCAAAGAATGTGGGTGAATAAAAGTTAAAATTGTCCATACTTTTTCAGTACTCCTTTCAGATAATCGATGTACAGTACGTTACAGAACAGCTATGAGTACAGTATACACCAGAATTCTATGAACAGAACGATCCTGCACGATTCAATTATTGCAGCCTCACAGATGACTTTTGCCCGAAGTGGCGGCAATGGGGGCCAGAACGTCAACAAGGTGAACACCAAAGTTCATCTGACCCTTCCGGTTGAACACCTTGAAGGCCTTTCGGTATTTGAAAAGGAACGGCTCCGGATACAGCTTGCGGCCATGATCAACAAGGATGACTGCTTGTTTCTGGATGTAGAGGACCAACGGTATCAAGAGCGGAACCGGGATATTGCCCTTGCGCGACTGGAAGAAAAAATCATCAAGGCCCTGGTGATACCGAAAAAACGGATAAAGACAAAACCCACCCGAGCCAGCAAGGAACGGAAACTGAAGAGCAAGAAAATCAGGTCAGAGGTTAAGAAGAACCGCAGCTGGCGTGGAGAGTGACCATTTCTGAAGATACAAAGTGTGCTATAGTTATGTAATCACACAAAAAGGAAATGGTGTTTTATGACAAAAAAGTTCTTTATGGTACTTCTTTCCTGCTTAATCGGAATCATCTCAGTTTCAGCAAGCCCCATGCACAAGATTTCCCTCGGTGAAGAAGATGAATCGGTTATTTACTTTGACGACAGCGAACTGTTTTTTATGTTGCCGTACGAAGGAAAAATGATGAAGATGGACAGAAATCTTCTCGCATATGATACCGATGGATTTTTGAAACTGACCTTCAATGGTCGGCAAGCTCTGATCATTGACGGTTCAATCATGAAACAACTGTTTGCCAAGTTCCGTACTGATGGTGTAAATACCTATGACCGGTATACCAATTCCGAAGACTCAACAGGCGATGGCAGCCCATTCAGAAGTTATAATGTTAAATCCATTTCTGCTACTTCCTTCTTAAAAGAAAAACAATACGGACAGGATGTCGTTTATGCACCGATTAATCTTTTCAGGGCATTCGAGATTGGCTGTAGATGCCATCCCTACTGGTGGAATGATGCCCATATTCCTTGGGTAGAAGGCGTTTCGGGAAACGGCATTAACGAATCCGTTTTCATTGAGTTCAATAACCCGATCTGGGGATTCTCAATTCTCAATGGGTACGCAGATGTACAGAATATGAAACTGTATAAAGAAAACAGCCGTGTTAAAAAACTAAAAGTAGAAGACCTTACAAACGACCTTGAATATACCATGGATTTTGAAGATAAGGTGTACTTCAATTTCTTGGACTTAGCACTACCTTCAGAATCACTGAAACTGACGATTCTTGAAGTATACGAAGGAACCAAATATCAGGACACCTGTATTTCCGCCATGGTAGAAAATACAGGTGTTACAGATTCCACCGACAAGGATACCCAGTCCTTTGAAATGAACAAACAACGATGTTCGTATTCCGATGATATAGCCCTTTTTGCGAAATATTTTGAATATGTTTCACAGCCAGTAGGAAACTCTTCTATCTACGAAAAAACAGAAACCATACACAGGGCAACAAATCTTTTCAGTCTGAATTTCTACAGGATTGATGACTATAACAGAATACAAGTTTCAGAGAATTCAGACAGCCGCAATTCTGTACTCACTTTTACCCTTGATACAACGAACTTCGATTCCAAATATGCAGACATGTATATAGACGACTACGGGTTCAAGCATCTGAAACTTTTTGACCCGAACAACCAGCTTATGCATCATTTCACTATTATTGATACCCATACAGAAACAGTGGTCACTAGTGAATATCCATGGGTTTTTGAACCAAATCTATTCCGTTATGCATTTTTTGAACATTCAACTGAATTGTTGAAAGATGATACAACTGCTGTTGCCAGATATTTTGAAGCCCCTTCCATGTTCGTCAACAATGGCAACGGGATAAACAATATTACAGTGTCATCATATCTTCAGGAAGAAAAAACCGCATATCTCCCCGATGCCGTAACTCAAAATTATGCTGTACCAGGAAATTATCAGCCGGTACGAAAATGGAGTAATCAGACAAAACCCTGGGTTGAAGGAAAGAAAGGTGACGGAATTGGAGAAATCTTTGAATTTGACCTGTCCCCTTCTGCCAGAGAGCATTGGGATATCCGGATTCTCAACGGATATGTAGATCCCTTAAAACCTCATCTTTTTAGGGAAAATAACCGTATTAAAAAGGCATTACTTGAAACTGATACTGGCATTATCAAAGAGATTCAATTCCGTGATGAAGTGGAATTTACCCAGGTTATTCTCCCGAGAAACGTTACACACGTAAAGATTACCATTCTTGAAGTGTATACGGGAACAAAATACCAGGATACCTGCATTACTTCAGTTGAGGCAAAAGAAAAAATGAATGACAAATAACATCGGAAAGCAACTAAACCGAACAACAATTCATCACTTTTGTAAACTTTTCTTGGTGGAATACCCTTGCAACTAAAGATTACACTTTTCTTACTAATAAGAAATCTTTAATTTTTAGGAGAACTCATACCATGGATCAGCACCTGTCTACCAGACACAAATGGATTGATAACCTTCGCTGGATTACTATTCTTACTAAGGAACCCGGGCATCTGTTACCTTTGCTGGTATTTTCCAGTACTTTGTGTATCAGTGGTTCATGCTGCTGCTTTTTGTCATCAGTGGCATGTGTGCAAAATACACATTGCTGAAAAAATCGGCATCTCCCGTCAGGCCTATGCAAAATGGGAGAAAGGGGAAACGGTTCCCGATATCGGGAAAGGCAAACACATATAAGGTGACTGATTTTACAACTCTGCAAAATGCGCCTACCATAGAGACAGGAGCTTTGAATGGACATTGGATTAGCATGGGCTTTAACAAAATCTCAAACTGATACGAATTTTGACAAAATACGGTCGCTGTTTGGTATACCTGCAGGAGAAAAAATTATTGCAGTATTTCGTAGGACAGAAACTTTTGACGTAATTGTGCTGCACGGGAGTATCGAAAAACCAGAACTTGCTGTGATTCAGGACCTATGCACAGTTCTTCCCGGAAAAAGACCCTTTACCGGATATTCCAGAAAACTGGAAAGAGGGTTTGAACTTAGCTTTCCTGATGTAACGGGAAAAAACTGCAGACTCAGAACGAAAAATGCCCTTGTTACCCCGTTTGTTTTTGCTCCAGAATTATCCGTACGCTCTTTTTCTGACCAGATACAGGATGGTGGCTGGAAAACAGTTACGTACGAAGAATATCTTGCATGTACTGAAACCATCCATCCAGAAAACACTGAAGATACCGTGATTCTGTCAGACTTTACAACAAAGACACGGGTACGCATTACCCAAGTTCTTCAGATGTATCAGGCAACAGAAAACCTTGCAAGTATCAATACATCACTTGATGCAAAGAATTACGATTATTGCAATGCAGGCCATACCCGCTGGCAAGGAATATTGAACTGGAAAAAGACTGTTGTCTGTAATGGCGGCAAACTGTATGCAGGTGTTGAGATTCAGGATACATCCTTCAAAATTACGGTTGAACCATTCAAAGACAGAGAAAATCATTGCAAGCATTACAACTTTAGCGACAAGAACAATTCTGCGCCACTGTATCTGCAGGTTGCAGCGTGGGAAACACAGATTCTTGAAGAGCTTTCAAGTGAATTCGATTTTCTTAAGAAAGGGGATGTCAGGAAAGAGCCGTATTCATACGGGGACTTTAAGTTTATGAAATACGACATACAACGGGATACCTCACTCCAGGAACTGGCTAAGGCAGTAGATACAGCGTTGAAGTTGATTGCAAAACATACTGATTCGCTAAGTACCTTGGATTTTTCCTTTACCACCAGTCAGCCGCAGTAATTATTTTCCTCATTTTTTGAACTTTCGGGAATTTCCTTTTATATTATTCTGGTAACCAAAAATTTGACTTAGGGAGGTCTTATGGATATTCACGGATACATTACGGCCATGTCACGGGTATTTGAAAGTAATGATGATTATGAACCTGATTGCAGTAAGATTTGCTTTGAAGACTGGATGCTGTTTCCTTTTGACAGGGCTTCTTTGGTAGAAAAATACGCTGTCAAAACACTTGATCAGGTAGCCGGTTCCGACGTTGAACGGATTGCGAATCACGACCCAGCCATTGTCCTTGCAGGCCAGAAAGAGTACAAAAACCATTCATACAAAATCTACTTCGATGGTGCTTTTGGCGGCATCAACCGGCATATTCTGACCATTGATGATCAATGGGCCCAGGTAGAAAGTAATTTTTCATCACTCATGGCCTTTGCCGATTATGTTGCTGAACGACATGACAAAGATGTTCAAAAGTTACAGGGTGAAGACGTCCTTCAGATTTCCTGGTTTAATGAATCCTGCCTGAATTGCAGGAACTGCTGATTCCGGTAATTGCAGCCAAGTGCTGTTTTGATGCCTGCTGTCCAAAAACTGCAGGCGGGTTTCGGGGTTTGGAAGTGGACCCAAGGAGCGGGAAACTTCCATTGTAAAAGCAACAATCAGAAAAAACGGAATGCCCTTTGCATTAGGCTCTGTCCGTAAAAAGTGATACTGGATGCAACACTTTTTACGGACAGAGCGTAAGAAATTATTCTGAATCAATGAAAATGGAGGAATATTCTCTCATGACAGGCAATGAATATCAGCAACTTGCAATGCGAACTTGTAATAAACCGATTTTAGATCACGCCATTTTTGGATTAGCTTCGGAAGCTGGCGAAGTAGCTGGAATTATGCAGAAAACATTTCAAGGACATGTGTTTGATAAGGAACATATGGCGAAAGAACTTGGAGATTGTCTTTGGATGATAGCAGAAGCATGTTCAGCATTGGATTTGAGTTTTGAGGATGTTATGGAACAGAATATTGAAAAACTTCGTAAACGATATCCCAATGGATTTGAACCTGATAAGAGCTTGAATAGAGATTCATCTGATATATAAGCAATATACATTAACCAGCTCAAGAGAAATTGATAGTGGTATTGGACAGATATAAAAAAAGCCTGCCGGTGAATACGGCAGGCTTTGGCATTTCATAGATTATAAATGAACCCACTTAACAGTCTGGAACTGTGTGATATTTGAACCATACATAGGCACCGTTTCATGATATGTTCCATCTTTATTAAGCTCACCTACAGTAAAGTAAACCTGATATTCTCCTGTTGGAGGATTATCCTCGCCTTTTTCAAAATCAGACGATACAAAGAATTTACTTGCTGATCCACCGGCAGCGATTCTATTGATGTCACAGGCAAACATACAGTATGTCTTTCCACCTGATGCGGCTTTGAAATACACATCGACTTCCAGATCTGCGGTATCCCAGGGAGAATAGTTGCTCAAAGTCTCAATATCAATTCTGATATGAGCTTTCTTTGAGAATAAACCTGCAGTTTTCACTTCAATAAGTGCTTTGCTAACAGATAAGGAAGACATTTCTCCACCATAAAAATGTCTTCCATCTTTTGTAACAGAATTAACATGTTTTGGCGGCAGAGGAGCTGCTGGCTGGGCATTAGTCTGTACTGCAGCCTGAGTAGAAGTATCATTCTGATTCAAATATGCACTTTTACAACCTTCACCACAAAAAAAATACGAAGAAACCATATGATTTTCTGCAACATGGCGTTCAACTAAGCGTCCACACCATTCACAACGTTCCATTTGACTCATATAAAAACCTCACATAAATAGTATGTATTTCTACTCTTAAGATAAGTTGACTTTTTTGTGCTGTATACAGAGTTATCTCTTCAATTGCAGGGAGTTAACTCCTTGTAATTTCAGGAAGCAACTCTACTTCCAAAGAAAACAGCTTGTGTTAAAATTATAGTATGAAGAAACTGATTCTCATTGATGACCACGCAATGCTTCGAGAAGGAATAGCTTCCTGGCTTACAAAAAATTCAGATTGGCAGGTTGTCCTCCAATGCGAAAACTTTTCAAAATTACAAAAAGATTTTTCTAAGATTGACAAGTCGGAAGAAGATATGGTAATTGCCATTGTTGATTTATCTTACAAACAGGAAAACAGCAAAATTGAATCAGAATCAGGCTGGGAAATCATTCAATGGCTCAATACGAACGATGTACCATCCATTGTTTTTTCAAGTCACGACACCGGCACATTTATTGAAAGAGCTATGAGCCCGGATATTAAAGCAAAAGGTTTTGTTTCAAAAACATCAGATGAAAAAATTCTGCTTGATGCAATCAACATGGTTGCCCAAGGGAAAACCTATATCCAACCGGATTTGTTCAGTGGATTTATCGAAACCAAGTCCTTACTTTCGGCTTTAAATTCAAAAGAACGGGAAATTGCAGATTTAATCATGCATAATTACGAAAATGAAGAAATTGCAGAAAAAATGAACATTAAATTACACACTGTAGAAAATTACATCAGCAAAATTTACGATAAAACCGGTACAAATTCAAAGAAAGCCCTTACGGAATTACTTTTGTAAGCTGCCGTCCATCTTATTTAGGATTTTATACACACCAAAAGCTGCAAAAACCGTAATCAATCGATCTGCAATATTTACCGGAATACGCAGTAGAATAGAATCCATTAAAGGTGATTGTAATTTTCCTTCAAAAAGCACCTG
>JAZLGC010000064.1:0-20003 GCA_045616125.1 Treponemataceae bacterium | reverse complement strand
AAAGCTTTTCCTTCAAAAACTGCATTTGCTTTTTCCAGAACAGGAGCCATCGCCTTGCAGGGAATACAGGAATCTGCACCATAATCAATAATAATGGGAAGTCCGTATGAAAAAAGTGCTTCAAAGTCGATAGCCTTTGTTTCTCTCAGACTAAAATCCGCATCTTTCTGTTCTGATTGTATTGTTTCAGTTACTTTTGAAGTTCCTTTTTGATTTTTGATGAACCAGATTCCAGCTATAAACACAAGAATCAAAATCGGAACCAGAATCTTTATGATTTTGTCCTTCTTCATCAGTTACCTCCTGATTTTTTTTCCGTTACATAAACAAATATGAAAATGCATTAAACAGATATCCGATCAGAATGATTCCTAGAGATACAACCCCAATAAAAGTTGCAAGCAGTTTTTTCTTCATGGCTTTTGAAAGCATGATCATTGAAGGCAGCGACAAAGCCGTTACGCTCATCATGAAACTGATTACCGTTCCAAGCCCTGCCCCTTTTGCAAGCAACGCCTCTGCAATGGGAATTGCGCCGAAAATATCTGCATACATTGGAACGCCTACAAGACAGGCAAGCAGCACGCTGTACCAATGTTCGCCGCCAAGAACAGTCTGCACAATCTCCTCTGGAATCACATTATGTATTACAGAACCAATTCCAACTCCAAGAAAAATATATGGCCACACTCTTTTTACAATGTCTGCTACGCCTTGAGCAGCAACACCAAGTCTGTCCTTAAAAGTCAGTTTTTCTTCATCAATTTCTGCCAGATGTGCATGACGGATATAGTCTGCAACATATTTTTCCATCCCAAGTTTTTCGACGATTGTTCCGCCCGCTACCGAAATAATGAATCCGGTAACAAGATAAGCCGCTGCAATTTTCCAGCCAAACTGGGTCATAAGCATAGTAAGGCTTCCAAGATCTGCCATTGGAGACATGATTAAAAAACTGAGTGTTACACCAAGAGGAAGGCCTGCACTGCAAAAGCCGATAAAAAGCGGAATGCTGGAGCAGGAACAGAAAGGTGTCAGAATTCCTAACAACGCTCCCATTGCTCTTCCAGGAAAGCCTTTGATTCCGCCAAGAATTTTTCTTGTTCTTTCTGGCGGAAAATAGCTTTGAATATAGCTGATGATAAAAATCAGAACAGACAGTAAAAAGAAAATCTTAACGCTGTCATACATGAAGAATTGAAGGGCTGAATAGAGTTTTGTTCCGGAATTCATTCCCAATAGCTGCAGGAGATTTCCTATTAATGAATTCAGCCACCGTAGTCCAAGAATCTGCTTCTGGAAAAAATCCCATATAATTAATAAGATATTCATATATTTTCCTCCATATATAGATATTTATCTATATATTATGTAAAATTTTAGGGTCTGTCCTAAATGTACAATTTGCAGTGGGTGAGGTTATCGAAACCACCACATCTAGTTTGGCAGTCATCCCGAACTTGTTTCGTGATCTGCGACATAGATGCAGAAATAAATTCAGCATGACGATACTTTTTGGACAGTCCCATCGTTTTTTTCAAAGGCTATGTCCGTAAAAAGTGTTGCAGAATGCTACACAGCAACAAAGATTGTACAGGAATGCCACAAATCGAGAGGATTGAAAGTACAGACAAAAATTGTTGAAGCCCGGCGTCCATGCGATCAGCATGGACTATACATAGTTTCTTCGCCGGGATTCACCAATAGCGCTGATATCGAGCGTTTTTGGATGTACTGGCAATCCGGTAGATTTGTGGACTTATGATGAGACCCTGAATCAAGTTCAGGGTGACAATAAGCAACACTTTTTACGGACATCGCCAATTGAAAAAAAATCGCCCCCATGACGCGTTTTTTGCAGTGGGGGTGAGTATTTGCTAATCAGTAAAATCATATAATTATCGTATATTTCGTATAAGACGGGTTCAGCAATTGCCCCTAGACTGTTCCTATAAAAAGGGATGAACAGTCCCGTTTTTGTCAGAAAATATAAGGAGGAGACAAAAATGAAAAAAATGAGCATTGCTGCAGCTGTACTCGCTCTGGCTTGTGTTCTGTTCAGTTGTGCATCAACACCAGTTGCCCCAGCAGTAAAAGGTCCTGAAGCAGGACAGTATGTTGCCGTTTGTAACGGATACGATTGGGGAACCGGTATTGATAAAATCGTTATCAATGCAGGAAAAAAAGTTTCTGATGTAACTGCTGAAGATTTTACCGTACTGGTAGAAGCTGAAGCTTTTGACTGGGTTGGCATGTTCACCACTGGTGCCATGCAGACTGCCGTAGGTACTGCACCTCGTGCCATCTCTTCAGCCTATACCTGTGACGCAGCCGGCAATCCTGTTATCGGTGAAAGCGAATACGTTGCACTGGAACTGCCGGTTGATCCAAACACCGGTGCTTATCTGTACTTTGATCTTCGTGACATGATGAACCACGTTCCATCAGTATTCAACATGACCGTTTCAAGCGAAAAACTGGGTCTTGCAATCACCGAAGGTTCAATGACCTACGGTTTGTCTGACAGATTTGTTCGTGACCAGAAATCTACCACCGGTGACATTACCCTGACCTATGCATACTACCGCCCGGAAACTGCAAAAGCCGGTAAAACTCCATTAATCATCTGGCTGCACGGTATGGGTGAAGGTGGAACCAGCTCACTGATTCCTCTGCAGGGAAACAAAGTTGCAAACCTGGCTTCTGATGAAATTCAAGCACACTTCGGCAAAACCGGTGCTTACGTACTGGTTCCACAGGCAGACGGTTTCTGGATGCAGAACTCAGCAGACCCTGATTTCCAGAGTTCCGGCATTTATACTCCAGGACAGTCAGCTCGTTCTTACTACACTGACGCACTGTTCAACTGTATCGATGAATTCGTAAAAGCTCACAGCGAAATCGATGCCAACCGCATTTACATCGGTGGATGTTCAAATGGTGGTTACATGACCATGAACATGATCATTGAATATCCGGAATATTTTGCAGCTGCATATCCAATCTGCGAAGCATATCCTGATGCAAAAATCACTGATGAAAAACTGGCAAAACTGGCTCCACAGCACATCTGGTTTACCCAGGCTCAGAACGACGGAACTGTTAACCCGGCTGAATGTGATGTTGCAACTGTTGCCCGCCTGAGAGAAGCAGGTGCTGTTGATGTTAAATTCAACTTCCCAGCTGACGTACATGACGAAACCGGCCTGTACAAGAAT
Organism: Treponemataceae bacterium; assembly: GCA_045616125.1. Lineage (GTDB taxonomy): Bacteria > Spirochaetota > Spirochaetia > Treponematales > Treponemataceae > Treponema_I. Next base: position 16,785 of record JAZLGC010000064.1, on the reverse strand, counting down.
GAAGCTGGTGAACCATATCAGTATGACGGTCACTGGTCATGGATTTACGTTCTCAACAACACCATCGTTGATGAAAACGGGCTTTCTATCATGGGGTGGCTGGCTGCTCAGTCGAAATAAGAGACGTACAATCGGCATCGATGCCGATTGTACTTAACGAGTTTTGCCTATGGCAAAACTCGTGATATGTTTTTACTGCTTATCCCAGTCCTTGCCGGCTGGCTGGCCCCAAAGCCCGTTGTACATACTCGTCTTTTCATCATAGATGGATGCATAACGGATGGAACCATATTCCCAGATTCCCAGGATACTGTGGGTGCCTATTGTAGCTGCAGTATCTGATGCAGCAGTTCCAGATACCAGATTATTACCGGTTACTGTCCAAGTCTCATAATTCTTAGTTGTTCCTACCAGTAGATTTGTTCCATTCCAGAACAGGTAGGTTACCCCATTTCCCGTTTTCTTTTCTACAGAAGTCCATTCAGAAGCGGAGGGTGCTTTATACTGCAGGGTACAGGCTTTTGAATCACGTTTTTCAGAATTAACGGAAAAAATTGAGGTACCATCAGTGGCAACCATAAAAACGTCAGTAAAATAATCGCTGCCACCAATTGAAATGCAGTTTTTGGTGCTCTTTCCAGCCCCATTGCCTGTTTCTGAAACAGGAGTACCGGTACCCTTAAGCATTTTTACACCGGTGGTATCTCTCATATAGGCATTGCGTCCGCTTGTAGTACCGTCATCGTTATTGAATAATCCGTTATCAAACAGGAAAACTGACCCTGCAGAACCGGTATTTTCGTAAACCTTTTCCCAGTTTCCTGATTTTCCATCATCAGCAACTTCAGCCGCCCAAATATTTCCTGAAGTATCTTTTGCATACAGATACGCTTCATCACTGGCTAATGCGATAACTGCTGCTAATTTTGCGGTATCAGCCTTTTCCCAAGGTTTGGTTCCTGCAAAGTCTTTTGTATAGATATAACCGTTCTGTACAAACAAGGCTCCCTTTACCGGTACCATGGAAACAACGTTTCCGGTAACAACTGCTGTGGTAAGTTTTGTTTCCCGCTCAATTTTATATCCGATAGGTTCACATGCAGTTATAGTTATTACACAGGCAAGAACTGCCAGAATGATACAAGATAATGATGTCTTTTTATTCATAGTTACAATCCTGTTAGAAATGATAACGGGCACTAATCTGTGCGCCGGCAAAAGCTTTTACATAGTTGTATTCCGGTTTTGTAATGAACAGTTCAGGCAATACATGTACCAATGCGCTTCCGCCCAAAGACCATTCAGAGTTTATGCGGTAATACACGCCGAGCTGCGGACGGATAGCAACTCCAAAGTAGATACTGTTGGTGTAATTCTGCAATGCTCCACCAAGACCCAATGTACAGGGAATTTCAAACTTTCCGGCATCAAACTGCCAGGTAGCATTGAAAAGTACCGGAACAAAGTAGAAGACATTATCTGCAATAGTCGTGTTATAGGTAAATGCAGCTTCTCCACCAACAAAAAAGTTGCGGTTGATATAGTAGTCATATCCTAAAGATGCCGAACCGCCTAATCCCATTTTGGCCATAGAGGGCTTGATGGGAACAGAAAGAGCAAGACCGATACGGGCGGCTTGATCTCCTTTCTGGTTCTGACGGACAAATGTTTCTGTCTGTGCAAAGAGTGTAGTGCAGGCAAGCACCACAGACAGCATAAGTATTGAGATTTTTTTCATAATTCCTCGCTTTCTAAATGGAAGTTATCAGTGGAAATAGACGTTAAAATTTTATACTATAGTGTAGCTGTTTGGACTACACGTGTCCACGGTAACATAACGACCATACGGGGCTGAAGGTTACAGCCTGCCGTAAGAAGGAACGAAAATGGCAGCAACAATTATTGACGGTTTTGAAATTGCCCGGCAGACACGGGAACAGGTAGCAGCAGAAACTGCCGCTCTTAAAGAAAAAGGTGTTACTCCCTGTCTGGCAGTGATTCTTGTTGGAGAAAACCCTGCAAGTGTTTCGTACGTTACCGGAAAACAGAAAGCTCTTGCAGATGTAGGCATGGCTGATAAATCAATTCATCTTCCTGAAGATACCAGTGAAGCTGATCTTCTTACACTGATTGCTGATTTAAATGCAGACCCTTCCGTTCACGGTATTCTGGTTCAGCTGCCCCTTCCGAAACATATTGATGAGCAGAAAGTTATTCTTGCCATTGACCCAAAAAAAGACGTTGACGGCTTTCATCCGATTTCTGTAGGAAATCTGGTTATCGGTAACCGCTCCTTCCTGCCCTGTACACCCAACGGTATCATCAAACTGCTGAAAACCATGCAGATTCCTACGGATGGAGCCCATGCGGTTGTTGTTGGCCGCAGTAATATTGTCGGTAAGCCGGTAGCACTTCTTATGGCACGTCGTGATGTAAATGCTACGGTAACTATCTGCCATACCGGTACAAAAGATCTGGCATCTATTACCCGTCAGGCAGATATTCTTATTGCTGCTGTGGGAAAAGCTGGTGCAATTACTGCCGATATGATTAAACCGGGAGCAACGGTTATTGATGTTGGGGTGAACCGCATTCCGGACAGTTCCAAAAAATCAGGCTTCCGTCTTGTGGGTGATGTGGACTTTGAAGCTGCAAAAGAAGTTGCTTCTTTCATTACCCCTGTTCCACGCGGTGTAGGGCCTATGACCATAGCCATGCTTATGGTAAATACCCTTGAAGCTGCAAAATGGACTCTGGAAAACTAAGAGAACGATAATGAGAGATATTCAGAACGAACGTGATGAGCGTGAAATTCCATTAAAAAAAGTTGGTGTAAAAGGGCTGCAGTATCCGGTAAAAGTGCTCGATAAAGCCCATAAAACCCAACTGACAACTGCCACTGCTGATCTTTTTGTGAATCTGCCCCATCACTATAAAGGCACTCACATGAGTCGCTTTGTGGAACTGTTTCACAGTTATCACGGGGATCTGAGTATGAAGCGTTTTCTTGCCATGCTGCAGGAAATGACCACTAAACTGGATGCAGAGGAAGCCTTTGCAATCATGCGTTTCCCGTTCTTTATGGAAAAGAAGGCTCCTGTGTCAGAACAAAGCGGCATGATGTGCTACCAGTGTACTTATGAAGGTCATGTATGGAAACAGACTGACAGTCAGGATGCAAAAGAAACGTTTACTGTAAGTATTGAAATTCCCGTAACTACCTTGTGTCCCTGCTCAAAGGCAATCAGTGAATATGGAGCTCATAACCAGCGGGGCATTGTAAAAGTACAGTTGGAAGCCCGGCACATGTTCTGGATTGAAGACATTATTGAACTGGTAGAAGGATGCGCTTCCAGCGGTGTGTATTCTTTGTTGAAACGCGAAGACGAAAAATATGTAACGGAACATGCCTACGATAATCCACGCTTTGTTGAAGACGTTGTCCGTGAAGTATATCAGGCATTACGCAGCGTAAAATCAGACGATGCAGCAGTATTTACCCGCTTTACCGTAGAAGCTGAAAACTACGAAAGCATTCATAACCACAGCGCCTACGCTTATACTGAATATACTGAATAACAGGAACACTTCGACAGGCTCAGTGGTCCTGATGCTACTGTAGCCATGACAAGTTCTGTGGTCCTGAATCAAGTTCAGGATGACGGGAACTAACTAGAATGACAGCGTATACGTCATGCTGAACTTGTTTCAGCATCTGATAGTACTCAGGATGGGCGCCGGCGGGTTACAGAAATCTTGTCACCGATAGGGAAAAATTCTGTTTCAAACTCCGTGTTTTCCTCAAGAAATGTAATATACTTCTGGATTTTTTTTACCAGTTTTTTTGTACTGTAGTTGTTTGTCAAACTCAAATCTTCAACAAATCCGTGAAAACTCAAGTTATCAGTAATGATAACGCCACCTTCAGCCAGATTGTTCTTGAATTTTTCAAAATGATTGATGTACTGGGCTTTAGGACCATCAATAAAGATAAGGTCAAACTGTTCGTCAGTTTCATACAGTGCGGCATCACCTAAAACAGCAGTAATCCGGTCTGACAATCCCTTTTCCTCAATATTCTGCAGCGCTTTCCGGTACCGGTCTTCATCCAGCTCAATCGTTGTTACCTGAACATCTTCCGCAGCAAGAGCAAAGGTGATTGCAGAAAATCCGATGGCTGTTCCAATCTCCAGAACTTTTTTTACCCCGTGATCCTGTATGTACTGGGCAATAAAGGTATTGGTCTCGTCTGCCATAATCGGAACTGCATTCAGGGCAGCATACAGCTTCATGTCGTCAAACTGGTTTGTTGTTGTCATAGTCCGCCTATTGTGTATGCTTATTCCCCTTGCGTCAATTACATGGTATGATTTTTCCCATGAATGCGAATTTCCGCCATCAGTTAAAAACACGTTTTTTGCTCATTACAGCACTCGTCTTTTTTTCTCTTTCGTCATGCAATCCATCATTTATAAAAAAAACAGAAAAACCTGAACCAGACGAATTACTTGCCCAGATTCCCGAAGAATCAGAATGGATTACTGAATCTGCGGATTTTTCATTACCGAACTGGATTCCCGGTGACTATCCCCGGATTGCAGTGCTTTTTGGGCACGGGTATACAAAAGAAGGCGATGAAACAACTGAACGTCAGCGGATTATTGATGCTTTGGAGAATCAGTTCGGTCTTGCTGAAAACAATGGTCTGATTCTTCCTTTCATTTTTGATAAATCATATATCGATGGCAAGGCTATCCGTCTGGCTTTTATTTCAGAACTTCTGGCAGGTTATAACCTTGACGGGCTTGTCGTTGTTGCTGCCCCGGAACGGACTCATGCGGCCCTTGCACGGCTTCAGGATTCCGGCATTGCATATCCGGTATATTCTGTATTTCCCCAGGATGAAATTCTGGAGACAGAAGAAGCGTCAACATTTGTTCTTGATTACAGTAACCTGGTGATTCTTTCTGATGCTGATAATTCTGATGCCGGCTTTGATATGCTTGAAGCTCTTACACCGGAAGAACAGCGGAGTTATACTGGCGATATGGCACAGGTTCTTATCAGTGTTATTCAGACCATGAAAAACCGCAGCCGTAGTGCGGTAGAGGGAGAAACGGTTGCATCTCAGATGAGTGCAATTGTCGGGTCGTTGCAAAAGGAAATGATCCGGCAGGGAGTATCCTGTTCTGTTGTTCCTTTTATTGAACCTGAATCAGGACTTAGAGCACAGAATCACTATGTACTTATTCAGTAATCTGGTACTAATAGCTGGCTTGTGGCATAAAACGGAGAGTATGTGATGAATGCGTTAATTCAGCAGGAAAACGGATTGATTGGGTCTGCAGCAGATATTGCAGCGTTGGAAAATAAACGTGATGCCATGATTATTGTTGTTTCTGATACTCATGGCGAATACGAAGTATTTGAAAAGATAGTATCTGGTTTTGGTCCCGATGCTGATGCGCTTGTTTTCTGCGGTGATGGATCCTGCGACATTGCTACATTCATTGAAATTGCATGGGCAGATGCAGATTTACGCAGTAAACTACCGCCGGTACTTGCTATTGTCCGGGGTAATGGAGATGCTCCATCTTATTCACTGGCTATTGATGCCGAAGACTCAGAAGAAAGCGAAGTCCCGGTGATGAAACAGCTGCGTGTTCCTGAACGTATTGAATTTACTGCTGCCGGCAGAAAGATTTTTGCCTGTCATGGGCATCGTCATTCTGTAGATTACGGTCTTGAAACGCTTTCAAATGCTGCCTATACACTTAGTGCAGACCTGGTGTTTTACGGGCATACCCACGTACCGTACAGAGAAGAAATTGCCGGAACTTTGATATTAAATCCCGGCAGCTGTTCCCGACCACGTGGAGGAACGCTCCCCTCTTTTGCCGTTGTTTCATTCCCCGGTAACCGTGAACGGTACAAAGTAGAATACTTCAGCATCAGCGAAACTATCTTCGGCAACTTCAGCTTCAGTATCTATTCTGTGTAAAAAAAAGCTGTCCCATACTTTCGGGACAGCCTCTCAAACTGCTTAGTCTTTTAATGCCTTATAAGCGTCAAATTCTTTAAGCATTTCCGGATTCTTGTTTTTATCACAAAGACTTACGATTACTGCAACAATCAGTGTTACGGCAAATCCAGGCAGAATTTCGTATACGTCAAAAATACCGCCACTCAAATTGTGCCATGCAACAACGGTAATTCCTCCGGCAACAAGACCTGCAAAAGCTCCATTTCTGGTAGCATTGCGCCAGAACAGAGCCAGCAGAATAATAGGACCGAAAGTAGCACCGAATCCGGCCCAGGCATAACTTACCAGATCAAAGATTGAACTTGAAGGATCAAGTGACAGACAGAATGCAATGGCACTGATTCCCAGTACGGTAATACGGCTTACATTGAGAACAGTTTTTTCAGAGGCGTCAGGTTTGATGAACGCCTTAAAAACGTCACGGCTGAAAGCACTTGATGCAACAAGAAGCTGACTGTCTGCCGTACTCATTGCTGCGGCAAGAATACCACACAGGAACAAACCTGCGATGAATGCCGGATAAATAGACTGCAATTCAACGCTGAATACGGTTTCTGCTGCCGCTGGCTCAAGAATAATTCCTTTGGATGCAAGAAACTGGGTTCCGAAAGAACCAACAACCCATGCTCCGATAAAGGCAAATACTACCCAGATAGTGGCAACACGTCTGCTGAATGCAACTTCTTCACCGGAACGAATACCCATGAAGCGTACCAGAATATGAGGCATACCAAAGTAACCAAGGCCCCAGGCCAGTGCTGAAATAATAGGTACAAGACCGTAGCTTTGATTTGCAGTAAATTTTGCTTTCAGAACATCACCAAATTCACCTGCCATGGCACGCTGTCCAAAAGAGGTAACATTTTCAAATGCAGCAACAGGACCTCCTAGACTGAATGTAATGATAACCATGGTAACAACCAGGGCAACGAACATCAGAGTTCCCTGAATAAAGTCTGTGGTACATACAGCCATGAATCCGCCAAGCAGTGTGTAGGTAAGAATTACGATAAGGCCGATAACCAGACCCACATGATAGGGAATTCCAAAGACGCTGTTGAACAGTTTTGCGCAGGCTACGAAGCCGCTGGCCGTGTAAATGGTGAAGAAAAGAATGATGAATACAACAGAAACGGTAGCAATAAGATGTTTTGAATCCTTAAAACGATTGGTAAAGAATTCAGGAAGGGTAATGCTGTCTCCAAAGGCAATGGTACTTTTACGCAACGGTTTTGCTACGATAAGCCAGTTCAGGTATGTTCCGGCAGTAAGACCTAATGCAGTCCAGAATACTTCTTTGATACCGCCAAGATACGCAAGTCCTGGAAGTCCCATAAGGAGCCATCCCGACATATCTGAAGCTTCTGCGCTTAATGCGGCAGTCCATGGACCAACTTTACGTCCACCAAGGAAAAAATCTGATGAACTTTTGGTGTTTTTCATGTTTCTCATGCCTACGTATACCATGAGTCCCAGATAACAGATGAATGCTATGAACATTGCAATCATTCTTGAATTCAACTTTAACTCCTTTTTAGAAACTTAAGTATTATTAAAGTTGATTCTATAGGAAAGAACAGAAAGCGTCTATGAGGTAAAGTAACTTATTTCAAAAGAACCTTTGGTAATAAAACCTGCGGCAGTATAGGCGTTCTGTGCTGCCAGATTCTGCGTTTTGACGAATAATGCTGTTTTAATGGAATACTGGGCGGCATACAATGACAGCTGCTGAACCAGGTACCTTGCAAAACCTTTACCACGATAGGCTGGCATGGTGTAAACGCCACCTAATTGAACCCAGTTTTTGCCTATGGCATTGGTATTTGCTTTTGCAACAAAGGGATGCTCAGGATTACGAAGATCCTGCAGTGCCAGAACCCGCTGGTTTGCCAGTTCGTCCTGAAGAAGTTTCAGGTGGGCCGGAGCGTAAAAAGTTCCGCCCGGTAATGCCTGCTCTTCAAAATAATAGCCTTTTTTCAAATCCATCAACTTGTTCGCATCACTGACTGTGCATACAGAAAGGGCTGTGTTTATCGGCAGCGTCAGTTGCCGCATGTCTTTTCCCTGCCATTCGCGAAGCTGATAATCACGCACTTCTTTTACCCGTCGTTTCAGAATCGATCTGAGAAATACAGAACCTGCTTTATCGCCCATAATGCAGAAAATATCCCATGAAGCCATAAGGTTTGCCAGTGGATTTCGTAAATCATCGGCAGTTTCAGGATTATCAATGGCGTGAAGCAGCGTTCCTCCGTTATCAATGGCAAGAACCGCACGTATTGCCCCTGAATTGAAGATACCGTTTTCCTCATGCACAATGTAATATTTGATGTTACTTGGCGGCAGACAAGGCGCTCCATTGCGAACGATATGACTGATAAGGGCAATATGATACTGTTCGTTTTTTTCAAGAAAAGAAACGATGGCAGGGAGAGCTGGAATGGTAATTGATGAAACTGCTATGGGTGTATAGGTGTTCATTGGGGAAGGGTAAGAGGCAGCGTTCCGTATACGGGAATTTCTCCAGCCAGAACTGCTGCTGCCGCTCTGAATGAGAAATCTGAATAACTGTAGGCAAAAAGTACCGTATCTGCCCAGGTAAGATCTGCTGCAAACTTTGGAGAAAGAATACTGATGATGATTACTTTTTTTCCGCTGTTTTTCAGTGATTTTGCCAGATCGGCACTATCCTGATTTGCTACACACATGATGATGGTATCAAACTGTCGGGCATACCAGGGCAGATTTTCAAGATACTGCGCTTTATTTTCTGCAGACATGCTGTATTTATAGGAGTAGATTTTTGCATGAGGATACCGTTTGAGCAGTTCATCGGTATAGGTAAAGAACTGTCCTGCAATAAGAACCCGTTCTTCCGCTCCCTTTTCTGCAGTGTAAGGAAAATCTCCGGTTTTCATGGTGCTGATGGAACGGCATGCCTGATCAAAAAAGAATTCTGTTCCTTCAGGATCTGGTATTGCTTCGTCTATGGCACCAATGTCGCACTGTAACGGCACGGGATTAGTACCTTTGAAGTATTCCAGTTTTTTCAAAAGAACACGGCGTGCTGCGGTATATACTGTCTGGCGGAATTCAGGATCGTTGTTCATTTTGCGTAAGTTTACCCGCCAGACGGCATCTTCCAGTAACGGGGTGCTTGATGAAATAACAATATCATTGCCGGCTTCAATAGCCAGAGTAACTGCATTGGAGAAACCACCGCCATACATGGTTGCACCGTTCATCATCATATCATCGGTAATGATAAGTCCTTCAAAACCAAGATCCCGCCGGAGTACTTCTGTCAGGAATGTTTTTGAAAGCGATGCCGGTTCATTGTTTTTCATAATTTGCGGAAAACTCAGGTGTCCGCTCATGATGGCAGGAATATTGTCATCGATCAGGGTTTTAAAAGGGACCAATTCCCGGTTATACAATGTTTCGCGGTCGATATCGATGACCGGCAGATTTCCGTGACTGTCAGTGCTGGTATCCCCGTGACCGGGGAAATGTTTGGCGGTGGGAATAACGCCGGCATCCATGCTGCCCTGCGCAAAAGCGGCTCCTAAAAGGCCTGTTGTTTCAGGATCTTCTCCAAAAGAGCGGGGACCGATAACGGTGCTGTCAATGGAGGTGTATAAGTCAACCGTTGGAGCAAAGTTCATGTTGATACCCAATGCACGCATTTCTTTACCAATATAATAACCGGTGTAGTAGGCATCCATGATGTAACCGCCGGCACCAATGGCAAGATTTCCGGGAGTATCGCTGGAGTCCCCTTTTACATGGCGGATCCAGCCACCTTCCTGGTCAGTGGCAACGTACAGGGGAATCTGAAATCTGTTGAACTGGGCATGTTCCTGCAGACTGTTGATTGATTTTGCAACAAGAAAAATATTGTCAGTATTCCAGCCGAATACTTTTACACTTCCAAGGCCGCGCGCAACCCAGTTATACAGCAGTTCTGTAGGCTCTGCTCCTGCCCAGCCGAACATCAGAATCTGTGAAAGCAGTTCTTCGTTAGTCATCTGGTCAGCAATGGCAGCTGCCAGTTCTTCATGGGGCATATCACTCCAGAAAGTAATCTGACTGAACACCGGCAGTGTTATACTGCTGAGAATAAGTGAGAAAAGTGCGGTCTTGAAAAAACGGTTCATCAGCGGTACTCGTCGTTCTTAATCTTTCGGATGTACTGGCCTGCGCTGTTTGCTGCAATGGCACCATCGGCAACGGCTGTAACTACCTGACGGAATGTTTTTGAACGCAGGTCTCCGGCGCAATACATGCCGGGAACCATGGTCGCCATGGTGTCATCGGTTTTAATGTAGCCGTTTTCATCTTTTGGCAGCATATCTACCAGATCTGTGCGGGGTAACATACCCACAAAAATAAATACAGCATCGGCTGCCTGTTCGGTAATTTCGCCGGTTTCCGTATTTTTAAGCAGAACGCTTTGAACACGTCCTGAACCTTTGATTTCTTCAACAGTGGTGTTGAATGAAACTGTAATGGCAGGGTTTTTCAGCACCCGGTCTGCTACGGCTTTCTGGGCACGAAACTGGCCTTTGCGGTGAACCAGCGTTACGTGAGGGCTCAAGGTTGAAAGGTATGTTGCTTCATCACAGGCAGCATCCCCGCCTCCAACAACAATGATATTGCGTCCTTTAAAGAATGGCCCGTCGCAGGTTGCACAGTATGATACACCGGCACCTTCCAGTTCACGCTCTCCCTTTACTTCCAGGCGGCGATGTTCTGCACCGGTTGCTATAAGAACGGTATAGCTGGTGTAGGTACCTTTATTGGTTGTGATATGAAAAACAGTACCTTTTTTATCAATGGACTGGATAGTTTCGGTGGTAAAATGGGCGCCGAAGTGTTCGGCCTGATCTTTCATGGTTTTGATGAAGTCAGTACCGGGCACACCAGGGAAAACGCCAGGATAGTTTTCAAGAGTAACGATATTCTGAACCTGTCCGCCAGTTCCAGCATTTTCAATAACAAGAACAGAAAGTTCTGCGCGGGCACCATACTGAGCGGCAGCAAGACCTGCCGGCCCTGCACCGATAATAATCAGATCATGAGAGACTGTTGTTTCCATACGGATTTCATGGTACCGAAAATAACATAAAAAAGCAATTTTTCTCCCCGCGCCACTAGACACGAAATAGGGGATTTGTTATATTAATTTCACCATGGCGCCATACCCAAGCGGTAAGGGAGCGGTCTGCAAAACCGTTATGCATCAGTTCGATTCTGATTGGCGCCTATGCAAAAAAAACTGCTTCACAAGAAGCAGTTTTTTTTTGCCTTCCGGATGTATTGCAAAGCAGCATCCGTTCAAATATCTGCTGCAGGAGCATCTTCGTGTTCCTGCAGTTTTTTTTTACTTTCCCCAGTCTTTCAGAATAGCTACAGCAGCTTCTTTTTCTTCTCTATCTGCAAAACCTACATACAGTTCACCACTCTGTTTTGAAACAACTTTCAGTGCCCGTGCATACAGTTCATCGTATTCAGATTCCTCATCAGTATCATCTTTTTCGTAGTGCAGTTCCGGAAAGGCCAGAATATCGTCTCTGGTCAGATACCGGCCGTCGACAATCAGGGCGTTTTCATACACCCCATTACGGGCGTTATATACATGTTCCCGAAGAACAACCTCAACGCCAAGCACTGCCGTGGCACACAGAATGGCAGTGTACAGAATTTCAAAGGGACGGAAAATCATAACAATTGAAAGAACGGCTGCAACTCCAATAACGGCGATAAACATTTTTGAAGTTCTTCTGCTCAATTCAAGCAAACAGGGACCGGTCTGTTTTTCAAGTTTCCTGATACGCAAAGGAAGCGTACATAATTCAATGACAATACCTGCCAGAGAAGCAACAGGTAAAATAAGGATCACATAATTCATAATAGTACTGTAGCCAAAAACCGATAAATAGCATAGTGTTTAATTAGTAAAGGAAACCGGTATGTCGCTTAAACTTCAGAATAAAAATATGATACTTGTTGTTGAAACTCCAGGAGAGGTTTATCGCGGTACCCGTTTTGACTGGAATGGCTCCATTATTCATGCCGGTTATCAGGGGAAAGAACTGCTGAACGAGGAACGGACCGTATTTCACCGGAATCCTGCCCTATGCGGACGGGGTATGATGAATGAGTTTGGTATTAAGCGTCCTGTAGGATATAACGATCCGGATTCGGAATGGTTTCCAAAAATCGGTACCGGCTGGCTGAAAAAAGACAGCGAACCCTATAATTTTTTGAAAACCTATGAACGTGATGAACTTTCATATGAATATACCAGTTTTGATTTTGAAAACCAGCCGGGGGTAGCATTCTGCTGTACATCCGGAGAACGGGATGGATACAGTTACCGCTATCAGAAAACAATTACCCTTGAAGACAGTGGATTTGTTACCCGGTATGAACTGACAAATCTTGGGGATAAAACCATTTCAACTGATGAATACGTGCACAATTTTCTTGCTCCGTACGGTCATCACATGAACCACGATTTTTCACTGCATTTTGCCTGGCAGCTGAATCCCCCCATATTTGATGAGTATGTTGACCCGGAAAACCTTATCAGAATCAGTGAGAACAAAGTGTATCTTTCAAAAGAGCCTTCAAAAGATACTCCATTCTTTTTGGGATGTATTTCTGGAGAGCCTGTTACCGACGGATCCAGCGGAATTCCAGCTCAATGGTGTTACCGTAATGATAAAACCGGTTTGATTATCAGCGAAACCGGGAATTTTATGATAGAAAAGGCCGATGTCTGGGGAATGCGGCATGTTGTAAGCCCTGAATTGTTCTACGGATTTACCTTGAAAAAGGGTGAAACTACAACCTGGGAACGCCGCATCAGCGTTACCGGAGGTTCCGGATGCTGAGTTACCGACATGCCTTTCATGCAGGAAATCATGCTGATATTGTAAAGCACGCAACATTGACGTTGCTTCTTGAAAGCCTTCAGAAAAAGGATAAGCCGTATACTCTGCTTGATACCCATGCGGGGGCCGGTATCTACTTTATTGAAGACGAACGTGCTGTAAAAACCGGTGAAACTGCAGATGGTATTGTAAAACTGCTTTCTGCGGCTGATATGGATCCGGACTCTGTTCCAGAAAGTCTTCTGCCGTACTTGCATCTCGCCCGCCGGTACGGGGCAGAAGGAAAGTATCCTGGCAGTCCTGAAATCATGCGTAACTATCTGCGTGAAAGAGACAAGCTGCAGCTGGTAGAACTGCATAACACGGAAATTGATGTTCTGAAAGCGCAGATGAAAAACCAACAGCATGATGCGCAGATTGGTATTCATCACCGTGATGGTTACCAGACTGCATTGGCACTTACTCCACCAGATCCACGCAGAGGTCTTCTGCTAATGGATCCAAGTTATGAAGTGGACAGTGATTATGAGAATGTAATCCACAGCATTATCGAAACCCACCGACACTGGCCGGTAGGAATTCTCTGTGTCTGGTATCCGCTCTTGAAGAGAAGGGAATATGAAACGGCACAGATGAAACGGGCTTTTGCAGAATCTGCAGCTGATTCATCTGCCAGTTTTTTATGCGCAGAATTGTGCGTTGATTCTCCTGACCGTGAAACAGGGCTTTATGGTAGCGGTATGGCTGTTATTAACCCTGCATGGCATCTTGATGAACAGCTGGAACAGCTGCTGCCTTGGTGTGTGGAAAAACTGGCTCCGCAAACCGGCAGCTGGAATATTGAAAAAGCATTGGTGTAGTATCAAAAAAAATACTTGTGTAACTGATAGTCTCCTCGTAAAATGAGTTAATTTGTTAAATTGAGGAGATGTGAAATGAGTTCACAGTATTACGGACCACACGATCGTCCGCCGATTGGAAAGTGGATTCCACTGAGCATTCAGCATGTATTTGCTATGTTCGGTGCAACCATTCTGGTGCCACTTTTAACTGGCTTAAGTACTTCTACTGCACTGTTTACTGCAGGTACCGGTACTTTGATTTACATTGCTATTACTGGTGCAAAAGTTCCGGCTTTCTTGGGCAGTTCATTTGCCTTTATTCCGGCACTGATCGCAATCGGCCAGACATATGGCGTTCCCTATGCAATGGGTGGCGCAATGTGTGCTGGTCTTTTTTATGCCATCATCGCTCTGATCATCAAATTCACCGGTAAAGACTGGATTGATGCCGCTCTGCCACCAGTAGTCATCGGCTCGGTAATCATCGTTATCGGTCTGGGTCTTGCTCCTACCGCCATTGATGAAGCCATGTACAATAACGGCGAATACAGCCTGGTTTGTCTGAGCATTGCTGCTGTTACTCTGTGTATTGCAGTTGTAGCAACCATCTTCTTCAAAGGATTCTTCAATACTCTGTCTATCCTTATCGGTCTGGTTGGCGGTTATCTGTTTACCCTTATTATGGGATGCTTCTTCCCTGCCTACAAGTTCATCGATTTCTCTGTAGTACGTGAAGCAAAATGGTTTGCTCTGCCGTTCCTGCAGACAGATGCCCTTGGCAAATACTACTGGATGGCTCCAAAATTCAATCTGGTTGCCATTCTGACCTTTGTCATCGTTTCAATCTCTACTGTTTGTGAACACCTGGGTGATACCCTGACTACTTCAAAAGTAGTAGGAAAAGACTTCTACAAAGATCCGGGTCTGCACCGCACTATTCTTGGTGATGGTGTTGCTACCGCCTGGGCTGCTCTTTGGGGTGGACCGCCAAACACTACCTACGGTGAAAACATCGGTGTAATGGCTATTACCAAAGTTTACTCAGTATGGGTAATCGGTGGAGCTGCAGTATTTGCAATTCTTCTGTCATTTTGCCAGAAATTCGGTGCACTGATTCAGACTATTCCTACCCCTGTTCTGGGTGGTATCTGTACGCTGCTGTACGGTCTTATCGCTTCTTCTGGTCTCCGCACCATCGTAGATGCCGGTGTAGACTATGAAGACAAACGCAATCTGACCATTTCTTCTGTTATCCTGGTACTGGGTATCGGTGGTGGTTCACTGCAGTTTGCCATGGGTTCTGATTTTAACTTTGCCCTGGGTGGTGTAGCTCTTGCTACCATCGTTGGTATGGTTCTGAACCTGATTATTCCTAATAAGAAGAAATAAGCTTTGAATATAAAAGAAGGCCCCTAGGGGCCTTCTTTTTTTCAGTCACTGTCTTTTATTTTTCAAATTCCTTACGCATGGCAGGTGACATCTGAGACAGAGCTTCTTCACGGCTGATTGCACCGGAGTTTGCGTTAGCCATCAGCTGTACGTCTTTATCATTCAGTTTGTAGAATACCAGAATTACCAGCTGAACAGCTACTGCAGCAATACCAAACCAGTTGAATGATGCCCACAGTTTGTCTACAAAGCCTTCAGCCTGAACAGCACCTTCACCTGATACGAATCCAATCCAAGCCAGAACTGCAGCACCAAAAGAAGTATTCAGTGCAGAAGACAGTTTTACAAAGAAGGTCTGGGTTGCAAAGGTAATAGCTGGCATGCTTTTACCGGTTTTGAAGTGACCGTATTCAACGCAGTCAGGAGTGAACATATACATCAAAGTGGCAGTGAAACCACCTGGCAGACCACAAAGAACAGCCATTACAAAGATTTTGGTCAGTGAATCGTACCCAACAAAGAAGCGGATTACGCTGAATACCAGACTTACGATAATGGCAATGCGCATCAGGGTCATTTTGTCCATTTTCTTACAGATTACTGGAACAAAACCGCCCAGAATAATGGTTGGAACCATACCAACCATCATCATTGGGACCATCATACCGTCACCGCCGTAGCAGAAACGTGCCATGTACAGCCCCCATACGTTACCCAGAGCCAGAGTACCGGCTGCCAGGAATGCCAGGTAGTAAATCAGCAGATATTTATTGGTTACAACATATTTGGCAATTTCAACAACAGAGAAGTCCTGGTCTTTTTCGTCTTCTTTTGGAGTTACCCGTTCTTTTGCCAGGAAGCAGATAGGAATCATAGTGATAGCACCGATGATAGAAAGAACGATGGCAGTAGAGGTCCATCCGCCAAGAGCTTCACGAACACCGCCAATTGCTGAAACTACAATCAGAATTGCAATCATGGCACAAACACGACCAATAGCGTTCAGTGAAGTACGTTCGTTCTGAACATCAGTCATGGTAGTTACCAGACCGAAAATAGGAACATCACACAGGGTGTATGCAGTATCCCACAGCATGTAGGCAATTACTGACCATACTACTTTTACAGTCATTGAAACATTGCTTGGAACAGCAAACATCAGGATGGTAGCCAGTGGAATTCCAACCAGTGAGATTTTCAGCCATGGCAGGAAGATACCTTTCTTGAACTTAACTTTATCCATGATACCGCCGAACAGTGGGTCGTTAACGGCATCCCATACTTTTACCACCAGTGCAATAATAGCTACTACACCGGCAGCAATACCGATATCGGTGTAATACGGGGTCAGAAACTGGGCTACCAGCATGTAGAAAATGTTCTGACCAAGGAAGTACAAGCCGTAGCTTGAACGTTCAGCAAGTGAAGTTTTTCCTTCTTTCATTTTTTTCTCCTCTTTTTCTTTAGGCTATGTCCGTAAAAAGTGTTGCTTATAGTCACCCTGAACTAGTTTCAGGGTCTCATCAAAACTCCACAAATCTACCGGATTGCCAGTACATGCAAAACCGCTAGCTAGCGTCGCTATTGGTGAATCCCGGCGTAGAAACTATAT
>JAZLGC010000063.1:0-3429 GCA_045616125.1 Treponemataceae bacterium | reverse complement strand
GGCAGCATATGTCATTCTCCGCCTCAAATATACACTGAACGAAGAAGAATACGACCGCATCGTCAAGGAACGCGCTGAAACATCTTCAAATTAAAATAATCAGTATTGAATACACAAATCTACCCGATTGCCAGTACATGCAAAACCGCTGTGAATGACGTTACAACTGTTGAGTTTTGCGTTAGCAAAACTCAGTAAGATTGTGTTGCAATGCAACACAACCGACCGTCGCTATTGGTGAAGCCCGGCAAAGAAACTATTGTTCCGGGCTTCAACAATTTTTGTCCGCCTCTAGCCCACCTCTCGATTTTTTACAATATTCAATCCTGATAGTCCTTAATATTTCCTTAAATTATAATTCGTGAAACAATATCCTCGTTATGTCATTGATTTCGGTCCCCTGGAATCTTTTACATGACGTAAAATGACAAATTGTGATAAAATGTAAAATATAGACTTCATAAGAGGATTGATATGGGAAAGAAAGTTGGCTCTGAGCCTTTGGGAAAACTCTATGGAAATGGCATGGTACGCACCCGCCGGGAATGGCGCGGATTACGCGATACCCTGTACTATTTTTTCCAGTGGCTTGGCGTTCTTGGTATTCTTGCAAAAGTTATCGTAAAACCACGGAATATAAAAGGTTTTTTCCGTTACCGCTGGATGTCCAACTTCCTTGCAGTTCCCATGATGCTTGACCGTGTAACAGAAGGCCTTCGGGGTTCATATCTCCGCATGGCATGCATCGAATACCACCTGATTATTAAGGAAATGGCGGCCATAGTTGACAGTCTGTTCCGCGGCGACCGCCGTATGGGAAACGATAAGGCTTTTTCTGATAAAACCGTTCTTCTTGATGAAAACGAAATGTCTGCCATCATGATGGGATTTCCCACATTGCATGGGCTGAGCCGCGAAATTCCCTGTGTCTATACCTCAAACCTGTTGACCCAGCATTCGCTAATGCACTATCTGGATGTGGTGCAGGAATACGGACTTCCTGGCGATGTATGCCCCATGCCTGCCGCAGAAGCCGGCATTTCCATTGATGACGATTTCTGTGTTCTTGGAAAATGTGCCATCCAATGTAATACCACCTGTGATGGATCTTTGCTGGGTAACGGTATCATCAGTAAGCGTCTGGAGCTGGAAGACGGTATTCCCTGTTTTCAGCTGGGCGTTCCTCTTCGCCATACGGAAGATGATGTACAGGATTATGCTGCCGGTGAAGTACGCAATGCCATAAAGTTCATTGAAGAGCAGACCGGTGAAAAATGGGACTGGGATTACTATTTTGAATGTGCTCACCGGGTAAATCTTGCCACCAGAACCCGTATGGAATGGCTTGAAATGAACAAAACAGATTACCCTCAGTTTATCGGTATGAATCTGTGTGTATACACTGAAACCAACTATATGGGTGTCAGCGGAAAAGTTCCTGAGTTCACGAAAACCGATGAAAAATTAACCCGCATTGCAGAAAAAGCGCTGAAAAATAAGGAAATGTACTGTCCTGAGTACCGGCATCGTGCCATTGTATGGGGTGTTCAAAGCCAGTATTTCTTTGAATTTCTGCTGTGGTTACAGAACTGCTGGGGAATTCTTCCGTTAACCGATATGCTCAGCATGCTTTCTACCCGTATTCTGTCAGAAGATGATAAAGATATAGCTATGAAGGATCTGGCCTGGTTGTATGAAAACATGATTATGCGTAACCGTACACATGGTGGGTACAAAACGCTTCTTGATAATTTGTGGGAGTACTGCGAAGAGTTCCGTGCTGATACGGTAATTCTCTGGGAACATATGTCCTGCAAGGCTCTGGAAGGTATGCACGGTCTGTTCGAAGAAAAGGCCCGGCAGCGTGGTATTCATTTAATTTGGGTAAGCCATGACCTTGTTGACCCACGTATCATGACCAAGCAGGGAATGCGTGATCAGGTTAACCGCTATATGCGTACGGTTATGCGCGAAGAACCGGTTGATCCAAGTCTTGAACACGTAAATGATGATAATGTGTGGTAATAAAAATCGGCGTCCATGCCGATTTTTATTACCGAGTTTTGCTGTGCAAAACTCGTTGCCCTATCTGCCGGCGTCCATGCCGGCTGGCAATATTCTTCTTGCGGAGCAATTCTCCCACGAAAAATGTTGAAACATTTTTCGTGACAATCGGTCGTTCGGCGTCCTGTTGATTTTCATTACCGAGTTTTGCATAACAAAAACTCGTTCCGCTTTTGTAACAGTTTCTGGTATAGTAATTTTTCAAGATTACTGCCATCTATAAAAGTATCTTCCCTGATACTTGTTACGCCAAGTTTAACTTTAGCGGAATATTATAATTTCTGTAAGGTTAATACGAGAAAATACAACTATCACAATAATACGGTATCTATCATTATGATATGAGACTAGTATTGAAAATACTTAGAATTATTTTTATCGTAGCTTAAAATGTTTAAATGTACTTCCTTGCCTTTCTTCAAACATCTTCTCTGTCTTTGTGCCGTTCTCTATTGTATCCCGTTATTTGCACAGAACTCCTATGAATTTGTAAACCAGAACATTACCGATATTGTGTACATTTTGTCGGTTCAAAACGGACAGTCCATCATCTGCGATGAAACCGTAACGGGAACCGGTAATTTCCAATATTACAAGGGTGAATCCTCTGATAAAGCTGCTAAAAATGATGAATTTCAGAAAGTCTTTGATGCATTTCTGTCAGCCAACCGACTGTACGTAAATAAGTCAGATACGCTATGGACAGTCAGTAAAATCAAAATAGAAAAAACAGATGACAATTTCTGGAACGTTGACTGCTTTGATGTTACCCCAATGGTACCAGTTCACATTTGACCTATAACATGAGTGGTAACATAATTAAGGCAGTGAACACAGAATCCGTCATGACATACAGCTACAACAAGGCAGGCCTCTTAACCGGACAGAAGGATGAACTTACCGGAGAAATAACGGAATACGTATATGATGCAGCAGGACGCCGTACACAGATGAAGGTTTCCTGCGGGCGTCAGGTAAGCACCAATGTACTGTATACTTATGGAAAAAACGGTGAACTCCTTTCAGAAAATGACAGTGCTGCAAAAACATCAGTTGCGTTCAGATATGACAGGAACGGCCGGGAAATTGAACGTACGTTCGGTAATGGTGTATCACAGAAAACCAGCTATGATGAAGCCGGAAGGATTAGTGCAATTCAGGAAATAAGTTCCCATGCAAAACTTCTCTGGGGCGAAGCATATGTATATGATCCAACCTCCGGTCTCAGGACAGCAACAATAAACAACAGGGCAGAAGTAATCCTGTACGAATATGACGCACAGGGACGTATTGCAACGGTATGGTATCCGTCATCTGCAGAACTTCTTGCAACCATGAAGGAAGAAGCCAGTGAAAACGGCCTTA
>JAZLGC010000062.1:0-30189 GCA_045616125.1 Treponemataceae bacterium | reverse complement strand
CAAAAGCCTTTGCTGCCAACATGACCAATCGTGGCGTTGTTGCCACAAAAGGTGAAGGGCAGTATGCTACCAGTACGGAAAAAGTATTTGCCTGCGGTGACATGCGCCGCGGACAGTCGCTGGTTGTATGGGCAATTGCCGAAGGCCGCCAGTGCGCCCGCGAGATCGATGAATATTTGATGGGATATTCAAATCTGTAGTGTCATCCCGATCTGAGTTTTGTATGGCAGCCGCCTGTCATCCCGAACTGAGTTTTGTATGGCAGTAACCTGTCATCCCGAACTTGTTTCGGGATCTCGATCAGTATGAGATGCTGAAACGAGTTCAGCATGACAACAGTCCGTCATCCCGAACTGAGTTCAGCATGACAACAATACGGTAAAAAGGAACAGTAATGAAATACACACGTGAAGAAGTTTTGGAATACTGCGAACAGGATGACGTACGGTTTATCCGCCTGGCCTTCTGTGACCTGAACGGCAAACAGAAAAACATTGCCATTCTTCCCTGCGAACTGCAGCGTGCCTTTGATGACGGCATCTCCTTTGATGCCAGTGCCATCGACGGCTTTACCGATGAAGTGCACTCGGACCTGTTTCTGTTCCCCATTCCTTCGACACTGACTGTTCTTCCCTGGCGGAGCATGCAGGGCAAAGTTGTCCGCATGTTCTGCGAAATCCGCTATCCCAACGGTGACGTTTACGAAAAAGACAGCCGTTCCCTTCTGGTCCGCACGGAAAAACGGGCACGGGATATGGGCCTTGATATTGAAATCGGTACCGAAATGGAATTCTATCTGTTCCGCACC
Source organism: Treponemataceae bacterium (assembly GCA_045616125.1). GTDB lineage: Bacteria > Spirochaetota > Spirochaetia > Treponematales > Treponemataceae > Treponema_I. Next base: position 29,381 of record JAZLGC010000062.1, on the reverse strand, counting down.
GATGAAAAAGGTGAGCCCACAAAAGTTCCTTTTGACAAAGCCGGCTACATGGATGTGGCTCCGGAAGACAAAGGCGAGAACATCCGCCGTGAAATCTGCCAGTATCTGTCACAGATGGGCATTACTCCGGAAGCTTCCCACCACGAAGAAGGTCCCGGTCAGAACGAAATTGACTTCCGCCATTCAACACCTTTGAAGGCTGCTGATAACTGCATGAACTTCCAGACCGTTGTTAAAGCCGTTGCAGAAAAAAGCGGTCTCTTTGCCGATTTCAGTCCGAAACCGCTGGAAAATCAGGCAGGTAACGGATTCCACATCAATCTTTCGCTGGTAAAAGAGGGCGTTTCTGATGAAGAGCAGAATGAAATCCGCAGTCAGTTCATGGCTGGCGTTTTGGCCCACATCAAAGAAATGACTGCATTTCTTAATCCCCGTGAAGATTCCTACCTTCGTTTGGGAAAAAACAAGGCACCCCGTTATATTACCTGGTCCCGGGAAAACCGCAGCCAGCTGATCCGGATTCCTGCTTATAACAGCGAATCCCAGCACCGCATGGAACTGCGGTCTGCAGATCCAACGGCAAATCCGTACCTGGCATTCAGCCTGCTGATTACTGCCGGTCTTGATGGCATTGAGAAAAAACTGGTACGTGGTGAACCGGTCAATGAAAACCTGTACACCGCAGGTTCGGATATAACCAAAGACCTTGATTCCCTGCCATCGTCACTGAAAGAAGCAAAAGAAATTGCTGCTGCCAGTGATTTCATACAATCAGTCATAAAACTGTAACCGGTACAACCACACAAAGGTCTTTTGCTGAAACTATGAAGCTGAAGAATATTAAAAACGTGCTGGTTGTTACAGAGAACCGGTCGTTTTATGACAGCATAACCATGGTCCTCCCTCCCGACGAATACGCTGCTACCATAGCTACCTGCGGCAGTGAAGCCCGCCGGTTCATCGTTAGCCGTGAATTTGATATCCTTATTGTCAATGCCCCGCTGACAGACGAACATGGCCTTAGCTTTGCTGCTGATTTTGTGGATACCAGTATGGGAATTCTGCTGGTCTGTCCTCCTGAAGGCTACGACATGCTGGCTGCAGAAGGCGAAGAAAACGGCATCATCGTGCTTTCCAGTGCCAATCCGCCGGCCTTCATCTACATTGCCGTACAGATGCTCTCCAGCATGGTAAAGCGCCTGAAAAACATGGAGAAAAAGAACCGGCAGCTGCAGGACAAAATGGACGATATACGCGTCGTAAACAAAGCAAAATGGGCTCTTATCGACAAAAAAGGCATGTCCGAATCAGAAGCCCACAAATACATAGAAAAAATGTCCATGGATAAGCGCATGTCCCGCCGTGAAACCGCAGAACTGGTTATCGAGATGCTGGAATAGAAGTTTGCGCTTCTGCCAACTGGGCTTTCAGTCCTGCAATCAATTCAGCCTGTTCTTTCAACTGCTCATCTTTAGATTTTAATTGCCTGGCTTGCTTCTTCAGTTCAACTTCGTCCAGTTTGCGCTGTTCTTCACGGCCTTTCTCTATACCGCGTTTTTCACCACGAGCTTCACCACGTAATTCTGCCTGATCTAACATGGTACCCATAACTGAACCTCCTTCATTGTCGCCTTTAATCTGGCAAACCCGGTCTTTTAATGGAGAAGTGCTCATGGTACTGCTTTTGGTGCAGTGAAAATCCTTCATCAGCTGGCCTACCGGGTCTTCTCCAGACCACTCTCCGTTCACATATAGTATATGTAGTTGGTCATGAAATGGCAAATATCTGTCGCCACATAATACGAACCGTTCAACCGGATACAGAGCCTGGTTCTCATGCCAGTAATCGTGCTCAGTAATGAAAATGATGTACGTTTCCGGCAGATTCTCACCAAAAACACCCGGGTTTTTAACATTGGCATCCAGCATTGAACCGTTGCGGCGTGCACGCTTAGCCTTAGCACCACGATTATCGCGCTGTACTTCAATGTTGTACTGCTTGCCGTTCTCATCAACTGCCATGATGTCTAAGCGTGCTGTCTGCCCGTGCAGGTTGGGCAGTTCCTTCTGACCTTCTGCTTTCAGCACTTTAAGATCTTTGTTGAGCAGAATCTTTATTATGTACTCAACACATTCATTCTGGGCGGCAAGGCATGTTGTCATGAACACATCATCGAACAAACACATGTCTTCCAGCGGTTTACCGAATTTTTCATTTGCCATAAGGGCACCTCGAATAATTAAAATTTTCAACGGTATATTTATTCGCCCGTGGCAGAAAAAAAATTGCAGTTTTGTGAAAAAAAATAAATTTTTCCGATACTATTCCCCCATACCTTTTCTGCTATAATCTCATCCTATGACACTTCAGCAGCTCAAATATATCATCGGGGTATCAGAAACCGGCTCCATCAATCGTGCAGCGGAACAGCTGTATGTTTCACAACCATCCCTGACCGCCGCCATCAAGGATGTGGAAAACGAATTCAACATCGTGCTCTTTAACCGTTCCAGCAAGGGCATCAGCCTGACCAATCAGGGAAAAGAATTCGTGCAGTACGCCCGGCAGGTGTATATCCAGTATGATTCTCTTTTAGACAGGTTTGATCCTTCCCGTAAACGGAAGACCAAGTTTGCCGTCAGCTGCCAGCATTTTTCATTTTGCGTAAAATCATTCATCAACGTGGTGCAGCAGATAGAAAAACAGGAAGGGGCTGCCGACCAGTTTGAATTCGCCATTAACGAAACCCGTACTGCTACCGTTATTGATGACGTTGCCAACCTGCGTAGTGAGCTTGGCATTCTGAACCTGACTGACTTTAACCGGGCAGCCCTTTCAAAAGTCTTTGCCGCCCACAATCTGGAATTTCAAAAACTCATTTCCTGCAATGCCTACGTGTACCTGTGGAAGGATCATCCTTTGGCCGGCCGCTCACAGCTTACCTTTGATGATCTGCATGATTTTCCCTGCCTCATGTTTGACCAGAATGCTGACAGTTCACTGTTCTACGCAGAAGAAATCATGGCCGAAAAGGAATACTCAAAGATTATCCGTACTACGGACCGGGCAACCAACCTGAACCTGATGCGCGGTCTTAATGCCTACTGCCTGTGTTCCGGCATCATTTCCAGCGAGCTCAACGGCGATGATTTTGTTGCTGTTCCCTTTGTCGATTCTGAAAACAGCGGCAACTGCATGGAAATTGGATACATTAAGCGCAAAAATGTGGTCCTCAGTGAAGTAGGGCAGCTATACCTGCAGGAACTGAAACACTATCTGGATATTTCAAATTGATTGGTTTTCGGGAATAAAATATAGAAGACGGTTGAAAATTATAGCAGAAAGGGTGGAATTCTCCTGTATAATGGATATTTGAAAGGAGAATAACCTATGAAATGTGTACCCCGTTTTTACAGCGGACAGAAAACTTCTGCCGTTCAGCCGCGCGAAACTGCTCACCGTGCAGCAGCCCGTGCCATTGCTGCAGAAGGTATTGTACTTTTAAAGAATAGTGATGGCGTTTTGCCGCTGAAAAATAAAACCGTTGCTCTGTACGGTGATGGTATTGCACACCAGATTAAAGGCGGAACCGGTTCCGGCGATGTAAACGAACGCGAGAACGTATACCTGCTGCAGGGTATGCTCAATGCCGGTGTTACCGTTATCAACGAAAAGGCTGCAGCTCAGGCCCGCACTGACTATGACCAGGCATTAAAGAACTGGGCCGAAGATCTTCTTGCCAAAATTGCTGCTCAGCCAACACCAGAAGCTGGCGGCAGTGACATGGGCTTTTTCAAGATGCTGTGGGAACATCCCTTTGTGGCACCTGACACCTTTACCGTAAATCCAGAAGAAGCAAAAAAAGCAGACGTCATTGTCTACCTGATCAGCCGTATTGCCGGCGAAGGCAGCGACCGCTTTGACAAAAAAGGCGATTACTACCTGACTGACAAAGAAGAAAAGGAACTGGCAGAACTGGCTTCCCTCAATGAAAATATCGTAGTTCTCATTAACACCGGTTCACAGATTGACCTGAAATCGATCTGCGCCAATCCATCGGTAAAAGCAATCCTGTTTGTTTCTCAGGGTGGTATGGAAATGGGTAACTCCATTGCTGATGTCCTTACCGGTGCCGTAACCCCAAGTGGCAAACTGACTGATACCTGGGCCGTTAACTACGAAGACTTTCCCAACAGCAAAACCTTCAGCCACAACAATGGCGATGTACAGAACGAACGCTATGATGAAGGCATCTATGTGGGATACCGTTATTTTGACAGCTTTGGCGTACAGGCAGCCTATCCTTTTGGCTACGGTATTTCCTATACCGATTTCGCTCTGGAAACCGCCGGTGTAACTGCTGATTCAGAAACCGTAACCGTTACCGTAAAAGTTACCAATACCGGTAACACTTACAGCGGAAAAGAAGTGGTTCAGGTATATGCTGCCTGTCCTCAGGTAAAACTGAAGAAAGAATTCAAACGCCTTATCGGATTCGGCAAGACAAAACTTCTTTCTCCCGGTGAAAGCCAGACCTTGACCATTACTTCACCGGTAAAGACGCTTGCCAGTTTCTCAGAAGCTGATGGAGCCTGGATTGTAGAGAAGGGCGTGTACGGTATTCTTGCCGGTACGTCATCGGCTTGCTATGAGACTGCAGGACTTTTGAAGGTAGATGCCGATGCCGTTATCGAATCGGTTCCTCATATCTGCCCCCGTCAGGAAAACGATGGTCTTGAAGAAATCGTCCGCCCTGACTGTGTTATTGAAAAACTGACTGCTGCAATGATGGCTGATGCCGAAAAGAAAGGTCTTACGCCAGTTGCTTTGGCTCCTGCGGCAGAAAAAAAATACGCCGTTCCTGCTTCTGATTGTGATGCAGTTGCCCGTGACATTGCGACCAAGCTGACGGAAGATGAAATGATTGCCCTGCTGATGGGTGAAATTACCAAAGGTCAGGATAACATTCACGAAGGTGAACTGGTTACTACCGGTATCTATGTGCCAGGTGCTGCCGGTGAAACCACTGGTATTCTGGAAGAAAAATACGGCGTTCCTGCTGTTTCTCTTGCCGATGGACCTGCCGGACTTCGTCTCATCCAGAAATACGATGTGGACAGAAAGAGCGGGTTGATTTACGGAAGCGGTATTCTTGGCGCCATCAACAGCAATTTTGCTCCCAAATACAACCGTACTGATGCAGATACCTATTATCAGTTTGCTACGGCAATTCCGGTAGGTACCCTGCTGGCTTCAAGCTGGGATGTATCGCTGCTTGAAAAAATCGGTACTGTCGTTGGTGAAGAAATGGCTGAATTCGGTATCAGCTGGTGGCTGGCTCCCGGTATGAACATTCACCGTAACCCGCTGTGCGGACGTAACTTTGAGTATTACTCAGAAGACCCGCTGGTATCTGGCGTAATCGCTGCTGCCATTACCAGAGGTGTGCAGTCGGCACCGGGTGTAGGTACCACCATCAAGCATTTTGCTGCCAATAACCAGGAAGATAACCGCACCGGTTCCAACAGTATCGTTTCTGAACGTGCCCTGCGTGAAATTTACCTGCGTAGTTTTGAAATTGCCGTTAAATCTTCGCAGCCCATGGCCATCATGACGTCGTACAACAAGATTAACGGTACCCACACGGCTAACAGTTACTGCCTGAACACGGAATGTGCAAGAAACGAATGGGGCTTTGCCGGTATCATCATGACTGACTGGACCACCACCTCAACCAAGGTAGAAGGACACTCAGTTTCGCACCTGTGCGGTAAAAGCGGTAATGATCTGATTATGCCTGCCCATCCGGACGACGTGGCAGACTACAAAGCCGCTTTTGCTGAAGGTAAGATTACCCGTGCAGAAGCAGAAGAATGCTGCTACCGCCTGATCCGTCTGCTGCTTCAGTCAAACCGCATGGAAGGCTGCAAAGCCTACAGTGCCCAGTTTAACCTGAATCAGTACGTGCAGGTAAAATAATCTGTAATTGAACAGGAAGAGCTGAAAATTGAAAAATTGATAGGCAGGTCTGGAAGGATGATAAAAGAAGAACTTGAGATATTGACTGGTGCACAAAACCAGGAAGAACTCAAAAAAGCCTATCTTACGCTGGTTAAGAAATATCATCCTGACAGAGCCCGGGAATGCGATAAAGAGCGGTATAATGAGTATCTGACACTCATTAACCGGGTATACGGCGAACTGCGGACCGCAGCAGATATAAAAGCTGCAGCTGCTCAAAAGGCGGCTGCAGAATCTCAGCGCTTTCAGCGGGAATACATCATTAAGTACCGTGGTGCAGTAATTGCTACCAAAGACTGGGAAGATGTGCTTCTGAAGACCGGCCACGACATGATTTCTACCGCGTACGACCAGATACACGCCCTGTTTGGCCGCCGTAAAAGCGAAGAAGACGTTGCTTCTGCCGTACAGCTTGCCACCAAAGCCACGGAACAGTTCCAGAAAGTTCTGAAAGAATCCCGCAATTCCTACTACCTGCAGATTGCAAACCAAATGATGCAGTACTATGTCTGGGAGTTCAACAAATACTTGTGCCGCTGGTACTGCAAAGACGCCTGAAAATTCAATCTATTTATTGAATTCCGCATTCTCTGGTTTATCGCCTTCAATCTTTTCCCATTCTTTTTTATGCCGTTAAAAATTAAACGCTCTGTCCGTAAAAAGTGTTGCTTATAGTCACCCTGAACTAGTTTCAGGGTCACATCAAAACTCCACAAATCTACGGGATTGCCAGTACATGCAAAAACGCTAGCTAGCGTCGCTATTGGTGAATCCCGGCGAAGAAACTATATATAGTTCATGCTGCCGCATGAACGCCGGGCTTCAACAATTTTTGCCTGTACTGTCCCTCCTCTCGATTTGTGGTATTTCTATTCAATTCTCGTTGCTGTGTAGCATTCAGCAACATTTTTTACGGACAGAGCTATTGTCTTTAATTGATTGCGATGGTTTCAAGATATTTCTTGCCTTTTACATCGTACCGTGCCCCTCTCTTGATTTAAACCCGTATCTCACGGTAATATTTAAGGAACAAGCAAAGACGCTTGGTTTTAGCGGTCGAACTGTCGACTTCTCAAACCAGGCGTCTTTTTTTGTGTTCGTGGCATGGCGGGGCGCTAGCGGCGTCGCAGGCCATCGTGCAGTGCTCAACGGGCGGCAGCCCGCTTCCGCGCTTCCGATGACCGGCTCCTTGCTATCACTCCCGCCATGCCACTCACACGGTAGTGACGTAAGGTCAGTCACTTGTGACTGATCGACATGTGTTTAGCGCACTTTTTATATAGTAATCGGTTTTGAGTAAGAGGGGCGGGGCACTTTGAAACTGGTAAGGGTGTTTCAAAGTAGTGCCTGCCCCCACCGGGAGGATGCGAGTATGAAGTACATTTTTGTTACTGGCGGTGTTGTTTCTGGACTTGGAAAAGGTATTACCGCTGCCAGCCTTGGACGCCTTTTGAAATCACGGGGACTGAAAGTTGCATCTCAGAAACTGGATCCCTACATCAACGTTGACCCGGGAACCATGAGCCCCTATCAGCATGGTGAAGTATACGTTACTGAAGACGGTGCTGAGACAGACCTGGACTTGGGCCACTACGAACGTTTCATTGATGAAGACCTGAACAAATATTCAAACCTTACATCAGGTAAGGTGTACTGGAATGTTCTGAACAAGGAACGCCGCGGTGAATATCTGGGAGAAACCGTACAGGTTATTCCCCATATCACCAACGAAATCAAATCCTTCATCTATAACGTAGGTAAAACCAGCGGTGCCGACGTGGTAATTACAGAAGTTGGCGGTACCACCGGTGATATAGAATCCCAGCCATTTATCGAAGCTATCCGTCAGGTAGGGCTTGAAGTTGGAAAAGAAAACGCTATCTACATTCACGTAACCCTGCTGCCGTTCCTCTCAGGATCTGACGAACACAAAACAAAACCAACCCAGCACAGTGTTAAGGAACTGCAGGGTATGGGTATCAAACCGGACATCATTGTTCTGCGTTGTGATGAAAAACTGGAAGACAATATTTACCGCAAGATTGCCATGTTCTGTAACGTTTCTGAAGACTGCGTTATCGAGAACCTGACACTGCCTACCCTGTATGAAGCACCTATTATGCTTGAAAACCAGCACCTTTCTGATACCGTATGCCGCCTTCTGAACCTGAATGTTCCACCGGCAGATTTAACTGGCTGGAATGCCATGCTGGACAACATCCGGAACCGGAACAAAGTAGTTACTATCGGTCTGGTTGGTAAATATGTTCAGCTGCATGATGCCTATCTTTCTGTTGCAGAAGCTCTGCGTCACGCCGGCTACGGACTTGGTGCCGATGTGCATATTAAATGGATTGACAGCGAAACAATTAATGACAGTACTATTCTGAATACTTTAAGTGATGTAGACGGTGTTATTGTTCCCGGTGGATTCGGTCAGCGTGGTATTGAAGGCATGATTCTTACTGCCAACTACTGCCGCAAAAACAATGTGCCCTATCTTGGAATCTGTCTTGGTATGCAGATTGCCTGTATCAGTTTTGCCCGCTATGTTGCCGGCATGAAAGGGGCCAACAGCGGTGAATTTGATCCTGAAAGCCCGTACAAAGTAATTGACTTTCTGCCGGATCAGAACGACAGTGTAAATAAAGGCGGTACGCTCCGTCTTGGTGCATATCCTTGTAAAATCAAGCCGGGAACCCGCATGGAAGAATGCTACGGATCCCAGAAAATCAGCGAACGTCACCGGCACCGGTATGAATTCAACAACGAGTACCGTCATGCACTGGAAGATGCCGGTCTTGTAATCAGTGGTACCAGTCCTGATGATTACATTGTTGAAACCGTGGAACTGAAAGATCATCCATTCTATCTTGGTGTTCAGTTCCATCCGGAATTCAAGAGCCGGCCCAATAGGGCGCACCCGTTGTTTGTTGGCTTAGTAAGATCATCAATGAAGTAGGCTGATTGCAAGGTTCCGTCGCTGGGGCCTGCTACCGGCATTTTGCAATCTTGATGATATATATACGTTGGCTTTGGGGGCTTCGACAGGCTCTGCCGCCCTGGCCAACCGGAACGTATGAGCCTGTCGAAGTGATATTTTTTCATGATACATGAATCCATTCACGAAGAATGTGGAGTATTCGGGGTTTGGTCGCCTGAAGAGGCACCACTGGCCGGCTCGGTTTATCTTGGACTTTTCGCTCTGCAGCATCGCGGACAGGAAAGCTGCGGTATTGTGGTTAATAAAGGCGGTCAGTTTACTTCCTGTAAAGACCTGGGGCTGGTAACTGATGTATTTACCGCAGAGAGCCTTAAAGCCTTAGGCGACTGTTCCATGGCTTGTGGTCATGTGCGGTATGGTACCACTGGTGCCAATATCCGTGCCAACGTTCAGCCCATTGAAGTTCATCATGTAAACGGCAGTCTTGCAGTTGCCCATAACGGTAATCTTACCAATTCAGAAGCCCTCCGCCATCAGCTGGAAATGACGGGGGCTATTTTTCATTCAACCAGTGATACCGAAACCATAGCCTACCTGCTTACCAAAGAGCGCTTAACCTGTTCTACCATTGAAAAAGCTGTCAGCTCCACCATGGAAAAAATTGAAGGTGCCTATTCGCTGGTTCTCATGACCCACGATAAACTGCTGGCAGTGCGGGATCCCAAAGGATACCGTCCGCTCTGCTACGGCCGCATTCGCGGGAACCCTTCAACAGGCTCAGGGGCCCCACAGGATACCTACGTTATTGCTTCTGAAACCTGCGCTCTTGATGTGGTGGGCGCTGAATTCATCCGTGATGTCCGCCCCGGTGAAATCGTCGTATTCAGTAAAGATGGCGTTACGTCCATCGACACCCATTGCGAAACTGAAAAGAAATCTCTTTGTGTTTTTGAATACATCTACTTTGCCCGTCCCGACAGCGTTATCGACGGCGTTTCCGTTCATGAAAGCCGCTTAAAAGCCGGCCGGATTCTTGCCCGGGAAAACCCGGTGGAAGCTGACGTTGTAGTTGGTGTTCCAGATTCCGGTCTTGATGCGGCCCTGGGATACAGCCAGGAAAGTGGCATTCCTTACGGTATGGGATTTGTTAAGAATAAGTATATCGGCCGCACCTTCATCAATCCTGGCCAGTCAGAACGCCAGAACAAAGTAAAGATTAAACTGAACCCGGTTGCTGCCACCGTAAAAGGGAAACGCGTTGTTCTTATTGATGATTCCATCGTTCGTGGTACTACCAGCGGCCATATCGTACAGCTGCTGCGTGATGCCGGAGCTTCAGAAGTGCATGTACGGATTTCTTCTCCGCCATTCATCGCTCCCTGTTATTATGGAACTGACGTACCGGACTGCCAGCATCTTATTGCCTGTAACCACAGTCTTTCTGAAATTGCCCAGATTATCGGGGCTGACAGTCTTGCCTATTTAAGTCATGATGGAGCCCTGCAGTTGGGGCCTGATACCGGTCTTTGCTGCAAATGCTTTGAAAGCCAGGAAGGAAAATAATATGAAACGCTATCTGATTCTAGAAAACGGAATGACTTTTGAAGGCGGTGCGTTTGGTGCCGACTGCCCCAAAGAAGGGGTTACCTGTGAAATTGTATTTACTACCGCCATGGTAGGATTCCTTGAAACCCTGACCGATAAAAGTTACTTTGGTCAGGCTGTAATCCAGGCATTCCCCCTTATCGGTAACTACGGCGTAAACCTGGAAGACGCTGAAAGTGAACGTACCGGATGCTGTGCTTACATTGTCCGTGAATACTGCGAACATCCGTCAAACTTTCGCAGCAAGATGACCATTGATGATTTTCTGAAGAAAAACGGCGTACCGGGACTTTACGGTATTGATACCCGTGCGCTGGTAAAACTGCTGTGTAAATACGGTACCATGAACGGTGTCATTACCGATGATCCTTCTGCCGTAGACATGGAAAAGGTTAAGGCGTATGAAGTAACCAACGCCGTACGTACCATGACCAGTAAGGCAAATTACGGTGTCGACGTTGACCTTACTACGGTACAGGAACCGTATCACGTAGCCCTTATGGATTTCGGCGTAAAATCAAACATCGTACGCAGCCTTGTTTCCCGTAACTGCTGTGTTACCGTTCTTAATGCCTATACCAAACCGGAAGACGTTGTTGCCCTGAATCCGGACGGCATCATGCTCAGTAACGGTCCCGGCGACCCGAAAGAAAACGTTGAAATCATTGAAAATATCCGTGCCCTTACCAAAACCGGTATCCCGATTATGGGTATCTGTCTGGGGCACCAGATGCTGGCTCTGGCCAACGGTTTTGACACGGAAAAACTGAAGTTCGGTCATCGCGGTGCCAACCAGCCGGTTAAAGATGTGGCTTCAGAAAAAGTATACATTTCTACCCAGAACCACGGATACGCCGTAAAATCAGACAGTATTGATCCGGCTGCCGCTGAACAGCTGTTCATCAACGTAAATGACAACAGTAACGAAGGCATCCGATACAAAAACATTCCGGCATTCAGCGTTCAGTTCCATCCGGAAGCCTGTGCCGGCCCTAAAGATACCAGCTACCTGTTTGACGATTTCATTGCACTCATGGAGAAAAGACACAATGCCTAAGAACGAAAAAATCAAGAAAGTTATGGTTATCGGCTCCGGCCCTATCATCATCGGCCAGGCTGCTGAATTTGACTACGCTGGTGTTCAGGCCTGCCGTGCCCTCCATGAAGAAGGGGTACAGATTGTTCTGGTAAACTCCAATCCTGCTACCATCATGACTGATCAGGTTATGGCAGATCAGATCTACATCGAACCCTTAACCCTTGATGTCATCAAACGCATTATCAAGAAAGAAAAGCCCGACGGCATTCTGAGCGGACTTGGTGGACAGACGGCCCTTACTTTATGTATGCAGCTGGCAAAATCAGGATTTCTGGAAGAACAGGGGGTTCTGCTTCTAGGTTCTTCGCCAGACGTTATCGACCGGGCAGAAGACCGTCAGCTTTTTAAGGACACCATGGAATCCATCGGTCAGCCCTGTATTCCTTCAAAAGTTGTTACCTCTGTAGAAGACGCTGTTGCCTTTGCCAATGAAATTTCATACCCCGTTATCGTCCGTCCGGCTTTCACTCTGGGCGGTACCGGTGGTGGTATTGCTGCTGATGAAAAGCAGCTGCGTGAAATTGCCCACAACGGCATTTATCTTTCGCCGATTAACCAGATTCTGGTAGAGCGGTGTATTGCCGGCTGGAAAGAAATTGAGTTTGAAGTTATGCGTGACCGGAACGACAATACCATTACCGTTTGTTCCATGGAAAACTTTGACCCGGTAGGTGTCCACACCGGTGACAGTATCGTTATTGCCCCCACCGTAACCTTAAGTGATAAAGAATATCAGATGCTCCGTTCTGCAGCTCTTCACATCATTTCTGCACTGCAGATTGAGGGTGGCTGTAACTGTCAGTTTGCCCTGCATCCGGAAAGTTTTGAATATGCCGTAATCGAAGTTAACCCCCGTGTATCACGTTCTTCAGCCCTGGCATCTAAGGCTACCGGGTATCCTATTGCAAAGGTTGCTACCAAAATTGCCCTGGGCTATACCCTGGATGAAATTAAGAACGCGGTAACCGGTTCTACTTTTGCAGCCTTTGAGCCTGCCATTGACTACGTTGCTGTTAAATTCCCCAAATGGCCCTTTGATAAGTTCTTCTATGCAAAACGGTCACTGGGTACCCAGATGAAGGCCACCGGTGAAGTTATGGCTATTGATGACAGCTTTGAAGGAGCGCTTCTGAAAGCAGTCCGCGGTTGCGAAATTCATCAGGATACGCTGGATTTTGAAGTAGCTGCAGGAATGTCTACCGAAGACCTTCTGGCCAACATTCACACAGCTACTGACCTTCGTTTGTTCTTTATTTACGAACTCTTAAAGCGTGGAATCAGTGTTGATAGAATCCACGAAATTACCATGATTGATGAATGGTTCCTGTGGAAACTGGTGAATATTGTTGCCGCATCAAGGGTGGCTGAGCCTGTCGAAGCCCCAGCACCCAAGACCTACAAAATGGTAGACACCTGTGCCGGAGAGTTTGAAGCGCTTACTCCGTATTTCTACGCATCAGAAAACTCTGCAGCAGCCGGTGGGGTAAACGAAGCTGCTCCTGACCCGGCAGAAACCCGTAAGACCGTTGTCGTTATCGGTTCCGGTCCTATCCGCATTGGACAGGGTATTGAGTTTGACTACGCCAGCGTTCACTGTGTTATGATCCTGCGCCAGCTGGGCTACCGGGTTGTTATCATCAACAACAACCCTGAAACCGTATCAACTGACTTTGACATTGCAGACCGGCTCTATTTTGAACCGCTGTGTGAACGTGACGTTCTGCCTATTCTTGAAAACGAAAAGCCCTACGGTGTTGTTGTTGCCTTTGGTGGTCAGACAGCCATCAAACTGGCCAAAACCCTTGACCGCAGGGGGTACAACCTGCTGGGAACTTCTGCCGATGCCATTGATCTGGCAGAAGACCGGGAACGTTTTGAAGAACTGTGTGAAGAACTCCACATTAACCGTCCACGCGGTATGACCGTCTTTACCGAAGAAGAAGCTCTTGCTGCTGCTGCAAAGATTACCTATCCCGTACTGATCCGCCCCAGTTATGTACTGGGTGGCCAGAACATGATCATTGCCCACGACGATGGCGAAATTCATGAGTACATGACCGTTATCCTGAGCCAGGGCATCGAAAACCCTGTTCTCATTGATAAATACATGGAAGGGGTGGAACTTGAAGTTGATGCCATCTGTGATGGTGAAGACGTACTGATTCCCGGCATCATGGAGCACATTGAACGCACCGGTATTCATAGCGGTGACAGTATTGCTGTCTATCCGGCATGGAATATCAATGATACCATCCGTGAGAAAATCGTCAACCAGAGCCGCGAACTGGCACTGGCGCTGCATACCAAAGGGCTCGTAAACATTCAGTACTTGATTTATCAGGGCGACCTGTACATCATTGAGGTTAACCCCCGTTCAAGCCGCACGGTACCATACATTTCAAAAGTTACCGGCGTGCCTATGGTAGATCTTGCCGTACGGAGCATGCTGGGAGAAAAGCTGGCTGACATGGGCTTTGGTACGGGGCTCTATCCACGTCCACCGTACTTTGCCGTAAAGGTACCGGTATTCAGCTTTGAGAAACTGACAGACGTAGATACCCATCTGGGACCTGAAATGAAGTCTACCGGTGAAGTTCTGGGTATTGCCAGCACCATGGAAGAAGCTGTTTATAAAGGCTTTATCGGTGCCGGTTACAAGATGAAGAAAAAGGGTGGAGTGCTGATTTCTGTCCGCAAGACTGACCAGCACGAAATTCCTGATATGGCCCGCCGTTTCTATGATATGGGATTTACCCTGTATGCCACAGAAGGAACGGCAAAAACTATCAGTGATGCCGGCATGAAAGTAACCGTAGTAAACAAGATTCACGAAAATCCCGATGACAACCTGCTGACAATTCTTGACAGCGGCAAAATCGATTACGTAATTTCTACCAGTGCCCACGGCCGTAACCCGCAGCTGGACAGCGTGAAAATGCGGCGCCACGCTGTTGAACGGAGTATTCCCTGTCTTACCGCCATTGATACGGCCAATGCCCTGGCCCAGTGTCTGGGGGCAAAGTATACGGAACAGAATATTGAATTAGTAGATATTCACACCCTGGGTAGTTCGGGAAGTTCGGGCCGCTAAGGCCGCGCTGGCTGCGTTGCCTGCGGATGGAGCTTGTGTTATAGTTTCCGTATGAAAATCGCATTTATCGGTATGGGAAATATGGCACAGGCCATTGCATCAGGCTTTATTCAGTCAGGAAAAGTGGCAGCTTCATCAGTTTGGGCCTATGCACCCCATCAGGAAAAACTGCAGAAAAACGCAGAACGTATCGGGTTTATCCCTTGCGCTACACAGCTAGAAGCTATCTCTCAGGCAGATATGGTCATTGCAGCCTGCAAACCATATCAGATGGAAGCCGTTCTTGCTGAAATTAAAGATTCACTTAAAGGCAAAGTACTGCTTTCTGTTGTTGCTGGCTGGAGCTTTGATTCTTTCCACGCAATTTTAGGCGACAATACCCGCATTCAGTGCATCATGCCCAATACGCCGGCTATGGTTGGAGAAGGCGTTATGCTCTTTGAATCAGAAAACTCACTGACACCTGAAGAACATGGGCAAGTTACTGAACTTTTCAGCTCACTGGGTATTGTCGAAGAATTGCCGCCCCATCTTATGGGCATCGGTGGTGCCATCAGCGGCTGCGGCCCGGCCTTTATGGATCTTTTTATGGAAGCTTATGCTGATGCAGCCGTTAAATATGGTATTGGGCGTGAAATGGCCTATCGTCTGGTAAGCCAGACCATGATAGGGGCTGCAAAACTGCAGCAGGAAACCGGCACACACCCTGGTGTACTGAAGGATGCTGTCTGCTCTCCTAATGGCACTACCATTTGCGGTATCGATGCCCTTGAGAAAAACGGTGTCCGCGGCGCCCTCATTTCAAGCATCGACGCCATCATCGAACGGCAGAACCGCAGATAACCGAATCTGCTCAGTATTTCACAGTATCAGACTACAAACTTGCCAACTTCGGACGAGTTACGGCTGATACTTTCCTTAACCTGACGGGTAATGTCAGTTAGTTCAATACCCGTCTGGTTGATTTTCCGGGCACCGATTTTCATTTCAGCAGTACTCTGTTCCATTTCAGCGGCACTATCCTGCAGTTTGTTGATTTCAGTGCTGATGGTTTTCGTTTCGCTGGTAATTTTTGACGAATCTTCAAGAACCTGCGAAGTGCTTTCAGTAATGGATTTCAATACACTGCTTATTTGGCGTGAACCCTGCTGCTGTCTTTCCATAGAAACCTGAATAGACTCTACATTGCCGCTTGTCCGGTTTACATTATCAGAAATGCCATTAAATGAATATTGTGCCTGTTCTGTTGCCACAACAATGGACGCAATGCTTTCTTTAATGCCGGAAATCATATCACTGATTTTTTTAGACTGCTGGTTTGAGTTTTCGCTGAGTTTCCGGATTTCTCCTGCTACAACACTGAAACCCTGACCGGCATTTCCTGCATGGGCAGCTTCAATTGCGGCATTCATTGCCAGAAGATTGGTCTGACTGGCGATATTCGCAATAACAACGTTGGCTTCTTCCAGTGATCGTGACTGGTTTTCAATCTGTTTAACCAGATCTGCAACCTGCTTCTGATGAGTGGTTCCTTCATGCAGGTTTGTCTGCAGGGTTCCAAAGTTCAGAACCATATCTTCAATTGATTTATTGACAGCTGTAATGTTATTCAACATACCTTCAACTTCATCAGATGCACTGGTAACTCCATGACTCTGTGTTGTTATCTGTCCTTCCAGCTGCTGCAGGTTCGACAGAATGTCATTCATGGCAGCGGCCGCTTCATCGACAATGGTATTCTGATGATGGATACGATTGTTAACACTGTCAATGTTGGCCAGAATTTCTGTAATGGAACTTTCAGTATCAAAAGTAGATGTTTCCAGTTTTCTTCCTGCTTTTGTCAAATCACCGGTAGAATCTTTGATATCAGCCACAATAGTCTGCATTTTTTCAGTGAAGGTATTGAAATTGTCTAGCAGATCCCGAATTTCATATTTTGCATTGATGGTGATACGTTTGGTTAAATCTGCCTCTCCCTGCGCAATATCATGCATGGATTGATTTACAACTTTAATAGGGCGGGTAATGGACATGGAAATGATGAATATGAGAACGATGGCGATGCCCATACAGATAAAGGCGATAACCCCGATACTCATGATGACGGAACTAATTTTCTGCTGGTAGCTGGATAACGGCATGAAAACAAGGGTAAACATGCCGCCTTCAGAAGCAAAGGCTCCAAGGTTTTGAGTCCCGTTGAACTGAAACTGACACAAGCCGGAGCCTGCTTTCAACATTTGCTGCATGGTTGCGGCGGTTGAATCATTCTCGGTATTAAAGTTCACCTTCAGAATCTGATCTTCATTTTCGCTGGCAATGACATTTCCTTCACTGTCGATAATGAGTACTGAAGTAACACCATCAGAAATGGAACCAGTAATATCTTTTGTCATGTTCCCGGTATCAATGGAGTTGTTAAGTCCTCCAATGAATTTTCCATTATGATACAGACCGTAAGAAATAACGTATACCGGCCGACCGGTAACGGGCGAAACATTGTTACCAAGAAATTCTCCCTTTGTTTTACAGATTTCGTACCAAGGTTCACCGGCTACATCATGAAGGGTAACGCCTCCTAGACCATCTGCAAATCCAGCAGAACCACGGGTGATAAAAAAGTTTTCATAAAGCGTACCGGCATTATTGAATACCTTTACCAGATAGTTGATCATTCCCTGACTGTCAGAACCATCAGCCACTTCACGGCAAACGTAGTCTGACTGCGCAACAGATTTTGTAACCTGAACCTGATTCTGAAGAACGAAGTTTACTTCATTCATTTTTTCAACGGCAAGTTGCTGCAGATTGTTGTTTGCCGTTGTGCTTAAATTGCCGGACAGTGACTTAATGCTGATAATACTGACAATGATGAGTGGTATAAGCATACAAGCCATAGAACTGAAGAAGATAACCCAAAATAAGCCGGAATGACGACGATGCGTAGTTGTTGTACTCATACAAAAAGCCTCTTGAAAATTCAGTATATCCTTTGTTCAGAATTCTCATTTTTAAAAAACACTGATATTAAAAAGAGATTTACGGATTGCTACTACGATTTCATATCCCGGTGTATAATAATATGTATGAATAAACTGGCAAAAGAGATTGCACAGGACTCAATTGTTCTTCTTCAGAATATCGGTCAACTGCTTCCGGTACAGGCCGGAAGTAATGTGTCATTTTTCGGAAGGGCCCAGGTTTGTCCCTATTACAGTGGTAATGGATCTGGTGCTGCCCATGGCGGCCAATCACTGGTTTCGCCGCTTGATGCAGCCTGTAGTAATTTCTCGCTGATTCCTTGTGCTGAATTGGTTGCGTTTTATAAAGAATCTGCTGAAAAAGAATCTGCCTCAAAACCTCCGATGGATTTTTCTGCATTTAAAGAAATGGTTAACAGTGGCCTGATGTATGAAATCTTTGGAAAGTATACACCTCCGGAAGAGGAATATACGGTACCTTCTGAATTGTATCAGATTGCCCGGAATCATTCTGACACGGCTGTGCTTTTCATCGGCCGGAATTCTGGTGGCGAAGAATGTGACCGTCATCTGGAAAATGACTATTACCTTATTCCCAGCGAGAAAAATCTGATCGAGCAGGTATGTACCACCTTTGAAAAAGTTATTGTGGTTCTGAACCTGAACGGTATCATAGATCTGGAATGGACCCAGAAATATCCCAGTATTAAAAGCATTCTGTTTATGGGAATTCCCGGTGAAGCAGGTGGTGAAGCAGTAATCGACATTATTACCGGTAAAACCACTCCCAGTGGTAAGTTAAGCTTTACCATTGCACGGAAGTATGAAGATTATGCCAGTGCAGATCACTTCAGTTTTGATAAGGAAAACGACCGGATCCTCACCTACGGTGACTATGGTCTTGAAGCCTCTGAATCGAAAAACTCCGACGGTACTGAATTTGCAAAAAAGCCGGTAACCGTATATCAGGAAGGTGTGTTTAACGGGTACCGCTGGTTTGATGCTCATAATATCAGACCTTTGTTCCCCTTTGGACATGGTCTTAGTTATACCTCTTTCCATCTTGAGCAGGGAAAACCGTCTGATCCGGAACTTCGCCGTTCGGATTTCTGTGTAAAGGTTTCAAATACCGGAGCCAGATCTGGTAAATGTACGGTTTTGGTCTATGCCAGTCCTGCAGATGCAGAAGAACGTAGCGATCCACGGAAAGTTCTGGTTGGCTTTGGAAAAACCCGGGAACTTCAGCCCTGTGAATCAGATATCATTGGCATTTCCATTGATAAAAAGGATATGTCGGTATATCACGAAGATTCTTCTACTTTTGAACTTGAAGCAGATGACTATAATTTTCTGGTAGGTGATGACAGCCGGCATCTGGTGGAATGGCGTACTCTTATGTACAAAGATGGGGTAATTCTTGAACAGTGTCAGGATGATGACGCTGCCATAGAAGAACCCGATGAATGCTATGTTCCGGAACGGATCAGAACCACTGTTACCGGGTTATCCGATGAACAGCTGGCAGCTTTGTGTGTCGGTTGGGGACCGGGAATCCCATTTGCTGCTCTTTCTGACACTGAGTATCCTGATACCATAGATGGGGCTGATGGCAAACCTCTGACGATAAACTCGCATCCTGTGGGGGTACGGGGATACGTATCACCGGCTATTCCTGAAAAAGCCATTTATTCCCAGCTGTATCAGGATGGCCCTGCCGGAGTAGGAAAAACAGTCTGGCCTACAGAAACCATTACCGCCTGTTCATTCAATAAGGAACTTTTGACCCGGTTTGGGCAGGCTGTTGCCGAAGAATGTGAGGAGCTTCAGGTAAATGTATGGTTAGCTCCGGCATTAAATCTGCATCGGAATCCACTCTGCGGCCGTAACTTTGAGTACTATTCGGAAGATCCGGTACTTGCAGGAGATCTGGCAGTTGCATTGGCAGATGGTGTTCAAAAATCCGGTAAAGTCATTGTGTGTCCAAAGCATTTCGTTGCCAATGAGCAGGAAACCTACCGCCGTGGCAGTGTTCGGAAAAACTATGACGCCGTAGACAGCATCATTAGTGAACGTGCCCTTCGTGAAGTATATCTCAGGCCCTTTGAAAAACTGGTCCGCAGTGGACACGTTCATTGCATCATGTCCAGTTTCAACAAAATCAATGGTACATTTGCAGGCGGAAACTCATGGCTTTTGACACAGATTCTCCGCAATGAATGGGGATTCAAAGGTATTGTGGTAACCGATTGGGGAGATATGGATATAGTGGTGGATGGTGCTGACGGTGTGGCTGCCGGTAATGATATCATCATGCCGGGTGGCGTGCCGGTAATTCAGCAGATTCTTACCGGATTGAAAGAAGGTAGGGTATCACGGAAACATCTGGAGCAGGCTGTATGCCGGCTGCTTTACACCGTGGAATTGACACGCTCTGAGTAAAATATTAAATTATACTTCAGTGACTGCAGTATATATACAGTTACTGAAGGAAATCCTATGTCAGAAAAAACATTCAAAATCCTGGTTATAAATCCAGGCAGTACCTCAACAAAGATTGAATTCTTTGAAAATGAAAAAAGTGTTGTAAAAGCCAACGTATTTCATGACTCAACTATTCTGCTGGGATTCCCGACTATCAATGACCAGCTGGACTACCGCTGTGAAGTAGTTCAGAAATGGATAGCCGATAATAATCTTGATCTGACCGGCGTTGATGCCATTGTTGGGCGTGGTGGTGCATGTTATCCATTAACCGGTGGAACCTACGCCATTGATGACCGTCTGGTTTCTGATACCCGCGAAGCAAAAGGTGGCGTATACCACTCCAGCATGCTGGGTGTTCAGATGGCTGAACGGTTTCATAAAACCTATGGCGGTAAAATGTTTGCCGTTGACCCCATTGTTGTAGATGAACTGCAGGATGTGGCCCGAATTACCGGTGTAAAGGGAATTTACCGTACCAGCGCTACTCATGCCCTTAACCAGAAAGCAACTGCCCGCGAACATGCAAAACGCATGGGCCGTAAATATGAAGACCTTAACCTGATTGTCTGCCATATTGATGGCGGCATGACCATTACCGCCCATCGGCAGGGCCGCATGGTTGATACCAATGATGGTTCCGGTGGTGACGGTCCTATGACGCCAACCCGCATGGGAACCATGGCTATTACTGATGTTTCCCGCTTACTGTGGGATAAATCCAAGGAAGACATGCGGAAACTCTGTTCAGCAGCCGGCGGGCTTTCCAGCTGGTTCGGTACATCCAACGCTGATACCGTTCACGAAATGGTCGAAAAGGGCGATGAAAAGGCAAAACTGGTATGGAATGCCATGAGTTATCAGATTACCAAATGCATTGGTGCCATGGCCTGCGTACTGCAGGGTAAAGTAGACGGCATCGTTCTTACCGGCGGACTCATGCGGTTTGATGACATCATCCAGACCATTAAGGATAACTGTGAATGGATTGCTCCCGTATCGGTGTACCCTGGCGAACTGGAACATAAAGCAATGCGCGATGGAGCCTTACGGGTACTTCGTGGGGAAGAAGAAGCAAAAACATATACCGGAGAGCCGGTATTCAAAGGATTTGATTTTTAACGGGGGATGTGAAATGGCTAAAAAAGCGTTTATCGATATTATTAATGAACGGGCAGCAGCAAATCCAAAAGTTGTAGTTCTGCCGGAAACTGAGGACAAACGAACCTTGCAGGCCGCCGAAAAGGTTCTGGAACTGAAAACCGCAAAACTGGTGCTGCTGGGTAACGAAGATGTCATTAAGGCAGATGCAGCAAAGTATGAACTGAACATTGCAGGTGCTGCCATTGTAGACCCTGAAAAAGACCCAAAATTTGAAAGTTATGTGGCTAAACTGGTTGATCTGCGTAAGGCAAAAGGCATGACTGATGAGCTGGCCCGTAAAGCACTGCTGGAAGACCGGACCACCTACGGCTGCATGATGGTAAAAATGGGAGATGCAGACGGACTTGTTTCCGGTGCCTGTCATTCAACTGCCAATACGTTGCGTCCGGCTCTGCAGATTATTAAATGTGCACCCGGCAAAAAACTGGCTTCTGCGGTATTCATGTTTGATATTCCTGACTGCGAATTCGGCGATGACGGTATTATTGCTGCCGGTGACTGTGCCCTGACTCAGGATCCAACGCCAGAAGAACTGGCAGAAATTGGTGCAGATACTGCTGAAACCTATGAAGCACTTATGGGAAAACCTGCCCGTGTAGCATTTTTATGCCACAGTACTTTCGGCAGTGCAAAGCATCCTTTTGTTACCAAGGTGCAGGAAGCAGTACGCATAGCAAAAGAAACATATCCCTCAGTAGATTTGGATGGCGAAATGCAGCTTGATGCTGCTATTGTGCCGGAAATAGGGCAGAGTAAAGCACCTGGCAGTAAGGTTGCCGGTCATGCCAATGTTTTGATTTTCCCGAATCTTGAGGCTGGAAACATCGGTTATAAACTGATTCAGCGAATTGGTAAGGCAGAAGCGTACAGTCTTATTCAGGGGCTTGCTGCTCCAGTAAACGACTTAAGCCGCGGCTGCTACTGGCAGGATATAGTAGGTGTTATTGCCATTACCACCCTGCAGGCCCAAGCGCTGGCAAAATAATTGATTGCACAAAAAAGGCACTTCACATTGTGAAGTGCCTTTTTTGTATCACAGACAGTGCAGTTCGTTTTCGTTGTAGTTTACAAAAGCACTATCTCCTGCCTTAAAGATTTTATGACCACGTGGATTGTAATCGCAGATTTTAATGATTTTTCCTTCTGACTCAACCTGATAGTACTGGTAACTTCCCATAAAAGTTGAAAGAATTACTTTACAGGGAAGAATTCCGGTGTCACCGAGGCTGGCTGCCTCTGGCCGGAGAACAGCCTTACCTTTCGGGGTATCAATAAAGTTTACTTCACCCATAAAGTCTGCAACAAACTCATTGGCCGGTTTGTAGTAAATTTCTTCAGGAGTTCCCATCTGGGCAATATGGCCGTTTTCCATGATGATAATCTGGTCAGAGATGGCCATGGCTTCACTCTGGTCATGGGTTACGTACACGGCGGTAATGCCAACCTGCTGCTGAATCTTACGGATTTCACTGCGCATGGCAACACGAAGTTTTGCATCCAGGTTTGACAGTGGTTCATCAAAAAGCAGTACACCCGGTTCTACTACCAGGGCACGGGCAAGGGCAACACGCTGCTGCTGACCGCCGGAAAGCTGGTTGGTCATACGTTCTTCTTTTCCGTCCAGGTCAACCAGCTTCAGCATGTTCATAACTTTGTCATGAATCTGGTCTTTATCCATCTTACGGAGGCGGAGCCCATAAGCAACGTTGTCAAAAACGTTGTAGTGGGGCAGCAGTGCATAGCTCTGGAAAACCATGGCAGTGTCGCGCTTATTGGGCGTCAGGGCATTGATGGCTTCATCGCCCAAATAGATTTCACCTTTATCAGGGCTTTCAAAGCCTGCAATCATACGCAGAGTTGTGGTTTTGCCGCATCCTGATGGCCCCAGAAGGGTAACAAAAGACCCGGGCTTGATATCAAGTGAAATATCGTCTACGGCAGCAAAATCTTTTTTTGTCTTGGGATCCTGATAAATCTTGGTAATATGATCCAGCTTAACGCCTTTCTGTTCTTTCATTTATTGTCTCCTTTGGAAGGCCGGTCCTTAACCGGGCGTGGCCGTGATGCAATCTCTATGCCTTTGTTCATCAGACTGATTGCTGCAAAAGTTATGAGGATCAGAATGGTGGCGTAGGCACAGGCAATACCGTAGTTACCTTTTTCAGCATGTTCATTGATGCGAACGGTAATCAGCAGGTATTTTGGTGTTACCAGCAGGATGATTGCACTGATGGCGGTGATGGAACGGACAAAGGTTGTGACAAGACCGGAAAGGAACGACTCCCTGATAAGGGGAAGGGTTACGGTACTGAAAACCTTGGCGCTGTCAGCCCCGATATCGTAGGCGGCTTCTTCAATTGACTTATCAATCTGACGCAATGCTGCAATACCACTTCGTGTACCGATTGGCAGAGAACGTACAACGAAAACGATAATCAGGATGGTTCCGGTACCATACAGACTCTGCAGGAATCCGGAGTGGAATACACCGCTGTTGAACCCGCGGATGAATCCAACGCCAAGAACGGTACCGGGAACTGCCATAGCCAGCATAGCCACAAATTCCATGAAGCCTTTACCGATGAACTTTCTCTTTACTACCAGATAGGCAATAATCATTGAAAGGAACGCAGTAATAGGACTTGCAATCAGTGACAGCATGATGGAGTCAGTAAATACGCGGTATCCCTTGTTCTTGAAGATATACTGGAACCATTTGAATGACAGATGGTAATCGCGTCCCCAGATTTTGAACAGGGATCCGAATACAACCAGCAGGTACATAACCAGTACGAAAATGGAAATGAGGACACAGAGGGTCGTAAGCGGAATACGAACCGATTTATCGTCGATGGGGGTACGGCCACGGCTTGCTTTACCAGTCAGGGTTGCTACTGATTTCTTTTCAAGCCAGTATTTTTCAACAACGAACAGGCCCATGGAAATTACCAGCAGGACTACTGCCATGGCAGTGGCACCTGATTTATCGTAGGCACCGGTTAACTGCAGGTAAATCGATGTGGCCAGGGTATCGTAGTTGCCACCGATAATCATTGGGTTGGCAAAGTCTGCAACAGATTCAATGAATGAAACAAGGAATGCGTTACCAAGACCTGGCAGCATGAGAGGCAGGGTAACGGTAACGAATACCTTCCAGCGGGAGGCTCCCATATTCCGGGCTGCTTCTTCAAGACTGGGGTCAATGTTCTTCAATAACCCTTTCAGCATCAGGTAACAGACAGGAAAGAACGTCAGAACCTGTACCAGAACGATACCTCGCCAGCCATACAGGTTGGTGGAGTTCAGGTGAAGAACATTGCGGGTAATAATACCGGTACGGCCAAAAAGCAGGATTGCTGAAAGTGACAGTACGAAAGGCGGCGATACTACAGGGAGCAGCGCTACAATATCGAACAGTTTTTTGGTGAATTTTGACCCTACATCAACGTAGGCATCTACATAGGCGAATAAAAACCCGATTAAAGTGGCACCAATACCGGACAGAAGACCCAGGAACAGCGTATTGGTTATGGCTGTCCTGAACATCTTCATGTCAAAAATGCGGCGGAATGTTGCAAAAGAAATACTGCCGTCTACCTGTATACTTTCAACCAGCAGAATTGCCAGAGGATATACGATAAACAGCAGTAGGAATACAAAAATTGCCGCAACGGCAGTTACCAGAATCGGGTCGGACAGGAACTTCCTCCTGTCCAGATCAGATTTCTGGCTCATACTTATTTTGTCTTTACGCGGTCGTCGTTTGAAATTACTTTGAAGAATTCTTCGTAGTATTTAGGACCATTGTTTTTTGCATCGTTAAAGTCATAAACGATAGTCTGAATTTTATCGAGACCTGCTTTAACAGCGGCTTCAACAGGTTTTGCATTGTCGATGACCAGGAACTGGTAAGAACCGTTGTCCTGTGCAATGTTTACACAGTCTGGAGAAAGGGCAAATTCGATGAACTTTTTGGCGTTGTCCATATTCTTTGCACCTTTAAAGATTGCAGTTGCACCGATTTCGTATGAAGTTCCGCTTGATGGAGCGGTCATTCCCAGGTTGTCATAGCCATTGTCTACAATCTGGTAAACAACGTCATGCAGGAATCCTACACCGATAACTACTTCTCCAACTGGAACCAGTTTAGAAGGACCGGAACCAGATTTGGTGTACTGAGCGATGTTTTTATCAACAGCAGCAAAGTATTTCATTGCAGCATCTTCGCCTTTCATCTGAACCATGGTATTTACGATAAGTTTACCGGTTCCGGCAGTGTTTGGGTTGGCAAAAGAGATAAGGCCTTTGTATTCAGGTTTGGTCAGGTCGTCCCAGTCTTTTGGTGGCTGCAGGCCAAGCCGTGCCAGTTCTTCAGTGTTCCAGAAGAATCCCAGGATACCGCGGTAAATACCGTACCAGTTGTTGTCAGCATCTTTGAACTGCTGTCCTACCAGGTGAGAAGCGTTCTGGGCAGCATAGGGTTCCAGAAGGCCTTTTGCAGCAGCTTCATTATAGGGGTCAGTGGTACCACCGAACCAAACGTCAGCAGATGGGTTGCCGTTTTCTTCAGCAATTTTGGTGAGAACTTCACCGGTTGAAAGGCGCTGATAGGTGGTTTTTACACCAGTTTTTGCTTCAAAAGCAGCACAGGCTGCAGCCAGATATTCTTCCTCACAAGAGCCGTATACAACCAGTGTTCCAGCATCTTTCTTTTCTTTGCTACCACCGGCAAATACCAGTGATGCAGCCAGACTCAGCATAAGCAGAACGCTTACCACAGATTTGATTTTTTTCATAAACCCTCCGTTTTTTCTGTTATGAAAAATAATTGTAGGAATAATTTGCTATTAATCAGTTACCATATGAAAAATCTACCGGTGTAACGGTGACTGGAAAACCGCTAGCTAGCGTCGCTATTGGTGAAGTCCGGCTAAGAAACTATCGTCTGTCCATGCTGGACGCATGGACGCCGGACTTCAACAATTTTTCCAGTCCCCGTTCCACCTCTCGATTTTTCACATCGCTTAGTAGTGCAGATCATTCCTATATTTTTAAGTGTAACGCGTGATTTAGAATTTGTAAAAAAAATCTCTATCAACCAGGCTATAGCTATCAATAGAAATTAAGTATAACTTCAAAAATTGAATATTTATGCAGAAAAACATATACTCGTAGCATGCCTGAACAGATTTTTTCCATGGAAGTTTTCCCGCCCAAAAAGACCATGGGCATTGAAACAGTATTTGAGACCCTTAATCAGTTGAAGGACTTGCGGCCGGATTTCATGAGCGTAACCTATGGTGCCGGCGGTTCCTCGAATTGTGAGAATACCCTGCTTATTGCTGACCATATCAACAACGTGTGTGGTGTAGAAAGTGTTGTACACCTGCCGTGTATTCATCTTTCAAAAGATGCCTGTGCAGCGGTTCTGCAGCAGTTTAAGGATGCCGGCGTGCGGAACATTCTTGCTCTTCGCGGTGACCGGGTTGAAGGTCTGGAACCTTCAAAGGATTTTGCTCACGCATCAGACCTTATCCGCTTTATAAAGGAATGGGATACGGAAAACCAGTTTGAAATCTATGCTGCCTGCTATCCGGAACTGCACCCTGAAAGTTCTGATGTCATGCAGGATATTCAGGCCCTTAAGGAAAAGGAAGAAGCCGGTGCCACCCATTTTTTAAGCCAGCTCTTTTTTGATAACGAAAAGTTCTACCGCTTTGTGGAACGTGCCCGTCTTGCCGGTGTAAAAAGCCCGCTGGAAGCCGGTATTATGCCTGCCACCAACCGGAAAAGCATTGAACGTATGGTAAGCCTTACCAATGCGGTGCTGCCCGAAAAATTCACCCGCATGATGACTCGGTATGAAAACAATCCAGTAGCCATCCGTGATGCCGGCATTGCCTATGCTATTGACCAGATTTGTGACCTGGTAACCAACGGGGTTGATGGTGTTCACTTATATACCATGAATAATCCGGAAGTTGCCCGCCGCATTAACCAGGCAACTCGCAGCCTGTTTGACTGAATGAATCAGTTTTTTAACCTTGACCGAGACCAGATTCCCCCTGTTCCCTCTGAAGTGGCACGGTATCTGGGGTATCCGGTAACGGCAGAGCCTGAACCTGCAGTGGCTTTACTGATAGATATCGCCATCAGGGAACTCCGGCCATTCCTGCAGCCCCGGCTGGTGTGGGATCAGTTCCCGGTGCAGGTAGATGAACAGGCAGGAACGGTAATCCTCTGTCCGGGAACTGCTTCAGAAACTGTCATTTCCAGCAGCAATCTGGCCTTTAACCTTCGCGGTAGCAGTCAGGTGGTGCTTTTTGCCGCTACCATCGGGGCTCCCATTGACGCTGCAATCCGCCGGGCAACCGCATCTGACCCGGTAAAAGCCAGTGTGTATCAGGCAACGGCTGCCATGTATGTGGAAAGTTTTGTCGATCAGTTCAACGCATTCATAAAAGACCAGACTGCCGCGGCTGGTGGTTCAACGCCTGCACGGTTTTCACCAGGGTTCGGCGACTGCAGTCTTGAAAACCAGAAGGTTTTCTTTCGTTTCCTGAACTGCAGTAAAATCGGTCTGACTCTCATGGATACGCTGATTATGGCGCCGGAAAAATCCGTCACTGCCTTTATCGGGATACGGCACTAGCAGTCATTCTGTACAGTTCTTCGGTGGCAAGCCTTGTTTTAGCCACTATGTCACCGGCATTTTTCGGGAAGCAGTAATACAGGGTTTTCATGTTACCAATACAGATCATGTCGCCAATTTCATACCAATAGTAATCGGCATACAGACTGTGACTTGCCCTCGGACCCTGCCGGTATTCCAGCTGCGGTTTTCCGTTTGTGTCAGGACAACCAATCAGCGTAAATCCGGTTGCATCATGGGTAAGGTGGCCTTCGCCTACGCGGTAAATGGCTTTATTGTCCCGCTGCAGGTAAATATCTACATCTACATCAAGACGGTAGGTTCCTTCTTCCAGTTCTTTCCGCACACATCGTCTCTGCCATCGGTACCAGTCAGGTATGTGAGGGTAGTGAGTTTCTCCCGTATGGGCATACATCTGGCCATTTTCCTTCATGGTCCATTGTGAGTCGCAGGCAGTGCAGGTAAGTGTCTTCCCCTTGCCCAGAGTTTTCCCTTCCTGACCGCAGACGGGACACTTGTACAGTACCCGGTTCAGATAATCTGCGCGGAATGGTTCTGTTACTGCCAAATTGTTGTCACGTTGCCAGGCAAAATAGTCCAGGGTAAAGGCTTTTTGCAGAATGGTATCAATGGCTTCAACGGACATATCCTGGATTTCATCAGGACTCAGCAGATACTTAACATGGGCTTTTACTGTCACCTTTCGAAGCTGCAGGTTGTTGTACAGAGGATCATGATGAAATGCTCCTTCGGTGGTTACCAGTACTACAGGAACGTTGAGCAGTTTCAGGCTTTTAGCAAGGCCGGCAGAAAAATTGGTCTGGGTACCGTCAAAACTGTAACTGGCTTCCGGATACATGAGCACTGAAGATTTCAGGGTGTGCAGAGCATACAGCATATCCCGTACCAGGGTGACATCAGTAACGAATTTATGGGTAGGAATACAGCCCAGATGGTGCATAAGCCATTCCTTGCCAACAAAGCCATCGCTGGTGCAGACGATGTTGAACGGACGGTCTTTGAAGATTTTCATGGCCATTTTCAGGTCAAGAAAACAACTGTGGTTCATTAAAATCAGACAGGGCTCTTTTTTGCCCAGTTTTTCCATGCCTTCTTCTGTCCAGGTAAAACCGGTGGCTTTCAGTTCTCCGGCACCGGCAATTCGGGCAACCCAACGAAGCAATGCACTTGGTTTATGCGGTTTTTTATGGGGCTCTATAGGCAAAGCCTGTACCTTATCATAAGATAATTCTATTACTTTCGTTTTCATATTTTTAGTATACTGCAGGAAACACAGGATAACACGATAGAAAAAGGCTATGTCCGTAAAAAGTGTTGC
>JAZLGC010000061.1:0-33347 GCA_045616125.1 Treponemataceae bacterium | reverse complement strand
CATGACCTGCCGGTAACCGATGATTCAGTAGTGCAAGTTGGCATAAGCCGCACGACACAACTGAGAAACTACCACCTGCTTCAGGCGCAGAATCCGGTATATATTTTTGCCTTTACTTTTGCCGCCACCCATGACTGATTCCACTACTGCAACCGAAACAAGACATTTGCCCCGCATCATTATCAGCGCTCCCAAAAGTGGCAGCGGTAAAACCCTTGTTACGATAGCACTGCTTCAGGCATTGAAAAATCGCGGACTCAATCCCAGTGCATTTAAATGCGGTCCTGACTATATTGATCCTCTTTTCCACAGTCGCATTCTTGGAGTACCGTCAAAAAACCTGGATCTGTTTTTTACTCCGCCGGACACAACCCGTGAACTATTTCTCCGCAACAATCAAAGCCCCATTTCCGTTATTGAAGGCGTTATGGGCCTCTATGACGGCATAGGCGGCTGTACCAGTGATGCGTCTGCCTACCATCTGGCAACAGTTCTCCGTGCTCCCGTTGCGCTGGTAGTAGATGCAAAAGGTATGAGTTACTCGCTGGTTGCAGAAATCAACGGTTTTGTGAGTCTTGATGCAGAACATCTGGTAGCCGGCGTTATTCTGAATAACTGCTCAGAGACCTTGTACCAGAACCTAAAGCCCCTGCTGCAGGAAAAAACCGGCGTTCCGCTACTGGGATACCTACCGAAACTTACTGACATCTCCATTGAGTCGCGGTACCTGGGGCTGAAACTGCCTGATGAAATTACGAGCCTTAAGGCCATGGTGCAGAAAGCTGCCGTTCAGTTGGAACAAACAGTAGATATTGAGGCTGTTCTGAAAATTGCTGAAACTGCGCCCACTATTACAGCTGCCTGCAAAAAGCCGGATACAACCGTAAAAGCTTCTACGGTACGGATTGGCATAGCCCGTGATGAAGCGTTCTGTTTTTATTACGAAGATAACCTGCAGCTGTTACGGGATTTGGGGGCAGAACTGGTTGAGTTTTCTCCGGTTCACGATACCGAACTGCCACCAGCTCTTGATGGCTTGATTCTCGGTGGCGGATATCCGGAACTATTTTCCCGGCAACTTTCTGAAAATACCAGCATGAAAGACTCGCTTCGGGCTGCTATTGAAAAAGGAATGCCAAGTTTTGCTGAGTGCGGTGGATTCTTGTATCTGCATGACAGCATTACAACGGAAGATGGCAGTTGCTATCCTATGGCAGGTGTTATTCCCGGCAACTGCTGGTATACCGGCAGACTGGTGCGGTTCGGGTACATATCCGTGCAGGAAACCGGGAGCCAGACAGCGGCAGCCCCAATCCGTGGTCATGAATTTCATTACTACGACAGCACAAATCCCGGAACCGGATGTACAGCTACAAAACCGGTAACCGGCCGAAACTGGTCCTGCATGCATACCGGCGAAAACCACTGGTGGGGATTTCCTCACCTGTACTACCAGTCAAACCCGTCTTTTGCCACCATCTTTATCCAATGGTGTAACCGCTACCACAGGAACAATAAGGAGTTTTAATGCCGACAGAAAATCAGGAAACAAAGCACTACCGTTTTTTTCAGAACAAAGAATGCGAATACTTTCCCTGCCACAAAACTACAGACCCGGAAAATTTCAACTGTCTGTTCTGCTATTGCCCGCTGTACGTTTTGGGCACTGACTGCGGTGGTAACTGTGAAATAAAGGAAAACGGCGTTAAATCCTGCATCAACTGCCTGTTTCCCCACAAACGTGAAAACTACGACCGTATCAACGCCAGATTCAGCGATCTGTTGCAAAAGATGAACGGCAACGGATAGATATCACCGAGATTACAGATATCACACCACAGTCATAATTCCAAACTTACAATTGTTCTAAAAGTGTATTGATTCTTTCACGGGAAGCATTATCAGAAGACTGGGACGCGTCTCCAGATTTTGAAGCACATCCCGTAAGTGCACTCAGCGCTACAACCATCATCACCGCCGTAACATACCGGGTTACTTTTGCCCATCGTTTTTCATTTTTCATATCTTTACCTCCGAAAATCCAGATATCACATATTCTTACTATAGCAGGAATATCACCTGTTTTTTTTCCAACGACGCATTTTTTTTCTGAGAAACTCAAATTTTTTGTTCGAAATTTGCGAATAACATATGTAGCAGGAATAAAAACTACCCTGCTGCAGGAGTTATATGAACGAAAACAACGCAATGAACCTCAATCCTACTTGGCAGGGAAAATGGGAGGATCTGGACATTAAGAATGCCTTTATCTTTGCAAAGGTCATGCAGGACAAAGAAGCCTGCCGGAGCCTGATTGAAACACTGCTGAATGTGAAAGTAAGGCACATTGAATACCTGAATACCGAACATACTATTGACGTATATCTTGGCAACAAGGGCATCCGCCTTGATGTCTATGTTGAAGAGCAGAACCGTATGTTTGCCATAGAAATGCAGGTAGCAAATGAATACAACATCGGTCTTCGCATGCGGTATTATCAGGCCATGATGGATGCAGACAGCATTAACAAAGGTACGAAATATGACGAGCTGCCTGAAAACTATGTACTGTTCATCTGTCCGTTTAATCTGTTTCCTGACAGAAAGGAAGCCATACTGACGTTCCGGAATACCTGCCAGGAAGACACTACGCTGCACCTGAAAGATAACTGTACAAAAATCTTTTATAACGTGGTAAACTACCAGCAGGCAACTGATCAAGCCGCGCAAAACCTGTTGCGCTACATTGCCACCGGCGAAAAAACTGACCAGACGACCGAACGTCTTGACCAGTTAGTAGTTAAAACCAAGCGTAACAGCAAATGGAGGACCCAGTTTATGACCGTAGGCGACGAAATGGAAATCTTAAAACGACGATGCCTTGAATACGGCCGCGAACAGGGGCGGGCTGAAAGCGCAGTAACTATAAATGCACAGGCTGATGAAATCGCCAGGCTGAAAGCACAAATTGCAGAACTCCAGAAAACAGCTGAAACCGCGAAATGAGATTTCTTTGGAATTACATATAAAGTCCCGACATCCTTTGATGTTTCATCGGCTTATATGTAATGAAGCAGGAATTTGCAGTAGTTTTGCAACACGATTACATATAACTCAGCCATTTTCAACCTGAAACTATGTAATCCGCGGCCTTGAATGCAGAAAAATAACATATAAACCAACGAAAAAGCTGAAAAGAAAGCGGGTTTATATGTAATTGGACAAAAATTCCGGCTGCAGCTGTACAGTTCATTACGGCTTGACGCCTGCATGTGCCGTACTGCTGCTAATCTTGCCAGTTACTTTGAAGGGGAACAGACAATACGGAAGCCCAGGTAGTCGCTCCGGCTGCTAGCGCCGTTGTTGTCCCCGCGGTCCACCTTGCAGTAGCTGTCGTAGTTGATATAACCGCAACCGGATTTTACAGATATGGATTCTTTATTTCTTCAGTAAGGGCTTCTATCCGTTTTTGAGAGCCCCTGTCGATTGTACCAGTTACTTGGTTTTGCGTTCCTGACTCTGTTGTAGATACACACCCAATCAATGCTACAGAAAGGAAAAATATTCCTATCCGTGCCCAACTCATTTTCTTTAAAATTTACTCCTTTTATATATGAAAAAACTCAGATTACAGATTTCAGCATCCCTTGGAATCCTCTTCCCAATACTCATTGTCATCATAGCTATTACTTTCCGCAAATTTATATTTATGATCTCTTGCATAAAGATTATGGATATGACCTCGGATGAGAAAAAAAAACGGCTGTCTGCCAATCTAAAAAAGCACTGGCTGAAAAAAGAAACTGCAAACTTGCCTGGATATTATTTATGGCTATGTCCGTAAAAAGTGTTGCTTATTGTCACCCTGAACATGATTCAGGGTCTCATCATAAGTCCACAAATCTACCGGATTGCCAGTACATCCTCTCGATTTGTGGCATTCCTGTACAATCTTTGTTGCTGCGTAGCATTCAGCAACACTTTTTACGGACATAGCCTTATTTATTTTGCCACATATTTTCCACTGTCATATATCATCATTTCCACGGGCAATTTTCACTTTGAAGATTCCTCTGTAGAAATCACTTTTTGTATCATTACGCATTGCACCTTGTATGCACACAGTGCCCTGTTGCACTACTATGGTGATATGAACAGAAAAACACAGGCACTTGCTGCCGTCATTGCCGGTAACGGCATTTTTGGGTTCAGTTTTCTCTTTTCCAAACTTGCACTGCAGATAACCATTCCCAGCGTACTGATTGCAACCCGGTTTACCGTTGCTTTCATCGTTCTTAATGTGATTGTCCTTGTGGGCCGGCTGATTAAAAAGAGCGATGGCACTCCTCTTGTTCCCTTTTCCCTTAAAAGAAAACCGGTAAAGCAGATTCTGCTTCTGGCCCTGTTTCAGCCCGTTATCTACTTTATTGCGGAAAACTACGGCATTGTGTACACCTCATCGGCTTTTGCCGGCATTATCATTGCAGTAATTCCCATTGCCGGCATTATCCTGGACGTACTTTTCATGCATGCAAAGGTTACGCTGCGGCAGGTGTTATGCGCTGTTGCGTCAGTTGCCGGTGTAGCAGTAACTACACTGGGGGCAACCGGCATGAACTCTTCCGTTACCGGGCTGGTGCTTCTGCTGGTAGCTGTTGCCGCCGGAGCCATGTTCTACGTGTTCAGCAAAAAATCGGCTCCCTATTACAGCCCCCTGGAGAGAACCTACGTTATGTTTGGCGTGGGAACTGTTGTGTACCTGCTGCTGGCTGTCCTTCAGTGTTATGGCCACTACGATGAACTGGTGGTTACCGCTTTTGCAGAACCAGTGTTCTGGGGTGCCATTCTGTATCTGGCCGTAGTGTCATCGGTCATTGCATTCCTGCTGTTAAACTTTGGCAGTAATTACGTTTCTGTTTCTCAGGCAACCATTTTTGCCAACTTTACCACAGTAATTTCCATTCTTGCAGGCGTCCTGGTACTGCATGAAGCTTTTACCTGGCAGCAGGGACTGGGAGCTGCCATCATTCTGACCAGCGTTTATCTGGCATCAACCGGAGGAAAATAATGAATACCGAAGCGATTACAACAATTATGAGCCGCCGCAGTACCAGAAAGTTTCTGGACAAGCCGGTAGAAACAGAACTGCTCAACACTGTTATTGAAGCAGGCCGTGCTGCCCCCAGCGGTGGAAACTCACAGACCACCCATTTTATCGTTATCCAAAACCGGCAGATTCTTGCAGAACTTGAAGAAAAGGTATTGCAGGCCTTTGCCGGCATGGAAGAAACACCCGGCATGTACAAGTCCATGGTCAATTCCATCAGGGCTGCCCGCACCGGCAACTACTGCTATGACTATAAAACGCCGGTACTTATCGTAACGGCAAACCAGAAAGACTATGGCAACAATATTGCTGACTGTGCCTGCGCCCTTGAAAACATGATGATTGCCGCCAATGCGCTGAATTTAGGCAGCGTGTGGATCAACCAGCTGCGGTGGCTTAACGAACATCCGGTTTTGGTTAAAGCACTGCAGGATTTGGGGATGAAAGAAAGCGAGCGGGTATACGGCGCCCTTGCTCTGGGTTATCCCGACACGGCCGACGGACTTCCAAACCGTTCTCCCCTCCCCCGCACCGGCAACCAGGTAACCTGGGTGGACTGACCGACAGTGCGGTTTCGCCGCAGACGCCCCCCCATTAGCTCCACTCACTCGGCCGAGCGAACGATGATGCCCCCGCCAATAATCACACCATCAGTATACAACACCGCCGACTGTCCCGGTGACACGGCCCGCTGGGGCTGGGCAAAGGTTATCTGCCACTGACCGGCGGTGGTGGCGGCCGAGATTGTACAGTCTACGGGCTTTCCGGCAAGGCGGATTTTTACTTTGACAGCAAGTTGTTTTAATGCGGCGGCAGAGGGCACTACGCCACCGGCCCAGACAAAATCCTCTGCGATGAATCCACCGGAGAACAGGTCATCTTCTTTGGAAACGACGACCAGATTATTTTGGGCATCGATTGAATGGACGTAGACGGGATAGCCGGCACTGACGCCAAGCCCTTTGCGCTGTCCTACGGTGTAATGCTCTATGCCGTTGTGGCGGCCAAGGACGTGACCGTCAATATCGATAATGTCACCGGGAATACTGGGTTTATCGGCAAACAGGCCCGGCAGATATTCCGGGCTGATGAAATCCTGACTTTCTTTCTTTTCGGCGGCTTTCAAACCGAACTTCCGTGCCTGTTCAAATACTTCGGCTTTGGTCATCTGTGCCAGGGGGAACCGGACTTTCTGCAGTGTTTCAGAAGGAATGCGGTAGAGAAAATAGGTCTGGTCCTTGGAGGCATCGGTGGCACCGGCGATCATCCAGGGGCGGATTTCCGTACCGAAAAGGCCGGTTTCAGGCCGTACGACGGTGGCATAATGGCCGGTACAGAACCAGTCGTAGGTAATACCAAGATTATCGATGGCTTCAAGCATGGCACCGAACTTCAGGTTCCGGTTGCACATGATGCAGGGATTGGGAGTGCGCCCGCTGCGGTATTCTGCCTTAAAGTATTCCAGTACTCGTTCCTCATATTCTTTCTGCAGGTTTACCACATGGTACTCAATATCGTGTTCGGCACAGAAGGCCGTACATTCCTCAATATCGGCGTATTCATCGGGGCCATAGCAGGCATCCTTATGGGCCTTGCGTGCAGTGGTTTCCGGTACGGACAGTTTTCCTGACCAGAGACTCATGGTTACCCCGATAACATGACACCCTTTCTGTTTTAACAGAAGCGCAACCAGTGTGGAATCTACTCCACCGCTCATTCCTACCAGTACGGTATCGCCTGCTTTGGGCATCTGCTGCAATTCGTATTTCATGGTACAACCTGCCATTTTCGATTTACCTATAATATAAATAGGTAGAAAATATATACCGTAATATACCTATCCCGTCAATAGGTTGTACATTCCGTAACCTTTTCATTGGTCCTCAGGTTTTAGTGATATGAAACACACAACACTTATTACCTTTCTGGCTGCCAGTCTGCTGTTTGCATCCTGCACCGCAGGCAGCCACAAAGATATAGTCGTACCCCGGCTTTCAAAAGCTGAAGCCGGTTTCACCAGCAGAGGATTCTCCAACACCATGTTGATGGAAGCAGACTCGGCCATGGTCACCACTGACCGGAAAATTGTCAGGGACGGATACCTGAATATCGAAGTACCTGATCTTTCTGAGGTAGAAACACATATACAGGAACTGGCATCACTCTCAAACGGATGGATTTCTGACACTTCCCGGTTCAATACTTCCTACAGTGCCACCATCAAGGTGCCGGCAGACCGCTTTGATGAGGTCATGAACACTGCAGGCAATTATGGACACCTGCTGTCTAAATCAGTCAGCAGCTACGACATTACAGATACCTGGTATGACACCGAAACCCGTCTTGCAACAAAGCGGACTCTGCAGGAAAAACTGCAGGGATACCTGAAAGATGCCACCACTATGACTGACTTACTGGAAATTGAAAAACAGCTGAGCCAGGTAACTGCTGACCTTGAATCAATGGAAGGCCAGATGCAGCGCATGGAAAACCAGGTTGCCTATGCCACCGTGCACCTGAACTGTGAACTTCCCGGTGACTACAATGACGGCAGTTTCTGGTACGAACTGAAAACACGGTTCCGCAGTTTTGGACCTGACCTGCTGAAATATCTGGCCTGGTGCGGTCTGGGGCTGCTGTATCTGGCAATATTCGGTATCCCGACACTTGCTGTTGCAGCCCTGCTTTTCTGGCTGCTTTTTGGCAAAGTGGGATTGCTCCGGAAACTGTTTCTTTATCTTAAATAGCACTTAAATACCAGTAGAAAAGATTATTGAAAAGTGGTATACCGTGTGGCACGCACGAAGGAACTATGAAACCGACGCAAAAAAACATCCAACCGGGTACCTACAAACCCAATACCACTGCCACATCAGTAACCACTACCGCATACCGCCAGCAGGAAATTCATTCCCTTCCCCAGCAGGAAGGATACGGCTGGCGGCACATCCTCAAACGGATTACCCTGCTCATTGCCGGTGCCCTGATCATGTCATTCAATCTGAACACCTTTGTTCCGGCAGCCCAGACTCTGCCCGGCGGATTTGCCGGTGTTACCGTACTGTCACAACGCATTGCAGCCACCTTCTTCGGGGTATCCGTTTCCTATTCGCTCATCTACCTGCTTTTAAACAGCGTACCTGCCATCATCAGCTTTTTCTTCATCGGCCGCAAATTCACCCTGTATTCGCTGGTCATGATCGTCCTGTCATCGGTCTTTACCGATCTCTTACCGCTTCTGGTTCAGTTACCGCCACCGTCATCAAATACCGTCATCTGCGCGGTATTCGGTGGTCTGTGCAATGCCTCGGCTGTCTACTGCTGCCTTATGGCTGGTGCTACCAGTGGCGGAACCGATTTCATTGCCATTTTCATCAGTGAACGTTGGGGTAAAGACGCCTGGAACTACATTCTGACCTTCAACATTCTGGTTCTGTGTATTTCGGGATTCCTTTTCAACTGGGAAATGGCGCTGTACAGTATGGTTTTCCAGTTTGTTTCCACCCAGACCATCAACTACCTGTACAAACGATACAAAAAAGCTACCCTGCTGGTAATTTCAGAACAATGGGAAGAAATTTTCGAACTGATCAAGACAACGACCCACCACGATGCCACCCTGTTCCGGGGCATCGGGTATCCGGTAGAAAAAACACGTCATCTGCTGTACTGCGTTGTATCAGCCGATGAAGTCCGCCGGCTGACCCCTGCTATCCGCGAAATCGACCCCAAAGCCTTCATCAACATCCTGAAGACCCAGGAACTCCTCGGTCATTTCTATCGCAAGCCTAATGATTAAAACGTATATGATGGCAAGGCGCCCGGACTGCGAGCAGCGGAGGCGTCCTGCCGGACGTTGAGCAAGCGAACAGCCTGGGCAACGCCGCCAGCGCGGCTAAGCGTGCCTGTTACAGTTTTTCGATTTCTGACTTCAGAAGCTCAGTCGCCGTTTTCGGATTAGCCTTACCGCCAGATTTCTTCATTACCTGCCCCATGAGCCAGCCCACAACATTGGTCTTACCGCTCTTGTAGTCTGCAATGGCTTTCGGGTTTTCAGCAATAACCTGAGCAACATACTCAGCAATGGCACCACTGTCGCTTACCACAACCATGCCTTTTTCCTGAATAATGTCATCGGGCAGTTTGCCGGTGGCCATCATGTCGGCAAATACTTCTTTTGCCTGCTTACTGGTAATTTTACCTTCGCTGGCAGCATTTGAAAGCTGGGCAATGTGCTTGGGCGTAATATCCAGGTCTGCAATGGTCTTCTCCTGTTCGTTGAGAACTGCCAGCAGCTCAGCCAGAATCAGGTTGGCAGTTTTCTTTACGTCTTTAGACTGGGCAGCAGCTTCTTCAAACCACAGAGCCAGAGCGCGGCTGGTGGTAAGAGTGTCTACGTCAAAGTCAGAAAGACCGAAATCTTTCTTTAAGCGATTCCGTTTTGCTTCAGGCAGTTCCCCTACTTTGGCAGCGTGTTCTGCAATGAATTCTTCGCTCAGAGTAAACGGTTTGATATCAGGTTCTGTGGTGAACCGGTAGTCTACAAAAGAGTTCTTGGTACGCTGGATAACGGTTTTGCCGTTTACATCGTCCCAACCCATGGTGTTTTTGAAACCGGGGTTGAATTCCTGACGGTCGTTGATGAACTCATCCAGCTGGCGCTGAGCTTCGTAGGCACAGGCGTCCTTGATTGAACGAAAAGAGTTCAGGTTCTTGATTTCGGAAATCGGAGTGTGGTATTCCTTGCCATCTTCCCAGACAGTCAGGTTGATGTTGGCATCACAACGCATGTTACCTTCTTCCAGGTTACCGTTGGTAACGCCTACATAGCGCAGGATTTCCTGAGCAGTTTCCATGAACAGAGCAGCTTCTTCAGGGCTGTTCATATCAGGTTTTGTTACAATTTCAATCAGTGGAGTACCGCAGCGGTTGTAGTCAATGTATGAATACTTACCTTCAAGGTGCAGTGACTTACCTACGTCTTCCTCCAGGTGGATGCGTTCAATGCGAACCCGTTTGTACAGGTCGTTGATGTTGTTGTCGCCACCGGCAAAGTTCTTGTCAACGTAACGGGCTCCACCCTTGCGGCAGTCTTCCGGCAGTTTTACGTATGGCAGGTCAGCATAACCGTCGGTACACAGAGGCAGGTCATACTGAGTAATCTGGTATCCTTTTGCAAGGTCAGGATAGAAGTAGTGCTTGCGGTCAAACTTGGCATAGCGGGCAATGTTACAGTTCAGTGCAGTACCGGCAACAACACCCATTTCTACGTAACCTTTGCTGATACGTGGCATGGCACCCGGCAGCCCCAGACAAACTGGACATACACGGGTATCAGGCATACCGCCGTAGCGGTTTTCACAGGCACAGAATGCCTTGGTTTTTGTTGTCAGCTGTGTATGGATTTCGCATCCAATTACAATTCTATATGAATCAATCATAATTAATACCTCTATTATGTGGCACCATGGATGGTGCCAAAAACTTCACCTGACAGTTTGCCAGCAAACTGTCGCTGAAAAAAAGACACGGATGTGTTTTTTTCAGCAGTGATCCATTTCCCAGGCTTTGGCCAGGGCCAGCATTTTACCTTCACCGAACATCGGACCGGCAAACTGAACACCAACAGGCAGCTTGGTACCGTCTTCATCTTTGGTACCGCAGGGTACAGAAATTGAACAGCTGCGGGACAGGTTAACAAAGATGGTGAACATATCAGAAAGATACATGGCCATAGGGTCATCAACTTTCTGTCCCAGCTTGAATGCAGCAGTAGGACATACCGGGCTGATAATCAGGTCATAAGATTCGTACAGTTTGGCAACTTCACGCTGCATGCGGGCACGTACTGACTGGGCTTTTTTATAGCAGTCACCGCTGAACTGGTCAGAAAGAACATAGTTACCGATGATGATGCGGCGTTTTACTTCAGGACCAAATCCTTCTGAACGGGTCTTGATATACAGTTCATCATAGCCTTCACCCGGATCCTGGCGGTTACCATAGCGGATACCGTCAAAACGGCTCAGGTTGGAAGCAGCTTCTGCCAGTGCCAGAACGTAGTAGCAGGCAATGGAAGTATCAAGAATAGGCATATCTACAATATCAATGGTTGCGCCCTTAGACTTGAACCATTCCTGCACATTTTCAAATACGGCAGAAACGTCAGCATCCAGACCTTCGTTGGCCAGGAACTGGCGTGGAATGGCAACTTTCAGACCAGCAAAATCTGCATCGCTATAGGCGGCAAGTTCACCAGCCAGGGTCTGGGCTTTCAGTTCGGCAGCGCAAGGCAAGTCAACAGAAGTATCGTCGTAGAAGTCTTCGCCGGCCATAATCGACAGACACAGGGCAATATCATCAGGAGTGTTGGCCAGAATACCAACCTGATCCAGAGAAGAACCGAATGCAACAACACCCCAGCGCGAAAGAACGCCATAGGTAGGTTTCAGACCATACAGACCGCAGTAGCTGGCCGGTAGACGAACAGAACCACCGGTTTCAGTACCCAGAGCAAAAGGAGCAAGACCTGCGGCAACAGCAGCAGCTGAACCACCGGAAGAACCGCCGGAAACATATTCGCGGTTTACCGGGTTACGGGTAGCGCCATAAGCAGAATACTCGGTAGAAGACCCCATGGCAAATTCGTCCTGATTACAGCGTCCCAGTGGAATGGCACCGGCTGCAGTCAGACGGGCAATAACGGTGGCATTGTAGGGAGCGTGATACCCCTGCAGGATTTTAGAAGAACAGGTAAGGCGTTTGCCTTTAACACTGATGTTGTCTTTTACCCCGAATGGCACACCAATCAGTGGCTTTTCGGTAAAGAGGGCATTCAGTGCATCAGAGCCGGCTTCGCGGGCAGCAGCAATTTCTGCATCAGCTGCTTCTGCATTTTTTACGGCATCGTCATACATCTCAAGAAAAGCATTCAGCGGAATGGCGCTTTCCTTATCAGCATTGAATTCATTGATAAAACCCTGTACAAGAGCAGCAGACGTGGTCTCGCCGGCTTTCAGGGCATTTCTCATCTGTGATACGGTTTTTTTTTCGTTACAGTTCATAATCAGGCACCTTCTCCCAGAACTTTTGGAACACGGAAGTATCCGTCCATGAATTCAGGAGTCATTTTTTTAACATCAGGAATATCAAGGCCTTTAACGGTACTGTCGTCGCGGAGATTTTCTGCAACGGTGGTAGGATAGGCATCGTAAGGATTTTCACTGTCATCAAACTGCGACAGCAGGTCAAAGTATTCAACAATCTGATCAACCTGACCCTTCAGAACAGTCATGTTGGTACTTGCAGGGTCAAGTCTTGAAAGATGCAGCAAGGCATCCAGGGTGTTTTCGTCAATTGTCCGTTTTTCTGCGGCCATAGCAACCTCTTTTTGTGTACATGGGTACAATAATTCAGCATCAGTATACCGAAAAAAAGAGCGTGTTTCTAGCGTGTCAGAACCGGTAAACAGTCAACTAATTACTATAGTCTGAATCGTTTATCTTCAGGCAGATACATGGTGTTTCCAGGATGAACATCAAAAGTGCTGTAAAACTGGTCAAAATTCCAGACAGAACAGTTTACCCGGCAGCGATCTAGCGGATGGGCATCTTTTATCACATTCATCCGATAGTCGTCGTATTCCTTAGAGAATTCTGATTGATGAAGCAATGCATACCCCATGAAAAATGATTCGTAATCAGGCTCTGATTCAAGCTGTTCCAGCGCATACAACGCTACCTGTAATCCAAAAATATCAGCAGCGGCTTCTGACGATACCTGCTTACCGTTACAGATTACTCCACTATATTCCGGGTAACCGTCATACAGACTGATCATGCGGTCATACCCGTCAATAGGTTTATTATATACGGTTCCTGCTCTCCAGGCATGGCTGAGTTCATGTCCTATCACCGATCCGATGGCACCATATTTGCTGGCTGTTGTCATATCAGCTGAATAATTGGGATTCATCAGATATCCACCCATAATGGTGATGGAAAGATTTCCGGCAAATGCATTAACGGTATACGAAGTATATTTTCCCCGTAACGGTTCATGTTCTGTGACACGGGAATCATGCACATACTGGTCAGTAAACTTGTTGACGGATGTAATGCAATTCCACAGATTTTCCCTATCCAGACTACATACGGAATAATACGAAACATCCCGGAGAGGAAGTCCCACAATAATTTCAAACCGTTCCACCACCCTTCTGATTCTGGCAACTGTTGCTTCATTGAACAGCGTGGTGCCATCCAGAACTTCAAGGTACCTGGCACGAATATCGTTTGCTATTGTCTGAACATCCTGAAGACTTTCAGACGGTACAATATACCGGTCAAAAATCAGCTCCATCAGCGGATACCAGTTGGAACACATGTACTGAACCATATATCGTTTTGTACAGGAAACAAGATCACTCTGGTACAAGCGATTTTGTAATCCCAGGAAAGCAAAGAAATTCTCTGCAATGTCTTCTGACAGGAACGGAGCTATCCGGCTCAGCAATGACACTTCCATATAGGTGCGGACATAATCCACATCAGAATCCAAAAGAAGTGAAACCAGCGCCGACAGGTCCAGATTCGGCTGTTTGGTCATATATCCTGTCTGTATGATATTCCGCTCGTCGCATATTTTCTTAAGGTCAAGAGAGCCAAACTGGGCAGTAAGATTTGTAAAATTGATGGAACTTTCAAGAAAATCCTTCTGCTGTTCTTTCAGAGAAAACTGCTGTGTATACAATGCAACAGCTCCATCAAACGTATCCTGATCTTTTGAAACTCCCAGCACTTCCAGCAGATTCCGATAATATGCAATGGTAGACTCGGTATCAGGCCCAAAGATAACAGGTTCAAAAACAGTGACAAAATACGTGCCTGAAAACGAAAGCATGTCGCGATAAAAGCTTATGAGTGTTGATAAACCTGTTTCACGGAAAATGTCAGAATCCAGGGAAACAAGGTCTTCGATGGTTGCAGCAGATTCAATTTTTTCAAGATAAGAATGAAGCCAGCTGTAATCAGCTTTGGTCCGGAGTTCAAAATCAAGGGCACTTCTATAGGTATCAAAGAGCATTGATTCCAGTTCATCTGCCGGTTCACTACCATCAAAATGGGCAATAAAAGCCTGAGTGATGTTCTCCATACAGATTGCCGGAGAATCAATATGGGGCAAGGCATCAATCAGTTCTCTATTTTCCGACAGCCACGTATCGTGTACAAAACCATAAAAATCCTGATTCACCGTCTTCCGGTTAACAGAGACACATCCAGAAAGGAAAAAGAGCGCAGAAAGAACGCACAAAATACCATAAATAACTTTTTTCATAGGCAGATTGTACCTGTTCAAGCAGGAAAACAATAGGGTGTAGATTTCGGTATAACGGATAATCTTTGGTTTTCGGCCGGTTACATTTCCAGCATCAGCCGGTTTGCCTGATACTTGGGGAGAAACTTCTTGCGGGTGCCGGTTTCAAACTGCACGTCTATTACGTACTCACCGCTTTCTGTGGTATCGGTAAAAAGAATGACACCGTGGCCATAATCATCGTGGTACACACTCCGGCCTTTCTTCCATCTGCTGGCAAGACCATCCTGCTCTACCAAAGCTTCTC
Source organism: Treponemataceae bacterium (assembly GCA_045616125.1). Taxonomy (GTDB): domain Bacteria; phylum Spirochaetota; class Spirochaetia; order Treponematales; family Treponemataceae; genus Treponema_I. Next base: position 18,618 of record JAZLGC010000061.1, on the reverse strand, counting down.
CACCATTGTCTGCCCCAGCCCCCGAACCGACTGCTGCCTGCTGCCGTTCAAAGCGCTTATAAGCAGCAGGTTTTGTACCCAGTACATCAATTTCTGATGGCGAAATTTCCAACAGGAAGGGGCTTATTTCCTGATCCTCAGTACGACCGTACATACGGCGGTATGCACAACTGGTAAGATACAGCTCATCACGGGCGCGGGTAATACCAACATAGAACAGGCGGCGTTCTTCTTCCAGTTCCGTATCAACTTTATCACGGCGGGGGAATACGCCATATTCCATACCGGTAATGACAACCCGCGGATACTCCAATCCCTTTGTGTTGTGCAGGGTAATAAGCGTTACCGCATCAGAAGGCTGTTCCTCATCGGGAGTTTCAAGAGTCCGGTCCAATTCAATATGATCAAGGAATTCCAGAAGTCCATCAACATTAGCCGGATACATACTGGCGCTGTTTACCAGTTCCTGCAGGTTGAATACCCGCTGCGTGCCTGATATTTCATCCTGACTCTGATGTAGTTCAAGAAGGCCACTGTCTTTAATCATTTTTTCAATGACATCAGAAAGCCGCTTACTGCCATCGGTAAGCGGAGCAGGTTCGGCTGCAGCAATGGCTTCAGTAACCCAGTCAGGCAGATTATCACCGGCAACAACATTCAAACCGGCATCCGCAGCCAGCTGCTCAATAGGCGTGTTATCGTCCTTGGTATCAGCCGATGTCAGGCTCTGAATCATCGTGTCAAACAGGTCGATAAAGGATTTCATCCCCTCTTTTGCTTTTTTGCTTAAAGAAGCAACTTCGCCACGGCAGGTATCCAGAAGATTCACCTGTCCAACAAGACTGTTTTCATTTTCCTGCCGTGCTTTATTTATCAGCTTTTCCTGAGTAACACCGCCAATACCGCGGGCCGGTTTATTGACAATGCGGCGGAAGGCAATTTCATCACGGGGATTTACCAAAAACGCCAGGTATGCCAAAGCATCTTTTACTTCTTCGCGTTCATAAAACTTAAGGGAACCAACTACAGAATAGGGAATTTTACGATGCAGAAATTCTGTTTCAAAACCCAAAGACTGTGCATTGGTACGATAGAGAATTGCCCAGTCCGCATACGGTACGCCTTTTTCGTGGCTCTGCATAATCATTTCAGCAGCAAAAGCAGCCTCGTCATCCTGGTTCGGCAGGAATACCAGTTTTGGCTTTTTTCCTTCGCCACGCACACTGACAAGTGTTTTTCCAAGACGCTTTTTGTTCCGCTTTACAACTCCATCGGCCACCGAGAGAACCGGTGCTACAGACCGATAATTGCGCTCCAGTTTTATTACCTGAGTACCGGGAAATTCTTTTTCAAAATCAAGAATATTCTGAACTTCTGCTCCACGGAAGGAATAAATACTCTGATCATCATCACCTACAACGCATACGTAGGTGTCAGGACCGGTTAATGCCTTCAACAGTTTGAACTGAGCAACGTTGCTGTCCTGATACTCGTCAACCATGATAACCTTGAAAATCTTATGCATGTGGTTCCGGGCATTTTCATTGTTCTGAAGCAGCAATACCGGCAGCATAATAAGATCGCCGAAATCCACATTACCTGTGGAGCGGAGACGTTCTTCATAGGCCGCATACTGTTCGGGAAATTCAGCATCACTTTCAATCTGAATCAGGTTTGGGTCATCGGGGGTCATGCAGTAATCTTTTGCCATGCTGATTTTATGAGCAATGGTTGTAGCCTGCTTTTTTGCCAGATTGGGAATGGCTTTCATGATGAGAGTGACCATGTCATCGTCATCGTATACGGTAAAGTTCTTATCAATGCCGGCATCTTCTGCATGAATGCGGAGGAACCAGCTGCCAAATGAGTGAAAGGTCCGAATCTGAGAATGGGCAGCCTGCGGTTCAAGCGACTGAGCCCGTTCCTGCATTTCGCGGGCAGCTTTTTTTGTAAAGGTAACGGCAAGAATGGAAGAAGGCCGGAAGCCCTGTTCAGAGATAAGATAGGCAATCTTTGTGGTAATTACACGGGTTTTTCCGGAACCGGCGCCGGCAAGAATAAGAAGAGGAGACCCTTCGTGGGTAACTGCAGCCATCTGTTCCGGATTGAGCACTGAAAGATATTCGTATGAGTCCATGGTAAACCCTTATAATATGGCTGCAACTAAATCGACGCCACTGACACCAAGAATTTTTACCTGACAAACCTGTCCCGGTTGAACCTTTTCCTTGTGATTTTCAGAATCAAGTTCATACTGGACAATGGTGGCACCATCTACTTCTGGAGCCTGGAACCACACACGGCCCAAAGCAATTCCGGCATCCTGTTCAGGATCATCGATAATCTCTTCAATCAGGCAGTAAAACTCCTGTCCAACATGAGATGTCAGGCGTTCAGTGGTAATGCCGTCCTGAATTTCCTGCAGCATTGCAACGCGTTTTTCCATATCTTTCTGTCTGCACTGCTTTTTCATGTTGTACGCAGCCGTATCTTCTTCCCTGCTGTAGGTAAAGCAGCCGGACCAGTCTGGCTGTACCTGCTTCATGAATCCGGCTGTTTCAGCAGCGTTTTCATCGGTTTCACCGGGGAATCCGCAAAGGAATGTGGTACGGATTACAGGCAGTGTCTTCAGGTCTGATCGAAGCCGGTTCACCATATTCAGGTATGATTCAGGAGTTCCACTGCGGTTCATCCGTTTAAGCACGTCTTTTGAACCACTCTGAAACGGAACGTCAAAATAGGGTAGGATACGTTTGTCAGCATTGAGCACTGGGAGTATATCAAAGGGGAAATGATCCGGATGAATGTACAGCAGGCGAATCCAGAAGTTGCCTTCAAGTGCACTGATAGAGCGAAGCAACTCTGCCAAAGGACTTGGTTCTACAAAGTAACCTGCATTTCCGCTGTCACCGCGGGTAATGCCATCGCGACCATAGGCAGCCAGATCCTGCCCGATAAGGTTAATCTCAAAAACACCACGAGCAAGAAGATCGCGGATTTCTTCCACAATGTCAGAAGCAAAACGACTTCTGAGCTCACCCCGGATAATAGGAATAGCACAGAAAGAACAGCAGTTGTTGCAGCCTTCAGTAATTTTGACAAAGGCGCTGTTCTTAAAGTTCAGGAATTCAGTACGTTCGCCGCAGGAAATACCCTGCTGAGGAGTGGTGAGGACCGGACGTTCGTTACGGCCCATAAGACGATCCACAACTTCGTCGATTTTTGAAATATCTCCATTACCAAAAATAGCATCTGCCTCAGGTAATGTTTCTGCAAAATCATCGGCATACCGTTCTGCAAGACAGCCAGCAAGAAGAATTTTTGCTTCAGGATACTGAGCACGGGCATCAATAACACTGTTCAGGCTTTCTACCTTTGCAGATTCAATAAAACCACAGGAATTTACAACAATAAGAGCTGCTTCTTCCGGATTTTCAGTTTTGGTATATCCAAGTTTTTCCAGACGGGTAATAATCAGTTCCCCATCAACCTGATTTTTTGCACAGCCATGCTGGTCAAGAAAGAAAGTCTTTGCAGTAGTGCTCAATGGATCCTCAGTCTACAGTAACAACAACCAGTTTATATACGCCGTCAGCTTCTTTAATCCAGCGGATATCTTCTACCAGAACCTGGCCGGCTTTTTCAATTTCAGTATCAGCACGATGACCGTCACCGGTAACCGTCAGTTTTACCGTATTTGCATTGCTCATCCACAGACGTGCAGCATTGTTGGCTGTATGAACTACCGTATCACCGGAAGTAAAGTAATCTTCTACGGCATCAGCTGAATCTACCTGATAGCGGAACAGACAGTTACCGCGGAAAGTTGCCTGGAACGTAAACGGATACGCACGGTTATCTTCAATAAGAACTTTTACTTCGCGTCCCTGTGCAATGGCAGATGCATCAGTAATCAGAGAATCATCAAAATCAGAAAGATAGTTCTCTGATCCAGAACGGATATACGTTGTAATATCTGCACCCCGGTCAGAACCGCTGCTGGAACTTAAATCTGATACATACACATTGATATCAGTAGTTCCATCGCCATCAACATCAATGGCAACATCTTCTCCCAGCTCAATAATCTGTGTATTGTTACCTAAAGAAAGGGTAAGAATGCCTAAGGTTCCGGATACAGTAATTTTCTTAGCACCTGATGCAAATGGAATCAAAAGAACGTCTCCCTGATATACACGGAAACTTTCAGGTTTTGTAGTAACAGTCCACTCTTTTGCAACTTTTGGAGCAAGACTTACTACCGTTTGTGCTTCTGCTTTCTTTGTCTTTATGTAATTGAAAAGGAACCAGCCGCCGGTTGCCAGAAGCGCAACGGCCAGAATAATCAGAAATACCCGGAGAACTATAATCCAGGGACTCTTTCTGATTTTCAGAAGATCTTCCGGAGTAGCAGATTCCTGCAGAATTTTGGCATGATACAGCTTTAAAAGATATTCGGCATCACAACCGATATAGTTGGCGTAATTTCTGATATACCCGGAAACATAGGTCTGGCCGGGAATAATATCGAGAGTCTCTTCTTCAATAGCTTCCAGATATGCCTTTGAAATGGCGGTATCACGGGAGATAATATCCAGAGTAATATCTTTCTGTAAGCGTGTTTCTTTTAATATTTTACCAAAGCTTTCCATGTATCAAATCCGTTATATGGTTACAGTTTTTATTCCGAGAACAGGAAGTTGTTGTAGGAGTTGGCTGATGACGGAGGAGCATAGATAAACCGGGCGTCCGGAATGTTTGTATTCAGCGCATAACCATAGAAATCAAAATTAAAAGTCTGTCCTGTTGCAGTTACTGCTTCAACGCGGCGAATCAGCTTGGAATTCTCATTTACACAGATTCTGATGGTTTTGAATCCCTCTGTCGCATTTTTGCGGGAAAGCAGGAAAACAACTACTTTTTCGTCAGAACCTTCATCAAGGGGAACTGCTTTCTGGCCGGATTCATAGGAAATATAGTAATAGCGTGAAAGCAGATACAGTCCCTGGGGAGTTGCCAGGTTGGCACCAGAAGCACTTGCATCAGCTTCTGTCAGACTCTGTTCAAGAATTGCATCAGGACCTGGCAGATAAATAGTTATAGAATCACCGTTGTAAGCAATAACCTGATTTTCCGGGTTGGTAAAATCAATACGAAGATAATTGGGCTTCTTGAAAGAAACATGCCCGCTCATATTTGATTTTTCAGCAGTAATATTTATTTCTGCTTCGTATTCTTTGATTGTGGCGTAATATTCCGAAATCTGCTGAAAGTAAGCTCCTGCTGTAAGAATAGTCTGAGCAGACAGACTAAGACCTGCAAACAGCAACAGCAGCAGAGCTGAGACCAGTTTTTTCATTAAATAATCCTCTTGCCGGTAAGGTGAAAACATTTTAAACAAGTTCTGCCTTGGGGTCAATAAGAGCATATTTCTTTACTTTTTTTTCAGAAAAATGGCATTTTCTGCACGCCGGAAGACAATATATATACAGAGGTTTTTCTGATGAAAAAAACATTTGTTTTATGTATTACAATCTGTTGTCTTTTTTTTATTCTGTCGTCTTTTTCCTGTGATTCTGCATACACCACCATCCCGCCTCAGTTTTTCCGCCAGTCGGAATCAGGTTTGACAATCATCAGCTGGAACCTGCAGGAGTTTTTTGATGCGGTAGACACCGGCACTGAATATGAAGATTATTCCGGCAGTAAATCATGCTGGAGTGAAGAAAAATACCTGCAGCGGTTAAAGCGACTGTGCTCCCTGATGGAGTCAACTGATGCAGATATCTGGTGTTTTATGGAAGTTGAAAACGAGGCGGTACTCCATGACATTTCCAACATGCTGCATATGCAGCACAGTCTTTCAGTCCCCTACCCCTATGCAGCTTTCTCGCGAGGCAACAAAGGATGTATCGGTTGCGGCATACTTTCACGATATCCCCTGGAAAAAATGACTGTTCATTCTGCACAGTTTACCGGAACACTTCCTGCCGTACAATTCAAGGGATACGAGACCGGCATTGCAATTTCCCCTCCTGTTATGCGTCCTATGCTGGAAATTACCCTGGCTCCTTTTGAAGAAGGCAAAAACCCGTTGAAGATTTTCATAAACCACTGGAAAAGCAAAAGTTCGGGAGGGCGGGAAAGCGATGTATGGCGCAATACCCAGGAAAACGTACTTGCTTACCGGATACAGAAAGCTCTGGAAGAAGGTTTTGCCTGCATTGCAGTGGGAGATTTCAACCGCAATCTGAATGAATTTACCTGGACACACCGCACACCGGAGCAGGTTCAGCTAAGATCTCTGTTCAGTAAAACTACTGTTGATTCACCCTGGTTCGGCAGTAAAGATCCGGGCAGTTATTATTATGATGGCAGCTGGAATACACTGGACCATGTTTTTTTGTGTGGTCCGATACGGGTTGTATCATTTGAAACATTGACCAGAGGGAATCTGGCGACAGATAGTGGGTATCCTAACGGGTATAATGTGTGGAAGGGAGAAGGTTTTAGTGATCATTTCCCTTTAAAAGTAAAAATTCAATACACGAATCATTGATTTATGAGTACCTTATAGGTATACAGGAGGTCATATACAATGGCTATTACACATCTGACAAAAGACAATTTTCAGGCTGAAGTACTGGATAAGAAAGGTACTGTTCTCATTGATTTCTGGGCAACCTGGTGCGGTCCCTGCCGTGCAACTGCCCCTCACCTCGAAGCTGTAGCCGAAGAACACCCCGAAATTTCTGTATGTAAAGTAGACGTTGACGACCAGCCGGAACTGGCTGAACAGTTCAACGTAATGAGCATTCCTACCCTGATGGTATTCAAGGACGGAAAAAGCGTACGCCGCGAAGCCGGTGCCCGCGACAAAGACGGTATCCTGGAACTGCTGGCTTAACCCCCAAAGAAAGGAGCTTATTCCGGTTTTTTCAGAAACGCAACGTGGAGAAAAGACCGGGAGCGGCGGTTCTGATCCGCAAGCGGTATTGCCGTGAGCGAACGCAGTGAGCGAAATTCCAATTACACGGCACCGACCGCAGGCGGAACAGGTTCGCCGCGGTAGGGCTTTTCACCACATAATCGACTTATACATTAAACCGGAAGAAGACTACGTCGCCGTCCTGCATAATGTATTCCTTACCTTCAATGCGGTACTTACCAGCTGCCTTGATTTCAGCCTCACTGCCGTATTTTACCAGATCATCAAAGCTGTATACTTCAGCCTTAATAAATCCCTTTTCAAAGTCAGTATGAATAACACCGGCAGCCTTAGGAGCGGTATCACCGGCGTGAATGGTCCATGCACGGCTTTCGTCAGGACCGGCAGTCAGGAAGGTGCGGAGCCCCATCAAATGGTAGGCAGCACGGGCCAGAACAGAAAGGCCTGATTCTTTCAACCCCAGTTCGCTCAGGAACTCAAGACGTTCTTCGTTGCTTTCCATGTCAGCAAGCTCTGCTTCAAACTTACCGCAGATGACAACTACATCGCAGCCCTGTTTTTCTGCAATTTCCTTTACGGTGTCGATATACTTATTTCCGTTCTTAACGCCGTCTTCATCAACGTTACAAACGTACATCATAGGTTTCATGGTAATAAGGTGACAGTCATAGAGGGCTGCAGTTTCATCATCAGTCAGTTCAGCACCGCGGGCAGGCTGGCCGTTTTCCAGAAGCGGCTTGATTTTGTTGATGGCAGCCATGACAACTTCTGCTTTTTTTGCTTCTTCCTTGCTTACACGGGCAGCTTTGGTTGCCTTTTCAATGCGGCGGTTAACCGTATCCAGGTCTGCAAAAGCCAGTTCCATGTTGATGGTTTCAATATCATCAGCTGGATCAATCTTGTTGTTTACGTGCACAATATCAGCGTTTTCAAAGCAGCGTACAACATGGGCAATAACGCCTACTTCACGGATGTTGGCCAGGAACTGGTTTCCCAGACCTTCACCTTTTGAAGCCCCTTTAACAAGTCCGGCAATATCAACGAATTCTACGGTTGCAGGAATCTTTTTCTTTGAAACGAATTTGTCTGCCAGATAATCAAGACGGGCATCTGGCAGATCAACAATACCGATATTGGGATTAATGGTACAGAAAGGATAGTTGGCAGCTTCTGCCGGGGCGGCGGTAAGAGCCGAAAAAATAGTAGATTTACCAACGTTGGGAAGTCCTACAATACCACAGTTAATAGACATAATATACTCCAATCTGCCGTCATGGACGACGGCGCAAACTTATGAGAGTTTTGTGGCACACAAAACTCTGTAAGGTACAGTGGCACGGATGCCACTGTACCGACTATATCATAAAACTAATCCGAAAAGGAACACGGCAAGAGAAGCACAAAGGGCAACTACCAGCATGCTCTTTTCAAACCAGCTGAGAATCAGAGCGGTCACACAACCGGCAATGGCAGTGACCGTATTTCCCGTACTGCTGAAGATAGCCGGAAATGTCATGGCTCCCAGAACAGCATAGGGAATGTAATACAAAAATGACTTGATGAACCGGTTGGTAATGGGCTTACGGAACAGAACCAAAGGCAGCATTCGGATAAGATAGGTAACGCCTGCCATAACGGCAAGATATTCAAAAAAGAGTGCAATATCAGTCACGGGCTGCCTCCTGTTCAGACTGATCAGCCACAGGTGCGGCAACAGCCATAATGGTACTGGCAACGATTGCGCAAATAATAATTACCATACCGCCGGAAACTGTTTTAAGCAGAGGAATCACCGAGAACGCAATACTGAGGACAGTAGCAATGGCAATACAGATTAATACCGGCCGGTGTTTTTTTGCTGCCGGCAGAATAATGGCAATGAACATGGCATAAATGGCAATTCCCAAAGCATTGGTAACAGCGTCAGGCAGAATATTGCCGGCATAGGCGCCCAAAGTTGTACCGATGGTCCATCCCAGAAACGGGGTAAGACCAAGGCCATACATGTAGTGACGGCCTACTTTGTCTGCCTTACCGGATGCAACAGCAAAAATCTCGTCAGTGTTGAAAAAAGCAATGGCAAAGCGGTCAAAAAGACGTACCTTGTCATCAAACTTCTGGGAAAGACTAATGGACATAAGGGCATAGCGCAGATTGATGACCAGCTGTGACAGAGCCAGTTCAACAAAAGGCAGCATACCGCAGATAATAGGGACCGCAGCCAGCTGACCGGCACTGGTCAGGTTAGTAGCTGAAATAATTATGACTTCCCAGGGGAACAAGCCCTGGGCTACAGCAAAAATACCAAAGGCAAAAGAGACAGAAAGGTATCCCAGGCAGATGGGGATACCGTCACGAATGCCGGTAACAAAAGAATCTTCGTGTGTCATAAATGTCAGAACTCACACCAGACCGGTTGTTTCATCAATGCCCATCATAATGTTCATGCACTGTACAGCAGCCCCGCTGGCACCTTTGCCAAGGTTATCAAAACGGGTAGTTACCATGATGCGGTCATCGTTACCGTAAACGATAACTTCCATGTTGTTTGTGCCAGCCAGCGTGTTTGCAGGAATAAACTGCTCAGGCAGGTAGTTTTCACCCATAAAGGGAACTACTGTAACAAAGCTTTTACCATTGTACTTGGTATGGTCATAGTGTTCAGCAAGAGCTTCCCATACATCATGAGCCGTTACTTTTTTAGCCAGCCGGTTTGCAAAAAGCGGAACTGTTACCGTCATACCAGCAAAGTAGTCACAGACATAAGGCATGAAAATAGGTTCCTGACTTAAGCCTGATACCAGTTTCATTTCCGGCAGATGCTTGTGGGCCTGAGTCAGGGCATACAGCCGTGGTGATTCATAATCAGCAGGTTTATCTGTACTTTCGTATACGGCTATGGCTTTTTTACCGGCACCACTGTATCCGCTTACGGCAGAAATGGTTACCGGATAATCTGCAGGTACAATGCCATGTTTTACCAGTGGATACCCGATGGCATTGAAACCGCTGGCATAGCAGCCGGGAGTAGCAACCCGGTGCGATTGCTCGATTTTTGTGCGGAAAGCAGCATCAAGCTCAGGAAAGCCGTATGCCCAATCAGGATTAGTACGGTGGGCAGTAGAAGCATCGATAATGCGGGTATGAGGATTGGTGCAGAGAGCAGCACTTTCTTTTGAAGCTGCATCGGGCAGACAGAGGAAAGTGAAATCACTTTCGTTAATCAGGCGCTGGCGTTCTGCAGGATCCTTTCGTTTATCCTCATCGATTTTGATAATTGTAATATCATCGCGCTTTGCAAAACGCTCCATAATCTTTAATCCGGTGGTTCCTTCCTGTCCGTCAATGAAAACTGAATAACTCATGTATGTCTTTTCCTTTTTTTATGTATTCTATAAATGCTTTCTGTAAATCACCACATCAATTATTCTGAAAACTGACATACAGTGAAAAAATGTTGTCAGATTCATTATTGCCGCGGGGCATGTGACGCCAGGCAACACCAACAACTGGTGCATATCCTGAGGTATGTATGGAAAAATCATATTCGGCAATAAAACGGAAACCATTACCAAAGGGTGTAAAGCTAACGATTCCATCTTCCTCGCCTGACCTGAAATAATCCTGGCGGCATCCCAGTGAATATTCGACACCAATATTCATACCTCCAATACCGGGATACATCCGAAGACCTGCGTTGCCACTGTAATCAAGCAAAATAGCTTCTCCCATATTACCGGTATATATGTCAGCAACGGGAGTAAGTGAAACAGTCCCAAAAAGAACATCATCCAGCTTTACAGAAGTTCCCGTTTCGCCGGAAATAACCAGATGAGTATAATCTCCCACAGTAACGGATTTTACAGCCTGCCGCACAGCAGCAGAACCATAGCTGACTGCTGATGTTGAAATATTCCAGTCAAAAGAGGCCCGTTCATACGCAACTGCAGAAACAACAATGCAGCACAGGGCAATACATAGTGAAATAAAGCGCTTCATACTGACAGTATCGGTTTTTTACGACTCTAGTACAATACTTTGAATACAATCATTGACCTTTAGAGACGGTTTTTGTACTTTTAAAGTATGTTTGGATTCTTTCTTAAAAAATCATTCTGCGATTTCTGGGACAACCTGCTGTTTGGCTTCATCTGTAATACCCTCATACTGATTGCAGGTGCCGCTACAATTTTTGGAATGGCTGAACTGGCCAATTCCCCTGCCCTTTCAGAATCGCTCCAGATTATTACGTCACTGGGACTTTCTGCTGTCGGCTTATTTCTGATTCTGCTGTTTTACACCAACCTTAACGATAAGGCAAAAGAAATTGCCTTTTATAAAGCTCCTCCTTTTAAGGAACTGTTCGATGGTTTCTGGTCTCACTGGAGAGAAGCTCTGGTGCTTCTGGCAATGAGTGCTGCTGTTATTCTGATTGTACTGGTAGGTATTCCCTTCTATCTTCAGATGGGCAGTTTTTTCGGATTATTTCTTGCTTCAATGCTGTTCTGGGCTGTGGTTATCACTCTTATCTCCATGCAGTGGTTTCTGCCCCTGCGTGCCCAGTTGAATAATGACTCTGTATTAAAGTCAGTGAAAAAAAGTTATCTGCTGTTCTTTGATAATCCCGGATTCTCTTTTGGCATGTTCCTGTACACACTGGTTCTCATTGTGCTGTCAGTATTCCTGGTTGGTCTGCTGCCAAGCTTTACGGGGCTGCTGGTTGAGTGGAATGTTGCCCTTAAACTGCGTATGTATAAATACGACTGGATTGAAGAGCATCCTGAAATTCCGGTAAAGGAAGTAAAGAAATACATCAACTGGTATGATCTTCTTGAATATGACCGGGATACGATTGGGCCAAGAACACTGAAAAATTTTATTTTCCCGTGGAAATAATAAAAAACCGGCATCCGCGCCGGTTTTTTATTAGCGTTCCAATACCAGAAGCAGGCTTTCGTCGGAATCGAAGAGTTCCAGAATACCGTCGGCTTCATCAAGCACAAAGGACACTACCTGAGGCAATACCGTAAGCAGAGCAGACTCAAAATGCATCTGATGGTCAGTACCTGAAACACGGGTCATGGGTCCGTTGGTATCAAAACACAGACGCTGAGCTGCAACATCTGCCGTATAGCCAGCCATAAGAGAATTAAGGCCGGTATACACTGCTACATAGTCATCTTCAAAAAACATCGACGGAATATTAAGACCATCGGTGGTAGGCGTCCAGCCATCAGCATCAGTTATATACCAAAGTCCGGCAATTCCGGCCGGTGTTTCCTGTTCTACAGGGGGCAGCGATGTACAGGCCGCCAGCAGAATAACGGCTGCTGCCAGTACACTCCAAATAAGGCCATTTGCTTTTTTCATATCAATTACAATCCTGCGTATTCTTTAAAATAGTTCAATTCTTCCATGGCTTCAGGACCGCTGTTTTTCAGATACTGTTTTTCAGCTTCACCAACAGCTTTTATGCAGTTTTCCCGGTCATTTTCCATAAAGAACACCTGAGCATCCAGATACCAGATAGATCCCAAAGCATCAGAATCTGACTGAACGATTTTCTTTGCACTATCCAGTACGCGATGACAGTTTTCCACATCACCGTATTCCAGAAGATATTGCACTGCATACATGGTTGACTGCCGGAAGCCTCCATTTACCCATTCTGCCTGAATTGACCGGGTAAAAGCATCTACCGCATCTTTCTGTCTGTCTGCTGATTCATAATAATAACAGCCCAGCTTGTACAACGGATATGGCTGGTCAGGATACATGTTTGTCACATCTACCAGAGGCTTTTCTGCAGAAATTACATCTCCACTGTAAAGATAAGCATCTGAAAGAAGCAACCATGCATCAATCTGTTCCCCAATACCTTCTTCAGGGTTCAGAATTGCCATTTTTGCATAATCAATGGCTTCGGTATAATTTCCCAGATACATGGTAGAAGTTCCCAGATTATACCAGAAAGCTCCATTATCAGAAACGTAAGTTACTACCTGCAGATAGGCGTCATGGGCATCCTGAAAATTGCGGGAAAAAAGTGCACATTCTGCATACCGGGACAGAGCAGTCAGATCATAAAATCCGCCTTCAACGGCTTCTTTGTAATTTTCATATGACAGTTGAATCAATTCATTGTATGGTTTAAGCCACTGGTCGCCGTAACGCTGCGAAACATCATAATAGTACTGAGCACGGGCCAGACACGATCTTGGAGTTTTGCCGTATTCAGCTTCATAGTCGTCAATCCATGAATCCGGTCCTTCTCCAAAGGTCAAGCTGAATGTCATATCCTGGTTTCCGTACGAAATGTTGTGGCGGTATTCCAGAAGTTCATCGAAACTGTTGAAATCCTGAATATCAAACATGGTATGCATCATGCTGAAACAGAAATAGTTGGTGATAACCTCTACCTGTTTATACAGAATATAATCTTCATCTTTACCCAAATCTTCATCTACAGAAAGGGCTGCTCGGGCAGAGCGGAATTTGGCATCTGCAATCAGTTCATCACACCGGGCTATGGTATTCCGTACACTTTCCGGTGCGGCGGCATACATGTCATAGGTAAATTCTTTTGTTTCAAATACTGGAGCTTCAACAACCGGTCCACTTGGAGATGGAAGTACGGGAGCAACAGAGGCATCAGTTGTTTTAGATGCACATGCCGTAAAGAAGACGAGTGCTGCACAGAGCACAGCCGATACACAGACTAATTTTTTCATAAAAACCTCTGATTGAATGCTAGCATACATAGTAATTTTAAGGAAACCCAGGCGGGCCCCTTCGACAGGCTCAGGGATCCTACGTTGCGAGTCAGGGGGCCTCGAAAAAAAAGCCGTGCACCAACGTGCACGGCAAGAAACGCAATTCTAAGGATTATTCACACTTAAAGTCTTTCAGAATATCCATCATCTTATTCATGTTGGATTCAACACTGAATGCTGTAACCTTTACTTCCTCTGCAGCCTTTCCAATCTGCACGGTGCTTTCAGACATATCTTCCATTGAATTATTGATGGTAGTGGTAATGGAACCAACATCGATAATTTTTCTACCCAGATCTTCCATCGAAGTTTTACTGGTTTCAACCTTTGTAATGATGTCGTAAGATTCGCCAGTCAGCGCATTCAACGATTTGTTGATGTCCTGAGTACCGATATTCTGCTCTTCCATGGAAGACTTAATTTCATTAATCAAAGGAGTTACCGTATTGGCAGAACCAGTAATTTCCGTAAAGGCATTCATCAGCGCGATACCAGCATCTGCTGCAGCACGGATAGTATTCTGAATAGCCTTAATCTGCATGGCAATCTTCTTTGACTGACCACTTGAAGTTTCTGCCAGTTTTCTGATTTCATCGGCAACTACCGAGAAACCTTTTCCTGCTTCTCCAGCATGAGCAGCTTCAATAGCTGCGTTCATGGCAAGCAGGTTAGTCTGGGAAGCAATATTGGCAATAACACTGTTAGCTTCTGTCAGGGTCTTTGAAGTCTTTTCAATTTCTACAATTGAGTTCTTAATAGCCTCATTGGCAACCTGACCATTCTGAATATCCGTTATCAGTTTTCCAAACGATGTATTCATATTGTTTACGTTGGTAGTAACTGATGTGGTATTTCCGGCAATTTCATGAACGGTGGCAGCAGTTTCCTGCAGTTCATGAGAGAACTGATTGATGGCAGTAAGCATTTCATTCAGACTATTCTGCTGCTGTTTGGCAGAATCCAGAACCAGCTGCGTATGCTGAGCCTGAATATTTGACTGATTCTGCACATTGTTTACGTTTCCGGTAATGGTATTTACCGCAGAAGAAGAGTTTTCCGCAGTTTCTTTCATTACATCAACAGCAGATACAATGCCCATGGATTCTACACTCAGGTTAGTAATGATAGTCTGAAGACGTTCCATAAATTCATTGAAGTGACGGGAAATACGCCCCAGTTCATCTGAACTGCCGGCTGGCAGACGGAATGACAGGTCCATTTCACCGGTAGCAAGTTCGTTGGTAGAAGATTCAAGATCACGCAGCGGCTTTCTTGCAACAACCCACAGTACCAGAATGACAGATACCAGTTCTACCAGAATAATGAGAATAACAATAAGGACAATTAAACCCTGAAAAACACCGGTCATATCCTTAATGCCCTGTGCCGGAAGATTTACCACTACCCAGAATGGATCTGAAATAGTAGAAATATTCTCAGTTATACGGAAGGCATGGCGATATAAACCTGCAGGAGCATCAATCAACGTTGTTTCTATGTTAGCTTCCATAGCTTCCCAGAATTTCGGATTAAATTCGTAACCAACCTCATCCGGATTAGAAGAAGTCATTACTTTACCAGCACCGGCAAGGTTGAATGATGCAGCTCCAATATCGCGGGCAACAGACCGAAGCCGTTCATCATTAATAGTCATCATAACCTTGGCAACATAACTTTTTCCACCAAGAATCTGGCATTCTTCAGGAGTCCAGCAGTAATTAATCATGATGGCAGTCATGTTGTACTCAGCATGACAAGTAAAATAGTATGAAGAAGTTTTTGATCTTGAAGCCTCAAGAACGTCATCAACGCGATTGGTACCGGAAGTGAAAGTAAGACACTGATCTGGATTCAGAATGATGGTGTCATTACCCACAACTTCATAAATTCCCACGTCAAAGGCACCGGTAATGGCTTTTGAGGTTACTACCATATCGCGGACTACATCCATACGATCCTCTTCATCAGTATAGGATGCAGTTTTCAGCATGGCTTTGAAGTTGCCGATAAACTCCTTGGTAATGGAGTCTCCCAGGTTGTTCAAGGACGTTGCATGATTAGACAAATCTTTATAGATATCATCAATGTTCCGTTCAATAATTTTGTTTGCAATTCCGATGGAAATCAGGATGCCAATGACCGAAGTAATAACGAATGGAATCAGAATTTTCAAAAAAATAGAGGTCTTCTTCATACCAATAATGGTATGAGGAAGACCTCTTTCACGCTATGAAATCTTTAGGATTATCCGTAGCAATTTCTCATTAATTTTCTGAATTGAACAGCGCTGTTGAAAGATAGCGGTCACCGGAATCAGGCAGCAGAACCACAATGGTTTTGCCTTTGTTTTCCGGCCGTTTTGCAAGAATTGTTGCAGCTTTTAAGGCAGCACCAGATGAAATACCAACCAGAACTCCTTCTGACGTTGCAAACCGACGTCCTTCGGTAAAAGCATCTTCGTTTTCAATGGTGATGATTTCATCATAGACACCGGTGTTCAGCGTCTGCGGTACAAAGCCGGCACCAATGCCCTGAATTTTGTGTGGACCGGGAGTTCCGGTAGAAAGTACCGGACTTCCGGCAGGTTCTACGGCAACAACTTTAACGCCGGGAATTTTTTCCTTTAAGTACTCTCCGACACCGGTTATGGTGCCACCGGTACCAACGCCGGCAACAAAGAAGTCTACCTTGCCGTCCAGCTGGCGGTAAATTTCAGGTCCGGTAGTCCGTTTATGCACCGCAGGGTTAGCAGGGTTAACAAACTGTCCGAGAATAACACTGCCTTCAATTTCCTTCTGCAGTTCTTCTGCTTTTGCAATGGCACCTTTCATACCCTTGGCACCTTCAGTCAGTACCAGCCGGGCACCGTAGGCCTTCAGCAGGTTCCGCCGCTCTACACTCATGGTTTCAGGCAGAGTCAGAATTGCCTTATACCCTTTGCTGGCTGCAACAGCTGCAAGTCCGATACCGGTATTGCCGCTGGTTGGCTCAATAATGGTAGCCCCCGGCTTCAGAATGCCTTTTTCTTCTGCATCTTCAATCATGGCAAGGGCAATGCGGTCTTTTACGGATCCTGCCGGGTTAAAATATTCCAGTTTTGCAACAATGGTTGCTTCATTGGCTTCTGCAGCGGCTGCATACCGTGATACTTCTACAACGGGAGTTTCCCCGATTAATTCAAGCGCACTCTTCTTAACTTCTGACATATTCTCATTCCTCGTGTTATTTTATGGCGGCAAATCCGTTTTCAAGATCGGCGATGATATCATCGATATGTTCGGTTCCGATTGAAAGGCGGATAGTATTCTGATAAATACCTACATCTGCCAGTTCTTCATCAGTCAGCTGGCTGTGGGTAGTACTTGCCGGGTGAATTACCAGGCTCTTTACGTCTGCAACGTTGGCCAGAAGCGAGAAAATCTTCAGGTTATCAATGAACTTGAATGCCTCTTCCCGGCCACCTTTAATCTGGAAGGTAAAAATGGAACCACCACCGTTGGGGAAGTACTTCTGATACAAATTATGCTGAGGATGATCAGCAAGGCTTGGGTGATTTACTTTTTCTACCAGCGGATGATTCTGCAAATACTCAATTACCTTGCGGGTATTTTCTGCATGGCGCTCCAGGCGGAGGCTTAAGGTTTCGGTTCCCTGAAGCAGCAGGAATGCAGCAAAAGGCGAAATACAGGCTCCGGTGTCACGAAGCAGAATGGCACGGATGTAGGTTACAAAGGCAGCCTTTCCGGCAGCTTCGGTGAATTTTACCCCATGATAACTGGGATTTGCTTCTGAAATCCAGGGATACCGCCCGCTTTTAGCCCAGTCGTAGGTACCGCCGTCAACAATAACCCCACCCAGAGTTGTTCCATGACCACCAATGAATTTGGTAGCAGAATGAATGACGATATCGGCCCCGTGTTCGATGGGGCGGATAAGGTACGGTGTTCCAAAGGTGTTATCGATAACCAGCGGCAGTCCGTGGCGGTGGGCAATTTCTGCAATAGCATCGATATCCGGAATGTCTGAGTTAGGGTTACCAAGAGTTTCAATATACAGGGCCTTGGTTTCCGGGCGGATAGCATCTTCTGTTTCTTTCAGGTTATGGATGTCTACAAAACTTGCTTCAATGCCGTACAGAGGCAGAGTGTGGGCCAGCAGGTTACTGGAACCGCCATAAATGGTTTTCTGGGCAACAATGTGCTCACCGGCTTTTGCCAGGGCCTGAATAACGTAGGTGATGGCTGCGGCGCCACTGGCTACGGCAAGGCCGGCCGATCCGCCTTCAAGAGCTGCAATGCGGTCTTCAAATACGCCCTGGGTACTGTTGGTCAGGCGGCCGTAAATGTTACCGGCATCGGCAAGACCAAAGCGATCGGCAGCGTGCTGTGCATTATGGAATACGTAACTTGCGGTTGCGTAAATCGGTACGGCGCGTGCATCTGATGCCGGGTCTGCTGATTCCTGTCCTATGTGTAACTGTAATGTTTCGAATTTATAGTTTGCCATGTTGTTGTTCCTTGTAATTAAAAATAAAAATGAAAAATATGGGGCTACGATAATCAGCAACAACAACAGCACATGACACCGTTCCTGAAGTTTTCTCTGACTAATTTTTCAAAATAGTTCTTCATTTCTTACCGCCTCCTTCGGGTGTCACTCTATTTCCTACTTAACTAGTAGGTATATTCCTAATGTATTAAATTTTACCTACTACGTCAATAGGTTTGTTTATTTTTTTGGCGATGTCCGTAAAAAGTGTTGCAGAATGCTACGCAGCAACAAAGATTGTACAGGAATGCCACAAATCGAGAGGAGAGACAGTACAGACAAAAATTGTTGAATCCCGGCGTCCATGCGGTCAGCATGGACTATACATAGTTTCTTCGCCGGGATTCA
>JAZLGC010000060.1:0-81893 GCA_045616125.1 Treponemataceae bacterium | reverse complement strand
CAGGAAAAGTTTATGGATTTTATAAACGAGGAATTTCCAAAAGAAATTATCCGTGCAAAAGGATACATCTGGTTTAAGGACCGGCCTCAGGATGTTTTGCTTTTTGAACAGGCAGGGCGTAATTCTTCTGTAATGGCAGTTGCATATTGGGTTGCCGCGTTGGATGAAAAGACTCAGAAAGAATGCCTTGAAGGAGACGAAGAACTTCGTGCAACCTGGGATGAGAAATATGGCGATAGAATCAACCAGATTGTTTTTATCGGAAAAAATTACGATAAGGATGCAATTATAGACCGCATGGAAGAATGTCTTGCGGAATAGAGAGGAAAACAAAATGAATAAAACAAATAAATCAATAATATTATCAATTGCACTTACAATTGCTATGTTGTTAATAGTTTCTTGTAATAAAGATAACAATTCTGAAAAAAAATCTATCGTCTGTACAACATTTCCGGAATACGACTGGGTCATGAATATCCTTGGGGAAAAGGCTTCCGGTTTTGATGTAACGCTTCTTCAGAACAACGGAACAGACTTGCACAGTTATCAGCCATCAGTAAAAGATATTGCAAAAATTTCTAAGGCAGATCTGTTTGTTTTTGTTGGCGGTGAAAGCGACGAATGGGTAGAAAAAGTTATTGCTCAGTCTGTAAATAAAAATCAGATTGTTGTGAATATGATGGAAGCCCTTGGAGACAAGGTTCGTGAAGAAGAAATTGTAGAGGGAATGCAGGCCGAAGAAGAGGAAGAACATCACCATCACGAGGGAGAAGATGACGGAGACGAAGAAGAAGTTGAATACGATGAACACGTCTGGCTGTCTTTGAACAATGCGGTCGAATTGACAAAGATTCTTGCTGCAGACATTCAGAAACTTGATTCGGCAAATTCTTCGATTTATAAAGCAAACTGTGAACGATACACAAAACTGCTTTGTGATCTGGACGCCGAATATGCAGCAGCGGTACGGGCTTCTTCAAAAAATACAGTGCTTTTTGGTGACCGTTATCCGTTCCGTTATTTAACTGACGATTATGGCTTAAATTATTATGCCGCATTTGTTGGCTGTTCTGCAGAAACAGAAGCAAGTTTTGAAACCATTATTTTCCTCTCAAAAAAAGTAGATGAACTTGGCTTAAATGCAGTTCTCACAATTGAAAAAAGTGATAAAAAAATTGTAAAGACTGTTGTTTCAAATACAAAAAACAAAAATCAGGAAATTCTTGAAATGGATTCTTTGCAGTCAATTACCGCTAAGGACATCAAAGCCGGAAGAAATTATCTTTCTGTTATGCAAAAAAATCTTGAAGTTCTGAAAAAGGCGTTGAAATAAAAGAGGGTAAGAATGGCTCTATTGGAGTGTAGAAATATTTCTGTAGGGTATGGCTCAAATGCTGTACAGGAAAATATGAATTTTTCGGTGGAAAAGGGCGACTATTTTTTCATTATTGGAGAAAACGGCAGCGGAAAATCTACTTTGCTGAAAACGATTCTTGGGTTTTTAAGACCAGTTTCGGGCGAAGTGGAATATGGTGCTGACTGGAACAAGAAGAAAATTGGTTTTTTGCCTCAACAGACGGACATTCAAAAAAGTTTTCCTGCTACGGTAAAAGAAATTGTTCTTTCAGGATGTCAGGCAACTTTAGGGTGGTGGCCTTTTTATAAAAAAGCAGATGATGAAATTGCCTGTACCAATCTTGAAAAACTTGGAATGAGTTCCTACAAAGACAGATGCTTCAAAGAGCTTTCCGGCGGGCAGCAGCAGCGGGTTCTGCTTGCAAGAACTTTGTGTGCTGCCCGATCTGTTTTAATTTTGGATGAGCCTGCAAAAGGTTTTGATTCTGATGTTACAGAAATTATGTACAACCTTCTTGAAAAGCTGAACAAAGAGGGAATAACCATTATTACCATCAGTCATGATCTGGAAGCCGCCCTTAAATATGGCAGTAAGATTCTTAAACTGGGTAAAACCTGGGAGATAGTAAAATGAGTGAATTATTAGAGAATCTTGCAATGTATTTTTCGTTTCCCTTTGTGCGCTACGCATTTATTGCAGGAATTATGATTGCACTGTCATCGTCTTTGCTTGGAGTAACCCTTGTTCTTAAAAGATTTTCGTATATTGGGGACGGGCTTTCTCATACGGCTTTTGGTGCAATTGCACTGGCTTCGGTTTTTAAAATTGCAAACGATACCTGGTTTGTGCTGCCTGTTACAATTCTGTGTGCAATTGTCATTTTGTGTGCTAAAGAAAACTCAAAAGTTAAAGGGGATGCCAGCGTTGCAATGATTTCGGTAGGATCTCTTGCCGTTGGGTATCTGATAATGAATATTTTTTCGCCACCTGCAAATCTTTCTGGCGATGTCTGCAGCACCCTTTTTGGATCAACTTTGATTTTAACTCTTACAAAAGCCGATGTTATTTTTTCTGTAGTTTTTTCGCTTCTTGTACTTCTGTTTTATGTGATTTTTTATAACCGGATTTTTGCCATCACTTTTGATGAAGAATTTGCTTTTGCCAGCGGAACAAGAACCAAACTTTTGAATATTGTGATGGCAACGGTCATTGCAGTGATTATTGTTCTTGCAATGAACCTTGTCGGCTCACTTTTGATTACTGCCCTGATTATTTTTCCGGCAATTTCTTCTATGCTTGTTTTTAAAAGCTATAAGCAGGTTACTGTTTTTGCAAGTGTATTTTCTATGATTGGGGCAGCCTTAGGAATTTTAATTTCTATAATTGCGGGTACGCCCGTTGGTTCAACCATTGTTGTGATGGATATTGTGTGTTTTGGAATTTGCAAACTTATTTCTTGTTTTAAAAGATGATGCAGGCGATGGAGGTTTATATGAGGAATAATATGAAAAAGATTGTTTTGATTAGTTTGGTTTTGCTGGTGGCAGATATTTTTGTTTCCTGCAAAAAAAGTGGGAAAGTGCAGAGTATTCAAGATAAAGAAGAACCAGTGAATGCGGTGGAAACTTCTTCTGCCTTGATAAATGATAAAATTGACTATGACTGGTCAAAAATGAATTACAACATGCTTTCGTCATTATTTTTTGATGTTCAGGTTAATCCAGAAAAATATAACGGAAAACGGTTCAAAGTTTCCGGAAATTTTCACACATCAGTGTATGAAGAAAACCGTTATTTTTCAGTATTGGTCTGGGATGCTACCGGGTGCTGTCCTACAGGTTTAGATTTTGTACCACCTTCTGACATGAATTTCCCTGAGGATTTTCCGGCCATGGACGAAGAAATTACGGTAACGTGCACTTTGAACTATTTTGTGATTGATGGACTGGATTATTTTGAGTTTATTGCGGATACTTTGCTACTTGCATAAATGGAATCGATTTTGTAGTATAAGGTCTCAGAATGACTGACTTCAACGTATACGGAAATCACACATCTCTGATTACAGTAACCGCGATTGGTTGTTCTATTTCTATTATTTCTTTTGATTTTCAAAACTGAATCCTTTTTTGGGGTTCAGTTTTTTTTTAACCATTTGGGGTAATTGAACACTAAGTTTTTAGTTGAACACTATGTTTAAGGGAGTACACATATGGCTACAAGAAAAGACATCCACAAAGTTCTGATTATTGGTTCTGGTCCTATTGTTATCGGTCAGGCCTGCGAATTTGACTATTCAGGAACCCAGGCATGTAAGGCACTGCGGGAACAGGGATACCAGATTGTTCTGGTTAACTCAAACCCGGCAACCATCATGACTGATCCAGTAATGGCAGATGCAACCTACATTGAACCACTGAATCTGGAACGTCTTACTCAGATTATCGAAAAGGAACGTCCTGATGCACTGCTGCCTAACCTGGGTGGCCAGACTGGTCTGAACCTGGCACAGGAACTGAACAAAGCCGGTATTCTTGATAAATACGGCATTCAGGTAATCGGTGTTAATCTTGATGCCATTGAACGTGGCGAAGACCGCGAAATCTTTAAAGAAACCATGCAGAAACTGGGAATCAAGACCCCTGCATCTGACATCTGTTACACCGTAGAAGAAGCTGAAAAAATCGCAACTGAAATCGGATTCCCTATTGTAGTACGTCCTGCCTATACCATGGGTGGTGCCGGCGGCGGTTTCTGTTACAACATGGAAGAACTGCGTACCATCGTAACCAATGGTCTTGATCTTTCTCTTACCCATCAGTGTCTTATTGAGCAGTCAATTCTCGGTTGGGAAGAACTGGAAGTTGAAGTTGTACGCGACAGCAAAAACCAGATGATTGCCATCTGTACCATTGAGAATATCGATGCTGTTGGTGTTCATACCGGTGACTCTTTCTGTGCCGCTCCTTTCATGACCATCGATAAAGAACTGGAAGACCGTCTGGTTAAGGATGCATTCAAAATCGTTGAATCAATCGGTGTAATCGGTGGAACCAACGTTCAGTTTGCTCATAACCCCAAAACCGGTGAAGTTGTCATCATCGAAATTAACCCACGTACCTCACGTTCATCGGCTCTTGCTTCCAAAGCTACCGGTTTCCCTATCGCTCTGGTTTCTGCAAAACTTGCTTCCGGTATGACTCTGGACGAAATTCCTTACTGGCGTGATGGAACTCTCGATAAATACACTGCCGGTGGTGCTCCGGACGGAGACTATGTAGTACTGAAGTTTGCCCGCTGGGCATTTGAAAAATTCCGCGGTGTAGAAGACAGCCTGGGAACCCAGATGAAAGCCGTTGGTGAAGTTATGGCTATCGGTAAAACTTTCAAGGAAACCTTCCAGAAAGCTATCCGTGGTCTTGAAAACGGCCGTGCTGGTCTTGGTTTTGCCAAAGATTTCAACAAAAAAACTGGTGAAGAACTGTGTGAAATGCTGAAAACTGCCAGTTCAGAACGCTGGTTCCTGCTGTACGAAGCAATCCGCAAAGGTGTTTCCCTTGATACCCTGAATGAATTGACCTTTGTTAAAAAGGAATGGCTGCAGGAAATGAAGGAACTGGTAGAAACTGAAGAAAAAATGCTTCAGACTCCAGGACAGATGCCATCTGATGACCTGCTGCGTCAGGCTAAAAAAGAAGGATTCAGCGATAAATACATTGCAAAAATCTTAGGTATCCGCGAAAAAGAAATCCGTGCTAAACGCAATGAACTGGGAATTAAAGAAGGCTGGCTGGCTGTTCCAGTTTCTGGTGTTGAAAATGCCAACTATTATTACTCTACCTATAACGATGTAGATAAAGCTCCTGCTTCTGACAACAAAAAGAAGATCATGATTCTGGGTGGTGGTCCAAACAGAATCGGGCAGGGTATCGAATTTGACTACTGCTGTTGTCATGCCGCCATGCAGCTGAAAGAAATGGGATACGAAACCATTCTGGTTAACTGTAACCCGGAAACCGTATCTACCGACTACGATACTTCTGACAAGCTGTACTTTGAACCGGTTACCACCGAAGATGTTCTGCAGATTTACGAAAAAGAAAAACCAGCCGGTGTTATCGTTCAGTTTGGTGGACAGACTCCGCTGAACATTGCCCGTGAACTGCAGGAAAACGGCGTAAAGATTCTGGGTACGTCAATTGATTCAATTGATATTGCAGAAGACCGTGACCTGTTCCGCAAAATGATGGAAAAACTGGAAATTCCAATGCCGGAAAGCGCCATGGCTATTAACTTCTCAGAAGCTAAAGCTGCCGCTGATTCCATCGGCTATCCTATCATGATTCGTCCTTCTTTCGTTCTGGGTGGACGTGGTATGGAAGTTATCTACGACGAAAAAATGCTTGCTGAATACGTAGAAAAAGCTGTAGGCGTTACTCCTGACCGTCCGCTGCTTATTGACCGCTTTCTGCACAATGCTACTGAATGCGAAAGTGATGCACTGTCAGACGGAAAAGAAGTATTCATTCCTTCTGTAATGGAACATATCGAGCTTGCCGGTATCCACTCTGGTGACTCTGCCTGTGTTATTCCACCGGTAGGTATTCCTGCTGAAAATCTGGAAACCATTAAGGAATATACCAAAAAAATTGCCCAGAGCCTTCATGTTTGCGGTCTGATGAACATGCAGTATGCCATTGAAGACGGAAAGGTTTACGTAATTGAAGCTAACCCACGTGCCAGCCGCACCGTTCCATTGGTATCAAAAGTTTGTAATACTCAGATGGCACGTCTGGCAACCCGCCTGATGCTGGGAGAAAGTCTTGCTGACCTGAACCTGAAAGAAAAGCACTTTAAGCACTACGGTGTTAAAGAAGCGGTGTTCCCATTCAACAAGTTCCCGAATGTTGACCCGGTATTGGGACCTGAAATGCGTTCAACCGGTGAAGTTCTGGGACTTTCAAATATCTATCCTCTGGCATTCTACAAGAGCCAGGAAGGTGCCGGTTCAGAACTGCCTGCCGCTCCAAAAGACGGTGAAAAGAAAAAGGTTCTGGTTTCTCTTTCTGATAAGGTTAACCTGGCAGACCAGATTATCTTTGTAGGAAAGAAACTGAACGAACTGGGATTTGATATCATTGCTACTGAAGGTACGGCAAAGTATTTTGCTGATAACGGTATTCCTTGTGAAAAGGTGAACAAGCTGCATGAAGGTCGGCCCAATGTTCTGGATGTAATCCTGAACAAGGAAGTTTGTCTGTGTATCAACACTCCGTCTGTACGTCGCGGTGTTGTTCAGGACGAAGAAGCTATCCGTAAGGCTGCCCTTAAGTACAAGGTTCCATACATTACTACCATTGCTGCTGCCAACGCTGCAGTTCTGGGCCTTGAAGCCCGCAAACAAGGCAAAGGTGGCGTAAAAAGTTTACAGGACTTCCACGCTGAGATTCAGTAAGAAATAGTGTCATCCCGAACTTGTTTCGGGATCTCGAATGCTGAATCAAGTTCAGCATGACATCAAAAAAGCTGGTTTTCAACAAAGAAGTGGGGATTAACGGCCTCTGCTGCAAGACGGACCTCCCAGTGCAGGTGAGGTCCCGTTGCAAGCCCAGTACATCCCGACTTCCCGATTTCTTCCCCTTTTTTTACCATCTGACCTGGTTCCACACTCAGACTGTCCATATGATAATACAGGCTGTACAGGCCGGGCAGGTGTTCTATCACAACAGACCAGCCGGTACTGATTCTGTTTTCTGCCATAACAACCTTTCCAGCTCCACATGCCCACACATCAGTTCCAACCGGAACGCCGTAATCAACGCCATAATGAAGACTGGTGGATTTTGCTCCCGTATTGTACTGATACACCCGGCGGTCCCCAAAGAAGCTGGTATATCGGCGTGATTCACACGGTTCAATAAAGGTTCCGTCGTAATATATGGCATTTGGGTTAGAGGTAAACAGAATTTCGTTCAATGTATCTATCTGGGTATTCCGTGCCTTTGAATTATCAGTTTTTATCGCTGTATTCTGGGCATTAAGATACAAGGTCTCGCTGACAAATTCTTTTGAATCCATGGTAACCGGAAGAATGAAATTCTGGTTATCATCGGTATCCCGGTTACAGGTAACTTCCAACAGGTATTCTCCAGGAACTGCCCAAGTGCTGGTAGGCATTTCTGCAAACAGTACCGGTGGATTCTGCCGAACGGTGATAAGTTGCTCCTGATGCACTTTTTTCTGCGTATCATCAACAAGCTGATACAGGGTGACGGTAGCTTCCCGGAAAATATCGCAGAAATAATCTGAACAGGATAGTGAAATAAATACCGGGTCTCCCGGACAGATGGTCTGACTGTACTCTACCTGAAAACTATATTCAGAATCAGAAACTGGTGAATCTTTTGCAAGACAGCCTGTAATAAGGAGAATGCTGATAAAGAAAATAAAGGTATATAATCTGCCGGTATTTTTACGCATGGTTTAAATATCGGCAGACTTTAGAATTTTCCGGGAAAATTATTTTGATTTTTCTGCAGTAGTTACTTCCATCTGCGGTGTTTCAATGCCGTTGAATGTATTTCGGGTAATCTGGTATACCACATCAAGACGGTCACGCACATCAAAATCGCGTTTCAGGTGTTCACTGCTGTTCCACCACAAAGCCGGCCATTTATTGCGGCCACAGTTGAAAGTCAGTTTCAGATGTACTTTTTCAACTTTACCGATGACATCAGCCTGCATCAACGGCAGGTTTCTGCTTAAGAACGTAAGCTGCGGATTTTCTGGTCCATAGGGTTCAAACCGGTCTACCACTTTCAGCAGATCCTGGGTCAGATACTGTTCAGGCAATTCTGCGTCAATAGCAATGGGTTTGTCTGCTGCTTCCGGAAATTCAATGGCAGGGGCAAAAAGAGCCAGCCGCTTCAGCAGTTCCGGAATTTTTGAAGCTTCTATACCAAATCCTCCGGCAAAATCGTGGCCGCCGTGGTGGATAAAAAGATCACCGTTGGCATTCAACAAACTGCACACGTCATACCCACGGGCACTTCTGATAGAGCCGGCGGCTTCGGTTTCACTGGTGTAGGTAATGACCATGGCAGGTACTTTCAGAGTCTGCGCAATACGGTTTGCAACAATGCCGGTTACGCCCCGGTTGATGCGCTTATCAACAACAACAGCCAGATTGTTGCTGTACTGGGAGAGACTTTCCCAAGCCGCATGATCTGCAATGGCTTGCGCTTCGGTACCCAGATCTTTTCTTGTACGGTTCATTTCCATAATGCGGCAGGCAAGTTGTTCCCGCACGCCGGGATCTTTTTCAATGAGCAGATTCAATGCTGCATCCGGTTCTCCAAGACGGCCGGCGCTGTTTAGAACTGGCGTAATGGACCAGCTTAAGTCTGTTGCTCTGATGCGCTTACCTAAAAGCCCCTGTTTATTGCAGATTTCCATAAGGCCTGGTCTGATGGTTCCCCGGTTAATGGATGCAACACCCTGACGGACCAGAATACGGTTTTCGTTTTTCATGGGCATAATGTCTGCAAGGGCAGCAAGAGCTACCAGCTGCAGGTCCAGATCGTCTTTTAATGCACTGTTTGGTGTAGTGGTCTTTTTCTGAATGAAGGTTACAAAGATATTGAAAAAGGCATCAATTTCAGATGATTCCAGTCCAGAATCATTGTATAAGGCTATGCGGGACATTGCCTTAAGGCGCAGTAAGGAAAGATCTGCCAGTGAAGGCATGATGGAAGCAGCCTGAGGGCGAAGGTCAAGGACATTGAATTCAACACCGGTGCCGAATGCCTTTGTCAGCATCTTCTGCTGTACGCCTGCATCCCAGACAAAAATTTGCTGGCCCCGCAGAAATGGCATGAGGCGGGTATTCTGGATAGACATAAGGCCGTCAATGTAGCTTTCTGAAAAACGTTCCTTAATTACCAGGTTCTGTGTTTTAAGGCATTCAATGGTGATGCCTTCGTTAATGGGCCGCACGTTCAGCAGGCAGATTTCCTGCTTGTACAAGTCCGACTGGGCAAACCGCAATGCACTGACAAGTTTGTAAGCAACAGCACAGCCGGAGATATCCTTAAAGGGATAATTGCATTCCGGCACCTTCGGGTTAACAATAATGGTACCGTCTGGCAGATCCCCCTGAGGATTATGATGGTCTGTTACGATAACATCGATGTTTTTTTCCTGAGCATAGGCTATTTCTTCATGATTGCTGATACCGCAGTCAACGGTGATAATCAGGGTGCCGTACTTTGCGGCAAAATCATCTACTGCTTCTTTTGATAATCCATAGGCTTCATCACCTTTCGGCACCCGGTATTCAACATCCATACCCAGTTCCTGAAGGTAACTGTACAGAAGGGCGGTACTGGTAACTCCATCAACATCCCGGTCACCAAAAATCAAAACTTTTTCGCCTTCTTCCTTTGCATCAAGAATACGGTCAACGGCATCTTCCATGGTTGAAAAAAGAAATGGATTATGAAGGTACCGTTTGTCGTCTTCTAAAAAATACAGCAGATCTTGTCCCTGGGTCAGTCCCCGGCGTGCAAGAATGCTGGCGGTAAGGTTATCAATACTATATCTTCCGGAAAGTTCCTTTACTAATTCCGGAGCTACCTGTTTTTTTTCCCAAACTGGCATTATCAGTGAATTTCCTTGTAAATCAATGGTTTTTGTTCTGGTGGCTCAGAGCCGTAGGTTATGGCACTTTCCAGCTGAGGAAGGGCAGTGGCAAAGCATTCATCATCTTTACCGAAAACCTGCATGATCAGGTCACCCTTGTGAACATACTCACCCTGAACCTTATGTAATATAAAGCCTGCATCGGGACAAACGGTGTCACTGGTTGTATTTCTTCCAACACCCAGTGTTACCCCGGCTAAACCGCAGGTGTAGGCATCAATGGAAATATAGCCGTCTTGGTTTGCCGTAATGTTCCGGGTATAGGCACTTCTTCTTGACCGTGATTCATAGTCTTTCAGAACCTGGTCTGCATCGGCACCCTGAAGAGAGACATTCTTCAGGAACAGTTCCAGTGCTTTTCCGCTTTCAACGGCTTTCTGACACAGTGATACACCTTCTTCTCTGGTCGAAGCAATACCAGCCAGAATAAGCATTTCAGCTCCTAATGCATAGGTCAGATCGGTAACATCTTTTGGCCCGCATCCCTTCAGAACATCGATGGTTTCTTCAATCTCAAGCCAGTTTCCGGTGCAACGGCCCAGTGGAGTTTCCATGTTGGTAATAAGAGCACTTGCCTTCTTTCCCATGGCCTGGGCAGTTTTTACCAGACTTTCTGCCAGAGCAACAGAATCTTCCACCTTTTTCATGAAGGCGCCGCTGCCGTATTTTACGTCAAATACCAGGGCATCTGAACCTTCTGCAACCTTCTTTGAAAGAATACTTGCAGTAATAAGCGGAATTGATTCAACAGTCCCGGTAACATCCCGGAGTGCATACAGAAGACGGTCTGCAGGAACTACTTTCTGAGTCTGGCCGGTCATGGCAAAACCAACTTCTTTCAGGTAAGACCGGAATGTGTCTGGTTCAAGGTGAACATTGTATCCTGCCATGGATTCCAGTTTATCAAGGGTGCCGCCTGTATGACCAAGGGCACGGCCTGACATCATGGGGACAGTAACACCGCATGCAGCTACAATCGGTGCCAGTGGCAGAGAAATTTTATCTCCAACGCCACCGGTAGAGTGTTTGTCTACAAATGGGCCTGTAAGCCCTGCAACACCGTTAAGTTCAATGACATCTCCTGAATGGAGCATGATATCGGTTAAATTGCCGGTTTCTGCAAAGGTCATACCGTTAAAATACACGGCCATGAGCCATGCTGAAACCTGATAATCGGGAATTTCACCCTTTACATATCCGTCTATAAGGAATTGAAGTTCTTCGCGGGTAAGTTCACTGCCTTTTGGATTCAGTACGGTACCACGTTTTTTCATAATCACATCGGTTGCTCTCATAATTGCTCACAAAACTCCTAATTCAAGTGTATTCAGCCGTGATTCTGCTGCCTGACTGACTAAAAACAGCAAAAGGTCATGAATCTGCATGACAGAAGCAGAATGTATCGGCAAACGGCGTGATTCTGCCGGTGGCAGTGTATTTACACCGTTCAGATACCTGGCTGCTTCTGCATTCAAGGGATACATATCCTGATAGGCAGAATCGGCAGAACAGTCAGCGCATACAAAAAGCTGACGGTAACTTTGATAGTATATCACCGAATCTTCCGTTTCCAAAAGAGCACAGGAACAGACTGCACATGTTGTAATATCAGGCTGTACACCCAGAACGGCCAGATACCGCCATAAAAAGCGGAGCAGTGCCAGATGGGAATCTTCCTGGCTTGAAAGTTCAAGCCCCGCTAGGAAACCGGTGGCAAGCTGCCATAATACAGGATATTCGTTATCGGTATTTCCGCTTCTTGTTTTTATCATCAGTTCAGCCATCAGGCTGGCACAGGTATTTTTGTATAAATCTTCGCGTAATGTGGGATGAAATGACTGAACGTCAAAGTCAGTAATCTTAATTGATTTTTTTGCCGTGTCATTGTACAGCCACATGGTTCCCTTATGAAACGGAGCTACAAGAGATCTCAGTTTGCTTTTATGACCACCGTACAGAACGGCGGTAAAAATTCCTTTGTCGGGGGACAGGATGGTAACGCTGAGATTTGATTCACCAAAGGGTCTTGTTGAAAGAACCAGTGCCTGCGTGTAAAAACTTCGTTCCATAGGGTGGAAGTATAGCATATTTACAGAGGCCGTGTAATCTGATAAATTGTAAAGACCATAAGTTGTTATTGGAGGGTGTATGGTTTTCCCATTAGAAGAACTGGTAAAATTCAAAGGTAACGTATACGAGATTACTTCAGCTGCAAGCCGCCGTGCTTATCAGCTTTCTATGCTTAAAGATCCTATCATTGAACAGAACGATGACAAAATCGTTTCACTTGGTGCACGTCAGCTGTTTACAGAAGAAGTACGCTATCAGATTGGTGACTGATCTGTTTAATGAGTTTTAATTTGAAAACGGGAATGTTTCATGCAGATTCTGCCGGGAACATTCCCGTTCTTGTTATATTCGCACCTACTGCCACCGGAAAGACAGATTTGGTATACCGGCTGTTTGCCAAAGGCAGTAATTCCCCTTTTGCAGGTCTTGCCGTAATAATCAGCGCTGATTCCATGCAGGTCTATGAAGGCATGGATATTGGAACAGCAAAACCTGATGCAGCTTTTCTTGAGCAGCTTCCCCACCGCATGATTGATCTTTGCACCCCTGATGTGCAGTTTGGAAGCGGTGAATTCAACGCTCTTGCCGACCGGTACTGCAGGGAAATACTGGCAGCCGGTAAACTTCCCGTTATCTGCGGGGGAACAGCCTTTTACATCAAAAACTTTATCTATGGACTGCCTGATACTCCGGAATCAGATGAAACGACCAGAAAACTGGTAGAAAAGCGTCTGAAGGAAGAAGGGGCTGAAAAGCTTTGGAATGAACTGAAGATTCTGGACCCGGAAAGCGCCTCAAAAATTCATGTACATGACGAATACCGGATACGCCGGGCAATGGAAGTATGTCTGAGTACCGGTAAGAAACGCAGTGATTTCGGACAGCAGTCAGAGCCCCGCAGCGGTTACAACTTTACCGTTCTTAACCTGGAACGTCCCAGGAAAGAACTGTATGAGCGCATAGATATGCGTGTTGACATGATGATGGCAAACGGGTTGCCCCAGGAATTTCAAAAACTGGTACAGAATGGATACCGTGCTGAACACCCTGGCATGCAGGCCATAGGGTATCGGGAATTCTTCATGGTTCCGGGCGCTCTGGAAGGTCAGAATCTGGAATCTGTTGCTGCTATGATAAAGCACGATACCCACCGGTATGCAAAACGGCAGGAAACGTTCATCAAGACAGTAGGCTGTGCAGAATCTGTACCGGCTGAAAACTTTGCACAGGTTGAGAAAAAGGTTCTCCAGCTGGCAGAAACCCACTTTTTTTAAAAATTTTTTCATTTTTTTTCTGAAAACTCAAATTTTTTTTCTCTCAGACATACATATACCTTATTGAGGTTTTGTATGAAAAATAAAATGTGTATTCTGCTGCTGGCCCTGGTGCTTGTAATGCTGCCGGCTGGTGCACAGAACAGGTATGATTTTGTAAATCAGGAAATTTCAGAAATTGTCTATGCCGTTTCTCTGTCACGGAATTTTCCCATTGTCTGTGATGATACGGTTCAGGGCACGGGAAGTTTCAGGTTTGCCGGGGGAAATTTTGAATCTGCATTTGATTCCTTTCTTCTGGCGAACAGACTGTATGTGTCAAAGGAAAAAGACCGGTGGATCATATCCAGAATCAGAATTACCTTTGACGACAGTGGAATGCTGGCCCTTGATGCCAGCGATGTACTTCCTGAGCGCATCTTTGAACAGCTGTCTCTGGCCGGGGAACAGGTTATTCTGTGGGAATCGTTACCGGCAGTGCCTGTAACTATCCATACGGCAAATGTAACGGCTTCTGAGGCCTGTTCCCAGATACTGACACGGTTTCCCGGATACACCGTAGAAAACGGCGAGAAAACCGTATCAATCCATTACTCGCCGGATATCAGCGGTTCCTATGGCAGTACCTCCGGGTATATGCCATATATGTCCTCTGCCGTAAACCTGACACAGGAGGAACCGGGGCTTTTTTCTCTGGAAGTATGGGATGCCTCCTTTGACCAGGTGCTGGCTGCCGTTCACGACACTGCCGGTATACAGTATATTTCTGAAGTAAAGAACAGCTGCCGCATTGCAGATGGTGCTTTTGAAAACCGGCCCCTCCACTGGATATTTGACTATCTGTGCCGTCAGATTGGCGCCAGCTGGGTGCTGGAAGACGGCCTGTATCTGTTTTCTCAGGAAGAAAGCCGCCACTGGAAAAACTATACGCTTGCATACATATCAGCTTCCCAAATGGCCCAGAATGTACAGGTACGGTATCCCCATCTGATGCTGCAGCTAACCGGCCCCGTTCTGTCTGCCTATGTAACGTCTCCGGAAGAAACAGCCCTGGATTCACTTATTGCCCAGTGGGATGTGGCAGAACCGTCATATCTGGTGAACTTTTCCTGTATTACAGGTGAGCAATTCCTGAACCGGCTACCGTCAGGCTATGAACGACTGCAGTTCACCCCGGCAGGTTCGGAACACTCATTATTCTTTTCTGGTACTCAGGCCCAATACCTGCATCTTCTGTCATTACTGCCTGCCATTGATGTGCCGGAAGAACGCATTACTTATGATCTTCTGATTATTCAGACTCAGAAGAACCAGGCGGCGGCCTACGGATTGACCAGCACGGCAAAAAACGCCCAAAAGCCGGATCCTGCAGGAATAACAGCGCAGATAACGCCGGGGTTAAGCTTGAATATTGATGTAGCAGCCCTATTCGGTATGTCTTTTGCCAATAAACTGCAGGCTGCTGTTACTGACAACACGGCAGAGATATTTGCTGACACTCAGCTCCACGGCATTTCCGGTGTCCCTCTGTCATTCCGCAATACCAATACGTACCGGTACCGGGATCCCTATTTTTCAGCAGAAACCGGCAATAAAGTAGATACCGGCGTAACCAGAGAAATAGTTTCCGGTCTGGTGCTGGAGGTAACGGGCACGGTCAGTGGCGATGGCAGCATTACCACAGAAGTAACGGCGTCATTTACCCGGCAGGGGGTACAGGATACATCGTCACGGGGAAATCCCCCGTCTACCAGTGAAAAGATGGTTACTACCACGGTACGGGGCAAAAGCGGAGAAATCATCATTTTAAGTGGACTAGTGCAGGATGACGCGTCGGACTCCAATACCCGAACCCCTATTGTCAGTAAGATACCCCTTATCGGGTGGCTTTTCGGCCAGAAAGAAAAGACTTCAGAAAAAAATGAGATGATTATTTACCTGATACCCCGGCTTACAGATGCTGTAACTGAGGCAGCAGACAATGCTCATGAAGGTGTGGAGGATGCACAATGAAAGAGTTTCAGCTTTCCACCTTATTCTGCCGCCATAACAAAGTATGCATTCTGCACCAGGATGAATTTCAGGTAACGGTGGGCATTGTTGATTCTGATGATGAACTTCTGAAAGAAAAGATAGAAAAAGCTCTTTGCAATGAAAACGAGTTTGAGAGCCAGAACCGTACAGTGGTATTCCAGAAAATTGATGAAGCCCACTGTCAGCGTGTTATAGAACGGCAGGAAAATATCTGCAGCGTTTCTACTGAGCAGGATCAGGGATCAGATGAAGCAGACTTTGACAGTTCTCCTGCCGTAAGTCTGGTGAACGGGGTCATTCTGGAAGCTCTGGAGCAGAATGCCAGTGACATTCACTTTGAAATTGCTGATTCAATACGGATACGACTCAGAATTGACGGAGAACTGGTTCTGTTTAAGGACATTGATACAGAACTCTATGGACGTGTGGTACACCGGCTGAAAGTTCTCTCAGGGCTTCAGACAGAAGAGACACGTCTGGCGCAGGACGGCAGGTTTCTCTGGTCATCTGCCGGCATTACCTGTGATGTCCGTATTTCATGCATCCCGGTGTGGAACGGTGAAAGCATCGTGCTGCGCCTTCTACACACTCGAAGTCTGCCCCTGCGTCCCGAAAAGCTGGGCTTTTCATCAACTCATTTAAGCCAGCTGGGCTCTCTGTGTAATCTTACAAGTTCTCTGGTTCTGGTATGCGGACCCACGGGTTCAGGTAAAACAACAACACTGGCATCCTTGCTCCATGAAATTTCCCGCGGCAGGCGGAAAATCATCACCATAGAAGACCCGGTGGAATATCGGCTGCCCTTTGTAACCCAGATAGAGACTATCCCGGGAAGACTGGAGTTTTCAGATGCTCTAACCAGAGTGTTCCGTCATGATCCGGACGTAATCATGATTGGAGAAATCCGGAATGAAGAAACCGCCCGCATTGCAGTACGTGCCGCTCTTACCGGCCATCTGGTTTTTGCCACACTGCACACAACCAATGCTGCGTCTGCCGTTCTCCGCCTGCTTGATATGGGCATTGAACCTTATCTGCTTTCCAGTGTCTTTGGAGCAGCCGTTGCTCAGCGTCTTGTAAAAAAGCAGGGAGGGGGCAGAACCGTTGTGGCTGAACTTCTTTTAGGAACACCGGCGGTTAAGAGTGTCATTAATCAGAAAGGAAGTCTCAATGAGCTGGAACTGGCAATGTATCGCGGTGGAATGGTCTCCATGGAAAACGATTATGAGCAGAAAAAGGTAAAAGGAGTGTGCCTGTGAAAACGGAAATATTTGAGCAGTACTGTAGACTGAGTCTGCCCCTTTTAAAAAGCGGTTTTACCGTGGGAAGAACGGCATCCATGATAAGCCGGATGGGAACTGCTCCAGAAAAAGTCAGGACATTTGCCCGGCATCTGCTTTATATGATGCAGACTGGCTGCAGTTTTTCCTATTCAGTGGAAAGGTATTTTCCCGGCTTGGCACAGGAAGGATATGGATCATTGCTTACGGTCTTTGAAAAAAACGGGCATATGGAAAAAGCACTGGAATTGTACCTTTGCCGGAAGGAAACGGTGCGCCACATGAAAACCCAGCTTATGGGGGCTCTGATATACCCGGTTATGGTAATAACAGCACTGCTTGGGCTGTGTCTGTTTCTGGCCGTAAACAGCAGTCTTTTCGGAGTGGATACCGGTTCCCGGGTAATCAACCAGGCACTGATAAAAGGGGGACTGTTTTTTCTTGCATGGATTTTTGCCTGTGCCATATGGATTACCCGGATATTCCGGGTCAGTCAGAAAGAGCAATTTTACCGGGTTATGGCTGCGGGGCTTTCATCCGGCAGCGATTTGATA
This sequence comes from Treponemataceae bacterium, assembly GCA_045616125.1. Taxonomy (GTDB): domain Bacteria; phylum Spirochaetota; class Spirochaetia; order Treponematales; family Treponemataceae; genus Treponema_I. The sequence continues at coordinate 64,621 of JAZLGC010000060.1, read as the reverse complement.
ACCTGTCTACGTCTTGGGGCTCTCAGTCAAAGTTCTCTTTCGCCAGCGATTGCACGGATTATCACTTTGGTAGAGCAAGGGGTGCCCCTGTCTTCAGCCATGAAAAAGCAGGCAGAGTTCTCAAAAGATGATCTGTCACTGATAGAAGCGGCTGCCTGTAATCAGGATATTGCCCGGGGATTCAGTCAGCATGCACAGTACATGGCTGAAAAACAGCAGATGCGGCAGAAAACAGCGGCAAACATGATAGAACCGGTGCTGCTTACGGGCGTGGGTATGGTGGTCCTGATTGTGGCCAAAGAGGCAGTTCTGCCGTTTCTTACATCTTTTGGAGGAATTATATGAAAAAACGTGATGATGGGTTTTCTTTTGCAGAAACACTGGCAGTTTTAGCCATAATGCTGGTTCTTTCTGCCGGCGTAGGGGTTGCAGCCATGAAATATGTGGCTAAGGCTCGGGTACTGCAGGCCCGAAGTCAGATTCAGATATATACTCTGGCACTTCAGTCATATTATCTGGACTGCGGAGTATATCCCACAACAGAACAGGGGCTTAACGCATTGTGGGAAAAGCCCTATCTCCATCCGGTGCCTGCAGGGTGGAACGGACCTTATACAGACCGGCAGATTCAAACTGATCCATGGGGAAACCAGTATATGTACAGCCGGCAGAAGACCGGTAAAACACCTTTTGTCATAACCAGTTATGGTGCAGATGGCCGTGAAGGAGGAGATGATAATGAAGAAGATATTGTTTCATGGAAATAGGGATGGCGGATACCTGCTGCTTTCTTCTGTGTTCATGCTGATGATTTTGGTTACGGTGCTTCTTGCGGGGCTGTATGTTACAGATTACCAGTTGCAGACAGTTGAACGGCAGATTGAGGAGGTGCAGTGATGAATCTTATGGAAACGTTGATGGCCCTTGTCATAACAGCTGTTCTGCTGATGGCAGCTGTTCCTCTGTATGTTTCGTATGTCAGCAGAAATCAGTTGCTTGAGCAGAAGCGGACAGAACTGATTGAAAGCCGAAGCACCCGTATCAATTCCAGTATGTCAGTGGAGGCAGGTAATGACGATTCCAGATGAAAGGTATGAAACCTATCGGATTGCCGTTCCTGCAGGACTTTCCCTCTCACGGGCGGCAGATTATGTACTCAGGCAGACGGGGAAGCTGCATCCTTGTCTGGAAGAATCATGTAAGGCGGATATTGTCCTGAAGGGGTTTGGAAAAGGTACCTATGCTGTAGTGACAGTAATGCATGATGCCGCGCTGCTGAAAGTTCTGGCAGAAAAAAAGCATGGTGGATCACTGTGGGTACGAAAACCGTACCGGCATCGGGTTTTCCGTAAAGGTCCGGTAACACAGATTCACCGGAATTGTAATGCAGGATTGGCGGTAGTCTGTGCTTTTAGCAGCGCAGCAGTACTGGCAGCTTGTATGTCAGGACGGCCCGGTATTGAAGAAGGAGCAGATCTGGTGCTGGAAGTTGATGTAGAAGAAGATGAGATGATGGTGGATGAACCGGTGGAAATGGAAGTTATCGAGGAGGTTACGGATGCACCTGAAACGCCCCTGTTGATGCCGGCTGATAGTACTGTAGTCGGTACCATTTTTGAACAGGACGGCAGCAAAACCGTATTTTACCGGACTTCTGAGGGTAAGCTGCAGACGATGAAAATGTAGGATGTGTGCGACTGCTGCCACAGAAACGTTAAAGAGGAGTATGAAGATGAAAGATAAAAAGATGTTGATGTCAGGATTGGTGATGGCTGTTGTAGTAATGATGGTCACGTCCTGCAGTTATCTGGAACAGGAGAATCAGCCTGATTTTGTTATGGGAAGACCGCAGTTTGACAGTGAATCAGGATGTATGCTGTTCAGTTTCTGTAATGTTGGTTATCGTGATATATCCAGTGTAAAAGTTGAAGGATACTGCTGGCGTAATAGCGAATATGTACCGGTACGGGGCAGCTTTTCTGAGCCCATACCGGCACAGACAGAAGTTACTCTCAAGTTTCCGATTGAAGATACCAGTCTTGAACCGGGAAAATTTTTCGTAAAAGAAGTACAGTACAGCGATTCTTCTGTGTGGCAGGATCCTGCCGGTATATTTGCAAATTATTATGTAAGGCAGTAGAATAATGCGTCTAAAACTCATTAAGGAGACTATGATGGAAAAGTTCTTCAAAATTAAGGAACATGGTTCTACCGTCAGCCGCGAAATTGTTGCCGGTATTACTACCTTCCTTGCAATGGCTTACATTCTGGCTGTAAACCCAGGAATGTTGGGCGAAACCGGTATGGGATTCGGTCCTGTATTTACCGCTACTGCAATTGCTTCTGCCGTTGCAACTCTGGTAATGGCATTCTGGGCAAACCTTCCTATTGCTCTGGCACCAGGTATGGGTCTGAATGCATTCTTCACCTACACTGTATGTTTCGGTATGGGCTGTTCATGGCAGCTTGCACTGACCGCAGTATTCTGTGAAGGTATCGTATTCATTCTGCTTTCTGTACTGGGTATCCGCGAAAAAATCATCAACGCCATTCCTGCAGGCATGAAAAAAGCTGTAGCTGTTGGTATTGGTCTGTTCATCGCTCTGATTGGTCTGGCTAACGCTGGTATCGTTGCATCTGATACTGGTACCATCATCGGTTTCGTTAACCTGAATATGAAAAGCGCAGCTGCAATCGTATGTATCATCGGTCTCATTCTGACCATCGTACTTTACATCCTGAAAGTACCGGGCGCTATCCTCATTGCCATCATCATCACTACCATCATCGGTATTCCTTTTGGTGTTACTACTGTACCAGCCGGCTGGAAACCATTCTCTCTGCCGGAAGCTCCACACCTGTTCGCATTTGAGTGGGGCAGTGTACTTACCGTTAAATTCTTTGTAATCATGTTCACCTTCCTGTTTACTGACCTGTTTGATACCATCGGTACTCTGATGGGTGTAACCCAGCAGGCTGGTCTGGTAGACAAAGACGGCAACATTCCACGTGCAAAACAGGCTCTTATGGCAGACTCAATCGGTACTGTTGTTGGTGCTTGTGTTGGTACTTCAACCGTTACCTCATTTGTTGAATCATCTTCAGGTGTTGCAGCTGGTGGACGCACCGGTCTTACTTCAGTAACTACCGGCGTTCTGTTCCTGCTGGCTCTGTTCATGACCCCTCTGTTTGCTCTGATTCCAAGTGCAGCTACTGCTCCAGCCCTCATTTTTGTAGGCTTCCTCATGATGCAGCAGGTTGTAGACATTGACTTCAAAGATCCAACCGAAGGTGTTCCAGCATTCATTACCATCATCGTAATGCCATTTGCCTACTCAATTTCCAAAGGTATCGCATTCGGTATGATTGCTTACGTAATTGCTAAATGTGCAGGAAAGAAATTCAAGGATATTCCGGTTGCTACCTGGATTCTTGCAGTAATCTTTATTGCAGATATCATTTTTGAAGCAATCAAATAATCTGTAGCACTACTACTAATCATTGTCATGCTGAACTTGATTCAGCATCTTGGTAACAGATTCCGAATCAAGTTCGAAATGACCTGGTTTCCGCCTTGTCCATCTGAATTTGATTCGGCATCTCACCGTTGTTTTTTCCCTGCTTTTTGCGCTACTATATTTGTCATGAATATAGTTTTTCTTGACGCAAAATCGATCGGTACAGATATCGATTTAACACCATTTGATACTCTGGGCACTGTAACTAAATATGATTTTTCCAGCCCGGAAGAAACCCTGGAACGCACAAAAGATGCAGATGTTGTTATTCTGAACAAAGTTTCAATTAACGAAGCAACCATTGGCAAAGCCGAGCATCTGAAGCTTGTTTGTGTTACTGCAACCGGAACCAATAATCTTGATAAAGAATACCTGGATAAAAAGGGCATTGCATGGCGCAATGTTGCAGGGTATTCAACAGAAACTGTTGCCCAGCATACGTTCAGCCTTCTGTTCTATCTTCTGGAGCACATGGCATACTACGATGAATACGTAAAATCCGAAAAATACGTAGGGGACAAAGTATTTACCCATTTCAGCAACGTGTTCCATGAGCTTTCCGGAAAAACCTGGGGAATCATCGGTATGGGAAATATCGGCCAGCGTGTTGCACAGATTGCTGAATGCTTTGGCTGCAATGTCATCTATTATTCAACCAGCGGTAAAAACAATCAGCCTGACTGGAAACGTGTCTCTTTTGATGAACTTCTGTCTCAATCAGATATTGTTTCCGTACATGCGCCCCTTACTGTCGAAACCCAGGGACTTATGAATGCAGCCGCCTTCAAGAAAATGAAGAATACTGCATATTTCATCAATGTTGGCCGTGGCCCTATTGTGGTTGAAGCAGATCTTGCCCATGCGCTGGAATCAGGTGAGATTACCGGCGCCGGCCTTGATGTTCTTTGTGTAGAACCAATGTCTGCTGATAATCCGCTGGTTCGTATAAAGGACAGCAATAAACTGATTATTACTCCGCATATTGCCTGGGCCAGTGTTGAAGCACGAACCCGTCTTATAAAAACAATTTACCAGCAGGTGGTGGACTTCTACAAATGAAAAAACGAATTCTTCTGTTTCTTATGGCCTTTTGTGTCTGTGTTTCAGTTTTTGCTGCCGGACGGGAAAAGAGACCTCAGACTGTGTATGTTTCTGTAGAAAACGGTGTCCTTAAGGAAAAACCCTCCCGGTTTGGAAAGGAACTGTGTACTGTTGACTATGGTGAATCTCTGAAAGTTTTGGGCGACGATGGAGAGTGGTACCAGGTTTTCAATGAACTGACGGGAGATACCGGTTGGATTTCTGTCAGCATGGTCACCAAAAAGAAGATTGTGGTTGGCCGTGTAGCCAGCGCAGATGCAGATGAAATTGCTCTTGCCGGTAAAGGTTTCAGTCAGGAAGTAGAAGATTTGTATTCTCAGTCTGGTGATGGTAATTACGAAGCACTGGCAGCAGTAGAAGCTCTTTCGGTTTCAGACTATGAAGTTCTGATTTTCCTGCAGGAAGGAAACCTTCTGGAGGGTGACTGATATGATGACCACAAAAAAAAGCAACAGAAAAGCATTGAACATATTCTTTGTAAGTGTTATCAGCTCGTCATTGCTGTTTCTTACGTCCTGTGAGACTGTAAAACTTATTGCAGAAGTTGTTGCAGATAGCCCGATTATCAAGGAAGTGTCTCCAATGACTGCCCTTATTGCAGATTCTGTCCGCTCAGTAGGTAATGCAGTTGAAGAGTTCTCTCCGGAAAACGAATACTATATTGGCCGCGGTGTTGCAGGTTCAATTCTCAGTTATTACAAACTGGCTGACTGTCCTGACATGAACCGGTATCTTACAACACTTGCTAACGGTATTGCCTTTAACAGTGGATCAGCTCCCCAACCATACAAGGGATACTATGTTGCCGTACTTGAAAGTGATGAAATAAACGCTTTTGCTACATCCGGCGGTCATATATTTGTAACCAGCGGTTTTATCAAACTTATGGAAAATGAAGACCAGCTTGCTGCTGTTCTTGCCCACGAAATTTCCCATGTCCAGTTACGGCATGGTCTTGGAGCAATCCAGAACAGCCGTACCTGGGATGCCATTAAAAGTGTCAGCAAAGCAGGTTTTGTTGTATATAAGGAAATAGACGGCGGCAAAGGTGAAGAAACTGCCCGAACCATTAATGCGTACAGTGATTGTATTGATGTGTATACTGATACGCTGGTCAACAGTGGTTACAGTCAGGATGCCGAATATGACGCCGATAACCACGCTTTGATTCTTCTTCACAGCACCGGTTATAACGCAAAAGAAATGATTTCCATGCTGGAGCTGATTAATACCCCCAGTCGAAATACAAAATCCGGTTTTGGGAAAACTCATCCTGAAGCTTCAGACCGTATAAAGGAATGTCGGACCACGTTAAAAAAGATGAATCCGTATTCTACTGATTCTGCACGTACCCAGCGGTTTCAGCAGCACATGATCATTTTTAACGGACAATGAACAGAAAACTGATACCCTTTCTCATTGGAACTGCTTCTGTTGCCGCAGTGGCAGTTCTGTGGTTTTCGGGAATTTTCCAGTCATTGGAACGAAAATTTTATGACAGCCGTATCAGAACTACAGCGCCGTACACAAAAGTTGCTGATGATATTTATGTTATAGAAATTGACCAGGAAAGTATCACAGCTGCTTCTGAGCGGTATGGGTGGGGATGGCCCTGGCCACGGGAAGCTTTTGGCCGCATGGTTGATTACATGACGGAAGGTGGCTCAGGTCCCGTAGTCCTTGATATTCTGTTTACTGAACCAAGCGTTTTTGGCCCTGAGGACGATGAAGCTTTTGCCCGGAGCATCAGGAATAATGGTATGACCATTATCGATCAGATGAGCGGTAATGGCACTGATGGCACTGTACTTGAACCGTTACCGCAATTTATTGAAGCCGCAGCCATTGTTGCAGACTGTTCCAGTACAAAAGATTCAGACGGTATTATCCGGGGGGTAACCGTAACCCAGACGGGAACCACTCAGGACGGCACAACCCGTGAACTTGTATCTCTTTCGTATGCTGCATTGCTGGTAGAAGAAAATGCCGGATGGGAATATGTGGAAGAACTGGACAGAATGCTTCCCAAACGGAACGATGGCAAGGTTCTTCTCCGGTATAAAGGTGCCATTGACCGGTACATCCCGTACAAAGCCATTGATATTCTTGAGAGCATTGATGCAGTTGAAGCAGGGGAAGAACCGGTATACGATTCCTGGGAATTTGAAAACGGCTATGTCTTTTTCATCTACTATGCCCCTGGCCTGTATGATATCTGTACAACTCCAATCAGCACCGTTTACCCGGGATCCGGCGTTTCCATTACTGCCCTTGATAATGTCCTGCTTGATGATTTCATTTATCCCATGGATGACAGCGTAACCTTCATTCTTATAATCTTCTGTGGCTTACTTGCTTCATGGTTTGCCCTGAGTGTCAGTCATATCAACGAAACCGGAAAAACCATCGTCTTTGGGGCCGTATTCTTTATCCTGGGGCCTGTAATTCTGTTTTCATCAAGCTGGCTCTTTATGCTAAAAGGGTATGATGTTTCAGTTGTCGCCCCGGCTTTCAGCTATCTGACCGGCTATATAGCCGTTACCTTTTACAGCTACATTGCAGAAGGTCGCCAGAAACGATTCATAAAAACAGCGTTCAGCCAGTATCTCAGTAAAGACGTTATCAATACCCTGCTTGATGATCCCAGTCAGCTGCAGCTTGGCGGGGCAAAACGGAATATAACAGTTTTCTTTTCTGATATTAAAGGGTTTACTTCTATTGGTGAAAAACTGCCTCCTGAGTCGCTGACAGAGGTTCTTAATGTCTATCTGACCGAACTGTCATCCATCATTATGGAAGCAGGCGGAACTATTGATAAATATGTGGGAGATGCCATTGTTGCTTTCTGGAATGCACCTGCAACCATTGAAGGCCATGCTTCAAAGGCAGTTGCCGCAGCTCTGAAATGTCAGCAGAAGGTTTTTGAAATGCAGCACCAGTTATCTGCTTTTGTTACAGAACCGTTGTATACCCGAATCGGTATCAACACCGGGGAAGCTATTGTTGGTAATATGGGATCACGGAACCGTTTCAATTACACCATGTTCGGTGATGTGGTCAACACCGGCTCACGTCTTGAAGGTTTGAACAAACAGTTTGGAACTCATATTCTTTGTACTGCAGAAACAAAAGAAATGGCAGAAGAGTTTGGAACAGGTGCCCGGTTCAGGGAAATTGGCCGTGTTCTGGTAATCGGGAAAACAGAGCCGGTTACGGTATATGAACCCATGACGGCACAACGATGGAACACCGAATTACCGGCTCTTGAAGCGTTTGCTGACGCACTGCAACTGTTTTATCAGGGAAATCTTGAAAAAGCTTTGAAGTCTTTTTCTGATAACGCGGAAAAAACCGGTGACAGCCCAAGCCGTTTCTATAAAGAACGGTGCAGGCAGCTCCTTGAAAGTGCAAAAGAAAACCCTGCCGTTCTTGAAAACTGGCAGGGTATCTGGGTTGCGTCTAGTAAGTAATCAGTTACAGGCAATATCCAGTGCTACCTGGAACATGGGGGTAAGGGCTGTAAGCCGCTGATCATCGGCCAGAGATTTACCGGTAACGCAGCTGTCTGTCATGGTAATGATACTGAAAGCCTTTTTCCCCAGCCAGTTTGCAGTACTGTACAGGGCATAGGTTTCCATGTCCTGTGCAAGAATACCCATGCGTGCCCAGGGTTCCCAGCTTGGTTTTCCGGTAGTTTCGTTACTGGCATCATAATCACTGAACAGGTCACTGGAAAAAACACCACCGGCAGCATACCGGTATCCGTGCTTTTCAGCGCTTGCCAATGCTTGTGAAAGCATGGTGCAGTCTGCACAGGGGCTGAAAGTTCCTGACAGATGGTACTGATGGGCCCAGGCGCTGTCCGTAGATGATGTTAAGGCAAAAACCAGATCTCCCGGTTCAAGCTCTTTCTGAAGGCCTCCTGAGGTGCCTATGCGGATAATGCGTTCAACGCCATAGAATGCAAAAAGTTCATAACTGTAAATACCACAGCTAGGTCCACCCATGCCGCTTCCCATAACCGTTACTTCTTTTCCCTGATAGGTACCGGTAAAGCCCAGCATGTTCCGTACGCCCGTTACCTGACGTACATCGGTAAGGTATGTATCGGCAACATACTTTGCACGGAGGGGATCTCCAGGAAGCAATACGGTCATTGCTATTTCTCCAGTTTCAGCTTTGTTGTGTGGTGTCATGTAAGTTTCTCCAGTAATGTGAATTTTTGAAGAATCGGGAGGTGGGGTGTGGAATTTCAACAATAGCGACGCTAGCTAGCGGTTTTGAAATTCCACATCACACCGGAAGAGTATTCAAAGATATACCGACCGTCAGCCCATATTGGCCAGTTTCTGGTGCAGTTCTACTACTTTTGCATGCAGGTAGTGGTCTACTGCAGACCGCTCGATAACCCCCAGAATGCGGTTGTCAGCTCCAATGACCGGCAACGCATCAATATCAAGGTTATCAAACATATCAATAACATCTGGCAGCAGCATATCCGGCTTAGCACTGACAGTACAGGGTTCAGCAATATCAACGGCCATAAGTCCTTCAAAGAATTCCGTCATTAAAAGGCATTCTTTCAGATGATTCAAAGTAATCATGCCGGCAAAAGTTCCGTTTGGTGCCTTTATCGCATAGTTCAGGTTTTGGTGGGTGGCAAAACTATCCAGAATATCTTTCAGAAGAGCAGTTTCACCAAGAATTGCAGGAGAGTCTTCTGCCAGAATATTCTTTCCGGCAACGGTAACATCAGCAACAATGCACTGCTTCATAATGTCTTCTTCTGTAATATCAAGACCGCATTCGCCGGCACCTACAACGGCATGGCGAACACAGATAGGACCCAGCAGCTGTACGATGAAGGTAGTGGCAGTAATAATCAGAATAATGGTTGGACCCAAAGTATCGGCAAACTGGGTACCTGCTGCAATTGAAAGACCAATGGCAACACCGGCCTGACTCAAAAGGCACCAGGGAAGAAATTTGTAAACGGTCTCCGGTGCATGGGTCAGTTTTGCACCAATACGGGAACCTACTGACTTACCGACAGTTCGGCAAAGTACGTAGAGCAGGGCAATGATGCCGACATAGGCGGTAACGTTCCAGATATTCAACTTTGCACCAACAAGAACAAAGAAAAGAACGTAAATAGGCGGTGTGAATTTTTCTACCAGAGCAAAGGTTGGACGCGTCTTTGCCGGAGCAAAGTTTACCATGAAGAATCCAACTGACATAGCTGCAAGAATGGTATCAAGACCAAGAAACGTACTGATACCGGTACTCAGAAGAATGGCACCAAGGCTGAATGCCAGGATACGGCCTTCATCCGTCATTACATTGCGGATAAAAAGTGTAAGAAGCGCACCAATTGCTGAACCTACGGCAATGGAAACTGATACATCGTACAGAAGATGCAGCAGCTGATACCCCAAAGAACCACCGGTATACCCTAAAAGACTTGATGCAATGGATGATGCAATGGCATACAGAATAAGGGCAACAGCGTCATCCATAGCAACGATGCCCAGTACGGTAGTTGTCAAAGGTCCACGGGTACGGTTTTCCCGGAGGACGTCGGTGGTGGCAGCAGGAGCTGTGGCTGATGAAATGGAGCCAAGAATAAGACCTAATGCCAGCGATGAATTAAATTCCTTTGTAATTGCGTAACTTACGGTAAAAACAACGGCGCTTACTACAAAGAACGGAACGATGGCTTCAAAAAGGAGGATACCGGTGAACTGTTTTCCGTATTTTTTGATAACGGACAGTTTAAGTTCACCACCAATAAGAAAGCCGATAAGTGACAGGGCAATTTCACTGACAGGGTTCAGGCTGGCAATAACGCCGGCACTCATTACCTGAAAGCCGCTCTGTCCGATGAGTATTCCGATAACGATATATCCAACAACCTGAGGAATCTTCAGCTTCTGGAACAGGCGTCCCCCCATGGCACCGAGCAAAAGAATCAGCCCCATAAGAAGAATCAGGTGACCACCGTCCAGAACGGTAAAGTGCATGAAATCAGGTAAAAATTCAGCAAAGACGTTCATTTTTCAATCTCACTAAAAAATAAAGGACCCTTGAGCCTGTCGAAGGGTCCTGAAAATAAATGAAACGTGAAACACGGGGAGGCACTTCGACAGGCTCAGTGTTCCCCATGAATATCAGAATGTGGCGATAGTCCGTTCAGTGCGTTCCAGAGCTTTTTCAACGCCCAGGGCAAGAATACTTCCCATAAGTGGCGGGGAAACACGGCTACCGGTAACTGCCATACGAATCGGCATCATGAAGTCACCAAGCTTAACACCCAGTTTTTCAGCCATTTCGCGGGCCAGATTTTCCTGATCTTCGTGCTCAGGAATGTCAGGCAGTGCTTTGATAAAGTCTTTTGATGCTTCAAGAATTTCCTTGGTTTTTGCAGCATCCAGTTTTTTAGGAACAATCTGGTCTACCGGTGGAACAGCTACGTTCTTGAACAGGAATCCTACCATTTCGGCTGCATCAGTCAGGAAGTGGAGGCGTTCCTTAATCAGTGGCATCAGCGCCATGAGTTTTTCGCGGATGTCAGCATCAGAAAGTTCTGGTGCGCCGCCCTTTACAGCTTCCGGATCAATGGAAAGGGTTCCGTCTTCGTTCATGATGATTCCGCTGTATGCAGGTCCTACATGTGGGGCAGGGAACTCTTCAGAAGCGTTGATCGGAATGGCAGCATCCCCGGTAAGGGTAATGAAAGGCAGTACGGCGTCAAAGAGTTCTTTGTCACTCATGGCGCGGATGTACTGACCGTTGTACCATTCAAGTTTCTTGTAGTCAAATACGGCAGGTGCCTTATTCAGGTGCTCCAGTTTGAAAAGACGTTCAAAGTCTTCAAGCTCGTAAATATCGCGGCCGTCTTCGTAAGAGCAGCCCAGCATGGCAACGTAGTTAATCAGTGCTTTTGGCACGTATCCGCGGGCACGGAATTCGTTTACGGAAGTAGCACCGTGGCGTTTAGACAGTTTCTGACCGTCTTTACCCATTACCATTGGCAGGTGGCAGAATTCAGGGTAGTCCCAGCCGAATGCCTTATACATGATAACGTGCATTGGAGTAGAAGGAATCCATTCCTGAGCACGCATTACGTGGCTGATTTTCATGAAATGGTCATCAACGATATTTGCCAGGTGGTAGGTTGGGAAACCGTCTGATTTCAGGAGAACCGGATCTGGAGAAACGTCTTCGTTTTTCCATTCAATGTCACCAAGAAGAGCGTCATGGAATCTGGTTTCGCCTTCCATTGGTACCTTAAGGCGGATAACGTATGGTTTACCTGCATCCAGGTTAGCCTTGATTTCTTCTTCGGTCAGGTGGCGGCAGTTACGGTCGTATCCGGGAGCCATCTTGTTTTTCTGCTGCATGATGCGGATGCGTTCCAGACGTTCCTCATCACAGAAACAGTAGTAAGCCTGGCCTTTGTCTACCAGTTCCTGAGCATATTTCTTGTACAGTTCAAAGCGTTCAGACTGAACATATGGGCCGTATTCACCGCCCTTAGGACCACCTTCGTCCCATTCAATGCCAAGCCAGGCAAGAGTATCGTACAGGTTCTGAACATATTCTTCACCGTACCGGGTACGGTCAGTGTCTTCAAGACGGAGAATGAATTTACCACCCTGTGAGCGGGCGTACAGGTAGTTGAATAATGCGGTGCGAACGCCACCGATGTGCTGCATACCAGTTGGAGATGGTGCATAGCGTACACGAACTTCCATTTGTAACCTCTGTGTAATGTGTTCGGGCTGAAATTGCCCCAGTAAAATGTAGTTCAGTTTACCGTTTTTTTCTTTGTTATAGAAGTAGCAATTTTTTTTTATTTTTTTTGTAACCATTTTACGGGGAAATGGTTTGTTGTGTGTAAGCAAAGCAAGAACAACGAAAATCTTCCTCCTCCTTTCCGCCCTGGCAGTTTGTCAGGGCGGTTTTTTTTCAGAAAATATGTATTTTTTTCGTGCGGAAAAGGGGCAAAATCTGATAGAATATTGCCCGTGAATTTCGCAACTATTTTTCAGACCCTTTTGAATTTTGTCGGAAGCCTGGGCTTCCTTATGTATGGTATGCGCCTTATGTCTGACGGTGTTCAGAAAGGCTCTGGAGAAAAACTCCAGCGTACTTTGGGTTCCTTAACCGGAAACGCATTCAAGGGATTGCTCACCGGTCTTGGTGTTACCATGATTATTCAGTCGTCCGGAGCAACTTCGGTAATGGTCATCAGCTTTGTAAATGCCGGGTTGCTGACCCTTGAGCAGGCAGTTCCCGTAATCTTCGGTGCCAACATCGGTACCACCATTACTGCCTGGATTGTTTCCATCTTCGGCTTTAACTTCAAGCTATCTACTTTTGCCATTCCAATGTTCGGAATTGGTTTTTTCATGACAAGCCAGAAAAAGCAGACCATGAAGAACTGGGGCGAAGCCATTATGGGCTTTGGTGCTCTGTTCCTTGGTTTAGGCTGGCTTTCTGACCTGTTCAGTTTTGATGCTTCCCAGCTGACATTCCTTATTACCATGCAGAGTTGGGGCGTATTCAGCCTGATACTTGCCTTCCTGATTGGTATTACCGTTACTGCTCTTATCCATTCATCATCTGCCTTTTCAGCCATCGTAATTACCATGGCGTATAACAATATCGTTTCCTGGGAAATTGCAGCAGCCATGACCCTTGGTGGTGAAATAGGTTCCACCATTGATGCCATTCTTGCTGCCGGTGGAAGTACCAATCCTGATGCTAAACGAGTTGCTTCCGTGCACGTCATGTTCAATACCTTTGGTACTCTTTTGGCATTCATCTTCTTCAGACCATTTCTCAGTCTTATTCAGTTCATCAGTCCCGGCGACAATATTGCCATCCGTATTTCCGTACTGCACACTGTTTTCAAAACCTTTACTACCATTGTTGCAATGCCATCACGCAAGTACCTGATTACACTGTCCCGATTCATCATCAGAGATGGAGAAGGGGCAGAAAAGGGTGACTACAAGCTGGACTTTACCGAAAGTTCCATTTCCAAGGACAGTGCCACTGCCCATATTATCCGTCTGGAAAAAGAAATCCGGGACATGGCAGACATTGTTGTTACCATGTTTGACCGTATTGAAACCAGTTTTGAACACCCCAGTCAGGCATTCTGTGATGAAGTGGTACCAATTCTTGAACGTGAAGAAGCATACCTTGACCAGATGAATGAAGCAATTGTTAAGTATGCATTGAACTGTGAAGGTCTGCCGCTGACAGAAAGCCAGCGTACCTCTCTTGCCAATATGACCCAGATTACCGGCGAAGTTGAAGCCATGTCAGACGAATGTTATACCATGTCGCTGCTTTTGAAACGTTCTGTAGAAAAGAATTTGGTGTTCCCTGAAGAAGATATGAAACTGCTTATTCCATATCTTAACGATGCTAAAGAACTGGTATTCTTTATTCGGGCCAATGTGAACAGAAAACTGACAAAAGAACAGCTTACCTGGGCAACTGAGCGTGAAAATGCCATTGACCAGCAGAAACGTGACCTTAAGAAAATTGCAAGAAAGCGTCTTGAAAAAGGTGCTGATGTTAAAACAGAACTTTTGTATATTGATATTGTCCGCCGCATTGAAAAGCTTGGTGACCATGCATTCAATATTTCAGAGTTCCTGTCTCAGACCGGCAGGTAAAATACCGTGAAGAATAAACCATTTGTTGCAGAGAAGATTGAAGACCGGGTTGACCTGCTGGAAGAAAAAGTTGAAAGCCAGTTGGTTATTGCTGAAAAAATCGGTCTTAGAGAAGATGCAATGCGCCGTGTCTGCGGTACTATTGCCCTTGTTGCCCTTATTATTGAAATAGGTTTCTTTTTGGCAGCTGGGTATGGCGCCGTGGGCGGTATTGGTATGCGGTTCGGATGGATACAACATCTGCCTGGATTTAATATTTTTGTGCAGGGACCATCAGAACGGTTACAGCGCATTATCATGCCAATGCAGAATTTTGAGACAACGGAATCAGAGTTTAAAAACGAGTTTTCTTTCGTCATTCCAGATCATGTACAGGGGCAGGCTCCCGTCCCAAGGTTTGAAAACCGTGATTTTTGGTTTCCTGCTTTGGTTTTTCTTTTAGCATTTGAATGTGGTTTTGTCATTGACATGATCCGGCGCATTTTTGCCAGTATAAACAGAGGAAAACAGCCATTCTGCCGTGATAATATCAAATATCTGATTATTACATCAGCGCTGGTGTTCCTTATGTGTTTTCAGCAGCCCATGTTCATATTACTGGAACTGCTTCTTATAGCTCTGATTCTTATTTTTCAGTATGGCAATGTTCTGCAGCAGAAAGCTGATTCCACTATCAATGACCAGGAAAACATCATTTTTTCACTGGCAGAAATTACTGAAGCAAAATCCGGTCAGACCGGGCAGCATATTAAACGTGTTTCTGAATATAGTCGTGTACTTTCTGCCGGCATGGGGTTATCAGCAGCCAGAATTGAAGAAATCCGTCTTGCCAGTGTACTGCATGATGTTGGAAAACTGATGATTGATTCCCGTATTCTTGATAAACCGGGCAAACTTACCGACGAAGAATATGCCATTATCAAACAGCACGTTAATTACGGTGAAAAACTGCTTGATAATGTTGATGGCAGTGTTCTTTCTACAGCAAAAGTTATAGCCCGGGATCACCACGAACGGTGGGACGGTAAAGGGTACAGCAACGGACATGCTGGCAATGACGTTAGTCTGGAAGGCAGAATTGTTGCCGTTGCAGATGTTTTTGATGCTTTATCAAGCCGCCGCAGTTACAAAGATGCCTGGAGCCTGGATGACGCTTACAACGAAATTGTCCGGAATGCAGGAACCCAGTTTGACCCTGAAGTGGTAGAAGTATTCAAGGCAAACTGGGCTGAAATTCAGAAAATTGCAGAGCAATATAAATAGTCAGATCCTGAGTCAAGCTCAGGATGACATTTCTGTTTAGCTCTTTAACTGACAATGGAATAGTAGCTTTTTGCCGTAATGCGGTATACCAGTACATACAGTACGGCAAAGATACCAAATGCACCCAGATTTACCATCATTACCAGTGGTTTGTCAGTAAGATTAAAGAGCTGCAGCATCTGCCATACAATGGGGAATGCAAAAATCAGATGAAGTCCTGCCATAACCAGCGGTGCAAAGAATACAGTCAGCATTTGGCTGTTGATGCTCTTCTTGATATCATCTTTTGTCATACCTACTTTCTGCATAATTTCAAACCGGCTCTGATCTTCATATCCTTCTGAAATCTGCTTGTAATAAATAATCAGAACACAGGCAAACAGAAACAGAATACTCAGAATGATACCGATGAAGAATAATCCACCAAAAGTTGAATAAAAGTCTTCCCGTTCTACGTGAATACAGTCGGTGCTGCAGGTCCTGAAATTGCCGCTTGCTACAAATCCGCTGCTATAAAAAGCATTGTTCAGCACCTGGAATGCATCAATGGCTTCATCCTGAGAACCGTTGATATTGAAACCGTAATACCAGATAGGATGGGTAACCCGGTACGAATCACGGGCAGTTAAAGAATCAAGTTCCATAATATCTTCATAGCTGCTAACTACAATCAAGTAGCTGGGGGTCAGGGTGGAACTGGTGTCAGCTGCAAAAGGGTATGCATCGCAGATTCCTGCTACAGGCAGCGTTACAGGACCAATGGTTATGGTTTCAGCAGAAAAACTACAGTGAACCGGGTGAACGTATACGCTGCCTGGAATGGCTGCCAGATGCTGTCCGGTTGCCTTGTTGTATTCATCAACAGTGATGAATGTCAGCTCCCGTGCCTTTGAAAAGTTCATGTCCAAGGCAGACACTGATATATCAATGGCACCCGTATCTGTAATCATACCAATGGAACTTACCAGATGATAGGTGGTGATATCTACCGGCGAATAAGAAGTTTTTGCAAGGGCAGTTTCAATATCTTTTCGTACTTCACCAAGGGCCTGATTGTCAAAATCATTCATGCTTTCAAGACGGATTTCTGCCTGACAGTCTCTTGGGTACTGATTCCGCATGGAGCTTTCAGTGCCGAAGTAGAGGCTTGAACTTGAAGAAATCATGACAAGAACCATGGTAGAAAGAATACAGATACTGGCAAGACCGGATCCGTTTCGTTTCATACGGAAGCTCATGGTGCTAACGGACACAAAGTTCTGCTTTTTATAATAATAGTTTTTGTTTTTCTGAAGCAGTTTACAAAGGAGAACGGATCCTGCTGTAAAAATCATATAGGTTGCCACAATTACTAGAAGCACGCAGAAGAAGAACAGGGTAATGGCGCCAATAGGGTTGTCAATATCTACAGCCAGGTAGTAGGCTGCTGCAAGAACTGCAATGCCTCCAAGTCCTGAGATCCAGTTGGCTTTCGGTGGTTTTTCTCCCAGATTTTCTGCATGAAACAGTTCCAGCGGTTTAGTGCGGGCAACCTGAATAACACAACGGATAGAAAGAAGCAGGAATACAGCTGCAAAAATGGCGGCGGTAACAAGAATGTCATCCATACGCAGGGTAAAATCATAGGTAATGCTGGTATGAACGATATTGCACAATGCAAGTTCAGCCAGTTTGCTGAGAAGAATGCCCAGAATGAGACCAAAACCGATACTGGTAATAGCGGCAATCAGTGTTTCCCACAGAACAATGCGGCAGATTCCCCGTTTATCCATACCCAGAATGTTATACAGACCGAACTCCTTGTAGCGGCGGCGTACCAGAAAACTGTTGGTATAAAACAGGAAAATGACGGCAAAGATGGCAATGACAACTTTTCCCAGATCCAGAATGATGCGGAGTTGTGCACCGGCTGACATGTGTGAAAGTATTTCCATACTGCTCAATGCCTGCATAATGTAGAGCATGACCGTAACACCGATGCAGGAAAGCAGATAGGGCAGGTACAGCTGCTTGTTTTTTTTCATGCCGTCAAAGGCAAGAACAGAATAGAGCTGGCGTTTCATTCCTGTTCTCCTGACTGAAGCATAGTAAGGGTATCGCTGATTTTCTGATACATCTGTTCGTTGGTGCTCTCTCCGCGGTAAATCTGATGGAAAACCTGACCGTCTTTAATGAACAGTACCCGGTTTGCCGTGCTGGCGGCCTTTGTAGAGTGGGTTACCATCAGAATGGTCTGGCCTTTTTTATTGATGCGGTCAAAAAGGCGGAGCATTTCATCGGTGGATTTTGAATCCAGGGCGCCGGTTGGTTCATCTGCCAGAAGAATTTTCGGGTCGGTGATAAGGGCACGGGCTACTGCTACCCGCTGCTTCTGGCCACCTGAAACTTCATAGGGGTATTTCTTTAGCAGATCCGTAATGCCCAGTTCTGCCGCAATGGGTTTCAGTTTTTCTTCCATAACTTTTGGTGAAACTCCAGAGAGAACCAGGGGAAGGTACGCATTGTCTTCCAGTGAGAAGGTGTCCAGAAGATTGAACTCCTGAAATACAAACCCCAAGTTTTCGCGGCGAAAGACAGCCATGTCTTTTTCTTTAATGGCTGTAACGTCTTTATCGTTCAGCAGTACAGTGCCGCTGGTAGGCTTATCAAGGGATGCAAGAATGTTCAAAAGGGTAGTTTTGCCAGAACCTGACTCACCCATAATAGCTACATATTCGCCCTGCTCAACGGTAAAAGTAACGTCACGAAGGGCAGTGACAGCATTGCTACCAAAGCGGGTGGTATACACTTTTTTCAAATGTTCAACAGAAAGTAAACTCACAGTTGTCTCCTCATTGTTTTTGATATTGGTATGATACGATAAAAAAGATTGAACTCTCCATCGATTCTTGTGACAGAAACAGCAGAAATTATTACATTTTTGTCACATTCAGGGTGATATAGATAGAGGTGCCTTTTCCCGGTTCTGAATCAGCGGTTATGGTCATTCCCAGGGCTGTGCAGATTCTGCGGCACAGATAAAGACCAATACCGCTGGCCTTTGTGTTTATCCGCCCGTTGAAACCGGTAAAACCATTTTCAAAAATTCGAGGAATATCTGATTTCTCTATACCGACTCCCGTATCCTGAATGCAAAGGGTATCAGGGTCGGACAGAAAAATGGAAATGCTACCGGTGACCGTATATTTCAAAGCATTGCTCAAAATCTGTTCAATGACGAACAACAACCATTTTTCATCAGTTACCAGGGTTTTGTTCAGGTTTTCATAGTTCAGGGACAGGCCTTTTTTGATAAAACTTCGAGCGTTATGGCGAATTGCCGTCTTTATCACATCATCAAGGGATATTTCCTTAAAGACAAAGTCGGTGTATTCACTGTCCAACCGCAGATAAGTCAATACCATGTCGACATACTGTTCAATGCGCTGCAAATCATCGCCTACGTTACGGGAAAAATCGGTATCTTCTCCTTGCAGCAATAGACGCATGCTGGCAATGGGAGTTTTTATCTGGTGTGCCCAGGTGCTGTAATAAAACATCATGTCGCTGTACCGCTGGGCATCGCCTTGCTGTTGTTTCGCACGGGCAATAGCCATGGCAGTAATGATGTCACGGTAGCTGTGGTCTTGAGGGGTGACATACTGTTCCAGCTGTTCAAGAAGATTGGGCGGTAACTCTTTCAGGCTTGCAAGATGTTTCATCTTCCGCTTCTGTCGGGTATGTGAAATAACATAGAAAAATAACAGCACTACGGCGCACAGAATACAGGGGTATGAAACGGCCTCAATGGGCAGGTGATAGAGTGCAAATGTGGCAAAAAAAATGAGGGAGCAGGTAAGAAAGATCAGAATTGAAGCCATGATTATTCCTGGTGGATGATATATCCCTGACCGAATTTTGTTTCAATAAAATTTGTAAGGCCCGCGGTATCAAGTTTTTTCCGCAGACGGCCCACGTTTACGGTCAAGGCGTTTTCGTCAACAAAAGAATCGTTCTGCCACAGGGCTTCCATCAGTTTTTCGCGGCTGACTACGGTTCCTTTTTTCTGCATAAGGGTCAGCAGAATACGGTATTCGTTTTTTGTAAGGTCAATATTGATACCGCCGTAGAAAAAAGTACCGTCGCCAGTGTTCAACAGAGCGCCACGGTGTTCCAGCACAGGTGAGCTTTCCCGGAAATCGTAGGTACGGCGGAGCAGTGCCTGAATTTTTGCAATGAGAACAGAAATATCAAAGGGCTTGGCGATAAAATCATCAGCTCCCATATTCATGGCCATAACGATATTCATGTTATCCGATGAAGATGAGACAAAAATAATGGGCACCTTTGAAACCTGGCGAATTTGGGTACACCAGGCGTATCCGTTTTTAAAAGGCAGATTTATATCCAGAAGTACCAGATGGGGCTGATAAGCCGCAAAGTCAGCAGTTACATTCCTGAAATCGCTGACAGTTTTCGATTCCAAATCCCATTTTGCAAGATTATCTGCAATAGCAGCTGCAATACGCAGGTCGTCTTCTACAATCAAAACTTTATACATACCGGTATCATAGCGTTTTTGCATTTTTTTTTCATTTTTTTTGCCAAAAGTGGCAGTTTTTTTCTGATAGCGGAAAATATATAGTGTGGAGGTTATTATGACTAACACAGTGGATATACTTTCGCTGCTTGATCCGGAAATTGTGGCGCAGGCCAGGCGGAATGTGGCGGAAGGAAAATTGATCAGTCTGCGGACGGTCGTTGGGTTCAAGTTGTTTATGGGGAAAGATAACCCCAGTTCTAATTATTGTTTGAAAAAGTTTTTGAGTGCGGTTATCGGGAAGGAGGTTACTGAGGCCGTTGTGATAAACAGCGAGATTCTCAGCGACTTTATTCAGGGAAAACAGTCACGGATGGATGTAAACTGTACATTTAACGGACAAAATAAAGCAGACATTGAGATGCAGTTGGTGAAGGGCGATGATGACCAGATTAAACGAGCGGTATATTATGCGTCGCTACTGATGGCTGGAGCACTGAAAAAAGGGGAACATTACAAAGATTTGCCGGAGGTGCATCAGATATTCATTCTTGATGAAAAGTTGATTGAGGATGATGAATTCTATCATTCGTTTATGTTCCGTGATGAGAATAACAATACTTTGTCAGAAAACATGAAGATTCACTTTATTGAACTAAACAAATTGAAGACAATTGTTAAGCGCAATGTGGATTCCTTGAACGAACTGGAGTTCTGGAGTATAGTTTTTAAGTACTTTGATGACAAGACTGTATGGTCGGCAATAACAAAAACACGCCGCTATACGCAGGAGGTGACAGTGATTAACAACTATTCCATAGAAATCAGCCAGGATGAAATTGACGCCGCTATTGCCCTCTCCCGGGAAAAGTTCCTGAGGGACACCTGGTCTGAGAAAAAGCTTGCCGAAGAAAAAGCGCTTGCCGAAGGCCGTGAAGAAGGACGCGTAGAAGGACGTGAAGAAGGACGTGAAGAGCAGCGTTTGGTGGATCAGGTGATTATTGAAAGATTACAAGCAGAGATTGAAGCCCTGAAAAAGGCTAGGGTTTGATGATTATTTAGCATTCAGTTGAGAATATACCTGTTTTTTGATGATTTTAGTGGAAATGACAGGTATGTAATCTATGAATATGGCCGAAAATGAGATAATTTATGAACAAAATTGGTGGAAACTACGATTTTTTCAGGCCGATGATTGGTGACGAAAGCCCTAGAAGAGCGTACGAAGGCCGGAAAAGGGTCCAGAAATAGCAGACGATACCTGTCAAACAGTCAGATTTTGCTGATTGACAGGTATTTTTTTTGGTGAATGCTTTTAACTAATGAGACGAAGTGAGGGGGACTGGGAAAAATACATCTATTTATTAGGAAAATGAGTTGAATAGATGTACGGCAGTGGTTGATTAACACTGAAAAAGCAGAAGTGTAGTTCAATGAAACAACTATTTTGCACCTTTTTAATGAATATAGATGTAATACAGTGATGATTTATAGTGAATTATACATCTATTGGGTTAGAAATCGTTGATAATAGATGTGTTTTGTAAAAAAAGGGTTTCTCGGGTTGGCGACTGGTTGTTTTTAATGCTTACACCAATGGCATTTTTCCTGTCTATGGAGAAATTTTGTTGCAGACAGGAAAGATTTTGGCGTATTTTGCTGTTATTTTATGAAAAACTTGATATGTAGAGTGTTTTTATACAGGAAGTTTTTGAAAAGTCCTGTCTGGAGAAGAAAATGCTCTCTGCAAGGAACATTTGAAGCTGAAATATCCTGTCTGTAGAAAAAATCTTCTGCAGATAGGAATATCTGATGCTGAGCATACGCATTTGGGATAGACAAAAACAAGGCTGCAGTGGGTACTGCAGCCTTGATTGGGGTAGAAGTAGGTATATTACTCTACATTACCATTAATATAATTTTCAGAAGATATCTCTGAACCATTTGAAAGCTGGGAAACCTTGATTTTTCCTGTTTCAGAACCAAGTGTTAGTTTACTTGAATCGTGAGTTCCAATTTCAAGGTAACTATCCACATCAAGGTGTTGTGTAAAACCTGAGACTGTAACGCCAGCTCCTGAATAGCCATAATCAATCCAAATGTCTTTTCCGTAATTACGATCTTCATTTGCTTTGTTATTTCCAAATAAACAGTCTTTAATAGTGACAAGACCTTTTGAAATACAGATGCCCGGAGCTCTTCCTTCTCCCCCCCTGATGTTGAGGTTCTTGAATGTACAGCCAGTAAGGGTGGCTTCTGAACATTTGAGATTCAAACCGCTGAAACATGCGTAATCTTGTTCTTTCCAGTTATTCTGGAATGTGACATTGTTCAACACTATTGTATCTCCCCCAAAGTCAAGTAGACCGGTATCTCCACCCTTGACGCCGTAATCATATTCGGGGTCATATCCACCATCAAGTATCAAGTCTTTTATGGTAAGGTCAATTTCATCATTATTGCTTTCTGTGACTAACATAGGCTGATTTATAGTTTCCCAATTATCAGTTTTTTTAATGGAGTAAGTCATGCCTCCTTGTCCGGCAAGGGTTAATGATTTTTTAATGATGATTGGCTCTGTAACATTAATTTGTCCAGTAAGACAATAATACCCTCCAGTTTCAGCTGCTGTTCTTAGCCCTGCCTCATCGTTGATAATGACAGGATCTTTCCATGTTATGGTAACTTCTCCTGATTCACAATAAAGCGGAAAGTTAAGAACTGCTCTATATGTTTCATTGCTTGCGGTAGTCTCAGACAGAATTTGATTGATAAAATGTTCATCACTGAATGGGAACCCGGAGCCCTCAAATCCTGTTATCATACAATCAGATGGAGTCATGGAAACTTCATATTCATAATCTTGAGTCCCTTGTGTGGTTGACCCTGTGGTATTAGAAGTAACTGGTACTCCATCACAAGTTCCAAGATGTATGGTATAGGTTACAATTTTAAAGAGATCCAGGTCACTTGGGTCATGATTTATATATTCTCTTATTGACCCAGATCCCGTATCAAAAGCATAGCTAAACTCTTCAGACATAGTATAGTTACAAATGTCGCCTGTAGGAGTGAGGGGAGCTTTTGCAGAGTACTTCAGAATAACGGTTTTCAGGTACTGTTTCAGATTATTTTCGGTTACGTCAGAAATATCATAAAAAAGTATTCTTTGAGTATCCCGCTCAATTTTGTAAGTTCCACTATTGCTGTCCCATTCAACGATGTTACCTGAATCAGGATAACTGAATGACTCTTTAAAAGAGAATCCAGCAATATCAAATATATAACTTGCTATCGGTTTTGTTCCCTGCGGAATTGATGTGAAAGTAATGTAACTGTTATGTGCCAGTAGAAATGGTACTTCTGTTTCAGAACTGTTGTCAATTGCATCGCTCATATCGACGGTGGTAGTTTTTGCTATATCGGACAATGCACTGAAATAAGACCAGTCATCAAAACTACCGGAGATGGTAATGGTAAATGTGTCAGCAGGGGTGGTACCGTTATAATTGTTTATTTTGCCTGGCAAACTACTGATTGCAGTCGAATTAATCTGTGGATTTCTGGCAAAATCATAATTTGAAGTATCTCCGATCAAAAGTGAAGGAAGTTCACCATTAGTAATACCAAGATTCAATTTATGAGTTGCTTGGTTTTGCCAGCTGTATGATCCGAGCCATGTATCAGAATCATCTCCTTCAACAATAAGATTAGTTAATTTAGAACAGCCTTGAAATGCTCTGTCTGTAATCGTTGTAACGGATGCAGGAATCGTAAGCGATCTAAGGCCTGCGTAGGAAAAAGCGGTCTGGCTGATTGATGTTAATGAATTTCCTAATTCAATTGTTGTTAATTCTGAGCAGCCATAAAAACAACTGGCTCTGACTATAGTATATTTAGGGTCGTCATTAATAACGCTTGCTAATTTTGGGCAAGTTTGAAAACTGCAACTACCTAAATCAGTAACTGTTGAAGGCAATTTAACTGTTTCAAGGGATTTGGTGCAATAGAACAGAGATC
Source organism: Treponemataceae bacterium (assembly GCA_045616125.1). Classification (GTDB taxonomy): domain Bacteria; phylum Spirochaetota; class Spirochaetia; order Treponematales; family Treponemataceae; genus Treponema_I. The sequence continues at coordinate 40,508 of JAZLGC010000060.1, read as the reverse complement.
CTGGTGTTGAGGTGATGGAGGTTGCGCTCAAATCTGCATTTACAAAAGCACAATATGAGAAACAGGAACTTTGTAAAGTGGCAATGCTTTCTGGCAGTTGTAATGTGCCAACTTCGTCTGAATTGAAAGTGGATAAGCTGGTACAATTGTAGAATGATTTTTGTCCGATGCTTGTTAATGAAGCAGGATTTGTAAAGGAAACCTTCTTCAGATTTGCACAGTACGAAAATGTACCCGCATCACTGGTCCCGATAAGTTTGGTAACCTCAGGCAAAGTAACGCTTCCAAGCCAGAGATTTTTAGCGGTACTGGTACCATTGAAACAACCTGATGAAATAGTTTTATCGCCATCCAGTGTAAGCTGCTCAAGATGCAGGTCAAAATAAACTTCAGACGTGCCTGCAACACTGGAAATAGTGGTATTGAAAGCCGCATTTTCACTGGTGAGTGTTACCGGGCTTTCTTCTGCTGAAATCCACATTGGAAGTGTTGTAACGCCAAGATCCTGTGCAATAGCATACATCTGCTGGACACGTGCTGTATCAGGGGCAGTGGAACTGAATGCAGAAAGCGGAACATCGCGGTAGAATGCTGATGAACTTTTTTCATTTTTAATGGTGCTTTTCCAATCATTAACGGTAATATGGGCATAAGAAGCATTGCCGTCCATAACTGTAACCTGTGTCCAGTTGTCTTTAACTAAGCCGGCTATTACGGATTTTACATTCTCAAATGCTTTTGTCCCTATATACTCAATTTTATTTGATAAAGTAATTGAAAGATTCGAACATTCAGAGAAAGCTTTTTTGCCGATTTTGGTAAGGCCGTCAATCATGGTTATTGAAGTAAGATTTGTGCAACCGGAGAAGGCATTATCACCAATGACAGAAATAAATGGGGAATCAGAAGAATAATGAGGAAGACTAATTTCCGTTAACCAAGTCTTTCCTTCAAAAAAGCCCGCAGGGATTGTCTTCTTTTCTACGGAAGCATCTTGAGCAATTAGGAGACTTGTTAATATCAATTCGATACCGTTTGTATTTTCGCAGGTAATACCATCAATTATGTTTTTTACATCGTCCCATTCAAATGTTCCGCCACAAATTCCTAAAGGGATTACGCCATTTAAGGTTTTGCATTCTTCAATGTAAGAAAAAATCTCATCAGCTGTATTTACTGAAAAAGAAAAATCCCTTACATAACGCTCAATGTTTCTTTCCGTATCCTTTTCTTTGTTTGTGACTATTGCTGACTCAATGTCACTGCTTCGTGTACAGCTAATGGGCTGAAAGTCTTCATTCAAAGTAAAAATTGTCCACTGAGCGGCATATTGGTTAGTACATGCAAAATCTCTAGTATTCTCTGTCTCTTTTTTTAAAGCCGTGCCAAAAAATGCATCATAATCAACGTAGGTAATTCCTGCACCAAGTTGAATTTTGGACAAATCCGAACATCCATAAAAACACCGTGCCGGAATTTTATGAAGTTTATAGCCGCTTGCAAACAGAAATTCCGTAAGCTTCTCATTTTTTGCAAAGGCAGCTTCTCCCATGGATGTAACATTTGCCGGCAGGGTAAATGTTGTAAAGGCACAGCCTTCAAAAGCATTTGCGCCGATTGAGGTAAGAGGTGCGGCCGAATTAATAGAAACCTTTGCAAGGTTTGTACAGTTTTTAAATGCACTGTCACCTATAGTGGCTACCTTGTAGCGAAGAAAAATTTCTTTGATAGCAGTGTTTTCAAATGCAGATTCTCCGATTGTGGCAAGGGCTGAATAATTAGACAGGGTTACTGTTTCCAATGCAGCACAGTCTTTGAATGCACTGGCTCCTATGGTGGTAACACTATCTGGTATGGATATGGATGTAATTGCTGAACCGCTGAAAGCTGAGTCTCCGATTTCGGTATAATTAGTTGGTATAGAAATTGATTTCAATGCAGTACAGTTATAGAAGGCATAAGCCGGGATTTTTGAGGGACTTTGCGGCAATGTAATCACACTAAGCCAGGTGTTTGGTTTATCATCAGTACCTGCAACACGTGCAAGATTTTCTACAAGCCAATCGGAATCAACACAATTAAGACGTAATTCTACGCCTTTGTCACTTGTCATGAGTTCTTCATTATTGTTCAGTACAGAAATGGTAGTATTCCAAACTTCAGTGTTGTTTGCAAAGTCCTTGAATCCATCTGGAAGATTAATGATAATGCTGTCTACAAGTTCGTCCTGGATTCTCTGGTTAACATAGTTTTCTATATCTTCTCTGGTAGAATAGTCGTATATGTATCCGTAATTGAGCCAAACTGGATACAGGGTTATGTCATCAGTATATTTCCCGCCACCGATGGTGGTGCTACCATATTTATTGAAAATTGCAGGCTGCCCATATTGGTTGAAAGTTTCTCCATCCCACCAAGCGTAAAATTCATATCCGGTAGGTGTTCTTAAGATAACATCATTCAAGTTCGGCAATTCCTGACTTGTTTCATAAATGTTCTGTACGTAGGGTTCAGGCAATGAAGAACCTGGAACAAGGGTAGCAGAGACCTTATAGTTGAAGTCTGGATCATTCGGATAGGGTAAGTTTTTGTATTCCATACCTTCCAGGCTGAAGGTAATCTTGTAGTTTCTGTTCAGGACTTCAATTACTGGTGTTGTCCACAGGGATGTCTGTCCCGGGAAAACGTAGATGGCTTCGGGGCCAACGATGGTGGAGGCGCCGTTTTTGTCGAGAATTTCGAAGAGGGCGTAGAATTTGCCGGAGGCACGGTTAGGGTCGGACCAGGTAATGGGGGAGTCTTTGCCGGTTTGGGCATCAAAAGTTCCAGTTGGGGTCTTTGTACGGTCTATGGCGGCAGTATCTGAAATCCAGAATTTTACGGTCTGAGCCTGTTCTGCAACGGCGGTAATATCAAGAGAAACACTGAAAGTACCGGTTCCAGTGGGCTTCAGGGTGAACTGGATGGTGCGGTCTGATTTGTTCCAGGTAATCTGGTCAGAAGACCAGGTGCCGGCCTGATAGGTTGCACTTAAGGTAAGGGCATAGGTTTTGGTTGAATCAAGGTCAATTACGCTTCTGGTAAAGGCGTCGTAGGTGGACCATGAAAGAATAGATTTACCGTTAATGGGTTCTGAAGTGGAAAGAGTGAAACCAGTAAATGATTCGATGGTGGGGTTGAATCCTGCAGGAAAAACAGTGCGGGTTGTCGGTTTCTGGTTGGTAGATGCTCCTAAGGATACGGAAACAATCTGAGGGACAGCAGACAATCCGTTACCGCCAGAACTTGCTGAGCTTTTGGCGCTTTCTGTTTTCTGTGTGATTTCGGAGTCAAGTTCATCCAAAGAATGATTGAAAAGATTTTTACACGACGTAACGGCTAGAAGCACAAATAACGCAAAAAAAACGGGTGCGAAAAGGTTTCTGGTAGTCTTTTTCATATTTTTCCCACTTATAAAAATATTGATTATACTATAGCGCAAAAACAGAACTTTTCTAATAAATTTAAGAAAAAAAGGGCGTGATTATCCAACGATTCCCATTTCGGTTTTGTATTCCTGTACAACTGCTAAAGGTCCATCCCACCAGAGTTTTGTTGAATCGTCATAAACCATTCTGCCTGTGTTTGATTCCATAAATGAAATCAGGACTTCTTCAATATTTTTATTCTGTTCTTTTGCAAGCTGTTCTACTGTCATTTTTGCAACCAAGTCCATGGCAATTACATTTTTGTTATCCATAAAAAACCTCTGGCTATAATAATGCCACTTTTTCACTTTTCAGAAATTGCAATTTTGAGATTGATTTTTCTGTTCTAAAGCAAAATTGATCCTGTAGTTTTCCCGGTAGCAGTAGGCTTATACACATATTGTCTGCATTCTCGGTGCCCATTTCCCCGTAAAAATTGCTCATATATGCAAGAATAGTAGCGTTTGTATTGTCATTTGCAATCTTTCCGGAAATTACATCAAAATCCTTCATTCTGTTCATCATATTTAAAAAGACATCGGATTTTCTATGTGCAACAATACAGTGAAGCCATTCCTTATCTGCTGTTTCAAAACCAAAGCTTTTTAATTCCTGGACATCATTTACCTTAAAAAATGAAACATATCCAAACTGCTCGTTTACAGAAATAAGACCTCTGGCCATTGCTTTTGTAGCAGTAATTTTTGCAAAACTTTTTGCCTGCTCTTTTGAAGTTGTAAGATAGAAGCCTTGTCCAAAATCTTTGTATTTTGCACATTTTGTTAAATCCGGATTTTCAACAATGCAATAGCTGCCGTGATAAAGAATCATGCCTTGCTCAAGTTTTCTCATATGGCAGCCCCTTTGGAAATCAGATAGTCCCGGATTTCTTCATAAACAGCATAATCTCCTTCAACGTGGAATATTCCCCAACAGTCACGGATAAAAGGGAGAACTTTGAATTTATCAAACATCTCTGCGGTTTGCTTCAAAGTTATTCCAAGTTTTTCAGAAGTTATTCTTATGAGTCTGATCTGCATAAATAAAATCTGCTGTTCTTCGTTCATTGCGTTTATTATAACATAATTTATTCACCCTAATAAGTGAAGGTATGGGCAAATTCCGTCATAACGTTCCCAGTTTCTTTGTCAAAAGATGAAATTGATGCCACTATTGCACTTTCCCGCGAATAGTTCCTGAGAGACACCTGGTCTGAAAAAAAACTTGCCGTTAGATAGGCGCGTACAGAAGCGCTTTCTGAAGGTTATGCTGAAGGGTGGGAAGAGCAGCGGCTGGAAGACCAGGTGATTATTGGAAAATTACAAACTGAGATTGAAGCCCTGAAAAGGCGAGGATTTGAACTGAAATATACCTAGCGTTTCATGAAAAATGAGGTCGGAATAGGTATGAAAGAAGAAATAGACGGCCGAAAAAGCGTTTTTCTATTCTGAAATGCGTGAGAAGCCAGTTTTTTTAGATTGATGTTAGGTGACGAAAGCCCTGGATTTTGGTTCGTGGGCGGAAAAAGGGTCCAGAAATCGCAGACCGTACCTAGTAATGCATCCATTGCGGAAGAAAAATAGGTATTTCCCAGGGTGAATGCTTTTTGATTTGTGCCCGTGGGATGATTTTCCTGTCTATGGAGAAATTTTGTTGCCGACAGGAATATCTGATGCTGAGCATACGCATTTGTGATGTACAAAAAACAAGGCTGCAGTGGGGACTGCAGCATTGTTGGGTTACTCGGGACTACCGTGATTATAATTTACTGACGATTCTTCTAATCCGTATTCAGTTAGACCAGCGGCAACTGTTTTATTACAAAGAAGAGAGAGCTTGATTTTTCCAGTTTCATTACCAAGTTCAAAGTGTGCGATGTTATAAGATCCGATTTCCAGGTAACTTAATTCTTCAAGATGTCTGGTTGTTCCGGTAACGATAACCTTATTACCGGAATATGATTCATCAATCCAAATGTCTCTACCATATTGGTAGGCATCATTACCTTCATCATTTACTGTGTTGTTCCCAAAAAGACAGTCTTTAATGGTGACATCACCTTTTATGATATTGATTCCAGGTGCACGAGCTGATCCTCCACTAATGTGAAGGTTTTGGAAAGTACAGTTATCAAGCGTGGCGGTACTACAATTTAGATTGAGACCACTGAAATTTGACCAGTCCCAGTCTTTCCAGTTATTCTGGAATATCACATTTGTCAGAGTGATTTTGTTTCCTCCGAAGTCAAGCAGACCGGAATCAGAACCCTTGATATCCTCATTAGATCCACCATCAAGGATGATATTCTCCATAGTCAGACTGATGTTGCTGTTATCGTTTTCTTCATCTGTATAAAACAACGGTTTTGCAGCCAGAGAATTTTCAGGATCTTCGGGATCTTCAGGATTCCATTCACCATCGGTTTTCCAGATGGTATAAGTATTTCCTGCAACACTTAAAAGGCTTAATGATTTGTAGATTGGAATTGGCTCGGAAACCTCAATGTTTGCACCAAGAGCATAGGTTCCACCATCACTAGCTGCATTTATCAGTTCTTCTTCACTGGTGATAGAGCCATCTATCCAATATACAGTGGTTTTACCTTCCAGGAAATCAGTTGGTAATGTAACCGAGACTATGCTTGTTTTATCTTTTGCAGTTGTTTTAGAGAGAATATCGTTGATGAATTGATCATGTCCAAATGGGAACCAGGAACCCTCGTAACCGTAAATTATACAGTCAGCGGTTCCGTTCGTTATGATTACTTCCCATTCATATTGCTCACTCCACTGTGTAACTGAGCCACTGCTTGTATCAAATGTTACTTGTTCTCCGTCACAGCTTCCAAGATGAACAGTATAGGTAAGAATCTTAAAGAGATCATTATCAGTGAGGTCCTGCTCCTGTGTTTCCGTAATGGTGTTATATTCCTCCATCAAACCTTCTGATAAGGTGTAATTTACCTTTTCTGTAGGATTTAGAGGGGCTTTATCAGAATACTTAAGAATAATGGTCTTCAGATATTCTTTAAGGTCACTTTCTGAGACGCCGGCAAGATTGTATAAAAGTAATGTACCATAGGTAGTTCCGTCATCCTGTTCAAACTGATTTATCTGGTATGTTCCACTACCAATATCCCCTTCAGCAGGGTAACTGAATGAACTTTTGAATGAGAACCCTTCAAGGTCATAGGTAAAACTGACGGTTGCTGCAGTTCCTCCTGGTGGAATTACTGTTATCGAGTCTTTACCATTCAGGAAGTTCTCGGGCATTCCTGTAGTCGTGGTGGCGCTACTTAGGTCGATGGTACAAGTGTGTCCATTTCCAAGAGTAATATCTTTCAGTGGGTTTAAATCTGACCAGTTAGAGAAAGGTACACTGATAGCAATTTTATAATTCAAATCAAAATATGAGCTCATCGTATTTATCAAATCTGTTGCGTTGGAGATAACTGTAGAAAGTTGAGCATTCCTATAGAGAGCAGATCTACGGGTTGCGTTGTCAGTTTTTAACAGATCTATTAATTCAGTGTTACTTGATACTTCAGTAATAGTTTGATTGTAAATGCCTGAAATCTCATTTTTGAAGTTGGCATACCATCTGCCATCTCCTTTTATGGTTAAATTTTCCAGATTAGTACAGCCTTCAAAACTCCTGTCCATGACAGTAACACCGGAACCGATTGTCACAGAAGTAAGAGATGTACAATCAGCAAATATAAATTCACCCGGAGTTCCACGTTTGAAATCTGTAGAATCAGGAATGATGATGCTGGTTATACTAGAATCTCTAAAGGCTCTGGAATCTATTTGTTCAAGAGTCTCGGGAAGCGTGATTGCTGTTAACGCTGGAGTATGATAAAAGGCCTCACTTCCAATAGTGATAAGCTGTGAGCCGGATTCAAAAGTTACGCTATTCAAAGATTCAGCAGCGCAGAAAGTATTACCATTTAAAGTTTTTACGGTAGCTGGAATTGATACAGATTCAAGTTTTGGAGAATATGCAAATGCCCAGGTTTCGATTGATTCCAGGTTTTGTGGTAGCTTGATGGATTTCAATACGAGAGCAATAGCGGTTTGTGGATCTCCTTCATATGTATAAGGAGTGTCCTCAGATGCGATATTTGTATATCCTTGGAAAAAGGAATCTGGCAAGGTTCGCGCTGTACTTGAAGTACCAGTAATAGTTACCTGAGAAAGATCTAGTCCGATGGTGGCTCCTTCAACTCCAACTGTCAGGTTTTGAAGGGGTGACAGATCGAAAACAGATGCAATCTCTCCGAAGAAGGTAAGGTCAAAGTGAGAGGAGGCAGTGTTTGTCTTGCTTTTTACCAGATCAACAAGGTTTGTTGCTGCTATTGCTTCAGCTGGGGCGGCGTCCTTAATGAAAGCAGAAACTCTTCCACCGGTTCCTTTCAATCCGGTCGACAAATCGGCTGAAGTATATTCAGCCAGGGTTTTAGATGTTCCATTATAGGCGTACCAGCTACCGGAACCGAGGCCTGAAAGCGTTGTAAGACTGGTACAACCGGCAAAAGCATTCTCGCCGAATCTGGTAACATCGTTCAGGTTTGATACTTCGGTAAGGTTTGTACAGCCGGAGAAGGCGTTTTCACCGATAGCAGTCATGTAGGGGTAATCTGAAAAAGCATGTGGAAGAGCAATCTGTTTTAACCAGGTTTTATTTTTCAGCAGATTGTCTGGTATTACTTTCAATTCTTCAGGAGCGCTTTCAGGAATCTGGATGTCTGTTAACATCAGGTAGATACCGTATTCATTGGTGTTTTCGATACCGTCAAGAATTTCCTTAAAGTCAGACCAGGAAAAACTACTGCTGGCCCCTGCGATCCCAAGCGGAATTGTTTTGGGCAAAGTGCTGCATTCAGAAATAAAGTCATAAATTTCATCTGCAGTATTTACGGTAAGAGAAAAGTCCCGAACATAACGCTCTCTTGTTGTTCCGTTTACATTTGCTTTAATCTTATTAGAAACCAAACCTTCGCGAGTGTAATCAATTGGCTGGTAGTTTTCATCCAAAGTAAATGTTGTCCAGGTGGATGCAAGAAGATTGCCACTTGTTAGATTGTCTGATTTTGTTCCCACAAAAGCATCGTAATCAACGTAGGTTATAGAAGCGCCAAGTGAAATTGTGGAAAAATTCGTACACTCATAAAAACACTGAGCTGGAATCTTATGAAGTTTATAGTTGGATGCAAACTTGAATTCTGTCAGGGCAGTATTCTTTGCAAAGGCGGCTCTACCCATGGAGGTAACAGTTGCCGGCAGGGTAAATGTTGTAAATGCACATTTTTCAAAGGCAAGTTCGCCGATGGTTTTCAGCTTGGAAGCCGTTGAATCAATGGTAACAGCAGCAAGGCTGGTACATTCCTGGAAAGCGCTGTCGCCAATGGTGGTAACGGAATTCGGAATTTCGATGGCAGTGATGCCGGTTCCTCTAAAGGCATTGGTACCGATTTTGGTAAGTTTTCTGTTGGTAGAGGTTTCAAAGGTAACTGTAGTAAGATTTGTAAGGCCTGCAAAGGCACTGTCGCCAATAGTGGTAACGGAATATGGAATTTCGATGGCAGTGATGGCAGTACCGGCGAATGCACCTTCTCCAATGGTTTTTAGCAGTGTAGAGTATGTTGAGTGAGGCTTAAATACCACACTTGTTAAGTTGGAACAGCCTTCAAAAGCTTTTGCGCCAATTTCAGCAATTGCAACGTTTACTTCTATGGATGTTAACGACTGGCAGTCTTTATACGCTTCATCTCCAATCGTTATAGGTTTGAGGCCCGAAGCGGTTGTGTAAGAAAAGGAAGTCGGAATACTGGTAATTCCAGATTCGGAAAAAGCACCCTTACCAATGACTAAACCTTGTGAAGTGGGACAACCTTCTCCTTTATCACGATTATAGATAGAGGTAAAATTTTTATCCTTTGCAAAGGCATAGTCACCAATTTCAGTAATAGTGTAGGCCGTGTCGTAGATAATCTGTTCCAATGCTGTGCAGTTATAGAATGCATAGTCCGGAATTTTTTTTGTGTTCAAGGGTACACGAATCTGCTTAATCCAGGTATTGGGTGTATCTGATGTTCCTGCGATGCGTGCAAAAGTCTTGGCGGCATCTGGATTTTCCGGGTCAGGACAGATATTGGTTGCAAACCAATCAATATCAACATTCTGAAGATTCAGCACAACCGGCTTGCTCTGTCCTGCTGCTGCCAATGCTGAAAATGCGGTATTCCATACAGCCAGAGGAGTATCAGATTCAAAACTAACCGTGATTTCGGTTTTTGTTTCGTCTTCAGTTTCCCTCTGAATGAAGTTGTTGATTTCTTCTTCAGTAGATGAATTATAAATATAACTGCCTCTTTGCCATAAAGGGTACAGCGTTACATCATGGTTAGATGCATCACCGTATATGGTATCTCCTGCCCACCACTCGTTCTCTCCATCCCACCAGTAGGAAAATTCATATCCAGCAGGTGGAATAAAGAGATCTTCCATTCCCAAATCACTGTTCCAGTCATTGGGCAATTCAGGAGTTGTTTCATAAATATTCTGTACCCAGGGCCCCGGAATCACAGCACCTTCTACAAGCCGGGCTGCAACCGGTTTTTCGCGGTCGTCATAATCAAATCCTTCCTGACTGAAGGTAATCTTGTACTTTCTATTCAGTAATTCAATTTCCTGACTCCATACGGAACTCTGGCCTGGGAGAATGTAAATGCTTTCTGGACCTACTATGGTAGAAGCACCGTTTTTATCGAGAATTTCAAAGAGGGCATAGTGTTTTCCGGCGGAACAGGCGGGCATTTGCCAGGTAATGGGAGTATCGGTGCCGGTTAATGGGTCAAAAGTTTTAATCGGGTCGGTAGAACGGTTTATGACTGGGGAATCAGAAATCCAGAATCTGATGGTTTCTGCCTGTTCAGCTACTTCTGTTATGTCAAGAGAAACGCCCAGTGTTCCTTCTCCGGTAGGTTTCAGGGTGAACTGGATAGTACGGTCTGTTTTGTTCCAGGTTACCTGATTGGAAGACCATGTTCCGCCTTTATAGGTGGCACTTAAAGTCAGAACGTACGTTTTAACGGTATCAAGTTCAATGGAAGCATGAGAAAAAGCGTCATAGGTAGACCATGACAGAACATTTTTTCCGCTGATAGGTTCTGAGGAAGTGAGGGTAAAGCTGGTAAAAGAATTAACGGTGATGTCTGCAGGATTATAGCCAGTTGGGAAAACAGAACGGGATGGGGTTGAAGTCTGGTTAGTGGAGGCACCTAAAGACACAGTAATTTTCTGGGGGCCAGCAGATAATCCGTTTCCGCTGGAACTTTCTGTGCTTTTGGTGCTTTCTGATTGCTGTTCGATTTCGGAGTTGTGTTCAATTTCGTGTAGAGGATTGAAGAGGTTTTTACACGACGTAACGGCTATGAGCATACAAGCCGCAAAAAAAACAGATGCGAAAACAGTTTTATTCATCTTTTTCATATATATCCCCACTTGATAAATACCTATCTGTACTATATCGCAAAAATGCAACTTTTCTAATAAATTTAAGAAAAAAATACGATTTTTTTCTTGAATTTGAGATGCTGAAACGAGTTCAGCATGACAGAGACCCTTCGACAGGCTCAGGGATCCTTTTGGGAAAAAAGTTGCCGATTTGGGGGTTTGTGGGTATTTTACTGGTATGAATACAGAAAAAATGACCCTGAAAGTGCAGGAAGCCCTTCAAGATGCCAATGCTCTTGCACAGAAAAAGGATCACAGTGAAATCGGCCTTGAACATCTTTTTTACGCTTTTTTGAGTCAGGAAGACGGTATTACCCGTCCTCTGGTGGAATCTGTCGGTGCCAGTGTAAAAGCTCTTACAGATGGTGTTTCAGCCTTACTTGCCACGTATCCGGTTATTCATGGTAATTCCCAGATGAGCTTCAGCAGTGAAGCCCAGAAAGTAATTGCCAAGGCCGAAGATGAAATGGCTAAACTGACCGACGAATATCTTTCGGTAGAACATATCCTGCTTGCCATGTCAAAATCATCCGGCCGTCTGGGGGACCTGTTCAAGAAAAATGGACTGACCTATGACGCCATTCTTGCTGCTCTGAAAATGGTTCGGGGAAATAACCGTATTACCAGTCAGGATCCGGAAGCTACCATGCAGAGCCTTGAAAAATACTGCAAGGATTTAACGGCTCTTGCCAGACAGGAAAAAATAGACCCGGTAATCGGCCGTGATGAAGAAATACGCCGTGTCATGCAGGTGCTGAGCCGCCGTACTAAAAATAATCCGGTACTCATTGGTGAGCCGGGTGTTGGTAAGACTGCCATTGTAGAAGGGCTTGCCCGCCGTATTGTTGCCGGTGACGTACCGGAAAGCCTTAAAAACAAGCGGCTTATGTCTCTGGACCTGGGAAGTCTTGTGGCTGGTGCCAAATTCCGTGGTGAATTTGAAGAGCGTCTTAAGGCGGTCATCAGCGAAGTGCAGAAGTCAGAAGGACAGATCATCCTTTTTATTGATGAACTGCATACTCTGGTTGGTGCTGGTGCTTCAGAAGGCAGCATGGATGCATCAAACCTTTTAAAACCTGCCCTTGCCCGTGGTGAACTTCGTGCCATTGGTGCTACTACCCTTGATGAATACCGCAAGTATATTGAAAAAGATGCTGCTCTGGAACGGCGGTTTCAGCAGGTTTACTGCGCTGAACCCAGTGTAGAAGATACCATTGCCATTCTGCGTGGTATTCAGGAAAAATATGAAGTTCATCATGGCGTTCGTATCCGTGATGATGCACTGGTGGCTGCTGCGGTTCTTTCCAACCGCTATATTACCAACCGTTTTCTGCCGGATAAGGCCATTGACCTGATTGATGAAGCAGCCAGCCGGCTGAAGATTGAAATTGAAAGCCAGCCTACTGAGCTTGACCAGATTGAGCGAAGAATCATGCAGCTGAATATTGAAAAACTTTCTTTGAGCAAAGAGCGGGATAAAGCCAGTAAGGAACGTCTTGAAAAACTGATGGAAGAGCTTTCTGAACTGACTGCCACCCGTGATGCCATGAAAATGAAATGGCAGAACGAAAAAGACAGAATTGATTCCGGCCGTAAGCTGAAAGAAGAGCTGGAACAGCTGCACAATGATGAAGCCCGCTATACCCGCGAAGGGAACTTTGCAAAAGTGTCAGAGATCCGGTATGGCCGTATACCTGAAATTGAACGGCAACTGGCAGAGGTGACTGAATCGGACGCTGGTGGGCCGGATGCTTTTGGGGCCGGTGGGGTCGACTCAGTATCTGGTAAATCTAATGCTTTTGGTTCCGGCGCTGCTGTTCCTGCTGATAAAGCTGTGGCATTGGCTGATGCAGAACGGCGACTTCTGCGGCAGGAAGTTGGCGAGGAAGATATTGCCCGCATTGTATCAACCTGGACCGGTATTCCGGTTTCAAAAATGATGGCTTCTGAAAAACAGAAGTATCTGGAACTGGAAGACGTACTTCACAAGCGGGTTATCGGACAGGATGAGGCAGTTCGGGTAGTTAGTGATGCTATCCGCCGGAACCGGGCCGGCTTAAGCGATGAGAATAAACCTTTGGGAAGTTTCCTGTTTATCGGCCCTACTGGTGTGGGTAAGACAGAGCTGGCCAAGACACTGGCAGATTTCCTCTTTAATGATGAAAAGTCTTTGACACGCATTGATATGAGTGAGTACATGGAAAAATACAGTGTTTCACGGCTTATTGGTGCACCGCCGGGATATGTGGGATACGATGAAGGTGGTCAGCTGACTGAGGCTGTGCGGCGTCGTCCATACAGTGTTGTTCTGTTTGATGAAGTTGAGAAAGCCCATCCGGACGTATTCAACGTGCTGCTGCAGGTTCTTGATGACGGCCGGCTGACTGATGGTCAGGGGCGGGTAGTGGACTTTAAGAACACGATTATTATTATGACCAGTAACTTGGGTAGCGATCTGATTCTGGGATGCGAGACAAACCAGGCTCTGGAAGAAGCCCGGCCGCAATTGGATATGCTCTTAAAGCAGCACTTCCGGCCTGAATTCCTGAACCGTATCGACGAAACCATTACCTTTGGCCGTCTTGATAAAAGCTGTGTGGCTAGTATCGTCCGGCTGCAGTTGGAGCGGGTTACCAGACGTCTTGAAGACCGGAAACTGGGATTTTCCGTTACTGAAGAAGCCGTGGCATTCCTCAGTGATGTGGGATATGATCCGCTGTTTGGTGCACGTCCTATTAAACGGGCAATTCAGACTTATGTGGAAAACCCCCTGGCAAAGGAACTGCTGGCCGGTCGCTTCGGCGAAGATGCGGTTATTACTGCTGATGTTAATGCCGATGGTACGGCCCTGGTTTTCAGTTAATGTAAAATATCCTTATTTACCGTAAGGAATTTATATCACCATTTGTTTTTCTGGCAGTACAATTCCAGTAGAGGTATTGTACTGCTATGAAAAAATCTGCTTCACACTCTGCTGCAGCCCTTTCTGATGGCCGCAAAATTACTCCACTTGCCATCAAAATGGGAATGTCCGTTGCCGTTTCCACCGTTATTCTGGTAACCGCGTTAATTGCCATTACATCATCAGTCACCAAAAAACGAACTATCCAAGACTTCCAGAGCATGGCAGGTGAGGTTGCTTATGCACGTTCCTTTGAACTGTATAACTGGCTCAACTGTTTCCAGAATGATCTGAAATTCTATACATCTTCTGATGTGGCATTGAACGGAACATCAGAGGAAATTGGGGCCTGGCTTGCTACTCAGCAGGAAAAACGAAATCCCGAATTTGAATATGTCTTTTATGCAGACCTGTCTGGCTCTACCTGGCGGGATACCGGCGAAAAAAATGCAGAAGGAAGTGTTATTTCTGCAGATTATATCGCTGGTCTTATGGCCGGATTCGGGAATTTTGTGTTTGGTTCCTGTATCCAGTCTAAGGTGTCGGGAAACTGGGTGATTCCTGTATCGCGGGCTGTAACGAAAACTGAAATAAATGCTGAGGGCGAAGCTGTTCCTGTGGTAACAGGTGCTTTTGTTGCCATGGTTCAGGCTGGAAATCTGGATTTGGAAACCGCCATGATTGCCATTGCTGAAACCGGAGATATGGCACTGGTAGATCCTTCTGGTCGTGTTGTTTCAAGTAAGGACCCTGCCATTTCCCGAGGTTTTTATCCAAAAGGATCTGGCGTTGCAGAAGCCATTGCCTCTGGAGCTGACAGCGTTATTATTGAGAAGGATTCTGATGGAGTGCTTTGCATGTACACCGTCAGACCGTTCATGTTCTATCCTACCTGGCGTATTGTTATCCGCATCCCTATGAGCCGTGTTCAGTCTGTTGCAACAACTTTGCGGCGTGTTTCATTGATTGTTGCTTTTATCATCGAAATTCTGCTTTTTGCCATAATCTTAAGTCCTATGATCTGGCTTACGGGTGATGTAGCTGATATTGCGGGTAGGGTACAGAAAATTTCATCAGGCAGCGGTAATCTGACGGATATGATGAAAATTGGTCAGCTTGATGAAATGGCATTGTTGCGTGACAGCTGGAACCTGCTGCAGAAGAAACTGATTGTCATTATCAACTCGATTTACGAATCACGGGAAAGTCTCGGCGGCATGTCAAAGGGGATTGATGATACAAACAATACGATTTTTGGCATTTCCGGAAGCATCAACACCGTTCGTGCTGCCGTTGAGGCTCAGGGGGCAAGCGTAGACGGTACTGCAACATCGGTTACTGAAATTTCCCAGAACATTGAGTCTTTGAACAACATGATTCAGAACCAGTCTGCCAGTGTTGTTCAGGCTTCAGCCGCCATTGAACAGATGCTGGGAAACATCAGCGCCATTACTACTACCGTTGACAAGATGTCCGGCGAATTCGGACACCTGGAAGAACAGACAAGAACCAGTATATCGAAGAATGCTTCGGTAAATGCGCAGGTTCAGGAAATTGCAAAGCAGTCTACCATGCTGATGGAAGCCAACAAAGTCATTGAAAATATTGCCAGCCAGACGAACCTGCTGGCCATGAATGCTGCCATTGAAGCGGCTCATGCCGGTGAAGTTGGCCGGGGTTTCTCTGTTGTAGCATCAGAAATCCGTAAACTGGCTGAAGAATCAAGCAAACAGTCTTCTGCCATTGGTGAAGAACTGAAAAATATTCAGGCTTCCATTGATACGGTTGTTCAGACTGCTGAAGATTCTACTCAGGCCATGGGTGGAGTTTCTTCACGGATTCAGGCAACCGGCCAGCTGTTGAACCAGATTCATGGCGGTATGGATGAACAGCAGGAAGGTTCAAAGCAGATTCTGCAGGCATTGCAGGCAGTAAACGATGTTACCGGTCAGGTAAAGACTGCTTCTTCTGAAATGGAAAAAGGAAATGCAGAAATTCTGAAAGAAGTTGCAGCTCTTAAAAATGCAACCCGCGAAATAGAGGCTGCTATGGGATCTATCAACAAAAGAACCGGGGAAATGACCCAGGTAACGGATAACCTGAAGAATATTGCCTTTACGGTAAATGATGCCATTGATACCATTTACAAACAGGTTGATCAGTATCAGATAACAGAAGAATGATTTCCGCCCTGAAGCCAGCACAATGGGGTTGCTGGCTTCCAGGTAGACTGATGAGGGCCGCTTTCTGCGCAGCTCGCTTCTTGCTGCCTTGATATCGGCCCAAATCCTGAGCTGCTTGCTATTTGCCGTATTTGACTATTTCGTCTTCAGTTATTCCCGTAACTTTGAAAATAGTTTCAAAATCAATGTTGCAATCCATCATTTTTATTGCATTTTCAAGATTTTTTTGTCTGGCACCCTCTTCAAGACCTTGCTCGAGACCTTGTTTGATACCTTGTTTCATGCCTTGTTTCATGCCTTGTTCCAGGCCCTTTGTCATTCCAGTTTCTATGGCATGACGTTCAGCAGTTTTCATATCGGAAACATGCATCCAATATCTGCTTTCATGATACCAGTTCATCTCGTCCTGGCTGACGTGTTCAAGTACAGTTACCGCCATATTGATCCCTCTATTATGCATGCAAAGTTCTTTTACAAAAGACTGTTTGTCTGCATTTGAAGCATATAAAAAGAATTTACCCCACATCTGAGTCTTCGTCAATTTTTTCACATCATCTGAAAGCTGTCGTATTTTTGGTAATTCAATAAAAATGACATTTAGAAGGTTTTCTATCTGATGACCACTGTCATTTTTCATGGTATACCAATTGATACAGCTTTCCGCTTCATAGTCAAAAACAAAGTTGAGTACAGAAATTTGAAAAACCTGTGGTATATCCTGCCAGCTCTTACCGCGAGGAGAATAATGATTCAATAAATGAGCAACATGATATTCTGCACGCTTGCCGTAACAGGCATTTTCGTTACGCCCTTGCATCTCAATATTAACTGCTTTACCGTCAATTTTACAGTTGATATCGAATTCAGACTGTTTGTCATCAAGAGCTTCACCAGAAAGTTCATTGGGCTGAAGAACCACATCAGTAACCTGTTTTTCCAGAATGTCTGAAAGAAAGCAGGTCAAAGCATCACGAGATTCATCAGAATCGTTTGTAAAAATAATCTTGAAAGTTGGATCTGCACACGGATTTAAAAGTGCAGTACGAGATGGTCTATAGGATACTGCCATACACGTCTCCGAAAATTGGAATAAAGACACAACTGTGCCCTAGTCCTTCAGTCCCAACTCTGAAGACGTGTGGTAAAACTCGTATAGCCGGAAAAGAATCACAAAGATTCAATAAACAAATAAACTTACTATTGGGAGCGCTACATCAGCCAACTATAACCATTTACAGAGTAAGATTACTAAATTAACGGACAAAAATCAAGTACAGAATTTATGTACTGTCGTTTTCAAAAATCTATACATACCAAAACTTATGAAGGCAGAAAGAATTTTATCTATCAGGTTTTCCACAATTCCTGCAAGACTATTTGCCAACTCTTGATTAGTAAGAGCAGTGCAGATATGACATATTGAAAACAGAAGACTGGACTTTGTCCACAGTGAAAGAATCAAATTACTGATAAACGCGTAGTATGGAAACTTTCAGTATCATGTTGCTCTGCGGTTTTACTCAGGATGATTTTCATAATGGTTTTTGCCTGTGCAAAATCTGCCACCAAGGACGGCGGAAAAAAACAGACGGGTTTTGCCTCTGCAAAAACCGGTAAGGTAGGTCGACAGGACGTCGACCTACCGACCGACTAGATATTGAACTTAATTTTCTTTCCGCAGTCTTTATAATATTCCTTGCGCATTTCGATGACCTGTTCATCTTTCAGATAGTCATCGAAGGGCATCATGCGGTCAATGACACCACCGGGAGTAATCTCGATGATGCGGTTGGCGATGGTGTTGATGAACTCATGGTCATGACTGTTGAACAGTACGATACCAGGGAATGCAACAAGACCATCGTTGAGGGAAGTAATGGCTTCCAGGTCAAGATGGTTGGTCGGTTCATCAAGAATAACGGCATTGGCGCCGGAAAGCATCAGTTTAGACAGCATACAGCGTACTTTTTCACCACCGGAAAGAACCTTTACCGGCTTCAGTGATTCATCACCGCTGAAGAGCATGCGTCCCAGGAAGCCGCGTACGTAGGCGTCATCCTGTTCCGGTGAATACTGACGGAGCCAGTCGGTAATGTTCAGGTTGTTGTCAAAGTAACTTGAGTTATCAATTGGCAGGTAGGTGTGGGTTACGGTCTGTCCCCAGTATACGTCGCCGCTGTCTGGTTTCAGATTACCGGTAATAATGTCAAAGAATGCAGACTTTGCCTTATGTTCCAGTCCGACAAAAGCGATTTTATCAGTGCGGTTAACGGTCAGACTGAAATCCTTCAACAGCTGTACGCCTTCAGGAGTAGTGTAGTTCAGTTTTTCAACGCGCAGAACGTTGTTACCGATTTCACGGTCCGGCTTGAAGTTTACATAGGGGAACTTACGGCTGGTAACCGGCAGTTCTTCCAGAGCCAGTTTATCGTATACCTTTTTACGGCTGGTTGCCTGCTTTGATTTTGCGGCATTGGAAGCAAAGCGCTGAATGAATTCCTTTAAGTCCTTCATCTTTTCTTCGCGTTTCTTAGCCTGGTCTTTAGCCTGACGCTGCATGATCTGGCTCATCTGATACCAGAAGTCGTAGTTACCGGTAAAGAGCGAAATCTTTCCGTAGTCGATATCACAGATGTAGGTACAAACGCTGTTCAAAAAGTGACGGTCGTGGGAAACAACGATAACGGTGTTGGGGAATTCCATAAGGAAGTCTTCCAGCCACTGGATTGATTCCAGGTCAAGACCGTTGGTCGGTTCGTCAAGGAGCAGGATGTCAGGAGTTCCAAACAGGGCCTGAGCCAGCAGAACGCGTACCTTGCGGCTTTCATCAAGCTCGCTCATCATGCTGTCGTGTAATTCTTCTTCCAGACCAAGTCCAGAGAGCATCTGTTCAATCTGGTTTTCGGCTTCCCAACCGCCCAGTTCGCTGAATTCGCCTTCAAGTTCGGCACTCTTTAGACCGTCTTCTTCAGTAAAATCTTCTTTTGCGTAAATTTCATCACGGGCTTTTGCACATTCGTACAGTTTTGGGTATCCCATCATAACCGTATCTTTTACGCTGAATTCATCAAAAGCAAAGTGGTCCTGGCGCAGAACTGCCATACGTTCACCGGGTGTAATGGTAATGGTTCCGGAATCGTGTTCCTGTTCGCCGGTAAGTACTTTCAGAAAAGTTGATTTTCCGGCACCGTTGGCACCGATGATGCCGTAACAGTTGCCGGCAGTGAATTTAAGGTTTACATCTTTAAAAAGGGCACGTTCGCCAAATTTCAGACTTACGTCAGATACGGTAATCATGAGCTCTCCGTGATAGAAATAAATTAATGAATCCCTGAGCCTGTCGAAGGCTTCATAGTCTTTTCAACTATATCAGATAATTATAATAGTTGGAATACTCTGCAGTTTTTTGCAGTATTTTGCGGTTTGCTGTATAATATTTGGTATGAAGAAAAATTGTATGCATGTTTTTGCTGTTGTTGTAGCAGTACTGTTCTGCATGGCATCTGTAGTAGCGGAAGATATTTCTGCACTTGATTTATTCCGCATGGTAGATCGTGCCGTAATTCAGGCACACAGTAAGATGGTTCTGATGAATAAAAAGGGCGCATTGTCTAAGCTGGGAACTGAGGTTTCTGACGGTGATGTATCGGGTACTCTGACCTATGATGCCAGAATGAAAGGCCTTGGTGGACGGGTTACCATGCGGTATGTACACTACTGCGACTCGGAAAACGGCATTATTCTTGATGGCGAAACAAATACCACCGCAAACATTTCCATGAAAGGCACTCTCGACGGGACCCTGTACATTTCAGGTCCGGTGACGGGAAGTATCAACCATGACAACGTGCTAATTGTTGATGGCGATGTGGGTGGCGGTTACTATCTGGTTTCTGTCAACGGAAAACCTGCCGAAAAAATCGACTGGCACTACGCTCTTGAGGGCCGGGAGAAGCGCTCGGAATAGGTTACTGACTGTACGATAGGTAAAGTAATCGGTGTAACCAGTTTCTGGCGGTCAGCGGAAAGTTTATTGTACACCTGAGTATAATCATGGTGTCGCAATTCTGTTATCAGGATGTCTATGGCATCTGTCTGAAGTTTCAGTTCAGCAAGTACGTTTTGATTGTATGTTTTCTGGGCAAGTTCGTTGATAACTGGAGAATTTTTGGGTATATACGTGTTACAACCTGCACCCGTGACCTGATAATATTGCGTTGTTCCCTTATTTTTTTCTAAGGCTATGTCCGTAAAAAAAGGGTCACATTTCTGTGACCCTTACTCATCAGATGTTATTTCTTTTTGCCGCCGAAGAATTTCTGGATGATACCAAGAAGTCCAGCGCTACCTTTCTTTTTAGGAGTGGTAGTGGTTGTTGTCTGAGAAGCAGCTGGTTTCAGGCTTGCCTTGCCGGCATTTCTACCGTTCTGCTTTTTGCCTTCATCCTGTGGCTTTCTGGTCTGCTGTGCTGGTTTGCCGGTTTTCTTAGTATTGCCGTTTCCACCATTTTTACCGTCTCTGGTAGTCTTGGCAGGTTTAGCAGCGGCTTTATCAGTTTTCGGCGAACTTGATTCAGCACCATATCTCTCTTTATAAATCTTCATGCGCTCTTCAAATGACAGGCCTGAAAGATCCTGCAGGTTTTCATCGCGCTTCTTGTAGTCACGTTTATTGTCGCCACGGCGTTCACCGCGGTTATCACGCTTACGGTCATCACGGTTGCCGTCACGTTTGTAATCGGCCCGTCCGCGACCATCACGGCTGCCACGACGGTCTCCGCCGCGTCCCCTGCCATCACGACTTCCACGGCGGTCATCACGGCGTCCGTGTCCTCTGTCTTCATCGTCATACCGGCCGGTTTTGATGTACATGCCATCGCTCTTGTCTTCACCGATCATGTCGTCAGTAGGCATACTGGCTGGGATAGGAGCGCCAATGTAGCGTTCAATGGCCGGCAGGTTGTATACGTCCTGTTCAGAACAGAAGGTGTATGCCTTACCGGTTTTTCCGGCACGGGCAGTACGGCCGATGCGGTGCACGTAGTTTTCTGCTTCGTTTGGCAGGTCGTAGTTTACTACCATGGCCAGGTCATCAACGTCGATACCGCGGGCTGCAACATCAGTGGCAACCAGGCAGGTCAGTGAACCGCGCTTGAAGCTTTCCAGTACCTGCAGACGTTTGCTCTGGGGAAGGTCACCGATGATGAACTCTGATTCAATACCGTTGATCTTCAGGCGTTTTGCGATAACTTCACAGCTGCGCTTGGTGTTACAGAAAATGATGACTGATTCTGGTTTTTCTTTCTGCAGGATACCTACCAGCAGTTTTACTTTTTCGTCACTTGAAACATGGAGCAGCAGCTGGTCGATTTCTTCGATGGTAACGTGTTCCGGTTCAATGGTGATTTCTTTTGCTTCGTTGGTGTATTCCCATGCCAGGTTTTTAACGTAGGTGTTCAGGGTTGCACTGAAGAGCATGGTCTGGCGTGCGTTAACTTCCGGCAGAACTTTAATCAGGGTACGCAGGTCAGGGTAGAAGCCCATATCGAACATGCGGTCTGCTTCGTCTACTACCAGGAATGCTACATTGGAAAGGTCCATGTCGCCTGATTCCTGCAGGTCGATAACACGGCCAGGGGTTCCTACCAGAATATCAACACCGGTTTTCAGAACCTGTTTCTGGCGTTCGTATCCCACACCACCGTAGAAACTTGCTGCTTTTAAGTTAGTTCCAGAGGCCAGTGTTCTTGCTTCTTCTTCTACCTGAACGGCAAGTTCACGGGTTGGTACCATAATCAGGGCTTTTTTGCCGGCAAGTTCCGGTTTAGAAAGCAGCTGCTGGATCAGCAGTGTTAAGAAGGCACAGGTTTTACCGGTACCGGTCTGTGACTGTACGTACAGATCTGAACCGTCCAGTCCCATGGTAAGCACCTGTTCCTGAACAGGTGTACAGGTCTCATAACCTGCGCTTCCGATGCCTTTCATCAGGTCATCGTGAAGGTTGAATTCACTGAATTTCATATATATCTCTTTTTGGAAAACGTCTTGCATGTCATATAGTGAACAACTGGCGCTTCGTGCAGCACAACGGTTCGTGCGTTTTCCCGGGGTAATTAAGGCTGCCTACTGCTATTCGGCGGCTCACAAATTGTCGCTGTGTATTCAACCACAGTCGCAATTTCTCCATAAATATACTGAAATAAAGGGGGAAGGTAAACAAGAAATGCTGATAAAAAAAAAGAGGATGAACGGGAGGGATGCTGAAACAAGTTCAGCATGACAGGAGTGATGGATACTGAAACAAGTTCAGCATGACAGGAGTGATGGATACTGAAACAAGTTCAGCATGACAGTGCCTGTACGACAACCGTCATTCCGAACTTGTTTCGGAATCTCTATATATCAGTCAACTAAAGCTGCTGTGCGCTTTACATCTACCGTAATTGCCGTAATTTTGCCATTCCGTGCAAAAAGGTCAGCGCTTTCTGCAGCAGTCAGTGAACAATCCGGCCGAGTAACAACACTGCCATCAGCAAATGTAATGGTAATTTTCTGTTCAGCAGCATTTTTGTAGGTTACCGGTACGGTACACCAGGTAAAGTTCAGAGTTCCGTCTGCAAGGAATTCACTCTTACGGAGCAGAACAGGCTCAAATGATGCAATACCGTTACGGATGGTAACACCCAGTTCACCAAAACGGGTAAGAATTTCCTCTTTTACCTGACCGGTCATACCAGGCTGTTTTGCACCCTGATGGAACGGTGTATGGCTGTATGGATCACAGGGGAATGCGCCATATACGGCAGGTTCCTTGTTAAAGCTGATTCCGGAGCGAACATCGTAATAAACGGCTGCCAGTTCCTTTGCAAGCTCTGTTTCTCCGCGTTCAACGGCAGCAAGTACGTTTTCCTGTGCTGCAACCAGCAGTTTTGAAACCATGTGCCAGTAAATACTTCCCAGCCCTTCATAGGCAAAGAAAGTTCCCGAGCGACCGGTAAAGTTCTGATGGTTGAATGTCTTTTCATAAACTGCCAGCAGCTGTGCTTTGGTGTTGGCATCAAGACCATGTGCATCACAGTATTCTTCAAGAAGGCCGCCGTTGCGGAATGCGCCGTTAAAGTGCCAGATGCCGTCAACATCCTGTTCAAGATATTCTGTTCCGGTTTTTTCAATGAAATCGCTGAGTGGCGCAATCAGAGCCGGTGATACACAGTTTTTAGCACAGAAGTGAGGCAGTTCCTTGTTAGGATACAGCATATAACTGTTCTGCCGTGGTTCGTACATGGCACTGTTACGCAGCGCACTGAATACTTCCAGCGTTTCTTCTGAAGAAAGCATACCGCTTGAAAGAACAGCAACCTGGCCTTCAAGCATTTCCTGAAGGTAGCTCAGTTCCATAGTTGTTTCACCAATGTGCATGGTGTTGTAAGCATGGTACAGACCATCAGCACGTTTGTTCAGACGGATGGTTTCTTCTGCATGCCACAGAATTGCTTCAAGACCGGCGATAATCTGTTCTTTTGGCAGATCTTTAGTGCCGGCTGCCGGGTTCTTGTACAGAGCATTGCGTTCCTTTTCGTATAACAGTCCGGCTTCGTCGGTGAACTGGCGGCGCAGGGTATCAGAAGTAGCAGTTTCATGGAGATCAGCTTTCTGGTACAGAGCGGTCAATCCGGTGAAACAAGCTGCTTCATCAACGGGCAGGGTAAAGGAAGTAATGTCAGTGTTCTTGTACAGGTCGAGCAGGAAACTGAGGAAACGACGCAGGTAATACAGAGTTACCATAGACAGACCGTAACCTGCCAGTGCGTTGTTTGCATCGTTCCATTCAGGACGCTGGGTATTCAGCCAGATACCACCACCAGGAACAAAGTTGGAAGCCTTAGTAATAAGAATCTGCAGCAGTTTTGCGGTCAGTGAAGTAAGAACAACGTCACCTTTCTTGTCGCGGCACAGTTTTGCGTCGGTTCCGTAGGTTTCACTTTCCTTGATAAGGGCGGTACTTAAAGGACGGTCAAATTCGATTGTCGAACGTGGGTTTTTGCAAATATCGGCATAACTCTTTAAACGATACGGTACATTTGCAGTTGCATACCGCTGGTCGTTAAGAGATGCAAGAAGTGCCTTGCGGTTGGTTTTGCTGAAGAATTCCAGCATTTTCTGCAGATAGATAACCTGATGATCGCCCCAGTAACCGATGGTAGACCATGGGTCGTTTGGTACAGGAATTTCCCAGTCGATACCCTGTTTGGTAATGCGGTACGGGTTGTATCCGTCAATGGTCATGGCATTGAGGAATTTAGCAATCATGCTTTCCATGAAAGTAGGGTATGAGTAGGCAAGAGATTCCCAGTTCTGGAAAATATCACGCCAGTTGCCTTCATAGTTGAGAATTGGATTACCACGCTGGTCACGGAGAACGATATTGAACTTATTCCATGGACGGCTTGGGTCACCGTGGCGGCGGCTGAAAGTAATAGGAAGATATTCCAGACAAAGACGTTCAAGCTGTTTGTCACCGGTGGCAGCTGCTGCCTGAAGGAATACGGCTCCGTTGTAGCCGATACCGTTGTTGCAGCCATCAGCATCAAGTTTGTCGCAGAATGCTTTGGCAGCGTCCAGTTTGCCCTTGTTGCGGGTGTCCACAAAACCGAGGAAGTCTGCGCGGGTAATGTTACCATTATCAGCAAAGATACCGCCGCGCATAATGTTGAACATAACATTGGCAGTATGATGGGCGCTGGCCATGGTATCACCGGTGTTCTGAAAACCGTCTGCAGAAGCCAGATAATCACTCATTACTTTGTTACCGGCTTCAATATCAGCTTCAAGTGCCTTTTCTGCACTGGTGCGGTCTTTAATCTGGTTCTTCAGTTTTACAATCTGATTGATATCCAGGTTGGTATCAAATACCTGATACCAGATTTCTGTGTTGTCAGTTGAATCTGATGCGTCAAGAGTCAGTTCGCGGCAGATGAAACATGCAGGACGTTCACCTTTGCAAAGCGGAGTGTAGTCCATTTTTGATTCGATGCCGGTAATGCCGTTTGCCCATACGTTTCTTGCAAACATTTCAGGTGCTTTGGTGCTGAGAATCAGGGAATTTGGAAGTGAGAACCAGCTGACGTTGGCATACAGACATTCATTGGGTTCTGCTTTATCAGTTAATACTGAAGAAACGCTGAACAGTGCAATCTGTGATTCCTTTTCGGTTTCTGTTTTCTTATAGGCATCAAGAAGAACACTACTGTCATTCTGGTTTGCAGAAGAACAGTGCGAAGGAAGAATGTTGCGGCATCCGTCAAGAATGGCAATGGAAACAGGCTTTTCATTCAGGTTTTCAATGCGGGTCATGCGCACCAGCCCGAAAGAAGCGGCTGATGTCCAGCCATACCGGAATGCAAGCCCCAGTTTTTCGTTGATTTCTTCAAACCATACTTTGGTACCGGTTGCATTTTTGTAAATATTACGTTTGATTCCGCAGGCAGCAGGTGTTCCAGGAGTAGTCCAGGCAAATGGTTCCCAAATTACGGTGCCTTCAGCAGTTTCTGCGGCAATAGAAGTGTAACTTCCGGTATATGTTTTATCATCTGAAACTTTATCAGCAGTGTAATAGGGGAAAACTGCATGGTCAGCGTTGATACGGCCTGCAGTAATACCGCCCTGTGCCCAGCAGAAGTTCCATATATCAGATGAGCTGGTAATGGTCATGAAGAAGTCATCCATGGCGTAATAGTTTTCAATACGGTAGAACTGTTCGCCATCAAGGGTAACAAAAGATCCCTTTGCAATCATTAAAAAACCTCCAATTTCGGTCAAAATGTATCATGAGAACATTTGGCAACCGGTTTCTTATCTTATGAAACTAACATAATTGACACTTTTCCCTCTGTCAACAAACAAATTTTGAATAAATCCAAAAAACCGAAAAAATGACACCAAAACGAAAATTAGGTATCTTTTTTTCTTCCAGCGGCGAATCTATACTACGAATCATGAAAACGAAAGAGACAGAAAAAACACTGGCAACTCCGCTTACCAAAAAGAAAACTTTCTGGGTACGTTTCCGCGAAGAAAAGTATCTCCAGTTCATGGCTCTTTGTGGTGTTGTATGGATGCTGATTTTTAACTATGCACCAATGTACGGTATTCTTATTGCCTTCAAAAAAGACTTTAAGGTTACCTCAGATCTTTTCAGCTGGGCATTCCTTGGAAATGAAAAACCATATCAGTGGGCTGCTGAAGGTGGGTTTCACCACTTCATCAGATTCTTCCAGGATGATGAATTCGTTAACGTAATGGTTAACACTCTGGGTATCAGTCTTCTGAAACTGATAATTAACTTCCCGCTGCCAATTGTTTTTGCTCTTCTGCTCAATGAAATCCGCAGCGCCAAGTTTAAGAAAGCAGTTCAGACTATTTCGTATCTGCCACACTTCCTTTCTTGGGTAGTTCTTGGCGGTATTCTTACAACCTGGCTCAGTGAAGAAGGTCTTTTCAATGATCTTCTGATGAAAGCAGGATTCATCAGCGAAGGTAAAACCTGGCTGGCATATCCGCAGTATTTCTGGCCTATTCTGATTATTTCTGACCTGTGGAAGGAACTTGGATGGTCTGCAATTATCTATCTTGCTGCTATTTCCGGTATTGACCAGGAAATGTACGAAGCTGCAAAAGTAGACGGTGCAAGCCGCTGGAAGCAGATCTGGGCAATTACTTTGCCAAGTATCAGTGGAACCATTACCATTCTGTTCATTCTGGCAGTAGGTGGTCTGTTGAACTCCAACTTCGACCAGATTTTCGTACTGTTCAATCCATTGAACCTGCCAAGAGCAAACACCATTGACCTGTATGTATATACCACTGGTATGCGTGGTGGTCACTTCAGCTATGCAGCTGCAATTGGTTTGTTCAAGTCTGTTATCGCATTTATCCTGCTGTGGATTGCAAATAACGTAACAGAAAAGCTGAACGATACATCACTGTTCTAATACGGAAGGAAACACAAATGGCTAATAATGAATTGAAAACTGCAAAACAATACAGAAAACTGAACAGTGCAACCGCTGGTGATGTTGTTCTGTACGTTCTGATGGGAATTATCTGTTTCATCACTCTGTATCCTGTATGGTACACCATTATTGTGTCCTTCAATGATGCAAAAGATTCCCTTATGGGAAACATGTACTGGTTCCCACGAAAACCAAGTCTTGAAAGTTACCGCTCGGTATTCCAGGATAAGAGCATTGTTCAGGCTTTCCGCATTACCATTGCAAAAACTCTTGTTGGTACTGTGGTACACGTTCTGTTTACTGCAATGGTTGCCTATGCCTTCAGTAAAAAGCACATCATGTTCAATAAGTTCTACATGATTTTAGGTACAATCACCATGTTCTTCGGTGGCGGTTTGATTCCGTACTTCATCGTAATCAAAAAACTGGGCATGATTGACAGTTTCTGGGTATACATCTGGCCTGCCATGTTCAGTTTCTACGACATGATTATCTTTATGTCGTTCTTCCGTGAACTGCCTGCTGGTCTTGAAGAATCGGCCCATCTTGATGGTGCCAACGACATGGTCATCTTCCTGAGAATCGTTCTGCCGCTGTCAATGCCGGTTCTTGCAACCATCGCACTGTTCCATGGTGTATATCAGTGGAATGATTACTTTACCGGTGTAATGTACATCAATAAATCAAATCTGCAGCCAATCCAGACATTCCTGTACCGAATTGTTGCATCTGCAAGTGCATCAAAAACGGTAGTAGCAATGCCTGCAGGATTCTCTGCAAACCAGGTAAGCTCAACATCAGTTCGCCTGGCTACCATGGTCGTAACGACCGCCCCAATCGTTGTAGTCTATCCCTTCTTACAGAAATACTTTGTAAAGGGAATGATGATAGGATCTATTAAAGGATAAGGAATTACTTCAAGGAGGACAAAAAATTGAAAAAGACCTTAACCGTTCTGATGATGCTGTGTCTTATGGCATCTGTAGTATTCGCCGGCGGTAAAAAAGAAGCCGCTAAAAGCACAAAAGCTGGTACCGAAACTGTACCAGGTTGGACTCTGAATAAAGATGAACCAATCACTTTTGACTGGTATCTGCACTTCAGCTGGTTTGCACGCCACTGGGGAGATTCAGAAGTATCTAAATACATTACCGAAAAAACCGGTGTAAATGTAAACTTCGTAGTACCAGCTGGTAACGAAGCTGAAAAACTGAATGCCATGATCGCTGGTGATGCACTGCCAGATATTCTGACAATCGGTTGGTGGGAAGGACAGATTACCCAGATGAAAGATGCCGGCATGGTATACGCTCTGGATGAACTGGCTGACAAATACGATCCTTACTTCTTCAAAGTAATCGACAACAACAAAGCTGGTTGGTACACCTATACTGACGGTCACCTGTATGAATATCCAAACTCTTCATACACCCCGGAAGCTTACGAAAAATATGCAGGTAAACTGACTTCTAACGAAACCTTCCTGGTTCGCAAAGATATGTACGAAGCTATTGGTTCACCTGACATGACCACTCCAGAAGGATTCCTGAACGCTATGCGTGCAGCAAAAGCTAAGTTCCCAACTGTAAACGGACAGAGCCTGATTCCTTTCGGAACCAACGAATTCGGTGACACCGGTTGTTCAATGCTCCAGGGTTACCTGGCTCACTTCCTGGCTATCAGCCCAGAACAGAATGGTAAATTCGTAGATGCTAACCTTGGTCTTACCGAAGATCCTGAATACACCCGCTGGCTGAAAATGTTCCGCAAGGCTAACGAAGAAGGCCTGATTACTACCGATATGTTCGTTGATAAACGTTCACAGATCGAAGAAAAAGCAGCTCAGGGACGTTACTTCTGTATGCTGTACCAGAACTGGGATATGCAGGCTGCTCAGATGGCCCGTTATGCTGAAGATCCTAACTCAATCTACATTGCAGTTCAGGGTCCTAAAAACTCTAAAGGTGATGACCACACCCTCGCTGGTGGCGGTATTGCAGGTTGGACCACTACTCTGATTTCTAAGAACTGTAAAGATCCAGCTCGTGCTATTCAGTTCCTGACCTACCTGATTTCTGAAGAAGGACAGATGGATACTTACTTCGGTATCGAAGGTAAACACTATGCTAAAGATGCTTCTGGTAAACCAGACCTGCTTCCAGCAATCAGAGAACTGGATTCTACTGACAAAAACGCTCAGGAAAATGACATTGGTGTACAGTACACCTACTGGATGCTGATGGATACTTCTTGGTCTGACCAGTTCGGTGCTTCTTATTCACCAGCACTGGAACAGCCACAGCTCTGGACTCGTCCATACGTACAGTCATTCGCTGCTTACGATGGTCTGACTCTTGAAGTTGGTTCTGATGAATCTATTATCTACGAAGAAATCCAGCGCCGCTGGGGTAAAGTTCTTCCTGAACTGATTCTTGCAAAATCTGATGCCGAATTCGACAAGATTATTGCTGACTTCAATCAGTTCAAGAAAGACAAGGGTATCGATAAGGTTATCGACGCTCAGACCAAACTGATGAACATCAACAAGGCAAAACTTGGGATGTAAGTTGTAATACAGATTTTGGCCACCGGTTACTCCCTTTACCGGTGGCCTTTTTTTTACGGACATAGCCTTTTTTATAATGTTAGTTCTGCAAACTGGGCATTGGTAACTTCTGCCAGCTTTTCACCGTTTACACAGATTTGAAGGCCCCGCTGGCCACCACTGACAAAAATTTCATCAAAAAGAACAGCAGTTTCATCTATAAAAGTAGGGTAATGTTTCTTCATGCCAAGAGGACTGCATCCTCCACGGATATATCCTGTCAGTCCCATAAGTTCCTGTGGCTTAACCGGATTAATATCCTTGGAACTGGTAAGAGCACGTACTTTTTTCAAATTAACAGTTGTGGGAGCCGGAACGCAGAATACATAAATTTCGTTCCGTTCATTCCGCATAACGATGGTCTTGAAAACCTGTTCTGCAGGAAGTCCTGCGCTGGCTGCTGCATGAAGGGCGTCCAGGTTTTCTTCATCAAATTCATAGGTTTTTGTGGTAAAGGGAATGCCTGCGGTTTCAAGTATCCGCATGGCGTTGGTCTTTTTTTCTGATGCCATAGTGCTTTCAGTCTATGATTTTATTTCCGTTTAGGCTATAGTGACCGCCTATGGAAATACTCTATGAAGATAAACACCTGATGGTTGTAGTAAAGCCTGAAGGTATGCTGACAGTTGGGTATCCAGGTTCCCATGGACGGACTGTCATTGATACATTGACAAAAGAACGGCAGAAACGGGGACTGGTTCACGGTGCTTTCAAACCCTATGCAGTGCACCGTCTTGATAAAGAAACTTCTGGAATTCTGCTTGTAGCACTTGATCCAAAAACCAAAGATATCATAATGGATACCTGGCAGACCATGGTGAAAAAGCGTACCTATCGGGCGTTAACGGAAAATCCCCGGGGAAATAAATGGGTTTCATTGCCGGAAGACGGCATTATATCTCTGCCACTTATTAAAAACGCAGCCCATCATACTTACGCTGTTGATCCTTCATCAACACTGCTCACTGCGGAACAGAAAAAACAGATGATGGATGCGGTTACCCACTATATGGTAATTTCTCAGAACAGAAACAATACGTTGTTTGAACTTGATCTTGAAACCGGACGTACGAATCAAATCCGGGCTCATCTGGCGTATTACGGATATCCATTAGCTGGCGATGAAATCTATCGGAGTCACATTAATCCCTGTGGCAGACTGTGTCTTCATGCCCGTACTCTGGAATTTGTGCATCCATACACGAAAGAGTTGCTGCGATTTGAAGTAGCAGAACCGGCTCAATGGGAAAAACTTGCCTCAGAAAAAAATCGTAAGAATCAGGAAAACTAACTTTCCTGACGTTCTTTAGCCTTGTTTGGATCGGTGATGTAATCGGTTTCATCATCAGGAATACCTGACGTTTCTTCAATCAGGTACTGGTTGAGTTTCTGACCCACATATTCCCGGATCATGTTCTTGATGTTGGTTGACATGCCGCTCCGGAATAAGGTTACCAGAACATGAGAGTCTCCTTCAATTTTTGCCATAATGATGACAGCACCGATTTTAAGTTCTGTTCCCTGCAGAATCAGGGTGAAATCAGGAAGTACCGTATTTGCCGGGAGTACTGATGCCATGTCCTTTGAAACTTTTGCACAGATTCCTACAGTACTGATATCTTGAATGGCAAATCGGATTTTTTTACCCAGGACAGTAGCCACGGCTGACAGAGAATTGTCATCTGCGCAGTTGGCACGAACATATTTTCTCCGACCTTTTGCTCCGTTTGCGTTGAAAACTTCATGAAACTGATTGGTCAGTTCGTCTTTATCGGGAACCTGCTGGATAAACCCTGCTGTTAAACGGCATTCTGAAAGAAAACGGTCTTTATCACTTTTACGTATTGCCCGGGCAAACACCCCGATGATGACGGCTTTCATTGAGTCATCAGCTTCAATACTTTGTATCAGTCTAATCCATGCATCGGTATCAAGTTCGCTTTCCGGATTTATAAAACAGATGGAATCCGGGTATTTTGATAGAATGGGTTTGAGTCGTTTATAGGATGAGATTGCGTATATTTCGTATTCCATTTCCATCAGCAGAGGTATAACCAGAGACGTAATGTTGATTGGAGGGTCCACAAAGAGAATTTTTCTGCCGAAGGGGTTTGTATTATCGTCCACGAATAAATGATACTCTGAAGAGTGTCACTTCGCAAACAGAAAAAGTACGAAAAAAGGGAATTTATTTATAAATGTCGCTGGGGTCTTCGGCGGCGAGGGGAGTTTCCCCGGATTCTCCTTCGTCTGAGATAGCAAGACTTGCCAGTGATGACATGGTTTCTGCCTGCACTGTATTGCTGACAGGAATCGGCTGGAATCGGTCAGCACCGGCAGCGCGTTTGTTTTCAGCAGTTTCAAGCATTACTTTCGCACCTGCAAGGGCTTCAGCCACATCTGCAGTGTTCAGTGAAAGCCGGGAAGCAACAGTTTCCGGTTCCAGTTCCATGGCTGCTGTAAAGTCAGATAAGGTTCCCCAGGTATCCATAATAATCCGTGCTCGTTTTGGCCCGATATGGGGCAGCATTTCAAAACGGGATACAACGTTTTCCTTTGTGCGGAGACGCTGGTTCCGGCTGGTAGCAAAGCGGTGGGTTTCGTCTCGGACCCGCTGCAATAACCGTAAACCATCATTATGTTTCGGCAGGCATACGGGAGTACTGTTGCCAGGCTTGTACAGCTCTTCATCCCGTTTTGCAAGTCCGACAATGGGAATGCTTAATCCCAGTGCTTCAATAATCTCGTTTACCGCATTTACTTGACCGATACCACCATCAATCATGATAAGGTCCGGCAGTTCTTCACCATCGTTCAGAAGACGGGTATAGCGGCGGGATACAGCTTCTTTCATGCTGGCAAAGTCGTCAATGTAACCGTCTGTTGTCTTCAGACGAAAATACCGGTAGTTCTTTTTATCCGGATTACCGTTGTAAAAACTGATAAGGGAAGCAACGGGAAACTTACCGCCGATATGGGCAATATCGAAGCCTTCTATACGCACCGGAAGCCGTGGCAGATCAAGGACCCGCTGCAGTTCCCGCATGGCAGGCATATCGCCCCGTTCCCGTACGGCACGAATCAAGTCTTCTTTTGCATTCTGCTGAGCCATATTCCACGCTGCCAGATGCCGGCTTTCAGAAGCCAGTGCGCTTTTCCCACCAATCAGAATAATGCGTGCAGGCCTCCGGTACGTCTCCTTAATCCATTGTTTCAGCAGCGTTACGTCTGTCTTCGGTGGCACAAAGATCAATGCCGGTATTTTATCAGCATCGGTATAGTAAGCGCTGAAAAACTCCGTGATGATTTCATCGTCTTCTTTCAGGCTGTGTGCACGGTACCGTTCCCGGGCAACCAGATGACCATTTCGCATACAGAGAACGGCGAAAGAAACAAGGCTGCCTTCCTGAGCAAACGCAATGTAGTCGCGTCCCTCAGGATCAAAGTCGTTAACCGTTATATTTGAATTCAACTCTTTTACGGCTTTCAGGGCATCGCGGAGTTTTGCAGCTTTTTCAAATTGCAGGGCCTTGGCGGCTTCCTTCATCTTTTTTTCTATATTTTCACAGGTCCTGGTGGAATCTTCGTCAAGAAAAGAGCAGATTTCTCCGATAAATGAACTGTAGGACTCTGCGGAAATTTTGTTGCAGCAGGGCGCAGAACACTTTCCTATGTGGTAGTACAGACAGGGCGAATCTTTTGCCTTGAAACGGTGACACTGTCGCAGGGGATATAAAGTGTGTAGTGCCTGAATGAAAGTGTCCAGTGCCCATACGTTAGGGTAGGGACCAAAATACCGTGAACCGTCCTTTACAATCTGGCGTGTTTTGAACACCCGGGGAAATTTTTCATTGGTTATTCTGAGGAGCGGGTACGTTTTGTCGTCTTTCAGATCAATATTGAAATGAGGCGTATACTGCTTTATCAGATTATTTTCCAGAACGAATGCTTCATATTCGTTGGGAGTAACGATGTATTCAATGGAATAAGCCCGGGAAATCAGCGTCCGGGTTTTGATATCTTTATTACCGGAGAAATAGGAGGACAGACGGTTTTTCAGACTTTTAGCTTTCCCGACGTACAGTACGGTACCTTCCTCGTTGCGCCATAAATAGACCCCGCTCTGGTGTGGCGCCTTTAAGGCTGTTTCGTGAAGTACTTCCCGTCGTGATTTGTCTGTGCTCATACTGTTATGATACTGAAAATGAATGAAAAAGTAAGGTTTATCTGTGTGATTTCTCTGCTGACGTGTCTGTGTCTGTTACCGGTAACAGCTGAAAGCGGCGTATATACTCTGGGAAACAAATCGGGCTGGAACGGACTTTCAAAAGAATACCACATTACACAGGCTGACGGTAAAGAAGGCTGCGCTGCATGGGCAATTGCAGAACGGGAACTGGAAGTAACTGCCACCACTGACATACTGCTTGATTTTGATTCGGGCCGCTTAGTTGATGATGCCGGCAATTATAATGTAGCAGCAGTATCGGGTGATCATATGCTGATTGTAGAACAGTCTCATTCCCATGGAAAAGCTGCCTTGTTCCGTGGAGAAGGCGGGCTGGTACTGAAAGGTACAAATCGGGCCTTATTCGGAAAGCAGGGCCTTGCCGGCTCGTTTACCATCGGCTTTTGGCTGAATCCTGCAGTTGTTGACAGTGGTGAACAGATTTTTGCATGGCGTTCATCAAGAAATCTTGCAAATTATTCACTGTATCAGATGATTAATGCTGATTTTGAAAGTAACCATATGACATGGTTATTTACCAATGTATTTGATACCTATTCCGATGAAAATCATACGGTTCAGCTGGAAGGAAAATCAGTTCTTGTTCCTGAAGAATGGTCATTTCATCAGCTGGTTTATGATGCAGACTCTGGCCTTCTGGAATATTCAGTAAACGGCCGTCTTGAAGATATGTGCTATGTTACTGATACGGGTCGTGAATCAGGAACCATGTATCCTGCCCGTCTTGGGGTTGTGGCCGATGTTACCCTTTGTTCCCGATATGCAGGGTACCTTGATGATTTCTGTATTCTCCGTGAAGCGGTAAATACGGCAGAACGTCAGGCAGATTTGTTTGACCGTTATTATGCCGATGGAGGAATCTTTGTAACAAGACAGTTTGAAGTTTCAGAAAATGGGATTAAAATTAATTCTATAACGGTAACTGCAAATCTGCCGGAACAGACTGACACTTCATATTATATCCGCTGGAGTAATCAACCCTATGGTTGGACTGAAACAGAGCCAGAATGGCACCAGTTCACCAGCGGACAGAATATTGCTTCGCTGCAGTCCGGGTATAACAGTTATTTTCAGATTAAGGGATGTCTGTTCACTGATGGCACCGGATCCTATTCGCCTGTGGTAAGTGGATTTGATATTAATTACGAAAACAGGGAACGGCCTTTTGCCCCCTACAACATCCGTGCCGTATCTGGAAATGGCAGTGTAACCTTGTCATGGAAAGATTCACCTACAGGTGCTTCCAGTTCAGAAAAAATCGGTGGATATCTGGTGTACTATGGTGAACGTCCTGGAGAATATCTGGGAACCTGTGCCCTTGAAGGGGTAAGTCCGGTTGATTGCGGAAATCTTTCTACAGTCACCATTACCGGATTGCAGAATGGCAAAATGTATTATTTTGCGGTATGTGCCTATTCTGGCGAAAAACCTGTTGTGTACGGACCATTATCTTCGGAAGTGTATGCCCGTCCAGGATCAGTAAAGAATTAAGTATAACGAACGGAGTGTTATGGATATGTCAGACAAAGCAACAGAAATAGTATTACAGCGGGTTCAGAATGCAAAACTTTCACGGGACTTTGCCATGGCAACCCGTCTTTTACGGCAGGCTTTGGAAAAAAATCCCGGAGACGTTGAACTCTGGTCTGAACTTGGTAACTGCTACGTTAAGGCTGGACTGGATAGTAAGGCCATCGAACCCTTTAATCAGGTCCTTTCCCTTGATGGCAGTAACATTCATGCGCTCAATGAATTGGGTGGTATCTACCGCCGCATCGGTGAATTCGATAAATCCATTGCAGTTCTTGAAAAAGGGTTGATGATTTCAACAGATACGGCTCAGATTAACTATAATCTTGGGCATACCTATAAACTGGCAGGTCGTTACGATGCTGCTGAAGAGTGTTTCAACGAAGTTCTGGAAGTAAATCCCAATGACGTACTGGCTATAAATCATATCGGCAGTATTCAGGCTCTCCGCGGCAATCATACCCGTGCACTGCAATCGTACTGGCGGGCTCTTCAAATTGATCCAAATCATCCTATTCTTCACCTTAATTCAGCCAGAAGTTATCAGGCCTTGGGAAAAGAACAGGAAGCAAAACTCAGCTATGAAAACGCTTTGAAATCGAAACCGGGTTGGGAAGATGCCATGAATGGGTATGCTGAACTGCTTATGCACAGCAAAGACCTTTCAAAATGTGATTCCATTCTGGAACAGGCTATCAAAATCAACCCGAACTCTCCTGAATTACACAGTTCCAAGGGTAATCTAAGCGTGAAACAGGGGAAATACAACACTGCAGAAGACAGTTACGAAACGGCTCTTGATATTGATGGTGATAATATGAGCGCCCTTAACGGTCTTGAACTGTTGTATGAAAAGCAGGGACGCAATGCAGAAGCAATGAAGAAAATCCAGCGCATGGAAGAACTTGCTCCTGGTAATCTTGAATATGAACTGCGGTATTGTAAACTTCTTATTGATCAGAAACGGCTTGAAGAGGCTGGCGAAAAGCTTCGTGGCATGTATAAGACCAATCTGAATAACACCGATTACCTGAATATGCTTGCCCAATACTTTGTAAGAAGCGGCCATCTTGATAAGGCTAACGGCTGTTTTCAGCGCATTTCAGAGCTTGAGCCGTCAAATATCACCTATATGCGTGATTCAGCATGGCAGTTCCTTTTGAATCAACAGTATGAGGAAGCTGCTGCAAACCTTGACCGTTATCTTGATAAACATGAAAACGATTCCGTTGCGCTTACATTACGTGGCGATGTATACGAGAAACAGGGAAATCCGGAAGAAGCTCTTGCCATGTACAAAAAAGCCCTGGAATATGATGAAAACAACCCGATTATTCTGGCCAGTGTACAGCGTGTAGGTAATGATAATACGGAGAAAGCTGAAATTACGGCTCTTATGACCGATATTCTCTCTGAAAATGCCAAAAATGGTGATGCTGAATCAATTCAACGATCTCTTTCTCTCTATGAAAACAGCGTACAGAACCGTATGTCAGAACCGCTGATGGCTCCCGTTCCAATTTCTGATGAACTGGCTGCAGAAATCGAATCCCTTGAAACCATCGATTATGACCAGCTGTTACAGTTTGAGGTAGAACCTGATGCTGCCCCGGTTGATCCCTTTGAAAATCTGGTCTTTGATGTACAACCCGATGAGTTCCTTAGACCTATTGATGAAGAAGTATACAGCAAGACCTTGAAAGATGAACGTGGCGATTTTGGGCTTATCGATGATGATATGCCTACAGAATATGTTCCCACCAGAGATGGAAAGCTTGATTATGATCCCTATGCAGAGGGTAGTCATCAGAACTACGACCCGGAAGAAGCGTATTCTACCCTTGATGTAAATGGCTCTGGCTACCAGGATGATGATACGGTCATGGAACAGATTCCTCCAGAGCCAGTAGCACGACCTTATACACCGCCCTCACCATATCCGTATCAGACTGCACCTGTATATCAGAATCCAGAACCTGCAGCACCTGCTCCAGTACCAACAGCTCAGCCGGTAACACCTGCACCTGCAGCACCTGAAACCGAAATGAAAGACGAACCACAGAAAGAAATGGAACCGGCAGATAACACTGCAGAGTTCAGTGAACCGATACTGAATGATGATGAAGATGAAGCAGGTTTTACAACAGAGGAAATTCCGGAAGAGTTTGAGGAAGATGAGATTATTGAAGTAGAACCATCGGATAACGATATTCTTTCTGCCGGCGATGAAGCTTCTGACAACGGTCAGAATGATGTTCAGGATAATGATGATATGAATCATGAAAATATTTTTGATGATATTCTCAATGACGATGATGAATTCCCCGGCGATCGTGATACTTCGGAAGATGCTATTCCAACCGTTGATGATTTAATTGCAGATCCTCTGGATGATGATGAGTTGTACGAACTGACTGAAGTTCCTACGATTTCAGATGTTATTGGGGATGAGGGTGATGGTGATCTGGAAGAATCAGAAGTGCCTGATGCTTTTGCGGCTTCCGATGCCTCTTCAGAACCTGATATTTCTGACGTTTTTGCGGCTCCGACAGAACCACAAGAATTTAGCAACGGCTTTGATGACGGCTCCGAAACCCTGAGTCTTGATGAACTTGCCAACGTTGCAAGCCTTGCATCAGACAACCCGGATCCAGAGGCCCGTACCTGTGAGACCGTAGGGACTGTACTGCAGAAAATTGTGTTCAAGTCTGAAGAACGTCCGGAATTCAAAACGGCAGCAGACATGTTCAGTGCACTGCGTGACCTGTCAGAATGGCTGCCTAAAGAAAAAAACGATGTCTTTACTCACAGTCTGAACCGGCTGAAACTTGACTATGTTATTGCCCGCCTGAACGGTCGGCCAGGTTTACTGGCAGCCGCTACTGCTATCCGGGAAACAGGTGGCATTATTCCGGAAAAACCTGCCAGAACGCCAAGTCTGTTAAAGACCATGGAATATATGCGTTCCCTTACCGGTATGCTGCCGGATTCAGCTCAGTCCGAAGCCATGCAGTACCAGCTGGACCGGGTAACTGACTATTTTCAAACCAAAGAAACTCAGGATTGGCAGTAGATGAGATTGATTTTTATCCGCCATGGAGACCCGGATTACCAGCACGATTCACTGACTGAAAAGGGCTGGAGAGAGGCTGAAATTCTGAGTGGCAGAGTAGGGAACTGGACCGGAATTACCCAGGTTTTTGTGTCGCCCTTAGGAAGAGCTCAGGATACCGCCAGTTTCAGCCTGAAAAAGCTGGGGATGGAAGGTACCACCCTACCTTGGTTGGAAGAGATTTACTTTATGGTTGAAAGTCCTGATACCGGCACCAAGGTGGGTGCTTGGGACTGGATGCCCCGTGTGTTTACCGCACATTCAGACTGGTCACGCCGTGAATGGTGGAATGTGGAACCGTTCTGTAATTCTGACGGTGAAAAGCGCTATCGGGATATGGCACAGGGCCTTGATGACGTTCTATCCCATTATGGCTACTGCCGTGCCGATGATACGGGTGACCGGATTACCAGCACCCCTTTGTATTACACCAGTCATAATACCGGCACCGACAAAGGTACTGAAAACGATGATATTACCCTGGTTTTTGTGTGCCATTTCGGCATGACTGCCGCCATGATAAGCCACCTGACCGGCATGCCTATGCTTCCCCTGCTGCAGAACTTCTTCTGTCCAACCACGTCAGTCACAGTCATGAACGCAGAAGAACGGGAACCCGGCACCGCCACATTCCGTGTTCAGGTCATGGGCGACTGCCGCCATCTGGTTGAAGCTGGCGAACCGGTGTCACCCAGCGGCTATTTTACTACGGTATTTAATGGTTAGATTGAGTCTGTATCAGGAGTTTTCGTGAGGAAAGTGTATTGGAAAATTACACTGGAAGTAAGTTTTGATGAACTGGGAATGTACAAAGTCCTTACTGGTTCAGAATTAGCAACTTACGGTATAACCAGCAGTTCCATACCTGCCAAAATTAGTGGTGCCACCTATGTAAAGTTTGGTGTATACCCTCAGACCATAAAAGCATCTTCAGTAACAGTTGACGAAACCATTGTGAACCCTGAAATTTCCGGTGCCCGTTATTATCTTGGCAGTGATGGTAACTGGTACGCCAAAGTAACTGAAAATGGCAATTCAGGATCATACCAATATAGTAATGGTGATTACATAAAATATTCGTCCGTAAACAGAACTTTATACTTTAAGGTAGAACCCATTATCTGGCGTGTTTTATACAGCAGTAAAGGACTGCTGCTGGCAGAACGGATACTTACTGCAAACGTACCATACTACGGTTCAACCAGCAGCCGTACCTTAAACGGAAAGACCGTGTATGCCAAAAACTACAAATACAGCAATGTACGTGCATGGCTTAACGGTACAGATAATCAGTTAGTTACCGATGGCGGAAGCCGTAACAGCTATACCATAGACTGGAAAGACAAAGGCTTTTTACAGCAAGCCTTTACTGAAAGCCAGCAGGAAATGATAAAGAAGGCAACCGTAGACAACAGTTCCCGAAGTACCAGTGATGCCGGTAACAACGTATCACAAGCAACCAGTTATTACTGCGAAGATACACAGGATAAGATCTTCCTGCTCAGCGAACAGGAAGTAACTAGAACTGATTATGGTTTTGCAAGTTATAATCAGTATGGCAACCGAAATACAAGAATCCGAAAACCAACGGATTATGCCCTTGCAAATTACGCTTTCCAGAGCAGTTCCAGTGGTGGTAGTTGGTGGCTGCGCTCGCCTTACCATAGTAACGATGGCAACGCGCGCAACGTCAGCAACGATGGTGATGCCAGTAACTATGGAAGCGACGTTAGCCGCTCTTTTGAAGGTATTGTTCCAGCTTTATTCGTTATGGAAAATTAAACGACCGTCAAGTAGCGTAAAAAATTAGGCGATGTCCGTAAAAAGTGTTGCTGAATGCTACACAGCAACAAAGATTGTACAGGAATGCCACAAATCGAAAGGAGTGACAGTACTGGCAATCCGGTAGATTTGTGGAGTTTTGATGAGACC